>DHMO01000053.1:6707-38192 GCA_002405835.1 Lentisphaeria bacterium UBA4640 | reverse complement strand
GGAAACGTCCGCCCGCCATGTTCGTTCCGCCGTATTCGGTAATGAGAACGGGCTTCTTCAGCGGCATAATCCGCTGTCCGTGCTTTTCCAGCTGGTTGACGACGGGAATCCAGGGCTTGCGGTAAGCGTCGCAGCAGACATGCGTCAGCTCCGGCGGGTCGATGGCGAGGTCGCGCCACTTGAACAGATTTCCGACTTCTCCGCAAATATGCGTTGCAACCAGTCCGGGCGTCTGCATGTTTCTGCGCAATTCCAGCGCGGTTTTCTTATGCCAGGCAATCAGCGAAATGCGGTGAGCGTACGCCTTGGCGACGAGGTCGACTTCGCTCCAGAGCTCCATTGCGAACACCGCGGGGTCGGCCCCCCAGCGGGCGGCGATGTAACGGTTGCGCTTCCGGTTGAACTCCTGTGCGCGCGGATTGTGCCAGAAGTGCTGCGGAGCATCCAGAAAAGCGTTGTTCGCTCCGGCAAAAAGTCCTTTCGCGTTGAACGGGGAATCATTCCATTCCGGGTCGGAACCATCGGTCATTTTGCCGTGGTTGTCGAATACAAGATTGACGCGGACTTTGTGTTTGCGGGCGAAATCCAGCAGAGCATCAAGCCGCGACGCCGCGGCAAGGTTGTAGTGTCCGAGACCGTAATAGCCGTTGCGGGACGAGCTCCACTCAATCGCATAGGTCCATGCGGCCATCCACACTTCAATCAGATCAATTCCGTTTTTGGAACATTCGGCAATATACATTTCATAATCCGCATTTCCACAGTCTGCAATGTCTTTGAGACGGACGACGCGCTCTCCGCGCTGATCGGTATTCGTGTGAATGTTGAGTCCGACCGGATAATAGAACGCGCCATTTTCCAGCTCGAAGAAGCGCGGATCGGTTTTCGAGACCCGCACCGCACCGGTTTCGCCGGATTTCTCAATATGAATTGTGCGCCATGATGTGTAAACCGTTTCTTTTTTCCCGGATTCGTTCAGCCGCAAACGGATTTTATATTCTCCGGTCTTCCTGGGATAAAAGCGGAATTCCCAGAATGGGGAACCGCTCAATTCCGTTGTTTCCATGGTGAAATGTCTTCTCCGCAGCGTATCCATACTGAAAAACGCCGGATAGGAGACCGGCTTTTCCGCACCGGGGGCGAGAACTTCAAAGTCCGCCGCGATCTCATCCGGATCAAACGGATTGAAATATTCCTTGTTGAGCAGGAAACGGGAGACAACCGTTTGAAACTGTTTGCCCTTTTCGGGGAAATTCCAGCGCACGACGGCCGGAGCCGGATTTGCGCGTTCTCCTTCAAAGACAGGCGGAGTCATTGAAATGCGTGCGGAATCTTTTCCTTCTCCGTAGATTGAAACGCCCGCGGCAAAGATTCTGGAAGCAAAGTATCCGCTCCATGCGGCGGAGTGACCTTTCGGGAAAAGTTCGCCCCCCGGACGGTCAATGCGGATGGAAAGCCGCGTCCACACGCCCGGTTTCAGCGAAAATTCGCGGTCGGACTGGAACCATGCGCCGTCCTTATCCTTAACAAAAATCCATGCTTTCAGCGGATGCGCGCTTCCTTCGGCTTTTACCGAAACGGAGAGTGCTTTTGAGTTGAACGCATGGCGATCCGGCTTGAAACTGCAGCGGTTCCGTTCCTGATAAAGCAGAATGCCTCCGGGAAAATCCGCTGCAAGTTCCGCTTCGCCGTTCCTGACTGGAACGGGACGTTCCATGCCGCGCACCTCCGCCTTCCACGCGCCGGAAAAGAGATGCTCCGCATGAAGCAGGGATGCGCAGAAAAGAAGAAATATGACACTGAAGATCCGCATTATTTCTGTGTCCAGGAGTTGACTTCCCACGCGGGAGGTCCGCTGTAAAAGATGCTGCCGTCATAGGATAGATTGTAGACCGGGGTGTTGTCGGATTCCGGCGCCATGCCTTTCATGTGCCAGAAACAGCGGAGAACGGGGAATGTTGCGAGACGTGTCTTGAACTTGGCGTCGTCTTTTTCAAACAGTTTTTTCTGTTCGGGGTCCATGCCCTCCACCACCATGGCTTTCGGGGAGAGCGCTTCGATCTGATAGTATTTGAGTTCCCACCAGGTTGCGCCCTTTGCCTTTTCCGCAAGCTCCCAGGAGGCGGGCGTTGCGGCGAATTCATAAAAATAGCTGATCTTCAGTTTTCTGCGCGGATCATCCGCCGGAACGGTGCGCCCCTCTTCGGCTTTGGAGGAGGGATAATCATATGCTTCAACGAACTTCCGTTCATCGGTCGCCGCGCCGGGGACGTTCAAACGCCATTCCGTGCTCGGGAAAGAGATGTCTTTCTGGTTCAAATCCCGTTTGCATTCATAGGTTTTCGCAGAAGCCATATAGGTTGGATAAAGATCGGAACTCCACATCGGCATTTTGTCCTCGTTGTCGCTGCGGTATGTCATGAACGCCGTGCCGAACTGCTTCAGATTGTTGATGCAGTGAAGGTCGATCGCCTTCTGCTTTGCCATATTCAGTGCCGGCATAAGCAGCCCCGCGAGGATTGCAATGACGGCAATCGTTATCAGAAGTTCAATCAAAGAAAAATTGTGTCTGCTGTTCATTCAGCCTCCTTTTGAAACGCCGCATCAAGTCCGTGCAGTGTTTTTTCCCAGTAGAACGGTTTTGTGAAAATCTGAAGAAAACCCTTCCATGCGCCGAGGGAGATCAGCACCCAGTAGAACGGCATCAGAAGAGCATGGGGAATCAGATGAAAGAAGCCGCGCTTTACAACCGCCGCGACATGCACACCGACCAGCAGGAAATTCGAAAGAAAAAGAAAAACCGAACCTGCACAGAAAATCTGCGAAGAGACCGACCAGAACGCGTTCTCACCCTCCCCCGTATAAAGCATCGGCCAGACTTTCCATGTAACACCGCAGATCTCCACGCCCCGGTACAGGTTTTCGCGCCCCGGCGAAGCAGCCAGCAGAGACTCTGCGGTTTCCCCCGCGCAAAGCCCGTGGAAGAAGAGAAAGAGGTAAAAGAGTGTCAACGGCCAGTAAATCAGATTGGTGAGCATCATCAGACTTGCCCCGCCGACGGCCATGTAACCTCCCGCCGCGCCCCGCAAGCCCAGTCGCCGAATTGTCACCGGCGGGTTGCGGTAATGCGCAAGATGAGTCTGAATAAAACCTTTGACCCAGCGAGAACGCTGGCGCATCCAGTTCCAAAGCCGCGAATTTGCCTCTTCCAGTGTTGTGGAATCAAGGACGGCGGTGTGCCAGTGTTTTTCGTAAATCCGCAGTCCGAGTTCGCAGTCCTCCGTCACATTGAAGGGATCCCATCCGCCGAGTTCCCGCAGATACGCGGTGCGGAAGTGGTTCGAGGTTCCTCCGAGCGGAAGCGGTATGCGGAATTTCTGCCAGCCGGAAAGCATCAGGTCGAAATACGCCGTGTACTCCACTGTGAAGAATCCGGTCAGCCAGTTCTGGCGGGAGTTGTAATAATTGAGCTTCGCCTGAACACACGCCAGGCGTTTTTCCGAGTCGCGCCGGAATACGGCGACCGCTTTGCGGAGCTGGTCGGGATCGGGAATATCTTCCGCGTCGTAGATGACACAAAATTCGCCTTTTGCTTCGCGCAGCCCGAAATTGCAGGCGCGCGGCTTGGTTTTCGGCTGGGCGTCCGGAACGCGCAGAACAGTGAATCCGGGAGGAAGTTCCGCCCGCTGCAGCTCGCGGAAAGTCAGATCGTCATCGCTTTCCAGAAGAAGTTTGACGTCGAGTTTTTCCTGAGGATAATCCAGCGCGGCGACCCGTTTCACAATTTTTCCCGCGACTTCCGGTTCCCGGTAGAGCGGAACGAGAATGGTGTAGACCGGCAGATCATTGTTTGCGATTTCATTCGCTGAGACCTGTTCCATACTGCGGCGGGAGAGCGAACAGATTGCCGCCGTCAGCCGGATCAGCACAGCCCCTGCATAGAGCAGCATCATACCCCCGCAGACCAGCAGGACAAAGAGATCGGCGCGGTATATCAGCAGAAAAAGCAGAAAAAGCACGAGAGCTCCGTACCGGAGCTTCTGTCCCGCAGTTGCCGTTACCGCAGCGCAGGTGTCCGGATGATTCTCCGCGAACTCGCGCGTCAGCGGGTCCAGTTTCTGTATTTTTCCGGTTGCCATAAAAATCCTCGCTTTTCTGCAATATAATCAGTGATGAAACAAAGTCAAGCGGAAGAACAGATTTCCGTCTATTTTTATTCCGGCATTTGCAATCTTCCGGGAGAGTGGCATATTATCATACATTATAAAATATGAGGTTTCGAATGATTCTCCGGCAACTTTTCCGCGCTCTGCTCGCCGTTCTGATTGCGGCGTTCCTGTTTCTTTTTCTGCTTCTGCCGATTTATACCGTCGTGGCGGAAGGCCTGAATCCGTCGTTGATCAAGGAGGTGTTTTCGAACTTTATCTATTTGGAAGGACTTGCGAATTCCTTCCGGATTGCCGCGGTGACAACGTTCATGGTTTTTCTCATTGCGCTTCCGATGGCGTTTCTCTATGATGCATACGAATTCCCCGGGAAGAGTCTTGCGCATCTTGCGGCAATGGTACCCATGATTCTTCCGCCGTTCGTCGGAGCGCTCGGATTCCAGCAGATTCTCGGACACTACGGGGTGATCAACACGCTTCTTGTTTCCTGCGGTTTCGCACGGGTCGATTTTCTCGGCGGAAACGGACGCTTCTGGTCGATCTGTTTCATTGAAGCTCTGCATCTTTATCCGATTCTTTATTTGAATCTGGTCTCCTCGCTCGGCAACATTGATCCGTCTCTGCGGGAGGCGGCGCGGAACCTCGGCGCGGGTGTCTGGCGCAGATTCTTCCGCATCACCCTGCCTCTGCTGAAGTCGGGGATCCTCGCGGGCGGAAGCATTGTACTGATCTGGAGTTTCACCGAGCTCGGAACTCCTCTGATGTTCGGTTACAGCCGCGTCACTCCCGTTCAGATTCTCAACGGGCTGACGGAACTGGAAACGAATCCGGAACCTTATGCGCTTGTGACCGTGATGCTGATTCTCTCCTCCGTCATGTATCTGCTTGCAAAATGGCTGCTGAAATCTTCCGCGGGAACGGTTGTCAAAGGAACGCTCGGCAGTTCGGCTGCACGCCTTCCGGGTCTGCGCGGACTGCTCCCGACGGGATTTTTCATTCTGGTTACTGCGCTTGCAATTCTGCCGCATCTCGCGCTGATTCTGACGGCGTTCTCGCTCAACTGGTACGGCACAATTCTGCCGGAACACTGGAGCCTGCTCAACTTTGAAAACGCGCTGACCAACAAGCTGGTTGTTCCGAGCATTCTGAACAGTCTGCGCTACTCTTCGCTTGCAATGGCTGCCGCGCTTGCAGTCGGATTCGCCATTGCATTGATTGTCCAGCGCTGGAAACTGCCGTTCGCATGGCTGCTTGATGCGCTCGGAATGCTTCCTCTCGCGGTACCCGGAATTGTGGTCGCATTCGGTTATCTCGGCATGACGGTGAACTATGACTGGGCTGCGGAGATCTTCAACCCGCAGGACAACCCGATGTGGCTGCTCGCAATCGCGTATGCGGTCCGCCGCCTTCCCTACGTTCTGCGCTCGGCAAGCGCGGGACTGGAGCAGACGCCTGCGGAATTCGAGGAGGCCGCGCGAACCTTCGGTGCGGGACCGCTCTGCACACTCCGCCGCATTACCATTCCGCTGATTGCGGCAAATCTGGTGGTCGGCGCGCTCTTCGCATTCAGTTTCTCCATGCTGGAGGTTTCCGATTCGCTGATTCTTGCGCAGAAGGCGGAATATTTCCCGATTACCCGCGCAATTTATGATCTTTCGCAGATTCTCGGTTCGGGTCCCTTCACCGCCTGCGCGTTCGGCGTCTGGACAATGGTTTTCCTTGCCGCAACGCTTGCCGCATCGGGCGCGATTCTCGGGAAAAAGATCGGTTCCGTATTCCGGATCTGATTATCTTTTTGCAATCTGCTTGCATTTTTGCTGGAATATGATATTGTTCCCGCTCACTTCAAGGAAAGGAAAAGCGGATGTATAAACTGCTTTGGGGCAAATACCGGGATCAGAAAGCAATCGCGACATACTGCGGATTTTATTCCGCCTATAAATGGAAACTCGTTTTCGTGGTTTTCATGTTTCTGGTCAAATCAAGCCCGATTTACATTCTGCCGGTCATTACGGCGGATATCATCAACCTCATTTCCGGAACTCCGCAGGGGGAAATCCGGGATATTCTCCGTCTTCTGATTTTCGGAATGCTCGTCGTGCTGCAGAATATTCCGACTCATATCATCTACGCCCGCGCGTTCAGCAGCGTCAACCGCGAGGTTGAACGCAATCTGCGGACCGCACTTTGCGCGCGTCTCCAGCATCTTTCGATTCACTACCACACCTGCAACAAAATGGGCGTGCTGCAGACAAAAGTCCTGCGCGATGTGGAGAACGTTGAAATGCTCACCCGGATGCTGGTTGACAACATTCCGCAGATTACCGCAACTCTGGTTGTCGCAATCGCCGTAACTGCGGTCCGTGCACCGCGCTTCATCATATTCTATCTGATTCTGATTCCCGTCGCAGTCGTGCTCTGCCGTCTGATCCGCACCCGCATGGCACAGCGCAACCGCGATTTCCGCCTGAGTGTGGAAGAAATGTCCGGACATGTGAGTGAAATGCTCCGTCTGATTCCCGTCACCCGCGCGCATCATCTGGAGGACAGCGAGCTGAACCGCGTCGAAGAACGTCTCGAAAAAATCCGCAGAACCGGGTTCCGGCTCGACAGTCTCAATGCCGTATTCAACTCGGTCAACTGGTCGATGCTGATGGTGTTCAACCTCATCACGCTCTGCTGCGCAGCGTATCTTTACATGAAAGGCATTCTGAAAGTCGGAATCGGCGACGTGACGCTGCTTGCCGGATACTTTCAGATCATCTCCGGCGCCGTCATGCAGCTTCTGAACTTCCTTCCCGTCATGGCAAAAGGGCTGGAGTCGGTCAAATCCATCGGCGAAGTTCTGGAGTGCCCGGATATTGAACAGAATGAGGACAAGCAAACTGTCGAATCCGTTTGCGGCGAGTTTGAGTTCCGCAACGTCTCTTTCTGTTATGATCCCGGCGCGGAACCCGCGCTGCGCAATTTCTCGCTCCATGTCCGTCCCGGTGAAACCATTGCTCTGGTCGGAGCGTCCGGCGCGGGAAAATCAACCGTCGCCCAGCTGGTGATCGGGTTCATCCGTCCGACTTCCGGCAAGATTCTGCTCGACGGCAAAGACATGAATGAGCTGGATTTGCGCACCTACCGCCGTTTCATCTCTGTCGTTACTCAGGAGACCATTCTCTTCGACGGCACGATCCGCGACAATATCGCCTACGGAGTTCCGGACGCGAAAGACGAGGATATTTTCCGCGCCGTGAAGTTTGCAAGCCTGGAACCGCTCATCAACAGCCTTCCCGAAGGATTGAATACACCGATCCGGGAAAACGGCTCCCGGCTTTCAGGCGGACAGCGTCAGCGCATCGCGATTGCACGGGCTCTGCTCCGCGATCCGCGCGTTCTGATTCTGGATGAAGCAACCAGCGCGCTCGACGTCGATTCCGAATCGGAAATCAAAGAAGCACTTGAGAAACTGATGAAAGGCCGCACTTCATTCGTCATTGCGCACAGGCTTTCGACAATTCAGAATGCCGACCGCATCATCGTCATGGGAGAAGGCCATGTCCTTGAAACGGGAACTCATGTGGAACTGATCGCTCACAACGGGCGTTATGCGGAAATGTACCGGAAGTTCACCATGCTGAATTAAAAATTGCTGTTTTTCTTTAGAAACGGGGTTGCATTTTCTCCGGACGGGGAGTACAGTACATCTAAACGGCATTTCTCCGTATCAAATCCTCAAAAGGCTGAAAAGGAACATCGGATCACTTGAAATCAGAACAACTCTCTTGATTCTCAGTACACCCGTTGAAACCCCAAACCAAAGCCCGGAACTTTTCCAATCATGAAAAACAAAGACCTGGCGCATTTTAAAAAGCTGTACCAATTCGTCAAACCGTATCAGGGAATGCTCAACGTCTGCATTGTGTTCCATATCTGCAGCACATGCCTCGGACTGCTCATGCCGCTGGTACTCAAAATCATCATCGACAAAGCGCTCGGAGGGTCGGATCTGCGCCTGCTCTTCGTCCTGCTCGGCGGCGTGATCCTGCTCTACTGGATCCGCGCATTCTTCTTTTACACAAGCAACTATTTCACCCATTATCCGATTCAGCGGATGCTTTTCGATTTGCGCGTGAAGCTCTTCAAACACCTGCAGAGTCTCTCCCTGCGCTTCTATCAGGAGTACCGCACCGGAAAACTCATTTCCAACATTCTGACCGATGTCGCGGCGCTGCAGGCGATGATCTCAACCGTGATTGTCGGAATGGCGTCGAACGTCTTCCAGCTGATTTTCGTCAGCGTGATGCTCGTTTTCCTGAGCCCGACGCTTTCTCTGATCTGCGTGTTTGTGCTGCCGGTAGTCTATTTTGTCTTTTCGACTTTCCGGAAGATGCTGAAGCGCCGGTCGCAGGTTCTGCGCGAACACATGTCCGAAGTTTCCGCCAATCTTGCGGAGGTCATCAACGGCATCAAAGTCGTGAAATCGTTCGGCAAGGAACGGACGGAAAACCGTTCGTTTATGGAACGTCTCAAGCCGACTTTCGACATGTCGCTTACGCTCTCCATGCGCGCGATTTCCCTGATGATTGTCATGGACCAGCTTTCCGCCTACACGCTCGTCGCCGTCCTCGGCGTCGGCGGTTATCTTGTCTCAACCGGACGGATGACAATCGGCGAGCTCGTCGCCTTTTACACTTACATCCAGATGTTCTTCACCCCGATCTCCGGCATCACCAACTTCGCGCCCGCGATCAGCGAGGGCGCCGTCAGCGCGGACCGTCTGCTGAATTTGATGGATACCGTCCCGGAAATCAAGGAGAAGGAGAACCCCGTCAGCATCGGCCATGCAAAAGGACATGTCACATTTGAGCATGTCCGCTTCCATTATAAACCGGCCAAGCCGATTCTGCGGGATTTCTCGCTTGACGTCAAGCCAGGGCTCAAAGTCGCGCTCGTCGGTCCCTCCGGTTCCGGAAAGTCGACGATTGCGAGCTTGCTCATGCGCTTTTATGATGTCACCGGCGGACGCATCCTGCTCGACGGTGTGGATATCCGCGATCTGAGCGTGAATTCGCTTCGAGCAAACGTCGGTATCGTCCTTCAGGAATCCTTCCTGTTCAGCGGAACCATTGAAGAGAATATCCGTTACGGGCGCGACGACACCAGTTTTGAAGAGGTCGTGGAAGCGGCGAAAATGGCGAACGCCTATGAATTCATCCGTGATCTTCCCAACGGATTCAAGTCCGAAGTCGGCGAAAACGGCGTCTCGCTTTCCGGCGGACAGAAGCAGCGCATTGCCATCGCCCGAACCGTTCTGCACAACCCGTCCGTTCTGATTCTGGATGAAGCCACAAGCGCGCTCGACACCATCTCCGAAGCGGTTGTTCAGCACGCGCTCGACAAACTCATGGCGGGGCGGACCACAATCATCATTGCACACCGGCTCTCGACCGTGCGAAACGCCGATCTCATTGTCGTTCTCAAAGACGGCGAAATCGCGCAGACCGGACAGCACGAGCAGCTGCTCTGCCAGGACGGTCCCTACCGTTCACTCTATGCCATGCAGCTGAAAGAACAGCGCGAACCGGGAGACAACATGGAAAAGGCGGAGGCTTAATCGTGATGAACATGGAACTTCAGCACAAACATGATTTCCGGACCAAACTGCATATTTTTGCAACGATCGGAATCATCCTTTCCCTTCTGCTGTTTGCGGGAATCGCATCGCTGTTTCTCATCGAAATCGAAGACGTGATTTACGCGGAAGGCAAAATCACATCGGAACTTCCCGTGGAGGTTGTCGGAATCGTCGACGGACGCATTCTCAAACTGAATGTGGATGAAGGCGACGACGTCCGCAAGGGTGAAGTCCTCGCACAGATCGACGCGACAAAATATGAAGAGGAATACGCCTCCATCCAGTCCTCCATTCATGAACTTGAGGCGGAGCTGGAGGTGAAACGTGCGGAGCTGGAAGCGCTCAAGGCAAATCCGCTCCCGAAAGAACTCTGGTATGCGGAAACCAACCTTGCGGAAAGCCGCGACCGGCTGAAACGCACCGCAACGCGCCTCGAACGTCTGGAAAGTCTGCGCGACAAACACGCAATCTCCCAGCACGAATACGAAAACGCGGAAATAGAATTCATCCGCAACAAGGCGGAAGTCGCCCGCGCGGAAGAGAATCTGCGCATGGTCCGCGGCGGACTCGGCGAAAAGACCGTGGAAAAGGCGCGGCGCGATCTCGCGCTTGTCCAGGCGAAAATCGAAAGCAAACGCGCCTCGCTGAAATTCATCCGCCGCTATATCGACGACTGCAAACTGGTCGCTCCGGTCGGCGGGCGTATCATCAATCTGCCGTGCAAGTACACCATGTACGTGGAAAAGGGAAAAGTCGCCGCGAATCTTGCCGCGGGCAATCTCATCAAGGGACTTGCCTATGTGGATGAAGGGCTCGTCCGCAAAGTTCATCCCGGACAGAGCGTGCGGATTTCAAGCGGAGTCTTCAACCGTCTGGAATACGGAATCTTCCTCGGCCGTGTGGAACGCGTTTACGATACGCCGGTTGAAAACGGAAAGACGGCGACTGCGAAGTACCCGGTTCTCATCACCATTGATCCGCAGGGCCGTCCTCTGAAACTCGGTTCGAGCGCGAAATTTGCAATTGTCGCGGGCAACGAACCTGTGCTTTACACCATTTTCGGGCTGAGCCGCGAGAAATAATCACGGCTCATAATAATCTTCATGCTTCGGCACGACTGCCGGAATGCAGAAGAGCATGATCAGACAGAACAGTCCGAAGAACGCCTCAATCAGAAAGAGCGTCTGATAATTGCAGACGCTCAGCCCATGCCAGTTCCACTGGGTCGCCAGCATTCCGCTTCCAAGCAGAAACGAGGTGATGACGCGTCCGCTTCCCATTCCAAGCTGCTGGTAAGTCTGGCAGAACGCCATTGCCATCACCGAGTTGCCCGGACGCGCCAGCGCAAGAGTTTCGCGTGAAAAACTGCAGTTGAAGCACGCAAATGCAAAGTTGCCGATGAAGAGCAAGCCCCCTGCAATCCATGCCGGAGCAGGCATTCCCTTTCCGCACAGGAACAGCAGAAACGGAATGGCAATGTAGAGAGCATGCGTGATCAGCTGGAGCCATTTCATCCCGATTTTTGCAAGCAGCGGACCGTAGAAGAAATATCCGCAGATGAGTCCGGCGATGCCGACGGAAGAGACCGTCTGGACAACGTTGTCGCCGCAGCCGATACCTTTTTTGAGGTAGAGCAGAACCAGCGGAGCCAGTGAGCAGAACGCCGCGCTGAGACAGCAGACATAAACCGAGAAGCTCACGAGCGGACCGTTGCGTATGGAGATTCCGAACGCCTTTTTCAGGTCATATTTCCCCGCCTCCGAAGCGGAAACCGGAATGCGGCTGATGCAGACCACGCGTCCGAGCATCAGAAGTCCCGCCGCGCCGATCACTGTCTGGAGAAACCATTCCGGCGGATTCTCGCCCATCAGCAAACCTATGACGAAGAAGACGCTTCCGGTCAGGATCATATAACTGAAACGCATTCTTCCGAAAAAGGTTCCGCGCTCTTCCGGAAGCAGAATATCATTCAAAAGCGGATACCACGATGCGCTCCAGAGCGGACGCGACACGCTGAAGAGCAGACAGCCAGTCAGAACGACTCCGCTTGCCGCCGTTTTGCCGAACACCGGCGCAACCGCCATCAGCAGATAGGAGCCGAGCGCAATCCATGCGGATGCATAGATGCAGCGTTTTACGCCGAAGCGGTCGACGACTCCCGCCATCGGAATCAGCATGAACATCGCAACAATTCCCGAAAAGCTCATGGCGAACATGGTTGCCATTTCCGAACTTTTCAGCATGGTCAGATAAAGAATGATGATTGCGCTGCTGTCAATCATCACATCGGTGAAACATCCGAACCAGGTGGATGCATAGGCGTTGAGGCGCGCTTTGCGGCGTGCTTCCGGTGTGAGGGTTTCCGCGAAATTCATGACTGGATACACTTTCCTTTCTTATGCATTCGGTAATATACTCGCCGACGCCAATAAAATCAAATTGGATTTAACTGTTTGTCCCATTTTGTGCAGCATCGAAACGCGCTGGAATCATGCCGCTGACATCACTGCATTGCTGGAAGACGCGCAGGCCGAAAATCGGAAGGATTGCAAGCAGATGATCAAAGATATCCGACTGCGTTTTTTCATGCGGAATCCAGTTGACGGCCGAAGTGAAGCAGTAGACTTCCAGCGGAATTCCGGTCGGCGCCGGAGGAAGCTGACGGACGAGAAGCATCAGTTTCTGATTGATTCCGGAATGATGGCGGAGATACTGTTCCACATACGCGCGGAAGGTTCCGAGATTGGTGATGCGGCGTCCGTTGATCGGTTTAGCCCCCTGCGCGGCGAGATTCGCATTCCAGTCGGCGAGCTCTTGCTTTTTGTGTTCCAGATAGTCGTTGATGAGAACGAAATCCTCCAGTTTCGCAATTTCATCTTCCGAAAGGAAACGCACACTGCGCTGGTCGATGAACAGCGAACGCTTGATGCGGCGTCCGCCTGCTTCAAACATGCCGCGCCAGTTCTTGAATGAATCGGTGATGAGTTTGCGGACGGGAAGTGTGGAAATCGTCTTGTCCCAGTTCTGCACCTTGATAGTGTGGAGGGCGATCTCAATGACATAACCGTCGGTGTTCTGCGTCGGCATTTCAATCCAGTCGCCGATGCGGATCATGTCATTGGACCGGATCTGGAGGGCGGCGACGACGGAAAGAATGGTGTCCTGGAAAATCAGGATAAGAACCGCCGCCATTGCACCGAGTCCGGAAAGAAGCATCAGCGGGCTTTTGTTGATGAGTGTTGCAACGGTCAGAATCAGCGCAACCGCCCAGAAACAGATTTTCATCAGTTGAAGATAGCCTTTGATCGGACGGTTCGCCGATTCGGAGCGCCGGTGATAGATGATGTCGATCAGATCCAGAACATTTCCGAGAGCGAGCGTGAACACCAGAATGATAAATGCCGCGCTGATGTTCCGGATGATTGTCGCGGGGACTTCGTGGATTCCGGGGATCGCCGCAGCCCCTGCTCCGAGAACAATGGCGGGAATGATGTTGGCGAGTCTCGAAACAATCGCCAGACAGACTTTGTATTCTTCGCTCCCTTTCGGCGGAAGAATATGGAGAAGACGCTGCAGTATGCGGTAAAGTATGAATTTGATGATGATATTGACCAGAACCGCCGCCGCAACCAATGCGAGGGCTATGACGGCGCTGTATGCCCACGGGTATGGCTCAAGGGCGTTTTGAAGCGTATTCAGAAATTCCATGATGTTCTCCTTGCTGTTCCGGTACTATATTGCGTCTTCACGGATTTTAAACCCGCAAACGGGAAAAAGTCTTTTATTTTTTGCTTTCCATTTGATTTTTCAGGAAAATGGTTTATTATAACAGCTTTGTGTGGTGTCATCCTGAATGACAGAACAGAGAACCGGAAAACAACGAATCGGGTTACTATGAAAACTATGTCCGTAAACGTGCTCGTCGGCATCCAGTGGGGCGACGAGGGTAAAGGTAAAATCATTGATGTACTCACTCGCGACGCCGATATGGTCGTCCGATTTCAGGGCGGAAACAACGCTGGTCATACCGTTGAAAACGGTCCTGAAAAGTATGTTCTTCATCTGATTCCTTCCGGAATTCTCAGAAGCGAAGTCATTAACGTCATCGGCAACGGCGTCGTCGTCGATCCCCTCGCCCTGATGAAGGAAATGAAGGCTCTCGAAGAGCGTGGAGTCAGCGTCGCAAACGTTCAGCTCAGCGACCGCTGCCAGCTCATCATGCCGTGGCACAAACTGCTCGACGCTTACAACGAAGCCAAAGCCTCCAAAGGAAAGAAGATCGGAACGACCCTCCGCGGAATCGGTCCGGCGTATACCTCCAAAGCCATCCGCACCGGTCTCCGCGCCTGCGAAATTCTCGATCTGGAACGTTTCAGAAAGCATTTCAACGACGAAGCGGAAGCCTACAACGAACTCTATGTCCCGAACGGCGCGACCAAACTGGATATTGAAGCCGCATGGGCGGAGCTCCTCCCCGCGCTCGAATATGTCAAACCCTACATCACCGATACTGTCGACAGCATCAACAAGGCGCGTCTGGAAGGCAAACGCATCCTTCTCGAAGGCGCACAGGGGGCATTCCTCGATATTGACCACGGAACCTATCCGTATGTCACCAGCAGCAACACCACCTCCGGCGGCGCCTGCACGGGAACCGGCCTTTCCCCGCGCGCCATCACCGGTGTCTGGGGCGTCATCAAAGCGTATACCACCCGCGTCGGCGAAGGGCCCTTCCCGACTGAGCTCTTCGATGAGCAGGGCGATTACCTCCGCAATCAAGGCGGTGAATTCGGTGCAACGACCGGACGTCCCCGCCGCTGCGGCTGGTTTGACGTTGTCGCCTGCCGCCACAGCTGCATGATCAACGGCGTCGATTACCTCGCCGTGACCAAGCTCGATGTGCTTGACGGACTCAAGGAAGTCAAAATCTGCACAGGCTACAAGATCGACGGCAAGATTTACGACACCTTCCCGGCGGACTGCGCCCTGCTCGACAAGGTTGAACCCGTCTATGAATCTCTCCCAGGCTGGAGCGAAACCACGACAAATGCGCGTTCCTTCGAGGAACTCCCCGCGAATGCTCAGGCTTACCTCCGCCGTATGGAGAAGGAAGTCCGCGCCAAAGTCGGCATCGTTTCCGTCGGTCCGAAGAGAACGCAGACATTTGAAGTCAAGTAACGCACGTTTGCGCGCCGGAGACAACGCTCTATGCCGCTGATTCACGATAAAAGGCTGGCTGAGACGCCTCCGGTGTTTACTGTGCTCCGTTCTTTTTTTGCGCGTTTCGACGTGCTCCAGATTCTCCCGATGCTGGCTCTGCTGGCCGCGGGAGTTCTATTTATTTATGGAACCGGACAGCAGGTCGGCGGCGTTTATGCGGAATTCTGGCAGCGTCAACTCGTATGGATCGGGCTCGGACTGGTTCTCTGGCTTGCCTTTTCCCTTTTCGACTATCACTTTTACGGGATTTTTGCGCTCGCGCTCTATCCGGTATCGCTCTTCCTGCTGGTCTACGTTCTGTTCTTCGGCGTGAAGTTTTACGGTGCGCGTCGCTGGCTGGATATCGCCGGAGTGAGCGTCCAGCCTTCCGAAATTGCAAAACTGCTGACCGTGATTCTCGCCGCGTGGCTCTTCACGACGGAGCGTTTCCGGATTACGCGCTGGAGTTCGGTCGGTTTGATGCTTCTGCTGATGGGAATTCCCGGATTTCTCATTTTCCGGGAGCCGAATCTGAGCACTGCATTGACCCTGGTGTTCGGCGTATTCGTCGTTGCCTTTGCAGCGGGACTGCGTCTGCGTGTTCTGCTGATCGGAATCATCGCGATTGCGGTCGCCGCGCCGATCGGCTACTCGATGCTGCGTCCATATCACAAGGCGCGTATTCATGTGTTTCTGAATCCGGAAGCCGATCCGCTGAACAAGGGCTGGAACCAGCGCCAGTCGGAGCTTGCCGTCGGGAGCGGCGGTTTTTCCGGAAAAGGGTTCATGCAGGGAACGCAGAACCAGCTCGGCTATCTGCCGCAGACCGTGTCGAACTCCGACTTCATTTTTTCTGTGATTGCGGAGGAGACCGGATTTCTCGGCTCGGCGCTGCTGATGCTGGCGTATACCCTGCTGATGATTTCCATTTTCCGCACCGCGCTGATTGCTCCGGACGGGTTCGGACGATGTCTGTGTGCGGGGCTGGGCGCAGTCCTGGCTCTGCACACGATTGTGAATATTGGAATGAGCATCCGCCTTATGCCGGTTACGGGGCTTCCGCTCCCGCTCGTCAGCTACGGTGGAACTTTTATGCTTGCAACGCTGTCCTGTCTCGGCATCGTGCAGTCGGTTTATGCGAGACGGAACTTAAACAGCGAGGATTGATCTCTTATGTACGAAAATGTAAAATTCCTGCCGATGTCCCGCCGCGAGATGGAAGCTCTCGGCTGGGATTCCATCGACATTCTGCTTCTGACGGGTGACGCCTATGTGGAGCACCCGTCGTTCGGAACCGCCGTAATCGGACGTTACCTGCTCGACAAAGGATTCCGCGTCGGCGTGGTCGCCCAGCCGGACTGGAAGGATCCCGAATCTCTCAAAGTCATGGGACGCCCCAACATTGCAGTCGGAGTCTCTTCCGGCAACATGGATTCCATGGTCTGCATCTACACCGTCGGCCGCCGTTTCCGCAAAGACGACATGTACTCCCCCGGCGGCAAAACCGGGAACCGGCCTCCGATGGCGGCGGTTGTCTATACTCAGCTTGCCAAACGCGCGTTCCCCGGAATCAAGACCGTTCTCGGCGGCGTTGAAGCGAGTCTCCGCCGCGTTGCACATTACGATTACTGGCAGGACAAGATGCATCCCTCCGAACTCGTCGAATCCAAAGCCGACATTCTGATTTTCGGCATGGGCGAAACGGCTTCGCTGGAAGTCTACTCCCGCATCCGCGACGGCAAGCCGCTCGACGGCATTCCCGGAACCGCGCGCTTTCTCGGCGGAAACGCTTCGAAGGAATTTGATACAGCAGGCTGTGTGGAACTTCCATCCTACGAGCGGATCTGCACGGATAAAGATGCCCTTCTCGAACAGACGCGCAAGGTCGAAGCGGAGATGAATCCCTGGTGCGGACGCCGCATGATTCAGCGTTACAATGACCGTCTTCTTGTTCTTGAACGTCCGAATCCGCCGCTTACCCAGGCGGAGCTTGACCATGTCTGCGAGCTTCCCTACGGCATGGCTCCGCATCCGAGTTACAAAGAGCCAATTCCAGCGTATGAATGTGTCAAGTTCTCCGTTCCCGCCGTCCGCGGCTGCCCCGGCGGATGCGCGTTCTGCGGACTCGTTTCGCACCAGACCCGTCACCTTGTCTCGCGCTCGCCGGAATCGGTGATGCGCAGCATTGAGAGGATCAAGAAACTGCCCGGATTCAATGGAATCATCAGCGACATCGGCGGCGCCGCTTCCAACATCTTCGGCAACAGGGTCGCGGATCATTCGATGTGTGAGAAATGCCGCCGCATCTCCTGCATGTGGCCGAAACCGTGCAAAAATTATATTCCGGACGGCTCCACTCTGCTGAAACTGCTCAAGACGGCGATGAAATCACCGGGCATCCGGAAAGTGTTCCTGAATTCGGGAATGCGCCTGGATCTCGCGCTCCGCCAGCCGGAACTGACGCTTGAGATCATCCGGAACCATGTTTCCGGACATCTTAAAGTCGCGCCGGAACATCTGCATCCGCGCGTTCTGAATCTCATGCGCAAAGGACAGCCCGGCGAGCTCGAAGCGTTTATGAAAATGTTCGACAAATGCAACAAGCAGATCGGCAAGGAACAATATCTGATTCCGCTTTTCATTTCCAACTTTCCAGGCTGTACCGAAGAGGAAATGAAAGTCGTTGACGACTTTCTGGAAGCGCATCACTGGAGCCCGCAGCAGGTGCAGGATTACATTCCGCTCCCGATGACCATGGGCGCCGCAATGTATTACAGCGGAAAGAATCCTTACACAGGCGAGGAAATCGAAGTCCATCGCGGTCTCCGCGACCGCCGGACGCAGATTCAAATGCTGAAAAAGAAACGCGCGTCCCGCTACCGTCAGCCCGACTGGAAGGATAAGCGGGACCGCAGAAAATGACAGAGCGGAAACAATCCTTTCCCCCGAGCGTTTACCCGGGGGCAAAAGTTCTGATTCTGGGTTCCATGCCCGGTGAGGAATCGCTCCGTCAGCAGCAGTACTATGCGTTTCCGCAGAATGCGTTCTGGAAGATTATGGGAGAGCTTTTCGGCTTCTCCCGCGATCTCCCCTACCCGGAGCGTCTGCGCAAACTCGGCGAGAACCGGATTGCTCTGTGGGACACGCTTGCGTTCTGCCGCCGGACAGGAAGTCTTGATACGAAAATCACCGATCCGGTCCCGAACGATATTGCGGGACTGATTGACCGGACTCCGACCATCACGCACATTTTCTGCAACGGCACGGCGTCATTCAACTTTCTGAAGCGCTATCACGCCCCGCTGTTTCAACGCGGTCTTGCAATTGAGCGTCTCCCCTCGACCAGTCCCGCCGCGGCGATGCTGACATACCGGCAGAAACTGGATTCCTGGATGAAAGTCGCTGAAATCGTGAGAAAATAGCTCTTGCATGTTTGAAAAACGCCGTTTCGGGTGTATAGTTAGGTTCCGACTACTGTAATACCAAAAACAGAGGAGGAACACATGCCCAAGCGCACGGACATTCACAAAGTATTGATTATCGGTTCCGGTCCGATCATTATCGGTCAGGCCTGCGAATTCGATTACTCGGGAACCCAGGCTTGCAAGGCCCTTCGAAAAGAAGGTTATGAAATTGTCCTTGTAAACTCCAATCCCGCAACCATCATGACCGACCCGGGCATGGCGGACCATACCTACATTGAACCGCTCACTGTCGACAGCATCGAAAAAATCATCCAGAAAGAGAAACCCGACGCCCTCCTGCCGAATCTCGGCGGACAGACCGCGCTAAACCTCTCCATCGAACTTGATGAAGCCGGAATTCTCTCCAGAAACAACGTCAAAGTCATCGGCGTCGACCTGAACGCCATCAAGCGCGGTGAAGACCGCATCACCTTCAAGGAGACGATGAAGCAGCTCGGCATTCCCATGGCGAAATCCGAACCCTGCTATTCCCTCGAAGAAGCCGAAAAGATTGCGAAGGACTTCGGTTACCCGGTCGTCCTCCGTCCCGCTTACACCATGGGCGGAACCGGCGGCGGCATCGTCTACAACGTCGAAGAACTCCGTGAAGTCTGCTCCCGCGGGCTCGATGCCAGCATGATTCACCAGGTGCTCGTGGAAGAGTGTGTCATTGGCTGGGAAGAACTTGAACTCGAAGTCGTCCGTGATGCCACCGGGAAGAAAATCACGGTATGCTTCATCGAAAACGTCGATCCGATGGGCGTTCACACCGGCGACAGTTTCTGCGTAGCCCCGATGCTCACCGTTCCCGAATCGGTTCAGAAACGTCTTCAGGATTACGCCTACCGCATCGTCGACGGCGTCGGCATCATCGGCGGCGGCAATGTCCAGTTTGCACACAACCCGGTTGACGACCGGATCATCGTGATTGAAATCAACCCCCGCACCTCCCGCTCCAGCGCACTCGCCTCGAAAGCCACCGGCTTCCCGATCGCCAGCGTTTCCACTCGCCTCGCGGCAGGACTCGACCTCAAGGACATCCCCTACTGGCGCGACGGTTCTCTTGACCGCTACACTCCCTCCGGCGATTATGTCGTTGTGAAATTCGCCCGCTGGGCGTTTGAAAAATTCGCACAGGCGAAAGACCGTCTCGGCACGCAGATGAAGGCTGTCGGTGAAGTCATGAGCATCGGCAGGAACTTCAAGGAAGCGTTCCAGAAAGCGATCCGTTCACTCGAAATCGGACGTTCCGGACTCGGCTGCGTCAAAAAGTTCGAAAAGCTCACCGCCGAAGAGCTCCGCACCCGCATCATCACTCCGAACAGCGAACGCTATTTCCAGATTTACGAAGCTCTGAAAAAAGGCGTCGCCGTCGATGATATCGTGAAGCTGACGAAAATCACCCGCTATTTCATCGAACAGATGGCGGAACTTGCCGCGCTCGAAATCGAGCTTCAGAAACATGATTTCGACACGCTTTCCGATGAGCTGCTGATTCAGGCGAAGCGCGACGGTTTCTCCGACAAATATCTTGCGGCTCTCTTCAGAGTTTCCGAAAAACAGATCCGCGCCCGCCGTCTTGCGCTCGGCGTGAAAGCAGTCTTCTGCGCGGTTCCGGTCTCCGGAGTCGAAAACGCCGCTTATTACTACTCCACCTACGCCAAGGATGCGAAGGACGAAGTCGCCGTCACTCCGAACAAAAAGATCATGATTCTCGGAGGTGGTCCGAACCGTATCGGACAGGGCATCGAGTTCGACTACACCTGTGTCCATGCGGCGTTCGCTCTCCGCGATGCGGGCTATGAGTCGATCATGGTCAACTGCAATCCGGAAACGGTCTCCACCGACTATGATACCAGCAACAAACTTTACTTCGAACCGCTGACCGTGGAAGACGTTCTCGCCATCTACGAAAAGGAAAAACCGCAGGGCGTCATTGTCCAGTTCGGCGGACAGACTCCGCTCAATATCGCCCAGCAGCTCAAGGATGCCGGCGTGAACATTCTCGGCACTCAGCCGGAGGGAATCCGCCTGGCGGAAGACCGCGAATATTTCCGCGAACGCATGATCGCTCTAGGCATTCCGCAGCCGGAAAGCGGCATTTCCCACTCGCTGGAAGAGGCTGTTGAACTCGGACGCAAGATCGGCTATCCGGTCATGGTCCGTCCCTCGTTCGTTCTCGGCGGACGCGGCATGGCGGTCATTCATGATGAAGAGACACTGAAGCGTTACGCCGTCGAAGCCATCCAGGTCAGCCCGGAATATCCGATGCTCATCGACCGCTTCCTCGACAACGCAACGGAAACGGAAGTCGACGCGCTTTCCGACGGAAACGAAACTTTTGTCGCCACAATTATGGAACATGTGGAACTTGCAGGCATTCACTCCGGCGATTCCGCCTGCGTGCTGCCCCCAGTCACAATTCCGAAGAAGCATCTCGAAACCATTGAACGCTACGCCGCCGCGATTGCAAAAGATTTCAAGGTTGACGGCATTCTGAACGTCCAGTTCGCGGTCTGCCACGACAAAGTCTACATCATTGAAGCCAATCCGCGCGCCTCGCGCACGGTTCCCCTGGTTGCGAAAATCACGGGCGTTCCGCTCGCACGCATTGCGACAGGACTCATGCTCGGCAAGAAACTTTCCGATTTTGCTCCGCTTCTTGAACGCAAGTGCAAGAACTATTACGGTGTGAAAGAGGCGGTCTTCCCGTTCAACATGTTCCCGGAAGTCGACCCGGTTCTCGGACCGGAAATGCGCTCCACCGGAGAAGTTCTCGGTATTGCGGACAGCTTTGATCTTGCCTACTTCAAGAGTCAGAAAGCCGCGAACGCCCCGCTTCCGCTGGAGGGCTCCGCGCTGGTCACGGTGAACCGCCGCGACCGCGAATATCTCCTGCCGATCGTTCAGAAGCTGCATGAGCTCGGATTCAAACTTTATGCAACGGAGGGGACATCCAAGTTCCTGGACGGGCATTCCATTCCGAACACCGTGGTCAACAAACTTGGCGAGGGGCGTCCGGATATCAGCGACATGATCAAGAATCATGATCTTCAGCTGATCATCAACACTCCGAAGGATCGCAGCGAAAAACTTGACGACAGTTATATCCGCATGATGGCGATTCAGCAGCACATCGCGTATATGACGACAATCGCCGCCGCGGTTGCGACGGTTGCCGGTATTGCCGCAGCACGCAGCAACGCCATACTCCCGAAATCTCTTCAGGAGTATCAGTCCGGCAAATAACCGCTGTTTCCGCCATTCATCTCCCGTTCCCGGATTTCGTGAACGGGAGATTTCTCTGGAACGTTTTTCCGTGCGGAGTTTTGAATCTGCACGAAAAAACGTTTTTTTTGTCCGAACGCGCTTGAAAAACGGCGGAATTGTGGTAAGTTTTGAAGATTAATAAAAGCAAATAATTCGTATTTGTGCAGGAGGTTACAATGTCCCAAAAACGAATCCTCAGCGGAGATGAGGCTGTCGCATACGCGGCGCTCGCCGCTTCCGTCCGGCTCGGCGCCGGATATCCCGGAACGCCGTCGACAGAAATTCTCGAAACATTCTCGAAAATCGGCGGAGCCGCGGAATGGGCTCCGAATGAAAAAGTCGCGCTCGAAGTAGGCATCGGCGTCTCTTTCGGCGGAGCAAGAAGCATCGTCACGATGAAACACGTCGGACTGAATGTCGCCGCCGACCCGCTGTTCACGCTCACCTATACGGGAGTCAACGGCGGTCTTGTCATTGTTTCCGCTGACGATCCGGGACTCGCCTCCAGCCAGAATGAGCAGGATAACCGGAATTATGCCAAAGCCGCAAAGGTGCTGATGCTTGAACCTTCCGATTCCCAGGAGGCATACGACTTCACCATCAAGGCATTTGAACTCTCCGAAAAGTTCAACACTCCCGTCCTGCTCCGCATGACCACACGCGTCTGTCACTCGCAGACCATCGTTCATCTGCACGGAGAAGCCAATCCGTTTGAGCAGAAACCTTATGTGAAGAACATTCAGAAAAACGTCATGGTTCCCGCATTCGCAAAGAAGGCGCATGTCCGTCTGGAAAACACCATGAAGGAACTCGCAGCATATGCGGAAACCTCCGATTTCGAGCAGGTGAAAGCCGGCTCAAAGGAACTCGGCGTGATCTGCTCCGGAATTTCCTACCAGCACGTCTGCGAAGCCGCGCCGGAAGCATCCGTGCTCAAGCTCGGACTCACCTGGCCGCTCCCGATGAAGAAAATCGCGGAATTTGCGAATTCCGTCAAACGCTGCGTCGTGATAGAAGAAGGCGACCGCTTCCTGGCCGACGCCATTTCCGCAGCCGGAATCAAAGTCGAACCGAAGGATGATTCTCTCCTGTTCGGCGAACTCAATGTGAACCGCGTCAAAAAGCAGATCGACCGCAACTTCACGCCCGATCCGGCGCCGGTTCCGGGACGTCCCCCGCAGCTCTGCCCGGGCTGTCCGCACCGCAAATCGTTTGAAACTCTGCGCGACCTCGGCTGCATTGTCGCAGGCGATATCGGCTGTTACACGCTCGGCACGCTTCCTCCGTTCAGCGCGATCGACATGTGCGTCTGCATGGGCGCCAGCATCGGCGTCGGACTCGGTCTGCGCCGCTCGCTCCCCGAAGAACAGGCGCGCAAAGTCGTCAGCGTCATCGGCGACAGCACCTTCCTTCACAGCGGCCTCACCGGAATCGTCGAAATGGCGTACAACCGTCCGAAAACCGGACACGTCGTCATCATTCTCGACAACTCCACCACCGCCATGACCGGACTTCAGGAGAACCCCGCCACCGGACATCTTCTCAACATGGATCCCGCGATTCCCGTAAATCTGGAAGCCGTCTGCCGCGCCTGCGGCGTGAACAACGTCGATATTGTGGATACCACAAAGGAAACCGAACGGTTCAGAAATCTCGTTCAGGAGCGTCTCGCCTCCAATGACATCAGCGTCATCATCGCGAAACGTCCCTGTGTTCTGCAAATGAAGAAAATGGCTAAATTCGCGAAAAAGAACGGAGGCGCAAAATGACACTCGATACCGTTAACGTAGTCTTCGCCGGAATCGGCGGACAGGGCGTGATTCTCGCCAGCGACCTTCTGACCGCCGCAGTTTTCCGCAGCGGATTCGATGTCAAGAAGAGCGAACTTCACGGCATGAGTCAGCGCGGCGGTTCCGTCTCCAGCGACGTCCGCTTCGGAACGAAAGTCTGGAGTCCGATGATCCCCGAAGGTCAGGCAGATTTTCTCGTCTCCCTCGCGGAAGATCAGGTTGAAGTGTGCCGGCATCTGCTGAAGCCCGGCGGAATCGTTCTCTCCCCCTCCATGCTCGGAGACTACGATCCGGGACGCAGCATGAACATTGCGATGCTCGGCGCGCTGAACGCCCATCTCAAACTTTCGGATGAAATCTGGAATCAGCTCCTCGCGGAAACCTTCTCCGGCGAGCTTCTGCCCGTCAACCAGGAGGCGTTCCGCAAAGGTGCGGAGTTCGTAAAGTAAACGGAGGTCCCCGATGCTTTCCACTCATTACAATCCGGTCAGCGCACAGGATTACATCCCGCGCCAGCTGCTTGAGCAAATTCAGCTCCAGCGTCTTCAGCGTATCGTCGCGCATGAATACAACAACGTGGAATTCTACCGCAAGCGTATGGACGAAAAAGGAGTCAAGCCCTCCGACATCCATTCGCTCGCCGATATTTCCAAGCTCCCGTTCATGATGAAAAAGGATCTGCGCGATACATATCCGTTCGGACTTTTCGCGCTTGACATGAAGCAGGTTGTGCGTCTCCACGCCTCCAGCGGAACCACTGGAAAGCCGATTGTTGTCGGCTATACCCAAGACGATATCGACGTCTGGGTGAGCTGCATGAAACGTGCGCTCTCCATGGCGGGAATCGACCGCGGCGACATCATTCAGAACTCCTACGGCTACGGTCTGTTCACCGGCGGACTCGGTGCGCACTACGGCGTGGAAGCGCTCGGTGCAACCGTCGTTCCCGCATCCGGAGGCAATACCGAACGCCAGATCATGCTGATGCGCGACTTCGGCGTAACCGGTATCTGCTGCACGCCGACCTATTTCATTCACCTCTGCGAAAAGGCGGGGCAGATGGGCATTGATCTGCACGATCTTCCGGTCCGCGTCGGCGTTTTCGGCGCGGAACCGTGGACCGAAGAGATGAGAAAGCGCATTGAAGAACAGTCCGGCATCGAGGCGTTCGACATCTACGGGCTCTCCGAAATGAGCGGTCCCGGTGTTGGAATCGAGTGCGGCTGTCACAAGGGAATTCACATTTTCGAGGATCATTTCTATCCCGAAATCATCGACCCGGAAACCTGTGAGGTTCTCCCGGACGGCGAAGAGGGCGAACTGGTTTTCACGACCCTTTCCAAGTTCGCAATGCCGATGATCCGCTACCGCACCCGCGACCTGACACGCATCATCTCCGAGCCGTGCGAGTGCGGACGGACCATCCGCCGGATTGCGCGCATTTCGCGTCGCAGCGATGACATGTTCATCATCCGCGGCGTGAACGTCTTCCCGTCGCAGATCGAGACCGGGCTTCTTGCGGTTGACGGCTCCCTGCCGCACTACCGCATCATCCTCACCCGCCGTGACGACGGGCTGGACGACATGCTTGTTGAAGTTGAAATCAATCCCGAAAACTTCAGCGACAAGATCCGTGCAATGGAAGAACTCCAGCACAAATTCGTTCATTCCGTGGAACGGATTCTCGGAATCCGCACCCCGGTCAAAATTGTACCGCCGAACACCATTCCGCGCAGCGAAGGCAAAGCGAAACGCGTGCTCGATCTCCGCAACGAAAAGAAATCCTGAAAGGAGCGTGCAATATGAAATTGAAACAAATCTCCGTTTTCGTGGAAAACAAGCCAGGCTCCGTGAGCCGCCCCTGCAAAGCGCTCGCCGACGCCGGTCTCAACATCACGACTCTCACCCTTGCCGATACCAAAGATTTCGGAATTCTGCGCTTCATCATCGAAGACTGGCAGAAAGCGTACGATACACTCAAGGAGAAAAAATTCGCGGTCAGCGTCAACGATGTGATCGCGCTTGAAGTGGATGACTCTCCCGGCGGACTCTCCAATGTTCTCGAAAAGCTCGAAGCGCACGGCCTGAACGTCGAATACATGTACGCATCCGTTTACGGAAGCAACAACCGCGCGGTTCTTGTCTTCCGTTTTGACGACACTGAGTCCGCACTGGAGAAACTCGCGGAATGCCCCGAACTGCAGATCGTCGGCTCCACCCGCTTCTTCTCGCTCAAATAAGGAGAAATAAAATGAATATCCGCAAACATCTTCTGATCGCCGGCGTTGCCGCCGCCCCCCTGCTCTTCACAGCATGCTGCACCGCAGTCGACACCCCGACCGCCATCACGGAAGAGCAGCAGAAAAACATCGAACTTGACAGCTCCATCCAGGACAAGCTCAATTTTGAGTATGTCCGCACCTGGAAGACGGAAAACAAGTTCACGAACGTTTCCATCCGCGCCCGCGTCAAAACCTATTCCACCTGGAACTGGATTTTCAGCTCCTACAAGGATATCCCCCTCTCCTACCGTTTTGCCTGGTATGACAAAGACGGCAAGGAAGTCGGTCAGTCCGCATGGAACCATGTCACAGTCGACTACGGCGAAGAGGTCGGCTTCACCTCCATGTCCCCGAATGCGGAAGTCGCCGGATACAAGCTCTTCATCCGTCCGCAAAATGCAGATGAGACAACTCCTGCAGAACCGGCGGAAGCTCCCGTAAAGGCAGAGGAAACAACGCCCGCAAAGGCAGGAAAAATCAGCGCGGACGTCAAGACGAAACCGACATCCGTCACTCCGGTTGCAAAGAGCGTCCCGGCGGAAGAGGCGGAAGCCGACGCCGCATCCGCACGTCAGGCAAAACCGGAAAAGAAATAAACCAGCAACCCATTAACATAAAGAAGGAAGAAAAATGGTAAAACTCGATTTTGCGAAGGGCGGCGGCCTGCTCCCGGCAATTGCCCAGGACTGGAAAACCGGTGATGTCCTCATGCTCGCGTACATCAACGAAGAAGCCTGGAACGAAACCCTGAAGACCGGCAATGCCACCTACTGGACCCGTTCCCGCCAGAAACTCTGGAGAAAAGGCGAAGAGTCCGGCAACGTTCAGAAAGTCAAGGAAATCTATGTCGACTGTGACCTCGACACGGTCATTTTCAAGGTCGAACAGATCGGCGGAGCCGCCTGCCACGAAGGCTATCACTCCTGCTTCTTCCGCAAATATGAAAACGGCGAACTCACCGTGGTCGGCGAGCGAGTCTTCGATCCTGCGAAGGTTTACAAGAAGTGATGACGGAACTCCCGCGCATTTTCTCTGAAACTTTGCCGGGAGTGCGTTTTCACACTTCCGCCCGCTGGGCGGATTATACATCCATGGGCGCCGGGCTCGCGGGATTCTTCCTCGTCGAGCCGGATTCCATGGATGATCTGTTTTCAGTGATTGCGATTTGCCGCGAACACCATATATCTGTTTTTCCGCTGGGTGCGGGAACAAATCTGATCGGTTCGGATTCTCCCCTGGAAATCTGTTTTCTGAAACTCGGAAACGATTTCCGGAAAATGGAAATCGTTGAAAATCAAATCGTTGCGGGTGCGGGAACAAAACTTTCCGCTCTGCTGGATTTTGCTGCGGAACATGGATTCGGCGGAGCTGCCGGACTCGGCGGAATTCCGGGAACGGTCGGCGGAGCAATCCGCATGAACGCCGGTGCAAACGGATGCGAAACTGCGGATTTTCTTGCAGGAATCGAATATCTTGCCGATGGAACGCTGCATCGCTGTTCCGTCAAACGCGGAGAATGGTGTTACCGCACATCTCCGCTTCCGGAAGACTGCATTGTGACAAAAGCGTTTTTCCGCTTTTCCCCGTGCGAACCGGAGACAGAACGCGGTCTGCTTGCCAGAGAACGGCGCAGACGCGTCATGGTGACGCCTCGCGGACGTTCCGCGGGAAGCGTCTTCCGCAATCCTGCGCCGGACCTTTCCGCCGGACGCCTTCTGGAGCGCTGCGGCGCTAAGAGTTTTGCGTGCGGAGAACTGCGGGTCAGCCCGGAACATGCGAACTGGATCGTGAATCACTCAAAACAGGTATCGGAATCGGACTGTGCGGCTCTGGCATCCCGGATGGCCCTCGCGGTGAGGACCGGATGCGGAGTCGTTTTGAATATGGAACTGAGGTTTGTGAATATGGAAACAAAAAAAACGGCGGAGGCCGCGCGCCCCCTGAATATCCTGCTCCTGAAGGGGGGAACAAGTGCGGAGCGCGAAGTCTCCCTGATCTCCGGAGCGGCGGTTGCCGATGCTCTGCGCAAAGGCGGACACCACGTTGAAGAATATGATATTACGGAACTCAAAATCACCGACGCCATGCGCAAGGCCGATCTGGTCTATCCGGTCCTGCACGGCGGGTTCGGAGAGGACGGTACCATTCAGAAGATGCTGGAGGATGCGGGGATCAAGTTTGTGGGTTCCGGCTCTCAGGCATGCCGCGACATCATGGACAAAATTGCCTCCAAGCGCATCATGGATGCGAACGGCATCCGTAATCCGAAAAGTGTTGTGGTCGACAGCCTCGACGCCCCCTTCCCGAAAGAGCTTGGACTGCCTCTGATCGTCAAGCCCCCCATGGAGGGTTCGACCTTCGGTCTCTCTTTGGTCAGCTCCGAATCGGAATGGCGCGCGGCGCTGGAACTTTCGTTCAAATACGGTCATCCGGCTCTTGTTGAGCAGTATATCGATGGAGTGGAATCGACCGTGGGCGTTTTGAACGGCAAAGCGCTTCCCCTTGTTGAAATCCGTTATCCCGGAAAACTTTATGACTACGACGCCAAGTATACGCACGCCCATGGTGAAACGCAGTACATTTGTCCGCCGACCGGAATTTCCGAAGCTGCACAGAAAGAGGCGCAGGAACTTGCCGTGAAATACAGCCGCGCCGTAAACGCGCGTGACATGGTCCGGGTCGATGTCCTCATTTCCCGCAAG
This sequence comes from Lentisphaeria bacterium UBA4640, assembly GCA_002405835.1. Taxonomy (GTDB): domain Bacteria; phylum Verrucomicrobiota; class Lentisphaeria; order Victivallales; family UBA1829; genus UBA1829. Next base: position 9,693 of record DHMO01000053.1, on the reverse strand, counting down.
GACGATTCCGTCTGGGTTCTGGAAGGCAATGCCCTTCCCGGCTGCACACCGAGCAGTCTTCTGCCGAAAGCCGCCGCAACAGCCGGTATTTCGTTCGTGGAAATGTGCTGCACGCTTGCTGCCGCGGCTGCGGAACGCTGACTCTTTTTACACTCAATTTATCAGGCGATTCGCTCTGCGGAGCAACCGCCTTTTGCATATCCGGAACACGTCTGTGATCATTTTCACAATGAGCCGATTCAGAATACGTTCATTGTTCCTGAAAAAGGAAAGATCAGAAATGTTACATTTTTCACAGCAAGTAAAAAAGCAATCTGTTTGCAAAAGGGATTGCCGCATAAGCCATTTTCATTCAGGGAGTTTTTCAAGTGCCGGAAGAACCGGAAATTACCGTTAAATGAGCGTAAAACGCGAAAAAGCATCTTTACTGTTTATATTTTCACAATGTAAAAGATTTCGAAGAAAATATTTTCAACAAAAATCACGAACGGGGCTTGATTTCTCTGTGAAATGATGTATTTTAAAAAGCAACAAGGTGAAAAACAAACTTTCATGTGAAAGATTTTGTTCAGCCAGTGAAAACAAAAGGTGAAAATATGGCAAAAGAAATTACACCGGAAACCGACACTAAGGCTGAAGCGGAAAAGCAGCTTCAGGAACTCAACGAAACTATCGCTCGAGTCAAAGCGGCGCAGTCTAAATATGCGACGTATACTCAGCAGCAGGTCGACGACATCTTCCGTGCGGCCGCTATCGCTGCAAACGAAGCTCGTATTCCCCTTGCCAAGATGGCGGTTGCCGAAACCGGAATGGGCGTGATCGAAGACAAGGTCATCAAGAACCACTTCGCTTCCGAATACGTCTACAACAAGTACAAATCCGAAAAAACCTGCGACATGATCGAATACGATGAAGGATTCGGTATCATGAAGCTCGCGGAACCTGTCGGCCTGATCGCCGGTATCGTTCCGACCACAAACCCGACCTCCACCGCTATCTTCAAATCCCTTCTCGCACTGAAGACCCGCAACGGCATTATCTTCAGCCCCCATCCGAGAGCGAAGAAATCCACGATCGAAGCCGCGAAAATCGTCCGCGACGCCGCTGTTGCAGCCGGCGCACCCGCAGACATCATCGGCTGGATCGATGAGCCGACCGTTGCCCTCAGCCAGCACCTCATGGGTCACCCGATGATCAACCTGATCCTCGCGACCGGCGGTCCGGGCATGGTCAAAGCTGCTTACTCCTCGGGCGTTCCCGCAGTCGGCGTCGGCGCAGGAAACACCCCCGCGGTCTTCGATGAAACCTGCGACATCCTCATGGCTGTCAGCGGCGTTCTCCAGAGTAAAACCTTCGATAACGGCATGATCTGCGCTTCCGAGCAGTCTGTCACTGTTGTCGAAAGCATCTATGACGAAGTCAAAGCCGAGTTCCTCAAACGCGGCGCCTACATTCTCTCCAAAGAAGAGGCGGACAAAGTCGGCAAAACCATCATCATCGATCACAAGCTCAACGCCAAAATCGTCGGCCAGAGCGCATTCAAGATCGCCGCGATGGCAGGCGTCAAGGTTCCCGAGGATGCAAAAGTCCTGATCGCGGAAACCGACGGCGTCGGTCCCGACTATCCGTTCTCCCGCGAAAAACTCTCTCCGGTTCTCGCTCTCTACAAGGTCAAAGACTTTGAAGCGGCGGTTCAGAACGCGGAAGCTCTGATCGAGTTCGGCGGCATGGGTCACACAAGCGTGCTCTACACGAACCCGCGCAACACCGACCGCATTACCGACTTTGGCAACCGCATGGCAACCTGCCGCGTGCTGATCAACATGCCCTCCAGCCAGGGTGCTATCGGCGATGTCTTCAACTTCAAACTCGACCCCTCCCTCACCCTCGGTTGCGGATCCTGGGGCGGCAACTCCGTCAGCCAGAACGTCACGCCGAAACATCTTTTGAACGTCAAAACCGTTGCACAGAGGAGAGAAAACATGCTGTGGTTCCGTGTCCCGCCGAAAATCTACTTCAAATACGGCTGCCTGAGAGAAGGTCTGAGCGACCTCAGCGACAAGAAGCGCGCCTTCTTCGTCACCGACAAGTTCCTCTATGAGAACGGCCTGCTCAACGACGCTCTGAAGGTTCTTGAAGACATGGGCATCAAGTCCGAAGTCTTCGCCGACGTTCTCCCGGACCCGACCCTCGGCACCGCCCGCAAGGGACTGGAGCGCATGAACTCCTTCCAGCCGGATGTCATCATCGCCGTCGGCGGCGGCTCCCCGATGGACGCGGCCAAGATCATGTGGCTGCTCTACGAACACCCGGAAATCCACTTCGACGACATCGCAATGCGCTTCATGGATATCCGCAAGCGCGTCTACAAGTTCCCGAAACTCGGCACGAAGGCTTCCCTCGTTGCAATCCCGACCACTTCCGGAACCGGTTCCGAAGTTACACCGTTCGCCGTCATCACCGACGAAACGACCGGCTACAAGTATCCGCTGGCGGACTATGAACTCACCCCGACCATGGCGATCATCGACACGCGTCTGGTGATGAACATGCCGAAGAAACTTACCGCCTACTCCGGTATCGACGCTCTGGTTCACGCTCTCGAAGCCCGTGTTTCGATCCTCGCTTCCGAATACACCAACGGTCTTGCCCGTGAAGCCGCCCGCCTGGTCTTCAAGTACCTGCCCGCAGCTTACGAAAACGGAACCGTCGATGAAAAAGCTCGTGAGAAAATCCACCACGCTTCCACAATCGCCGGTATGGCGTTCGCAAACGCCTTCCTCGGTGTCTGCCACTCGATGGCTCACAAGCTCGGCGCGGCCTTCCATGTCCCGCACGGACTTGCAAACGCTCTGCTGATCAATGAAGTCATCCGCTTCAATGCGACGACCAAACCGACCAAGCAGGGAACCTTCCCGCAGTACAAGTGCCCGGATGCGAAGGAACGTTACGCCAGCCTGGCGGACTTCCTGAAGCTCGGCGGCAA
>DHMO01000053.1:0-6641 GCA_002405835.1 Lentisphaeria bacterium UBA4640 | reverse complement strand
AACGACGACGAGAAGGTCGAACTCCTCATTCAGAAGGTTCAGGAACTGAAAGACAGACTCCAGATTCCGAAAACCATTCAGGAAGCCGGAGTTCCGGAAAAAGAATTCCTCGCCAAGCTCGACAAGCTCAGCGAAGACGCCTTCGACGATCAGTGCACCGGCGCAAATCCGCGCTATCCGCTGATTTCCGAAATCAAGGAGATGTTCCTCCGCGCATATTATGGAAAATAAGGCGTGACTTTTTCAAAATACGGGTTATATTACGGTATAACCCGTATTTTTTTGTCAACACGTCCAGGAGGAAACATATATGGCAAAGCCTAAGATCACCGTCTGCATCGGCAGTTCCTGCTTCGCGCGGGGCAATGAACTGAATGTCGAAGTCATCCAGAAGTATCTTGAGGAACATCATCTGAAAGATGAAGTTGATCTGGAACTTCAGGGTGCGCTCTGCCAGGGACGCTGCGCCGACGGCCCCATCGTTGTGGTTGACGATCAGATCTACACAAAAGTCGACCGCGGCGTCATGCTCGACCTGATGAAAAAATTATTTCCGGAAAAATAATTCATTTCCCGCTTGCAATTTCCACAAAATGTGTGATATATTGCTGAGAGTTAAGGAATAGAGGTTGTAACGGACTCTGTAACCCCGAATTTACAGGATCAACAATGAATCAGAATTTTCCGATCTACACGACGGCGAACGAGTGTCAGGACTGCTACAAATGTGTCCGGCACTGTCACTGCAAAGCCATCCGGATCGTCAACGCACGTGCGGCGGTGATTCCGGAGCTCTGCGTTTCATGCGGAGAATGCGTCAAAGTCTGTCCCGCGGAAGCCAAGAAAATCCGCTCGGATCTCTCCCGTGCGCAATACCTGCTTCATTCCGGCGCAAAGGTTTACGCATCCATCGCACCAAGCTATGTCGGTTATTTCAAAGATATTCCCATCGGCAGGCTTGCCGCGGCTCTCAAGCGTCTCGGCTTCGCCGGAGCAAGCGAAACGGCGATCGGCGCGCAGTTTGTCAGCGCGCAGACCGCGGAACTGCTCAAACAGGCGGAGCCCGGCGTCTATCTATCCACGGCATGTCCGGCTTCCGTCGATTTTATCCGTAAATATTATCCGGCATGGACCGACAACTTTCTTCCGGTCACCTCGCCCGTCATGGCGCACTGCAAATATTTGAAACAGGTTTACGGGGATGACATCAAGGTCATTTTCGTCGGCCCCTGCGCCGCGAAGAAGAACGAGGCGGACCGCAACCCGGACGATCTGAGTCTGGCAATCACATTTGCCGCGCTCGAATCCTGGCTGAAAAGCGAAGGAATCTCTCTCGACAAAATGAACGAGGAGCCGCTGGTTCCCGTTCAGGCGGAAGAAGGACGCGTCTATTCGATTGAAGGCGGAATGAACGAAACGCTCCGCTCACCCGAAGTCGATGCCCGTCTGCTTGCCGTCTCCGGTCTCCCCAACATCGCGCGGCTGATTGAAAAAGTTGAACTCAAGACACTCAAAGAGAGCGGCTCGAAAATCTTTGTTGAAATGCTTGCCTGCGACGGCGGATGCGTCAACGGTCCCGTTATGCGCCGGGAATCCTCCCGCATTGACATTCTGCTCGAAACGGCGGCTCATGCGCCGCACCGCAGCAGTGTCGGCCGCGAGGTTCCCGTCAACATTCAGCAACTGATTTATCCGGACCGCCACTCCGAACCGCAGCCGGATGAAGCGGCTATTCTCCAGGCGCTTCACCGCATCGGCAAATATTCCGCGGAAGATGAACTCAACTGCGGCGGATGCGGATACAACAGCTGCCGCGAATTCGCAAAAGCGATGCTTGACGGCAAGGCGGAGACTTCCATGTGTCTCTCCTATCTCCGCAAGATTTCCCAGAAGACCAGCAATGCGCTGATCCGCTACATTCCCGTCGCGGTCGTGCTTGCCGATCAGGATCTTCAGGTCATCGAATGCAACCGGCATTTCGCCGAGCTCTGCGGCGAGGACACTCTGCTGGCCTTCGACTCCTGCGGAAATCTGAACGGCGCTTATCTCGACTCCATGATCGACTTCACCGACCTTTTCGAGAGCGTGCTTGCGAACGGCGGCGAAATCGAAAAATTCAATCAGGTCTCCGGAGAAAGAATTCTCAACATCAGCGTCTTCACCATCAACGAAGGCCAGACGGTCGGCGCGGTCATTCAGGACGTTACCCAGAATGAACTCAAGCGCGAGCAAATTGCCGAACGTGCGAAAGAGGTTATCCGCAAGAACGTCATGACCGTCCAGAAGATCGCCCGTTACCTCGGCGAACACATGGCGGATACAGAAATTCTGCTGAAAGAAGTCGCCGGCACCTACACCGACCACAAGGACGGCAAGGAGACCGAGCACAAATGAAGTATGATTCCCCGTTTGTTGAAATGGAATGCTGCCAGCTTACCAAAGACGGTCAGGCTGCCTGCGGCGACAATTTCCAGTGGCAGAGGCTGGAGAACGAAAACCGCAACATCGCGGTTCTCTCCGACGGTCTCGGCAGCGGAATCAAGGCGAATCTGCTTGCCACGCTCACAACAACGATGGCGATGAAATTCATCCGCTCGAACATGGATATTCTCCAGTCGGCGGAAACAATCATGGATACCCTCCCCGTCTGCGAAATCCGCAAAATCAGCTATGCGACTTTCACGATTCTGGATATGCAGATGGGCGGCAAAACAAAAGTTGTCGAAATGGGCAATCCGCCGTATATTCAGCTCCGCGGAACGGTTGAAATTCCGCCGTTTTCCGCGAAGACGCTCGTTTCGGAACGCTGGCCGGACCGCGAAATGCAGCTTTCCGAGCTGCGTTTGGAAGTCGGCGACCGTCTGATCGCCTGTTCCGACGGCGTCACACAGGCTGGACTCGGACAGCGCAACTACAAGTTCGGATGGGGACGCCGCGGGCTCATGAAGTTCGTTCAGGAGCTCATCGCCCGCCAGCCGGACATCTCCGCAAAGGATATTGCCCAGGCGGTTGCTTATCAGGCGCTTTCGATCAACCCGAACCGCAAGTGCATCGACGACATCAGCTGTCTGGTGATCTATCTGCGCAAGCCACGCGTCTGCCGCGTCCTCACCGGACCTCCGTTCCGCAAGGAGCGCGACCAGGAGTTCGCCGCGCTCGCCCAGCCGGAAACCGGAGCCGACCGTGTGATCATCTGCGGCGGAACGACCGCAAACATTATTGAACGGGAACTGCGCACGAAGGTTGAAATCGACCTGAAAATGGTACGCTTCAGCAAAGGGCTTCCCCCGCCGGGAATCATTCCCGGAATCGGTATCGTCACAGAAGGCATTCTGACTCTGACACGCGTCGCGTCGGATCTCGAAAGCGGAAACTGGGACGACTCCCCGCCGGCCGCGAAGGACATCATCAACGGCATGCTGGAGAGCGACATCATCGAGTTTATCGTCGGAACAAAAGTCAACGAGGCGCATCAGGACCCGAACCTTCCTGTCGACCTCGAAATCCGAAGAAACATAATAAAACGCCTGCACGATATTCTGAAACAGAACTACCGGAAGCAGGTCTCTATCAAGTATTACTAAGGAGGTACAGAATGGAGGATCGCAAAATCAAGATCGAAATCTGCTGCGGAACCGCATGTTACATGCTCGGCGCGGCGGAACTTCTTCGTCTCGAAACCATCATGCCGGAAGACTGGAAGGAGATCGTTGACATCTCGGCTATTCCCTGTCTTGAAGCGTGCTCGGACGACAACCTCGGCGGCGCCCCCTTCGTCCGGATCGACGGCGAGCTGATGAGCAACGCAACCGTCGAGTCCGTCTGTGACAAAATTTACAACATTCTTAAAAACCGTGGAGGAAAATAATGAGCAATGGTGCGGAACGGATGCGTCGCGAGCTGATGATCCGAATCGTCCGTGATTTCAAGGACGGCAAGCTGGCAGACACGATTGACCGTATTCCAATCGCCCTCAGACCGAAGACCGAAAAGTCCAGCCGCTGCTGTATCTATCATGACCGGGCAGTACTGAAATACCGCCTGATGGGTCTTCTCGGCTTCTCTTCCGAAGAGGAGACCGATGAGCTGCGCTCCCTGAAATCCTATCTTCAGGAAGCGATCGACAACAAGGATAAAAAAGAGGTCAAACAGCCGCTTTCCGTCTGCGGATCCGCCTGCTCCTCCTGTCCCGAAAGCCGTTACTATGTGACGCCGACCTGCCGCGGATGCTTCGCGCGTCCCTGCGTCTTCAACTGCCCGAAGGGCGCGATCAGCGTCATCAACCAGCAGTCGCACATCGACTACTCGAAGTGCATCAAGTGCGGCAAATGCCAGCAGGTCTGCCCGTTCAACGCGATCATCAAAACCACCGTTCCCTGCGAAGAGGCGTGTCCGGTCGGAGCGATCCGCAAGAACGAACTCGGCGTGGCTGAAATCGACTTCAAGCACTGCATTTTCTGCGGAAAGTGCTTCAGCAAGTGCCCGTTCAGCGCCGTTATGGAACGCTCGCAGCTGATTCCGATTCTCCAGTCCATCAAGGAAGGACGCGAAATCGTTGCGATGGTCGCCCCCTCCGCGCTCATGCAGTTCCCCGGAACCGTGGAACAGTTGTTCAGCGCCATTCACCAGGCGGGATTCACCGATGTGATGGAAGTCGCCCTCGGCGCGGAACTCACCACAGAACATGAAGCCGCCGAATTCGCCGAAAAGATGATTGCGGGACAGAAAATCATGACGACATCCTGCTGCACCGCTTATGTGGAACTGGTCAAGCGCCATGTTCCCGAATTCTTCGACAAGGTTTCCACGACCCCAAGCCCGATGAAATTCGCAGCGCGTCTCGTTCACGAAAAACGTCCGAATGCGCTCACGGTCTTCATCGGTCCCTGCATCGCGAAACGCTGGGAAGCGGAGAACGCTCCGGAAGTCGATTACGTCATGACCTTTGAAGAGCTCGGCGCCATGCTCGCCGGACTCGGCATCGACATCATGAAGCAGGAGCCGTGGAACATCGAAGAGCCTGCCGACCAGGCGTCCCGCAACTATGCGAAGAGCTGCGGAGTCACCGAGGCGGTCATCCAGGAAATGAGCCGGAAGAACCCCGACCTTGCCAAGATGAATTTCAAGCTCGACAACAAGTTCATCAACGGCATCGACAAGAAGACGGCCAAGCTCCTGAAGCTCTATGCAATGGGCAAGATGCCCGGCAACTTCCTCGAAGTCATGAGCTGCGGAGGCGGCTGCATCGGCGGTCCCTGCTCGCTGATCAAATGACATGATCCGGGTCTGGACAGTCAAGCATCCGTGGCTTGTCCCCGGATTCTGGGTGTCGATGCTCCTCATTGAAGGGCAGTCGTGCAGTTTCCTGATCGACTCCGCCGTCAAGGGAGCGGTCGACGCCACGCTTGCGCCGTTTCTTCGGGAACGGCGCATCCCGTGGTCCGCTGTCCGCCAGGTTTTGAACTCGCATTCGCACAGCGACCATGTCGAATGCAACGCACAGCTCCGGGAACTCACCGGGGCTGTGTTTTCCATTCACCGCAACGGTGCGGATTCGCTCCGCGCCTCCGGTTTCATTCCCGACCGCGAACTTGCTGACGGCGATGAAGTGCACGACGGCGATGTGTGTGTCCGAGTCATTCACACGCCCGGTCATTCCGCGGATTCCATCTGCATTCTGGAACCGGAAACCGGAACGCTCTTCACAGGCGACGCCGTGCAGGGCTGCGGCTCGGACAACATCGGGCTTCCGCTCTACGACAGTCCTGTCGCATACCGCGCTTCGCTGGAACGCATCCGCCGCCTCTGTGCATCCGGAGAAGTCCGGCGCATGGTGCTCGGACATCCGGAGCGCCCCTCGAACGGTGAAATCGAACAGCCGGAACTTCTGCCTTTTCTGGATCTTTGCATCGAAACGGCGGACAACTGCATGCGGACAGCGGAAGAGCTTCTGAAACGCAATCCGCAAATGGAAAAAGCAGAGCTCCGCGATGTTCTGCTTGCCCGGTTCGGCGGTTCCGCCTCGCTCACTTGGCCGGAACTTTCCTACAACACCGCAGAAGCCTTGCTGCGCGCGCTTCGTTCCTGATAAAAAAACTTGCATTTTCATTTTTCCGCACTATATTACTACTAAAACAGTGGAGAATCTTTATCTCCAAAACAATAAGAGAAACGAATATGAAAATTTCAACAAAAGGCAGATACGGTCTGCGGATTCTTCTTGATCTCGCCCTTCACGAAGGAGATTCGCCCCGTATGATCCGCGACATCGCGGAATCACAGCAGATTTCAGAAAAATACATCAGCCGTCTCATCATCGAACTCAAGCGCGCGGGAATGGTGAAATCCATCCGCGGAGCAAAAGGCGGATACCGTCTGGCGCGATTCCCGAAATATCTCACGGTGCTGGATATCGTCGAGGTCATGGAAGGTCCGATCAACATCGTGGACTGTGTTCAGGATCCCGACGCCTGCGCCCGGATCAACGGATGCGCGACACGGAAAATGTGGGCGAAGCTCAATGAAGAGATTCGCCAGTCGCTCGCAAAAATCACGCTCCAGGATATCGTCGACAAAACCCGCGAGAATGCCGGCGATTTCCTTGATTACTGCATCTGATTTCCAGAGCTATCCCATAAAAT
>DHMO01000054.1 GCA_002405835.1 Lentisphaeria bacterium UBA4640 | reverse complement strand
GCCGTCGATTTCGACGAATTCCGAACACCTCCCCGGTGTTCATCCCCCGTCCAATGTTTTGCGGTCACAGCTCTTTTTTGCCTGTGCGTTTACTTTGACAAGGTTCCTCCGAATGACCGCATGAAGATTTCTTTGTGCGGGCATTTGCATTTTCCAACTCTTATGTTATAGTGTATCAACCTGTAATTACGGAGCTTATTCATATGAAAAAATCAACCGCTGCAGCACTCGGTCTCTGCGCCGTCTTCCTCTTCACCTCGTGCGACACCCTCCGCACACTCGAAAACATGGAAGGCAACGACTTCGTCAACCCCAGCGTCTTCGAAACAACACCCGATTACGTAATCTCCATTCACGACGTCGTCAAATACCCGCGCTCCGAAACGCTCGAACAGGAAGTCACGACCTTCGACGGCAAGCGCATTTACATCAATACGAACTCTCTCATCCATTCGCGCAACATCTCTAAAATCGAACTCATGCCCAATAAAAAAGATCCGCAGTTCTGCGACCTCAAACTCACGCTCGACCGCCGCGGAAAAATGCTCTGGGGAAACCTCGCCACCGAACGCAAAGGTCAGAACGTCGCCCTCATCATTGACGGCGTGCTCTACCGCGTCTTCAAACCCGCCCAGCTCGGTGAAGAGGCGGAAGCCGTCATCATGACCGGTCCCTTCGACCGCAACACCGCCTACAACCTCGCGAAAAACAGCGAGAAAAACTATGGAATCTTCAATCCGAAATAAGCTCACCGTCGTCATTCTCTGCTGCGCCGCTCTTCTCGGCGCACAGAACAAAATTCCGGAAAAGGACACCCGTTCCTATTTCCGGATCGATATCAACGCCATCCCCAACCGCATTGTCCTCAAAGGGCTCCCGCAGAAGGAATCCAACGTCTACAATTCCAGCTGGTACCGCGACGATGCGCGCTTCGTCATCACCGCCTCCGGCAAAGAACCGCTGCGCGAGGAATGGACTGAATACTCCGTCACGTTCGTTCCAAACCGCTCCGGCGAAGTCTGGATCCGCATCAGCGGACTCTGGCGCAAGGAAGACGAACTGCGCCCTTGGGTCATGGTCGATTCGGTCCGTCTCAACGGTAAACTGCTCGAAAACGGAGACTTCTCCAGCTACTCCGAACGCCAGCCGGAGGTGTACCGCCCCGATAAATGGATTCTGCAGCACCGCGCCGAGTTCTACATCGACGGCGGACGTGACAAGTCGCCCGCGTGTCTTGTGAATCACGACAGCCCCGTTGTCACCTCGTTCCAGGTGCGCGCCGGTGAACCCAACACCGTCTCGGTCGTGGTGAAACAGCCGCGGCGCGGAATCATTCCGAAGTTCGAACCGCCGAAAAAAATTCAGGACTTCCGTTCAAAGAACTCGAAACGGAAGCCCCGGTAAAACAGCCGGTCAGACGCTTTTATTTCTTCTGATGATCCTTTGTCAGCGTCGTCTGCGCGTTGTACGCGCCGACTCTCTCCTTGACAACCGTCACTCCGCTGATGATGTCGTCCTCTTCATTGAAGTTGATGGAGAGATGAACCACTGTCGTCTTACCGGTCCACGTGTGCGGACGGAGACGGTCGCGGTTGCGCGGGTCGCGCGGGAACGCCCGTTTGAAATCGTCCTCCCCGTAGATTGCGGCAAGCTGTTCCTTCAGCTTCTCATAGTCGTTGAAGTTCACGCGCATGTAGAAGATGATGACACGGGAAAGTCTGTTGTTGATGTAATCGAACTGCACGTTCCGGATCTGGCGGTTCGGCGTGACAAAGTAGTCGTATTCTTTTGTCGCCATCGGGCTGAAGTTGTCGAATTTGAGTGCGAGGCGAGCTTCGCCGCGCGAGAATCCCCAGAATGCGGAAGCGTATCCCTGGTCGGAATCCACTCCTGTAAGATCGGCGACATTTTTCTTGTTCTCTTTGATTTTCTCTCTCAGGGCATTCTCATCCGGCGTATCGAACACGAGAAGCTCGGCGGCGTCTTTGCTGTTCTTGTTCTCCGCGGAAATTTTCTGACGTTCGGTGTTGATCTTCTGCCACGTGAGTTCCTCCGCCGTATACCAGCGGTCGAGGAAGCTGATGTAACCCGCCTTTTCGTTGGCGTTATCCTGCGCATCCTGAATCTCATTGAACGCGCGCATGAAGGCGTCGCGGCGACGCTGGCGGTAATCTTCGTAACGGGTGTTGACGAAATCCGCGCGCTTGGCTTCGCAGACCTGGATGTCAATCTTCTCCTGATCCTCCGGAAGCACGTCGATGTAGGGGATGACGCGGCTTCCGATCCGCACAACCCGACGGTCCGGCGAAAGCGAGTAGTAGGTTCCGGAAACCTGATAAATATGCGGTCCACGACGGTAGCGGATGCGGATATTGTCGCGCAGATTGTAATGGGTAAAACGCCGTTCAGCCTCCTCCGTCAGCTCCTTTTTGTACTGAACGAGCGACTTCGGGAACTGTTTCGAGATTTTCCGTTCCGCCGCAAGCCGCAGCTCCTTCTTGCTCCGCTTGTCCAGCGGTGCAGACGGTTTGAACGGAATCTCCGTCGCCACATCTCCCAGAATCGTGTTGGCGACGTCCTTGTTCCAGATATCCTCTCCAGCCACGATATGGGCGCGGAGCACGCGTTCGATAAAGTCATACTTCGCAAGAGAAACCGCAAGCGTTTTATCGGAAGACGGCGCAGTGTATTTGATTCTCATTCCGACCGGCTTCACCGCCGCGTTCTTTTTCGCCTGTGCGGGAAGTCCCATCGGAAAAACGAAAAGCGCCGCAGCCGCCAGAACTGTTGTGCAATAAATACGATTCATGTCTCTATCCTGTCCTGAAATTCATCGCAATCTTTATTTGTTGCGACTGTTGAAGTTATACTTGAATATATTATACCACATAAACCCGTTTTTGGCAACCCCCCGAAAGTGCGAAAAAAAGGTTTTTCTCCGATAAATATCTTAATTATTCAGGTGAAACGGCTTTCCGGAGCCCCTCTCCCGCAAAATTGAACGCACAGACTGCAAGGAAAATCGCGAGCCCCGGCCAGAGCGTGAGATGCCAGTACGACACCGGATCCGGGAACGCCTGCCGCAGCAGCTCCCCCCAGCTCGCCGCCGGATCCTGCACCCCGAATCCGAGAAAGCTCAGCGAGCTCTCCGCAAGAATCGCCCCGGCCACATTGAACGTGAACGTCACGAAAATCGGTCCCGAAACATTCGGCAGAAGATGCAGCAGCAGAATCCGCCGCGTCGGCACCCCCAGCGTCTCCGCAGCGGAAATGTACGGCATCGCCCGCTGCTTCAGAGTCTCCCCGCGCACCAGACAGCAGAGCCCCGGCCAGCCGCCCGTAAAACCGATCACCAGAATCACCAGCAGGATCGACTGACGGCAGTCGTAGTCCAGCATAATCGACATCAGAATCAGCAGAAGAAGGAACGTCGGGAAACAGATCACGATCTCGACGAGACGCATCACCAGCAGATCGGTCTTTCCCCCGCGGTACCCCGCAAAAAGTCCGAGGAATGTGCCGATCACCATCGAAATCGCCGTCGCGAGAAAACCGACGGCCGTCGAAACACGGGCGCCGTAAACCATTCGCGCCGCCACGTCGCGTCCCGAGTGGTCGACTCCGAACCAATGCTCTTTTGACGGAGGCTCGTACGGAGTGCCGATCGTCTCAAAAGGTCCGTACGGGACTGGTGCGCTGAGCACGAATCCGCCCTCCGAACGGATGCGCGCCGACTCGCTCCGCCAGTCCGTTCCGTCAAATTTGACGGGTTGAAAAATGAAAACCGTCAAAATCAGAATTGCACCCGTCAAAAGTCCGGCACTTTTCCAGACGCGCGGTTTCCGCCTTAAAATCAGCAGAATCAGAATGACGACCGGAACATAAAGCAGAAGCGCGTTGAAGCCGAGCTCGATGAATACCTCCGGACTGCGCGTCGTGAAAAGTCCGCGGAATGCCGGAAAGTTCCAGGAACCGTGAAGAACAGTCAGGAGCGGACGCTCGTTGGCAAGCAGCGGAGCAAACACCGCCGTCGCCAGCATCAGCAGAATCAGGAGAAGTCCGGTTACGGCGGCGCGGTTGGCGAAAAAACGGCGGAGGATCTGCCGGGGGGGCGAATCCTCGTGCGAAACAGTCTCAGTCATCGTCAGCGTGTATTCGTGTTCAGATCCGTCGTAAACAGCATGTAGACGGAGAGCAGCAGGAACAGCGCCGAAACGGAGACGGAATAGCAGACCAGCGCAATCAGCGGACCTGTGCCGACCGCCATGTCATGGAAGTAGAACAGCGGATTCAGGAACGCATAGTGAACCGCGAACAGCAACGTATCCGCAAACGGAATCATGCCGTCCGGGAAAAGCGACATTGCAAGCGGCAGGAATGCCATCACCGCACAGAAAATCAGATACAGCGCGGAGAAAATCATCGCCCCCAGCGCACCTGCGGCAATTGAGAACGTGATGTTCGCCGCAATCAGAGGAAGCAGAATCAGAGCGGGAATCAGCTGCCGCAGCGCCATCTGCACCGAGTTGTACGGGACCACGCCGAAGCCGAAGAACTTGCTCGATGCAAACAGCACAATCTGGAGGAAAATGAAAATCGCATATGCCATGATCACAATTGCGGTGAACTTCCCCGCAAGATAGCGGAGCCGTCCCACCGGCTTGGAAAGAATGATCAGAATCACCCCCGAATTGATGTCTGACGGAATCTCCGAGGAACCGTAGAACGAGGAAATCAGGATGCTGATGATCAGCGCGACGCACGAGCCCATCGCAATTGAAGGCGCCCCTGTGCTTCCGGAGAATGCATAGGAAAAGAGCGATCCGCGCGCCACCTGCTCCGTCACCGGATCGGCGGAATTCGTGAACAGACAGATCACCGCGGCGACAATCATCAGCATGTAAAACGCCGATTCACGCATTTTCAAAAGGGAAAACTGTGCAATCGCCCACATTTATTTTGCCTCCTGTTTCTTCCGCTCATTGTTCCAGCGGTAATACGACGGTTTCTTTTTCAGTTCCTCCAGGCGCTCCCGGACACGGAAAACAAGGTCGCGGTCGTTTTCAAAAATCGCGCAGCGCTCGATCAGGTCGTAAACAGCTTCATAATCCCGGAACGGAATCTTTTCAACCGGAACGTTCATCAGAGGCAGCAGCACATCCAGCTTCCGGTGAGCGGAAAACGACACGGCGTTGATCCGCTTGCACACTTCCCGCCACGTGCGGTAAACCAGAACCGGGTCCTTCGCCGCCTCAAGATACGGATGCAGGACTTCATCGACGAAATTCATGTCATCCGCGAGCAGCGCGTAAAGCGTCGCCATCTTCGGGTCGTCGCGGAACTTCGGATCTTTGCGGAGCGCTTCGACAACGGCGCGGCGCGCGGACGGCGTGCGGTCCTGACGCAGCAGAGCGATTGCCGCATCCAGTTTCTTCTCCGGCGCAGTCTTTTCAAAGGCCGCGCGGCGGACCAGGATGTTGTTGTAATCCCGGAGATTGTTGTAGGTTGTCCAGCTGCGCTGAATGAACTGGCGGTACTGTTCCGCCTTCTCCGCGGCTTTTTTCATGCGCGCGCCGTATTCGGCTTCGCCGGGGCGGACGATCTGACGGGCGATGCGCTTGTCGATGTCGCCGGCGATGCGTCTCGCATTGTTCCGCAGGTTTTCGAACTGCCAGGCGTATTCGCGGAAGAAGTAGGTTTCCGCCGGCTTGTCGAGCAGCGGAAGAAGGAATTCGGCGTGAACGATATGCAGATCGCGCAGACCGAGCCGCCCCAGACGGTCGCGTCCGTCGCGCCACGCAAGGTAAATCTGTTCGGGATCGGTCAGAGTGTTGATGAATTCATAATATTTCTGAATGGAAATCGTTTTCGGATTCTTCGGATTGTGAAGCATCCGCATATAAGGCAGATAGAGATTTTTCATCCCGGCATACGCGGGATTGTCGATAAATTGAAGCATGAGAGTATTGTGCTCGTCCATATCGCGAGTGTGACAGGCGAGCGCATACGCGGTGCTGAGCTTGTCCTCTTTGCTCTGCGCTTCATCGTATTTCTGACGGAGGTCAAGATAACGGGCGCGGTATTCGAGTTCGGCTTTCGCCTTAGGCGGCAGCCAGTCGAGGACTTTGGCGAAATCGACTTTTTCACGCTTGATCGGCTTGAGCATCGCGGTGCGGAGAACCTTTTCGGAAACAAAATATCCGGCAAGGGAAACGACCAGAACCGCCGCCATCGCAATGGTGGCGGTTCTGTGACGAGTAGCTGTTTTCTTTTCGGAAAACATCAGTTCTGCTTCGCTCCGCAGGTGCTGCAGAAGGCTGCGGAACCGCCCTTGAGCGGAGCCTTGCAGGATGCAACTTTGCAGAGTCCCCAGACCTGAACCGGCTTGCCGCAGGAGGCGCAGAACTTCTCGCCCGCCGCATACGCAGCAGTGCAGTTGGAGCAGATGTGCGCTTTATCGAACACGCGGGCAATGACCTTGTCGGCCAGAGCTTTGCCCTCGGCGGTCGGCATGTAGTCGTCGGAAGCGACCTTGACGTCCTTCAGAGCCTTGATGAGACGGTCATTCAGGTTCTGGTTGTACGCGGTGTCACGTCCGCCGTTCTCCGCTCCGGCCTTCTGGTTCTTGTCCCACTCTTCAAAGAGAACCTGCAGCAGAGCGACGCGCTCATCCTTCACAATGTTTTTCTGGACGAGACCTCTGGCTTTGGCGCGGAAGAAGCTGCTGACGACATAGGTTGCGCCGCTGTCGCTGCCGGAACGCTTCATCGCTATTTCAAAGAAGCGGACAGCCTCATCGTAGTTGGCGGGTTTGACGTTGTACATCATGACATAACCGGCGTAGAACGGAATCTGCCAGTTGTTCTTGAGGTATTCGTTCTTGCAGGCGGCATTGAGGAACTCGATGGTCTTCGCGGGATCCGCGATGGAGATCAGCATAGCGCCGTCCTTGTAAATCTTTTCAAGATTCGGATCGAGTCCGACGAGTTCCTGCAGTTTCGCGGAAACATCACCGACGTTGGATTCGTCGACCGTCTGGAGCGAGCCGAGGTAGTTGACCAGGCGCATCCACTGGACGTCGGAGGCGAACTTGTGGAAGCCCGCGATCGGAGAGCCGGAAAGGGTCGCCTTTTCCGGGGCGAATTTGAGCTGCTCTTTATTCAGCTTCGCGGAAAGGAAGGAAGCCGCAATAAAAGCCGCAATCATAACGACAATGTAAATCGGAAGTCTTTTCATTCTGATGCTCCTTATTACTTGATGTCTTTGCGTTCAAAGACAATGCTGGCGAGGGAGAGAGCGAATGCCGCATAGCAGATGCCCCACACCGCGACGAGCAGAACGTACATCCACGGAATATTCACCTGGTAGACGGCGTTCGCCTTGAAGTTGAAGAGGTCGAGGTCCGGAAGAAGTCCGCCGTAAACGCCCCAGATGTTCGCAAGGCATTTCGTTGAGAACGCGAACCAGATGACCACGACCGTGATGATCGGTGCGATCACTTCCGGCAGGATCACCGCGAACAGCACGCCGAGCGCCGACATCGGGATCAGAGCCAGAATGACGAGCAGGTGAGACTGGAACATCGCCAGATCAATGCGCTGTCCGAACGCGATGTTGAAGACGATGAACGAACCGACCGCGATCAGCGCGCAGATCACCGCGCCCGTAACAATGCAGCCGATCATCTTGCCCAGCAGATACTGGAAACGTCCCAGCGGCTTCGCCAGCAGCGTGGACGCCACACCTTCGCGGAGCTCCTTCGGAATCTCGAACGTCAGCGAGATCACCACCAGCACCGCGGCAATGGAGTTGAGCACAAGAGCAACGTCGATCATCAGCTCTTTGTGGAGTCCCATGGAGAGGACATCGTAGTTGACGGCGCTGGCGACGAGAACCAGAGCACAGAAGATGAGAAAGTACACGACTTTCATGCGCAGCACGTTTTTCCAGGTGCCGCTGGCGATTGTTATGATTTCGTTCATAACGTCTCCTTTTTTGTGTTTTTGTTTATTTCGGTATTTTTGTTAAACATTTGCATTTTCCACGGTCCGGAAGAAGAAATCCTCCAGCTTCTCGCGCGAGGCGGAGAGCGTCACTGCGTCCGGGAACTCCTTCTTGAGCTCCTCCACGCGGTCCTTGATGTGCGTCGCGTGATGCGGGAACTGAAGAGTCCAGCCGCCGTCGGGATTCTTCACGCTGCCTTCGGCGTCAACCATGAGTTCGCGGAACACCTTGTCCGCTCCCGGAGCGATCACAACGTTGATTCCGGAGGCGGCGAGCAGATCGTCGAGCTTGCCGGTGCAGAGCAGATGCCCCTTCTTCAAAATCGCGATGCGGTCGCAGATCTCCTCCACGTCGGAGAGGATATGGCTGCTGAAGAACACGCTCGTTCCCTTCTTCTGCTGTTCAATGATGATCTGTTTGAATTCCTGACGGCCGTAGGGGTCGAGTCCGAGAAGCGGTTCGTCGAGGATCAGCAGCTCCGGCTTGTTGAGCAGAGCCTGAGCCACGCCGATGCGCTGGAGCATGCCGCGCGAAAACGAACCGAGTTTTTCCTTCGCATGATCCGCCATTTTGACCGTCTCAAGCGTCTCCTCAATCGTTTCATTGCGGACATCCGAGGGGATGCGCAGGAGTTTTGCGCAGATCGAAAGGAATTCGCGCGCGGTCAGCTGTTTGCTGAATGCGGGCGAATCGGGCAGGAAGCCGATGCGCTTCTTGACCTCGACGTCATACGCGGGTTTTCCGAGCACCGTTGCGCTGCCTTCGGTCGGCTTGATCAGATCCATCAGAATCTTGATTGTCGTTGTTTTTCCGGCTCCGTTGGGACCGAGAAATCCGAACACGGATCCGCGGGGAACCGAAATCGAGAGGTTGTCCAAAGCCTTCGGACCGCGCGAAAACCAGTGGCGGTAGCACTTTGACAGCCCTTCCGTCTGAATCACATATTCATCCATTCGACCATTTTCTCCCTTTGCTTCCGGAACCGGAAAAATCCCGTCCGGGGGTTCATGAAATAAAAATATGAATCTCTTGAAACAATAACATTAAAATCAGGAGATTCAAATTTTTTTTTGCTTTTTTTCATTTTTTTTTGAAGAAAAACTCCGAAAAGCAGAAAAAGACTCCCCCTACCGGAGTCCTTCAATTCGCTTTTTTCCGCTTCTGCGGCTGCGCCTTCTTTGCCGGAGCCTTCTTCTGCACCTGTTTTTTCTGCGGCGAACTCTTCTGCCCCTGTTTTTTCTGAACGGCTTTCTTCTGCAGAGGCGTCTTTTTCGGCTGCGGTTTCGCTGCCGGAAGCGTGCGGTCCCGCTTCAGAGCCGCCGCCGGATCCGCGGCACGGGCATAGCCCCAGTCGAGAAGCCGGCGTACAAACATATCGCGGTCACGGCGGTGCGGATATCCCGTGACAACCGCAACCAGACGCCGTCCGTCGCGCAGGCAGGTCGCGGTCAGACAGAACCCCGAGCGGTTGATGAACCCGGTTTTCAGCCCGTCCACTCCCGTCGCGGCTTCGGAAGAACCCGGAAGAAGATAGTTGTGATTCTTGATCATCATATAACCCTTCTGCCCCTTCTCACGGAAGGTGTCCAGACGGGTCGACGCCCAGTCCATCAGCTGTTTGTGACAAAGCGTCGCCTCCGCGAGGCGCGCCATTCCCTCCGGACTCGAAACATTGTCCTGCTTCGCCGTCTTGCCCGGCAGCCCGTTCGGGTTGCAGAAGCGCGTATTCACCATTTTGAGTTCGCGGGCGCGGGCGTTCATGCGGTCGACAAACGATTGAACGTTGCCGCCGCCGATGAATTCCGCGATCAGATACGCCGCATCGTTCGCGCTCTTGATCGACGTCGCCTTCATCAGGTCTCCGAGCTTGAACGTCTCGCGCGGATCCAGGTACACCTGACTTCCGCCGATCCGCGACGCCGCCGCGGTGACTTTCACCTGCGTATCCAGCGTATATTTGCCCGCAAGAATATCCTCGTAGGCAAGCAAACACGTCATGATTTTCGTCATGGAGGCGATCGGATAGGCGTTCCGCGCATTTTTTGCCCAGAGCACATTCCGCGTGCTCAGATCCACGAGAATTCCCGACGATGCGCTGGCGCTGCCCGGCAGCGCCGGGATATTCCCCTGCACTGCATAACGGTAGTCGAACGGCTCGCCGAAATGCGGATCATACGGAATTGCCGGAGGCGAAACCGGATTCTGCACAGCCTCAACCGCCTGGGACGGCGGCATATCCAGAGTGATGGGATTGATGACCGGAAGTTTGTCCGCTTCCGAGCCGTCCGCATTGTCCGCCGGCTCGTTCTTCGACGGAACGGCGGGACCCTTCTCTTCAGCTTCCGGAATGGCACCCGCCTCGGAATACATGCACGAGAACAGAATCACCGCATGAACGAGAACGATCACCGTCAGAATAATAAGGATGGTGCTGTGCTTCTTCATTTTCAGCCGTTGACTTTTCCGTCGTCGTTCATTGCCTTGTTGATCGCCGTGACAAGCGCCTGAACCGCCGCCTGGTCAATGTTGGAATGCTCACCGGCTCCGTAGAACAGCGCGTTGTCGCGCTTGCGGCGGATTCCGACATACGCGATTGCCTTCGCATCCGCGGTGCCGCCGAGCGTGCGTTCCGAGAAGTCTTCCAGCACGAAATCATAAAGCCCGGCAACATTGCGGATCGCATGAACCGTCGCCGAAAGAGGTCCGTTTCCGGCTCCCTCGATCTCCATATCCTTTCCGTTGACGCCAAGAACCAGACGCACCTTGACGGTCGGGTTCTCTCCCGCCTCATCGGTCGGGACACGCGTGTAGCGCACCAGTTTCAGCGGTCCCTCCACATCGATAAACGTCTCGCGGAACACCTTGATGAGCTCGGAAGCATCGATCTCGTCGCCCTTCTGATCGGTGTAATGCTGAACCGCCTCACCGATCTGGGGATGCATATTTTTCGGCGGATGCAGCCCGTAGTCGTGCTCAAGCACATAGACGATTCCACCCTTGCCCGACTGACTGTTGATGCGGATGAGTTTCTCGTAGGAACGCCCGACGTCCGCCGGATCGATATGCAGATACGGCATCTTCCAGCCCACGCCGAAGAGCTTCTGCGCCTCTTCGCGCTTCTCGAACCCCTTGCGGATGGCGTCCTGGTGCGATCCGGAGAACGCGGTGAACACCAGCTGCCCCGCATACGGATGACGCTGATGCACCTCGATTCCGCTCGCCTCTTCCACAGCCTTCGCGATTTTCGGAAGGTTGGAGAAATCCAGATTCGGTTCAATGCCGAGCGCCTTCAGATTCAGCGCAAGCGTCACAATATCCACGTTGCCCGTGCGCTCGCCGTGTCCGAACAGAGTGCCTTCCACGCGTTCCGCGCCGGCAAGCAGAGTCATCTCGGTTGCGGCGACGGCACAGCCCTGGTCGTTGTGCGAATGCACGCTGACCGTGGTTTCATCCAGATACGGATAGTGCTGAATGAAATAGGCGATCATATCCGCGTAGTGCCACGGCGGACGCCGCTCGACGGTCGCGGGGAGATTGAGGATGAAATCCCGTTTTTCAGACTTGCCCCACGCCTCTTTGACCGCGGTGCAGAGATCGACGACAAAGTCGATATCGCTGTCCGTGAACTCCTCGGGAGAAAATTCATAGCCGATCACATCCTTCATTCCCGCCTCTTCCACAAGACGGCGGATGAGCTTGGTTCCCTCGACCGCCATGCGCTTGATGTCTTCACGCGATTTGCCGAAAACAATCTGTCCGTGCAGATCGGAAGTCGCAATGTACGCATGAAGCACGGCGGAGTGAACGCCCTTGAGGGATTCGACGGTGCGGCGGATCAGTGATTCGCGCATCTGGGTCAGCACGCTGATGCGGACGTCGCCGGGAATGAGGTTGCGCTCGATCAGCTCGCGTGTGAACTCGAAATCATCCTGTGATGCGGAGGGGAAAGCGACTTCGATTTCCTTGAATCCGATATCGGTAAGAAGTTTGAAATATTCGAGTTTTTTTGCGGGATTCATGGGCATGGGAAGTGCTTGATTGCCGTCGCGCAGATCGACGGAACACCAGACGGGAGCATGCGTCAGCTCCCCTTCGATCCAGTCCCGTTTTTTCAGCGGAATGCGTGCGGGACTCTTGTACTTTGGAGTCGTCATAATACACCTTGGTTTAGTTGTGTTGATAGATTTCCGATGATAATATATCATGCTTTCCGCAAATGAAAAGCGGATTTTAAAAAATTATCGCGGAATCGGGAGAAACGGAGACGCAACTGTCTGACTCTCCGGCAGTTGGAGCGGATGTTTCAGTTTTAGTCCCCCGTGAAAACTTTTCCATGAACCGGCTTAAAATTTATAAAACAAATCACCCGCATTGCCAAAAAGCAATAAACTGTCACCTGATTTACGCTCAAAACGTCCGAACAAAAAAGTTAGAATATTTTTCATTTCCCTGAAAAAATCATCGAACAAAACAATGGAATACGCTGTCTCCCCTTTATATAAAGCCAATAGGATTGCGCGTGTTTCCCGCAAGCGCCCGAGAAAAGCGCCTTTTCCTTTTGTTATTTGATCGAAAAGATGATATTTTTTCAAAAAAAATGAACAAAACGGAAAACAGGCTCTTGACTTATAAGCGTTTGTGTGTTACATTGCCATCCCATTTTATGGAGGGCAAAAAAAATGAACGACAAGAATCTCATCGACCTCCTGAGAAACTACATGGAAGAGAATCACCTCTCCTGGACTCAGGTGTCACGTCAGCTCGGGGTGACCCAGAACACGCTGACGAACTGGAACAAAGGCGGAAAAATCAGTCCGCGTAACAGAAGAGCGATCGTCAATCTGACGTCCGCCCCCGAACAGACCTGCTCCGTTGCAGACTGCACGGCCCGCGACACGAACGATCCGATCACGATTGCGATGCTTCGCGTCTGGGGAACCCTTTCCGAGCGCGACAAAGCACGCGTCTACATGAATGCCCTGGAATACCGTGATGCGAATCCGGTTCAGGCAGTCATTCCCCCGCCGGCACCTGCGCCTGTTGCGCCGGCAGTCACACCCGCTCCTGTTTTCCCTGTGGATACGGATCACTGACGCTGTTTCGGTTACACCGGAAAAAACTCCGCACAATCTCCCCTTTTGCTGCGGAGTTTTTTTGTGTTCAGACAAAATTTTCCGTTTCCCCCTTCTCCGCCGTCATGAGAATACGGGGTCTGTGGACATTATTGACAAACAACTCTTGAAAGGGGAAATCCGGGCCAAAAACTTTTCAACTGAATCAGGAGCCTTCACTCTTACAAATTTGCCCTGATCCAACCCTGTTTTGATGGTGTGCGTTAGTAATGTTGCTCCAGGCGTCAGCATTGTTTCGTGCTTGAAATTCGTAAGACTAAACACACTTCGTCTCTGCTCAATTTCCCCAAAAGTGCATTTACTTTTACAATATTACCTTTTAACTTTGCAACGCATGCAAACGCATCTTTTAGAGCTCTCCGGCTTGAAAAAATTCAAATAAGGTGTATTTTAAAAGCCATCTTATTTATTAAAACCGGGAGCGTTCCTTGTTACAGATCCTTACAACTTTGCTGCTCTTCGCCATCGGCGGAACGGCGGCCCTGCTCGCGAACCGCAAAGACCGCACGGCGGTCCGGTTCGGATACCTGTCATGCATCGCCGCATGCATTTGCGGTCTCTTCGGTGCAGTACCTGTCATCTTCGGCTCACAGGGCGAAACGCAATGCGTCATCCAGACGGTCTCGTTTTCATTCGACCGTCTCTCCGCACTCTTCCTGCTGCCGGTTTACACGGTCGGCATTCTCGCGGCGACTCATGCGGTCGGCTATCTGGAGGGGCATGCGGACGGACGCCAGGGATATTTCTGGTTCTTCTTCAATGCAACGCTCGGGGCGATGACCTGGGTGACGGTCGCCGTGACTCCGATTGAATTCCTGCTCGCGTGGGAACTGATGGGCATGATGAGCTTCGCGCTTGTCGCATTTGAATACAAGGCGCACGAAACGCTCCGTGCGGCATGGGTTTATCTGCTGGCGTGTCATGCGGGAGCGGCATTCCTGATCCTGATGTTCGTTTACGGCGGAGCGGACAATGTTCCGCCGGCATTCATGGCGGCGGTGATTGCGCTCGGCATGATCGGATTCGGACTCAAAATCGGGTTTCCCGCGCTGCATGTCTGGCTTCCGGAGGCACACCCCGCGGCACCCGCGCCCGTGTCGGCTGTGATGTCCGCTTCCATGATCAATCTCGGTTTCTACGGAATCCTGCGGATGCTTGTCAATTCCGACGGACCACTTGACATTTTCGGCTGGAGCTTTGTGATTCTCGGGCTCATCGGCGCGTTCGGCGGCGTGCTCTTCGCGCTTGCACAGCGCAATCTGAAACGTCTGCTCGCCTATTCCAGTGTGGAAAACATGGGAATCATCAGCATCGGCTTCGGTCTCGGCTTCCTCGGTGTTGACAAGGGCGACCATGTGATGGCGATTTTCGGCTGTGCGGGCGCATTTCTTCACATGCTCAACCACGCGGTGCTCAAAAGCGCGCTCTTCCTCGCCGCAGGTTCGGTGCTGAAGGCGACCGGACTGCTGAATATGGACCGTCTCGGCGGACTTTTCAAGCGGATGCCGTGGACAGGGACAGTATTCACGTTCTCTTCCATTTCGATCAGCGGACTTCCGCCGTTCAACGGCTTCCTCGGAGAATTTCTGATCTACATGGCAGCGTTTGCCGGAATCATGACGGAGCGCGGAGCGGTGTTCGCCGTCTCGGTGCTGAGCGTGATTGCACTGGCGCTGATCGGCGGGCTTGCAGCGGCCGCGTTCACGAAAGCGGTCGGCGCGGTGTTCCTCGGGGAACCTCGTTCGGAAAAGGCGGCGGAGGCGAAGGAGACGCCGCAGGTGATGTACTTCCCGCTCGTCGCCGCATTTCTGCTGACTCTCGCGATGACTGCGGGCGCGCCGGTGATCTGCCGCACATTCACGCCCGTCATTCAGCACTTCACCGGATTCCCGCAGGATACGGTTGCAACGGAGATGTTCCGTCTCAGCGAATACATCTTCCAGATCGCGGTTTTCTCCGGTCTTGCGCTGATTTTCTTCATCGCGCTCCTGATTCACCGCATTCTGCTTGTGAACGGACGCAGGGAAGAAGTGCGCGGGACATGGGACTGCGGCTTTGCCGAACCCACCGCTCGGATGGAATACACCGGAACCGCATTCGTTCAGCCGCTCGTCGATTTCTTCGCCTGCTTCCTGCGTCCGAAGAAAAAGATTCACAAGCCGGACGGTCTGTTCCCCGCCCATGCGGAGATCGCTGTGGCGACGGAGGACGCGGCGGACCGCGGAATCTGGCGTCCGCTGTTTTCATTTACGGCGAAGCTGGCGGACCGCTTTCATCACCTGCAGTCCGGATATCTGCATCTTTATATTCTGATTATGGTGCTTGCTCTGCTTGCGATGCTTGCGTGGGGATTTCTGCTTGACCGCGCGCCCGCACCGGAAGTTTCCGTGCAGGACGGCTCTCAACTTGTGAAGGCGGTGAAATGATGGAAGAACTCTCTTATCTCAACGATTTCATCTGGGGCGGCGCGCTCGTGCTTTCGCTTGCGCTCTGTCCGCTGCTCCCCGGAATCATCAACAAAGTCAAGGCGTTTTTCGCCGGACGCAGGGGACCGCGCGTTCTGCAGCTCTATTACGACATGGCGAAGCTGCTGCGCAAGGAGAGCGTTTACAGCTCCACATCGTGCGGTTTTGTGCGTCTGGCTCCGCTCTGCGGGCTGGCGGCGACATTCTGTGCGATGCTGTTCCTGCCGTATGCGTTCTGCAATTCCCCGCTCGCATTCGGCGGCGATGTTCTGCTGTTTCTCTACTTTCTCGGATTCGCCCGGGTGACAACGGTGCTTGGCGCGCTGGACACCGGGTCGAGTTTTGAGGGAATGGGCGCGAGCCGCGAGGTTCATTTCTCCGCTCTGGCGGAAGCGGTGTTCCTCTGCATTGTGGTTTTCTTCATCATGCTCACCGGGTCGATATCGCTCAGCGGAATGCTCAACAGCATGGGGCTTGCGGCATGGACCGTGAGCGGAACCTCCCTGCTGCTGGTCGGCGGCGCGATTTTCATCGTGATGCTTTCCGAATGCTGCCGCGTGCCGTTCGACGACCCCGAAACACACTTGGAACTGACGATGATTCATGAAGCGATGATTCTGGACAACGGCGGACCCGACCTTGCACTGATTCATTACGGAGCGGCACTGAAACTCTGGCTGCTGGCGTCGTTCTTCGTGACTGCGGTCATGCCGTTCGGCGTGTTCTCCGTCCTGAGTTCGATTCCGCTCTATTTCATCGCAGTGTTCGCAACCGCCGTGATGATCGGCGTGGTGGAATCGGTAATGGCGCGCTTCCGGTTCCTGAAGGTTCCGCAGATGCTTATGACGGCGCTCTGTCTCGCCGTTATCGCGATTGTTCTGATGCTGATTTTTGAAGGGAGCGTGAAATGACCGAACTGACTGAAATCCTGTTTGTCGCGATTCTCGGAGTCGACCTGCTGCTGGTGGCGGCGAGCCGGCTTCTGCACTGCATCCGTCTCGTGGCGGTTCAGGGGTTCCTCCTCGGAATCCTGCCGCTGGTGATGTGGAACTGGAACGATGCGCCGCCTCATGCGGAGCTGGTTTTCATCGCGGCGGTGAATATCGGACTCAAATGTCTGGTTCTGCCCTGGCTGCTGGCGCGGACGATGCGTTCGGCGCATGTCTGCCGTGAGCTCGAACCGATGATCGGCTATTCGTTTTCAATTCTGATTGCGCTGCTGATTACGGGCGGCTCGTTCCTCTTCTGCCGGAACATCGACTGGACCGGACACTCGGCGTCGCTGCTTTCCGCTCCGGTTGCGTTCTCGACGATTCTGATCGGTCTGTTCATCGTCATTGCACGCCGCAAGGCGATCACCCAGGCGATCGGGTTCCTGGTTTTTGAAAACGGCATCACGATTTTCGGGACCGGAATGACTCTGGAGTACGGGCTGATCGTTGAGCTCGGAATTCTGCTCGACGTCTTCGTCCTCGTCTTCGTCATGGGCATCGCGGTGTTCCAGATCAGCCGCGAATTCGATCATATCGACTCCGACCGCCTGAACAAACTCGGCGACTGGAATGAAACGGAAGAGAAAAACGAACCTGCGGAGGATCCCGATTTATGATTACTCTTCTCCTTGTCTTCTTCCCGCTCGCGGCGGCTCTCGCGGCATATCTCGCGGGAAACAACCGGATCGTCATCCGCGTCTGCCTCGCCCTTGCCGCTCTGCTCCATGCGGGACTCACGTTCTGCTGTCTTCAGCTCCCGCGCGAAATGACCTCATGCATCTGGAAAGGACAGGAATGGATCGGGCTTGACCGGACCGGTTCGCTGTTCCTTGTCATCACCTCGCTTCTGTTCCTCTTTGTGACGGTGCATACACTGATGTGGCTTCCCGCCGAATACCGCGCGGAGACAAAGCCCGCCGCGCCCGGTCATTTCGCCGGTCTTCAGAGTGAACACATCTTCATCCCGTGCATGCTCGCGTTCCTGGCGACTATGACGCTTGTCATCACCTCGCGCAATTTCGGTCTGCTCTGGGTCGCAGTTGAGGCAACGACGCTGGTCAGTGCGCCGCTGATCTGCTTCCACCGTTCGGACCGCTCGCTCGAGGCAATGTGGAAATATCTGCTGATCTGCTCGGTCGGCATCGGTCTTGCTCTGTTCGGAACCATGCTGATGGCGGTTTCCGCGCAGTCGCTCGGCCATATCGGCATGAACATGGACGTCCTCGCGAAACACGCGGATAAATTCGACCTTGGCTGGTTCAAGGGCGCGTTCATCTTCATCCTTGCAGGCTACGGAACGAAGATGGGTCTCGCCCCGTTCCACACGTGGCTCCCGGATGCGCACAGCGAAGCGCCAGGAACGATCTCCGCTCTGCTCTCAGGTTCCCTGCTGAACTGCTCGTTCCTCGGCATCATCCGTTTCTGGCAGATTACGCCGGAGCCGCTGAAGCCGTTCTGCGGAAACCTGCTGACTGCGCTCGGAATTCTCTCGCTGGTGGTCGCGGCGTTCTTCATCATCCGGCAAAGCGACTTCAAGCGGATGCTCGCCTATTCGAGCGTGGAGCACATGGGGCTTGCCGCGCTGCTCTGGGGACGCGGGCTGGAGGATTACAGCCTGATTCATCTCTGCGGACATTCGGTCATTAAAATGACGCTTTTCCTTGTCGCCGGCAACATTCTGCTTGCATACGGAACCCGTTCGGTTTCGGCGGTAGGGGGAATGTTCGGACGCCTTCCGCGCACGGCGGTGCTCTGGATGCTTGCAATTCTGCTGATCTGCGGAACTCCGCCGTCGCCGCTGTTCGTGACGGAGTATCTGCTTGTGCGCGAATCGGGATTTCTGCTCGGCGCGGTTGTGCTTCTGCTGCTGTTCGCTGTGTTCGCGGGAATGTCAATGGCATGTCTGAAAATGTGCATGGGAACGCCGGGTGAAGTCAATCCGCCCGACGCCCGGGCGCGCGATACGGAGCGCCTCTGGCTGGTTCCCGCCGCCGCAGTCGCGGTTGCGCTGATCGGCGGACTCGTTCTGACTTTCATTCTCAACCAGGGAGAACTTTGATATGGATACCGGATTTCTGAAACTGAACAACGCCGGCTCCGCGCCGATGACCTCCCTGCCGTGTCCGCCTTTTGCGGAATTCCGCAAGATGCTGAACGACGCCGTCCGCACGCGCGGCTGGCACGTTGCGTCGTTCTTCGCCATGCCGAAGGAGGAAGACCGCACGCGTCTGATCGCAGTTCTGACCGATGACGCATCCGCATGCATCCGTCTGCTCTCCTCGTATGTTTCCGGCTCATATGCTGCACTGACTCCGGAGTGTGCGCAGTTCCACTGGTTCGAACGTGAAATTTTCGAACAGACAGGCATCATTCCGGAGGGGCATCCCTGGCTGAAACCGATCCGCTTCACCGACCCGGAGGCGAAACCGGGCGTGACCGATTACTTTCATCTTCACGGCTCCGCCGCGCATGAAGTCGCTGTCGGTCCCGTCCACGCCGGAGTCATTGAGCCGGGACATTTCCGTTTCCAGTGCATGGGTGAAGACGTTTACACGCTGGAAATTTCACTTGGCTACCAGCATCGCGGAATCGAGAAAATGCTGCGCGGCGGTCCGGATAAAAAGACTCTGCATGTGATGGAAACCGTTGCGGGCGACACCTCCACCGCTTCCGCCGGGGCGTACTGCCGCATTCTTGAAGCTCTCGACCCGGAGTGCCGCGTCTCCGCCCGTTCCGAAGCGATCCGGGCAATTGCGTGGGAACTGGAGCGCATCGCAAACCATATCGGAGACCTCGGCGCACTCGCGGGAGATGTCGCGTATCTGCCCACGGCATCCTATTGCGGACGAATCCGCGGCGAATTTCTGAACATGACTGCGACGATTTGCGGCAACCGTTTCGGACGCGGTCTCATCGTTCCCGGCGGCGTGGGTTACGATATTGAAATGGGACGCGTGCTGAAGATCCGCGACTGGATGGACCGCGTTACGCCTGAGCTCGAAAACGCTTTGGCGATCATGTTCGATTCTCCGTCCGTGCTGGACCGGCTGGAGAACACCGGCGTCGTTTCCGTAGAAACTGCGCGGGAGATCGGACTTG
>DHMO01000062.1 GCA_002405835.1 Lentisphaeria bacterium UBA4640 | reverse complement strand
AAAGATATTGATAGAGGTTCCCTCAATATTTTGGAGTTCGGTATTTCAGAACCCACTTTTGTGCTGGGACATTTCAATAAAATTCTTGATCTTTATCCGGAAATTGCAAAGTATCCTCCAGAAGAGCAAATGGCGTTACGTCGAGTGCTTCATTCGGCTGCGACGCAATTTGTTGCTGCCATTCACATGAATTTGCTTATTAAACAGAAAAAGGCTCGCGAAAATTTCGACATCTTTGTTCAGGAAGTATTTGATACAGCAATTCCTATTATTGCTACGGGTATTCAGTTGCTGGCTTGCCCGGTCGGAGTTGCTTCCTCTGCTGTAGGGACCGCTGTGCAAGTTCGGCAAAGCGAAAATGACAAGCGGTCAGATCTGAAGAATGAGCTGCTGTCTTATGTAAATGATTTTAAGAAGAATTGGAAGGAGGAAAAACAAGAAGGAAAGGTTGGCTTTTTTAAGAAAATGTGGAATTGTATATCTTCTTGGAATGATAAATGTAGTTGCGAGAATGATATGCGCAGGACAGTTGAAAAAATTTACCCTAAATTGGAACGTTATGTAGTATTGATAGGACCTTCAATAAAAATAAGTGAAATGGCTCGCGATTATTCCGACTGGCTTTATGAAAAGGAAATTGCTGATGCCCGGAAGGAGCGCGTAAAAGGACCTGGAGTGGTTGGTGCTATTTTGGGCGGTATTGGGTGCATTGTAAATGGATTCATCGCTCTTGTTATGGCTATATGGATGTGTTTCAGTGATAACTATTTCCCGCGCCTTGTCTTGTCTGTCATATTGATATATCCACTTATAAAGTGGCTGTTTCCGCAGGTTCGGTTTGTTTGGAGGTGGCTGATGTGCAGGCTGCGGAGATATAAACGTATGAAAATCGCAGAAAAATTCGACGTTTAATATTCAGCTTTACTCTGTTTTGCCCGCCGGGGGAGGGAGACGGGCTTCAATACCTGAGAAATGCCACGTCATATGGGGGAAGGTAGAATTCCGCATTGCCGTTGGCGGTCGGGGCAACCTCATAACTGCTCCAGAGTTCGCGCAGCGGGGGAAGCTCGGAAAAGCCGAGATGGCGCGGGGAAAGAACGATGTGACGCGGAAGCTCACTCGTGCTGAAGATGCCGATCCACCCGTGCGAAGAATCGCGACGATCCGGCGATTTACGGATGTCGATGTGATGCTGGAATGATACCCGGCGGCCGGGAATACACCAGGCGTTACACTCAAGAACGGCAGGATGCGTGGCAAAATCAAAATCTTCCTGCGGCGTCCGGGGGAGGTCGCCGCCGAATATCAGAGGGGAACCGCTCAGCGCCATGATCGTCATCATCACACGCTTCCCTCGCGGAGTCAGACGGCTCTGACGGAAGTCCGTGGTCACCTGGAGCGCGCCGAGCGGGAGCATGTCAAGGTCGGCCCGGAGCGAATCCGAAGAGAGATCCTGAAACTCATACCAGCGCTGAAGTTTCTGAAGATTGGTCTCGTCATGATCCCAGGCATCCGAAGTGATGCGCACCATGTTTCCGTATTTTCCGAGCGTATCCCAGTTCTCCCGGCAGCATTCTCCACCGGGCGAAAGACTCAGCAGAACCGGGCGCGGAACCGATGCGACAGCTTCACCGAACAGCGTTACATGATCCGGATGTTCCACAACATCGTCGAGCTTGATGAAGTCAACTTCCAGCTCTTCCGTGAGATATTCGACTTCGCTTTTGTAAAAAGCGAGTGTTCCCGGGTGATCGGCTTTGGCGGCAACCCAGTATTTGCACCAGGAGCACGCGCCGTCCGGATCGTAAATGTCACGCGCATGATACGGCGTGCCTTTGACCGGCGTGTTGCGTTCGACTGCGCCGAGGGGGAGTCCGCGCATCATGTGAAGACCGAATTTGATTCCGTTTTCATGACAGCGGTCCGCGAGGGTGCGCAGACCGTGAGGAAAATTGACGGGCGAGGGGATGTAGCGTCCGAACTCATCGAGATTCAGCGTGCGGAACTGACCGGCGGCGATGCGCTGCTCGTGCAGTTTCTGGTCGCCGTCCGCATACCAGCCGGCGTCCAGACAGAAATATTCGTATCCGTGCGGTTTCAGTTTTTTGAGGAAGATTTCAAGGTTTGCGAGCGCCTGTTCTTCTGTGATGCCGCCCATGTAGCAGTCAAAACTGTTCCATCCGCGCGGCGGGATTTCCGTTTTTCCGATCAACATTTTCAGCCTCCTTGCAGTTCTTTTTACTATAACGTTCCGGAACGGAGGAAACAACTCTTGAATCGGAGAAAAATGTATGATATATTATCAATCATGAATAATATTTTTACATGGAGATGACAATGTATTTTCAGAAACGAATGGGAATTTATCCGGTGAACTCTTTCCTTCAGGCCAATCCGGCGGAGATGGAGGGGAGTCCGTTTTATCTCTGGCAGAGCGGGCGGGCAGTCTGGTGCCGGAACTTCAGATGCACTCGCGTGGATACGGGAAAGCTGGCGGTGGAATATGTTGCGGACGGTGAATTCCGCTGTCTGGATGAGACGGGCTGGCATCCGCTGCATCCGGGGGATCTTTTCCTGATGATGCCGTCCGGAAAATGCACGCTGGAATGTGTTTCCCGGACGGGTGCAAAGCAGACTTTCGGTTTTGCCGGTCCCGCGCTTGTTCCTGTTCTGGAATCGCTTGGAACCGGAAGGAGGCTCCGGTATTTTCATCCGGAAAACCTTGCTGAGTGGGAGCGGCGGAGCGGGGAGGCGCGCGCTCTGCTGAAGGAGGGCGGGAGATCCGCGCTTTCGGCTTTCGCGCTCGAAATTCTGCTTGCTGTCTCGGATTTGTCGCGTCGCGGAGACTCGCCGAAGGCGCTGGTTCATGCGCTGGATTTCATCGCGCGGAACATCCGGCGTAAAATCGGACTTCAGCAACTCGCGGAAGAGCTTGGGATGAGTCCGGTTTCCGTGATCCGCCTTTTTTCGCGTCATCTCGGGACGACGCCCGGAGAGTATATCCGGCGGAGGCGGATTGAGACGGCGGGTGAACTGCTGCGTTCCGGCGAGTATTCGGTGAAGGAGGTTGCCGCAGAGATGAACTATTCATCCCCGCAGTATTTTGCCGCGGAGTTCCGCAAGCTGTGCGGCTGTGCTCCGGGCGCGGCGATGAAACGCTGAAGTTCACTTTTCCTGCTTGTACCAGTCCGGTGTGATGCCGATTTTGTTGATTTTGTAGTGAATGATGCGCTGGGAGATGCCGAGTTTGCGCGCGGCGGCGGCGACATTGCCGTTCGTCGCCTTCAGTGCGTCCACAATCAGTTCGCGCTCAAACGATTCGACAAGCGTGTTGAAGTCGGCTTTCATTTCCGGGTTGATTGCGGTTCCGGAGGATTCGCCGGTCTGAAGCGATGGCGGAAGATTGTAACCGTGAATGACGTTGTCGGTCGAAAGAAGTACCGCGCGTTCCATACAGTTTTCAAGCTCGCGGACGTTGCCCGGCCAGTGGTATGACATGAGCATGTTGATCGCAGGAGTCGAGATGCGGACGATGTCTTTGCCGTGAATCTTCTTGAACTTTTCGAGGAAGTGCTCCGCGAGAAGCATGATGTCGCTCCGGCGGTTGTGGAGCGATGGAAGGTGAATGGGGAAGACATTCAGGCGGTAGTAAAGGTCCTCGCGGAACTTGCCTTCTTCCATGAGCTGTTCAAGATTCCGGCTGGTCGCTGTGATGAGCCGGACGTCGACTTTGATCTCCTCGTTGCTGCCGACGCGCGAGAAGGTGCGTTCCTGGATGAAGCGGAGAAGTTTGACCTGAACCGACTGGCTGAGGTCGCCGATTTCATCAAGGAAGAGCGTTCCGCCGTTTGCGGCTTCGGCGCGTCCGCAGCGGGTGCTGATCGCTCCGGTGAATGCGCCCTTTTCGTGTCCGAAAAGCTCGCTCTCGATGAGGTTGTCGGGGAGGGCGGCGCAGTTGACGCAGATGAAGGGCTTGTCGCGCCGTTTGCTCTCCTGCTGGATTGCGCGGGCAACGAGTTCTTTTCCTGTTCCGGAAGCGCCGCGGATGAGGACGGTTGCGTTGCTGGGGGCGACTTGGGCGATCTGAGCGTAGACTGCGCGCATGGCGCTGCAGGTCCCGATGATGCTGACCGGGCGCATGTCGCTGCCGAGCTGTTCACGCAGACGCAGGTTTTCCGCCTGGAGTTTTTCGCGTTCTTCGTGTTCCTGGAGGCATGCGGCAACGGCTTCCGCGGTGATGTTGGCGACGGTTTCGAGCAGCTTCAGGTCGCGGTCAAGATCAACGCCTTCCGTGACTTCGTGGTCGATGGAGAGCGTCCCGATGACTTTCTCCATGTGGATGACCGGGACGCAGATGAATGCGACGTTTTTCGTGTTTTTGCGAGCCTTGGTTTTGCCGAGGAACTCGTGGTCTTTCGAAATATCGGGAATGACGCGGGGAAGCCCGGTGGAAGCCACTTTCCCGGTGACGCCTTCGCCGACTTTGTAGGTTCCGCGCTGCATTTCTTCCTCGGTGAGTCCGTTGGAGGCTTCGATGAAAAGAGTGTCGCCATGCATCAGAGTGAAGGTTCCGCGCAGGAGTCCCATTTCGCGGTGCAGAATATCCAGAACGGTTTTGAGCAGATTCGGGATGTTGCGCTCGTGAACAACTGTTTTGCTGATGCTGTTCAGGACGGCAATTTCAAGATTGTTTTTGTCCATGGTTTATCTCTTCCTCCGGAACGGTTAAAAAAACATAACAAAAATGTAACATATTCCAAAAAAGCGTTTTTTCAAGCATAAAATGGAAAAAACATGAAATTTTTTCAGATGGTTATGAGAGCGGGAACGGTCCAACGGACTCGCGGATTGTGAAGAGCGGAGGGATTTCCACCGCAGCGGGATGCGTTTCACCTTTGAGCATGAGCTCAAGGAGGGAGAGGGCGGAGGATGCGATTGCCGGGAAATCCTGTCCGATTGTTGTCTGGCGCGGCGTGCGGAAACGGGATTCCGGGGTTTCGCAAGTGATGACGGAGAGGTCTTCCGGAATGCGTTTTCCGAGCATGGCGAGCGTGTGCAGAACGGGGCCTTCGTATCCTTCGCCCGCAACGATGAGCGCGGAACAGCGTTTCGCGAGAATTGCGCACACGGCATCGGTTACGGGGAGGGTCGGAGGCGGAAGCTCCGGTTCAATTCCGGCGAGTCCGGCGCTCTCTTCCGCAAATGCGCGAAGTCTCCGTTCGTTCGCGAGGGAGGCTTTTTCATCCTGAAATGAAAGAAAACCGATCCGGCGGTGTCCTTTCTCCTTCAGAAACAGCAGAGCCCGGCGGATGCCTGCGCGTTCGTCGGTCAGAACGGTTCCGACCTCCTCCAGCGGATTCCCCGGGTCGTTCAGACATACGAGCGGAATATTTTTCAGATTCGGAAAACTGCGTCCGACGGAGCGCTGAAAGTCGAATGAGACTGCGCCGGAAACCATGTTTTCGCGCAGCAGCCCGGCGTCTTCGGGCGCGGTGATGAGGACGCCGAATCCGCGTTTTGCCGCTTCATGTCGGAATGCATTCAGAAGCTCGACCGTGTAATATCCCAGCGATTGTATGCGCAGGGAGGGGAGGATCAGAGCAATCACACCGGTTTTGCGCTGCAGAGCCGGATGGTATCCGAGACGGCGTGCGGTTTCCGTGATGCGTTCCCCCGTTCTGCGCGAGACGCCGGGCTGTCCGTTCAGCCAGCGCGAAACGCTTGCAGTCGAGATTCCCGCCTCTCTTGCCACATCCCGAATGTTTACTGATTTCATGATGGAATCCTCCGTTTTCTGAAAAATAATGTATTTTTCCGGTTTTTCAAGCGTTGTTACGTATTTTGTTTCGTTTGTTTCAATCTTTTGCGCTGCAGGGCGGGGAAAATGGATTGAAGATTGTACATGTGCCGCGTATTTTATCTTGCGGCAGACTTCTGCGGATGAGAGAAAGAAACGTCTGCAGTGTGTTTGAAAACGGAAAACGGCAGAGATGGACAAAGAAAGGATGGAAAATGAAAGAGTGGGCAGGAAAATGGATTGCGCATCCGTTGTCGCATATCCCGGTGGAATCAAAACCGCAGGTGGAGGAGGGGGAGCGGAATGCGCATTACCTCTTCCGGCACGAATTCGAGCTTGAGAAAGTCCCGGAAAAAGCGGAGATGTCGCTGACCGGGGCGACGTGGTACCGTATCTGGATCAACGGGGCGTTTGTGGAACACGGTCCGATCCAGAGTCAGGCGTATTACAAGTTTTACAATGTCCGCGATGTAAAAACGTTTCTGCGCCCCGGACGCAACACGGTTGCCGTGGAGCTTTACAGCACGGGCAAGATGTTCCAGGCGGCGCTGCTGCTGGAGATCCGGGATG
Source organism: Lentisphaeria bacterium UBA4640 (assembly GCA_002405835.1). Taxonomy (GTDB): domain Bacteria; phylum Verrucomicrobiota; class Lentisphaeria; order Victivallales; family UBA1829; genus UBA1829. The sequence goes on along the minus strand of DHMO01000062.1, from coordinate 19,825 downwards.
AAACGGGACGCGTTCTTGAGCGGAGTTCCGGCGACTGGCGCTGCATTCCCGGCGAGGCGTGGAAAAAGGACGTTTATTTTTTCGGACCGAGCCTGTACAATCCGTGGCAGGAGATTTTCGATGCCCGCAGGATGCCGGAGGGCTGGATGGAGTGCGGTTTTGATGATTCCGGCTGGCAGAACGCAAAAGTGTATGTCGACTGGCGCGGAAGCGATATTCCCCCGGCGGTTTCGCCGTGGCTGCAGCTGGTGGAACGCAACATCCCGTTCCTGCGTGAGGAGATTGTTTACCCGAAATCGGTTCTGGAGCTGACGGAGTGCATCCATATCCGTTCTCTGCACCGCAATCCGGAAGATATGAGCATTTCTCTTTCGGCGCAGGGACGCAAACCGCAAGTCTGCCGCTTTGAGAATGTGGAAAGTCTCTGCACGCCGGAGGGGACCTGCCTGGTTTCCGGCTGGGGATGTGCTCAGGGCGGCGAGGTCTACGACCCGGCGATCCTGCTTGATTTCGGAATCATCATCCGCGGTTTCGCGGAACTCGAACTGGAGGGTCCCGCCGGAACCCGCATTGAAATCGGTTACGCGGAAGACCTTGTCGACGGTTATTTCAACAACGCGATCGGTTCCGTTTACGCAGACAGCATCTTCCTTGACGGTTCGCCGGTGACCTTCCGCCCGTTCTGCTGGAAGTCGTTCCGGTATCTGAAACTGCGCATCTACGGAGCGCCTCCGTATACGCTGAAAATTCACGCTCTCCGGGCAGTCTGCGAACGCTACCCGTTCCCGAATCCGCATGCGTTCACGACGTGCGATGCGCAGCTCCAGAAAGTCTACGACATGTGCGCATACACGATCGACCTCTGTACTGCAGACAATATTTTCGATACTCCGTGCCGCGAGCAGGGACAGTGGATGTATGACTCGTGCGGCGTCATTCTCGACGGCCTGATGTGGACGTTCGGCGAGACTGCGATGTGCCGCAAGTATCTGGACCAGACGGCGCATTCGATTCTGCCGACCGGAACCCTGGCGCAGCTCTCCAACTTCACGGTCGGGAACTGGAAAGTTTACACCGACTGCGGTCTGCTTTTCAATTCCGCCATGTGGGAGTATTACGAGTTCACCGGCGATGATTCGCTGCTGTTTCAGTACTATCCGGTCATGCTCATGAACATGGATTTCTACCGCGCCTATCTGAATGACGACGGTCTGCTTGAGAACCTGAGCTCCGTCTTCCTGGACTGGGCTTACAATGCGAGCGGAGACGCCCGCAACGGCATTTCCGCCCCGGTCAATGCGCTGCTGTACCGCATGATGGACGACCAGGAGAAGATCTGCCGTCTGTACGGCGATTCTTTCCGCGTGAAACAGCTTCAGTCGGAAAAAGCGAAACTCAAGGAATCGTTCTTCCGGAAATTCTGGATTGCGGAGCGGCATTGTCTTTCCGATTCCATTATCCGCGGCGTCCGTTCCGAAGCGGCCAGCGAATACGCTCACGCACTCGCCATCATGACCGGTCTTCTGGACGGGGAGGCGCGCGAAGAGGCGATTCTTCATGTGTTCGATTTGCGCGATGTGAATGCTCTTGAAGCGGAGTCGTGCACCAGCGGAATTGTGATCCGCGCGCTGGACAAATGCGGACGGTTTGATCTCGGAATGCGCATTGTCCGGGAGCGCTGGGGCAAACGCTGGGCGGATAAAGGATACACTTCCACGCCTGAAAACTGGACGCTGTTTTACTGCAACGGCGATATTTCGACTCAGCATACCCACTCGCACGCCTGGAGTGCGGGCGCAAGCGCATTCTTCATGCGGGGACTGCTCGGAATTGAGATCGTGGAACCCGGTTTCCGCGCGATCCGCCTGAATCCGCGGACGCCGGATCACGACTGTTCTCTGCATCTTCTCACGCCGCGCGGGATGATCGACGCGGAATTCCGGTCCGGAAAGTGGAAAATCAGCGTACCTGACACAATTGTAATCAAAGAATAGCTCCGGAGCTTTTGCATTTCCCCCGTTTTGGTGTTATATTGTCGAAGTGTTTCATCAAAACAGGGGGTTCCGCCAATGAACATCATTATCATCGAGGATGACGCCAAGACAGCTGCGTTCGTTTCCAAAGGGCTGGAGCAGGCAGGTTTCAACACGGTTGTTGCATCGGACGGCGTCGAAGGACTTTTCAAACTCCAGACCGGAGAATTCGATATTGCGATCGTCGACATCATGCTTCCGGGGATGGACGGGTTCACGATCATTCAGAAACTGCGTGAATCGCGCATCAAGACTCCCGTGATCGTGCTCAGTGCAAAGAATTCCGTGGAAGACAAGGTGCGCGGGCTTCAGGCGGGCGGCGACGATTATCTGGCCAAACCGTTTTCGTTCACTGAACTCCTCGCGCGTATTCAGGCTCTGCTGCGCCGCGCATCGAATCAGACCGAGCCGACGACGCTGACGTTCGCCGACCTCACGATCGATCTGCTCGGACACAAGGTTTACCGCGCCGGACAGCGCATCGACATTCAGCCGCAGGAGTACATGCTCCTCGAATATCTCATGCGCAACGCCGGACGCATCGTCTCCAAAACCATGATCATCGAGCACGTCTGGGAGTACAACTTTGACCCGCAGACCAACATCGTCGAAACCCGCATGTGCCGTCTGCGCGAAAAGATTGACAAACCTTTTGAACGCAAACTCATCCACACGGTGCGCGGTTTCGGCTATGTCATGGAGTAAGTTCACATTCCTGGGGACTGTCAAGTTCCGCGTAACTCTCTGGTTCGCGGTGCTGTTCATCCTCTCCTCTTTTTTCTGCTTCCTGCTGACGTTCGTCTATCAGAAGCGGTATCTGGATGCCCGGCTTGACCAGACTCTGCAGGAGCTTTCGAGCGCGATCCGGGTTGATTACCTTGCCGGCGGACGCGGCAAGAGGCTCGGGCGCGAACTTCCGCTTGCGGAGATTCCGCGGGAGCACTACAACGCATGTTTTGAAAAATTTCCCGCGCTCCGTCCGCTTATCGCTTTCGCCAATCCCTCGTTCGGACAGATTCACTACAACCTCATCGGCGCGGCGAACGGCGAACTCTATCTGCTGCGCTATGACGGCTCATCTCTCTATACGCACCGCATCAACAAGGAAGCGAACCTTTCGGCTCTGAAAAAAACCGTTTACGACAATGTTCTCAATGCGGGAAGCCAGAACCTGTTCTATCTGGTGACGGCGGCGAACGGCGAAACGATTGCGCAATCTTCAAACATGGAATTCTTCCGTGTTCCGCTTCAGCGCATGGAGCCCGCGCCGTTCGTCAACCTCGAAACAATCGACGGAACTTTCCGCGTCATTACCACAGTTCTGTATGATGGCACGACCGTTCAGATCGGGCATACCGCGCGTCAGATCCGTGAAAATCTGGAGGAGTTCGCCCTGCTGTTCTGGGTGGTGACGGGCTGTATTCTCCTGCCGGGCATCGTCTGCGGATGGCTGATCGCGCGGCGTTTCGTTTCGGGCATCAGCCGGATCGGTGTCGCCGCAAAGAAGATTGCCGAGGGCGACTTCTCCCAGCGCGTCGCGCTCAAACACGACGGAGCGGAGATCGACTCCTTCGTCTCGGTTTTCAACGCCATGACCGCCAACACGGAACATCTGCTCATGGAACTGCGGGACGTGACCGACAATGTCGCGCACGACCTCCGCACTCCGCTGACCCGTATCCGCACGATCGCGGAAATCACGATCAGCGGTCCGCGCGATCTCGCCAGCTATCGCGACGCCATCGCCAACATTGCGGAGGATTGTTCCGACATGATTTCCATGATCAACTCCATGCTTGAAATCACCCGGATTGAAAACCGCTTCGAACATCTGAAAAAAGAGAATTTCTCGCTCTCCGAACAGCTCCGCCAGGCATACGACCTCTACTCCATGCAGGCGGAGGAGAACGGGCAGACCTTCACGCTTGCGCTTCCCGGAAACGACGTCATGCTTTATGCGGACAAACTCAAAATCCAGCGTGTCGTCTCAAACCTTGTGGACAACGCGTTGAAATTCACGCCGGAACACGGGCGTGTGGAGCTGGCTCTGTTCGATGAAAAAGACGCCGTCGTTTTCCGGATCGCCGATTCCGGAACCGGAATTTCCGATGAGGATAAAAAGCATATTTTCGAGCGTTTCTTCCGCGCTGACGCCAGCCGGACCCGTCCGGGCAACGGACTCGGACTCTCCATGGTTCACGCGATTGTCATCGCGCATGACGCCACGATCACTGTAACCGACACCCCCGGCGGGGGAACGACCTTTACCATCCGTTTCCCGCGTCCGGTTCAACACTGAGGAGTCTTTTTATGGATATGATTCTGAACCGTCCTGAAACCGTCGCCGGTCTTCCTTCTCCGCTCGCGGGATGCAGGAATGCGGCGGACTGGTACAACGTCCGCCGCCCCGCGATTCTCCGCCTTCTGGAGGAAAAACTGTTCGGTGAAATCCCGCCGCGTCCGGCGGCGGTCCGCTTTGAAATCAAACGCGAAAAGCCCGATTCGTTCGACGGTCTCGCCACGCGCCGCGAAGTTGTGATTCATCTGGAAAACAACGGCGTAGAACACACTGCGGAGGCTCTCTGGTACCTGCCGAATCACCGCACGGGACGCGTTCCCGCAATTGTCGGGCTCAACTTCAAGGGCAATGCCGCCGCGAGCACCGAGACGGACATTCCCGCTGATTCGACCGAGTTCAAGCCCGGCGAACAGGCGCACCGCTGGCAGTTCCCGATGCTCCTCAAAGCCGGATATTCCGTCATCACCGCTCCGCGCAACAGCTTCTTCGAGGACAGCAGCGCCGGACGCGCCGGAAGTGTTTTCCGTCTGTTTCATCCCGTATCGGAACTGGCGGAGGGCAACCGTTCCCTGACCGCGATCAGCGCGTGGGCGTTCGGCTATTCAATTCTTCTGGAGCTCGCACAGACGGAAGCTGCGATTGACCCGCAGCGCATCTGGGCGCATGGACATTCGCGTCTGGGCAAGACCGCGCTCTGGGCTTCCGCGCACGATCCCCGTTTCGCCGGAGTCGTGAGCAACGATTCCGGCTGTTGCGGCGCCTCGATTTCCCGCGAAAAGAACCCGTCGTCGGAGAATCTCGCCTATATCATCAAAACGTTTCCGCACTGGTTTCTCCCCGCGCTGGACGAGTATATCGACCGTGAGGCGGAGATGCCGTTTGACCAGAACTGGCTTGCCGCGCTGACCGCTCCGCGTCCGCTTCTGATTGCGAGCGCAACGGAGGACACCTGGTCGGATCCTTACAACGAGTATCGTTGTGTCCGTGCGGTCGGCGAGGTGTGGAACCTGTTCGGAGCCGCCGGCATCGGTTCCGCCGGATTCCCGGCACCCGACTGCCCCGTCCTGGGCGACCGCGTGGGATATTATCTGCGGACCGGAATCCACGATGTGACCGAAGCCGACTGGCGTTTTGTTCTGGAATTCATCGGAAAGAATTAAAATCTCTTCAGAAGAAAACCGAGAAGAATTTCGGGTCCTCAATCTTCGCATCTCCGGCGGAGGCGTAATCGCAGACGTGCGTTGCAAAACGGCGTCCGTCTGCACTGATTTCCGCGCGCCACGCGCACCGGGTCTTCGGGTGAGGCTCCGGCGAAAGTTTCACCTGAAATCCCGCGGGGAGGGCGGAAGCGAACATCTCGTCTTCCGTATTGCCGATGAACTTGCTGCGTGCAAGCAGAACCGGTCCATAGAGAATGGTCCATGCCGGCTCTGTCCGGAAAATTTCCAGCATTGCCGCGCCTTCGCCGGATTCCCATCTTGCGCGGGAATTGACGGGCGCTTCGAGCTCTTCATGAAAACGGATTTCCGGCTGACGGTCGAAATGAAGATGAATCGTGCGGAGACCGGATTTCAGTTCCGTGCGGAACCAGTCGCCGGAAACGGATTTGCCGTCGATCTGCGCGGCGGGTGCGGGAGGAGTTGGAGGAGATCCGGGAACTGGAACTGCACCGTCCCGCCGGGAAAAATAAAATTTCACTTTTTTTGTTTTTCTCTCTTGCATTTCCGGAAATCGGCATTATTATAACCTCTGTGGATGCTTTAACGATAAAGCAAAGATTAATCCGGTGTTGGAGATTTTGAGATGAACAGCAGAAGAACAGTGACTTTGAAAGATATTGCGGCGGCGCTCGGCGTTTCCACGATGGCGGTTTCGACGGCGTTGAACAACCGGGGACGGCTTTCGCCGGAGATGCGGAAGCGGATTTGCGAGACGGCGCGCCGGATGGGATACACTCCGAATGCGGCGGCGCGGTCGCTGGTCACCCGCAGCAGCTCGTTTGTCGGAGTGCTCCTGCCGTTTCTGCAGAACAGTTTTTTCAGCAATATCATCGCCGGTATTGAAAAAGTTGCGGAGGAACGCAATTTCACGCTTCTGCTGGAGCATCCGCCGTTCGATGAAGCTCGGATGGAGAAAATGCTTTCGCGTCTTTCCCAGCACAATGTGGATGGCGTGATCCTTTATCCGGACTGCTGCCTGCTTCCGGTGGCGGACTGGTTCCGCGAACACCGGATTCCCGTTGTGCAGGTGATGACTCGTTTCCCTGAATTCGGAGATTATGCGGTTGCGGTCGACAACCGTCAGGCGGGCGCGGAGGCGGCAAAGTATCTTTCCGGACTCGGACACCGCCATTTCGGTCTGATTTCTCACGATGACGAGGGGTCGGAACTTGTCGCCCGCCGCGAAGGTTTCGAGTGTGCTCTGCCCGAAGGTGCAGTCTGTTTCCGCCGGAAAGCTCCGATTTCTCTGGAAGGCGGACGTTCCGCCGGGCGGCGTCTGCTGCGCGAGCATCCGGAACTTACTGCGGTGTTTTCCGCCTCGGACCTTGCCGCGCTGGGAGTGATTCAGGCGGCACTGGAACTTAATCGCCGCATCCCGGAGGACCTTTCGGTTCTCGGCTTCGATGATCTGGATGTTGCGGCGTATCAGCTGGTCTATCCGCTGAGCACGATGGCGCAGCCGAAGGAGCAGATCGGAGAACTTGCGGCGGAAATGCTGTTCGGCATTCTCGGCGGAAACGAACCGGAACCGTCTGTGCTCCAGGCTCCGCTGGTCGTCCGGAGCACCACCGCTTCAACCGCCGGGGAGAAAAGAAAATGAACTGGAAACCTTACATCGAACGTTACGAAAAAGAACTGCTGGAAAACGTCATTCCGTTCTGGCAGAATCATGCGCAGGATCGTGAATACGGAGGATTCTTTACCTGTCTCGACCGCGACGGCTCCGTTTACGATTACAACAAATACATGTGGATGCAGTGGCGGATTGTCTACATGTTCGCCACACTTTATGCAAGCGAATACGGAAAAGGACATTCCGACTGGCTGGACATTGCGGAGCGCGGTTTTGATTTCCTTTACACGCACGGGCGGCTTCCCGACGGCAGTTACTATTTTGAACTGAACCGCAAGGGTGAGCCCGCAATGGCTCCGTTCAGCATCTTCTCCGACTGTTTCGCCGCAATGGGGGCCGCCGCTCTTTACAAGGCGACGGGGAAGACGGAATACCGTGCGGAGGCGGAATCGGCAATGGCAAGTTATCTGCGCCGCATTCCGAATCCGAAAGGGAAGTATGCGAAGGAACTGCCCGGGAAGGAACGTTATCTTTCGCATGGGAGCTATATGATTCTTGCCAATCTCGGCTGCGTCATGCGGGATTGTCTCGGAACTGACCGGTTTGAGGAGGATACCCGTTCCGCAATCCGCAATGTCATGGAGAAGTTTCACAACCCGGAATTCAAGGTGATTTTTGAAAATGTCCGCCCGGACGGCTCATTTGATCTGGAGAGCTGCGAGGGACGTTTCATCAATCCCGGGCACGGGCTGGAATCCATGTGGTTCATGATGCGCTGCGGCGAGGCCGCCGGAGATGAAGCTCTGATTGCCCGCGCGGCGGAATATGCATACGAACAGTATGAATTCGGGCTGGACCGTCAGTACGGCGGGCTCTTCTACTTCATGGATGTTCTCGGCAGACCGCATATGGAACTGCAGTATGACATGAAGCTCTGGTGGCCGCATAATGAGGCGGTTCTTGCAATGCTTCATGCATGGCGTCTGACCGGAGAGAAGAAGTTTCTCGACGCGTTTCTGCAGATGGATGAATACAGTTTCTCGCACTTCCGGGATGCTGAATACGGTGAGTGGTACGGATATCTGAACCGCGCCGGCGTGCCGACTCACTCGCTGAAAGGCGGAAAGTGGAAAACGTTTTTCCATGTCCCGCGCTGTCTCCTGCTTTCTCTTGAACAGATGAAGAAAATACAAATGAAAGGAGTATGACGTATGGGAATCCGTCTGACTGCAACATTTCTGGATGAAATCAGTGATGACATTCCGCATCAGAACTGGGGTGTGGAAGAGTGGGACCGCGATTTCGCCGCGATGAAGGAAACGGGAATCGATACCGTGGTCATGATTCGCTGCGGTGCCCAGAAATTCATCACTTATCCCTCAAAGATTCTGATGGAGGAGGAGGGCTGCCACGAGCCGCCGGTCGACTTGGTCGACATGTTTCTCTCCCTCGCGGAAAAGTACGGGATGCGCTATTTTTTCGGAACGTACACGCGCCGGAAAAACGGAGAAAACACAGCTGAGGAGATCGAACGCAGCTGGGATCAGGAGCGCCGGCTGATTGATGAAGCGTGGGAACGCTACGGGCACCGCAAGGCGTTCGCGGGCTGGTATCTCGCCAAAGAAATTCTCTACCGCGAGCCCGCAGTGATTGCGGAATTCCGCCGCTACGGAGAGCACTGCAAGAAAATCTCCGGGAATCTGCCGATTCTGATTTCTCCCGCCATGTGGGGACGGAAAGCGTGGGATCCGAACGACCCGAACGCCCGCGACCTCGATTTCCGCGCACACGAGCAGATGTGGGATGAAATCATGGGCGAAATCGCCGGACTTGTGGACATTATCGCATTTCAGGATGGACACGTCACATACGAAGAGCTTCCGGAGGTTCTCCGCATCAACAAGCGTCTTGCCGACAAGTATGGAATTGAGCTTTGGACGAATACGGAGAGTTTCGACCGTGACATGCCGATCCGTTTTCTGCCGATCAAATGGGAGAAGATGCGTCTGAAACTTCTTGCCGCGGAACAGGCAGGAATCGAGCACGCCATGACCTTTGAATTCTCGCACTTCATGAGTCCGAATTCCTGTTATCTTGCCGCCGGGAACCTGCGCAGGCGCTATCTGGAATGGCTGGACAGCAGAAATACAAAATAACAATTCCCCGTTTCGGAAATTTTCCTGAAACGGAAAAACAAATGAAAGGAAGACTGCATCATGAAAACAAAAACAGGCACTAACCCCGTTTCTCATTCCCCGTTTTCTTATTTCAAGCGCAAATTCACCATGTTTACTCTTGTAGAGCTCCTTGTGGTAATTGCGATCATCGCAATCCTTGCAAGCATGCTTCTGCCGGCTCTGAACAAGGCGCGGGAAAAGTCGAGAGCTGTTTCCTGCGTCAGCAATCAGAAACAGCTCGGACTCGCCTACGCGCAGTATCTGGGGGACAGCGACGACTATCTGATTCCGATGTTCGGAAACTCGTGGAAGCCGCCTCTGTGGACCGATGTCATTCTCGGCTGGCAGACGGCGTCGGGCTCGGGAAATACCGATCTTGCCGGAGCGAATTCCAAAGGCTATCTTCCGATGCGGTCGCTGGTCTGTCCCTCGGTTGCCATGCCGGGACACGAATACAATCTCGGAACAAATGTTAGCTGGGGCTGGCTGGAATTCAATCCGCATTACGGCGTAAACGAGGCGATTGTCACGGGAAGCACCGGAGTTTCCGTCGCGTATCCGGAGGCGTATCACAGCTCGGGCAAAGTTGCAAAGGCGAAAAATCCGTCGCGCAAAATTTTCATGACCGATACCACTGCAACCGTCGACGCCAACACGCCGAAACAGGGGTACGGCATGTGGCGCTGGCACCCGAACACAAAATCCAACGGCGGAAACGGGAGCGTCACCAACTACGGAATGCCGCATGCTCGCCATGCGGGACGTGTCAACATCCTTCATCTGGACTGGCATGTGGGGTCCGCCGGAATCTCGGTCGAGGGGGCACCGTATGATTTCCCGCCGTTCCGCTGGACCAGCGCGGATGATATCGGTCAGCTCAACTTCTGGAACAGCTGGGGACTCGGCTCATGAGCCGGCGAAAAGGAGATTTGCCGCATGTATAAAATACTTTTCCTTTTACTGTGCTGCACGATGCTTTCCGCTCTGGATCTGAATCTGCTGCGTCCGTGGAACCGGGCGGAGCTTTCAATTCGGAACGGCGCGCTTGCCGTGGCTGTTGACGGATCGGGAAACCGCGGCGCGGGTGTGACGCTTGTCAATCATCCCGTGGAACCTGCGACGGCATACCGTGTGAATCTGACCGTGTCGGGGAGTGTCACCCTGATCGGCATGGTGAACGCCCCGGGATATCCGAAACAGCGTTTCGATTTTCTCCCCGGTGCGATTCTTGAGGAAAAACCGCAGGTGCTTTCCGGTGTTTTCACCACGCCTGCGGACTGCCGGAAAGTTGCAATCGTTCTGTTCGTCTGGAATCAGAAGGGCGGGTTTGAAATCCGGAACATGGAACTTGTCAAACAGGAGAAGAGTCCCGTTTTGAAGCTGACTCAGGGGAAGCTGCCGGGGACGCTCCCGGATGATGAGAATCTGACGGAGATGTTTTCCGAAGAGTTCCGATGGGGAAAATTTGTCAACGGCATCCGGACTCGTGTTCAGCCTGCCGGGTGGGAATTCGTCAACTATGACGGGAATACCGATGCTCGGCGCGGCGGACTCGTCGGGAGTCCGGCGGGAGCGGAACATGCGCTTGCGGTTCCCGCCGTTTCGAACGGAACGGCAGGCTGGCATGTGGACTGGCACGTGCTGACTCCGGGGCGTCCGGTGGTCGTCAAAGGAGCGGTCCGCCGCTCGGCGGATTACCGGAACAACCGTCCGGTTGTGTTTCTGTCGCTGGCGGACCGGAGCAAAAAAACGGTGCTTACACGTCAGATTTCTCTTCCGGAGCTTTCGGAAAATTTTTCGGAGTTCGGAATGCTTCTTCCCGCATCGGAAATTCCGGCATCTGCGGCATATTACCGGATAACTCTCGCGAGTTCCGGGAAACAGGGAACCGGAACACTTTTTTTTGACCGGATCCGGATTGGCGTCCCGCGTTCCATTGGAAATGTTCTGCGTCTGCGTCCGGATCAGCTTGGCGGCTGGTATTTCAAAGGAGAACCCGTTCGCCTTTTTGTGAAAGGTTCGGTTCCGTCAGATCTGGTGACTCTGGAGGGACGAGTTGAGAACAGCCGCGGCAGAACGGTTGATTCATTTCGCTGTTCCTCTGCCGTTTTGCGGAAAGAGGGCTTGCGCTGGATGCCTGCGGAGCCCGGGTTCTACCGGATTTATCTTACCGCACTTTTTGCGGACGGAACGAAGCTGTCCGTGCGTGAGGATTACAAGGATGGAATCTGGCAGACGAATCAATACCGGATTTTTACGCAGGATTTTATCCCTGTCGCCGTCTCGTCAGCGTCACGCGGAACGCAGAAAACGCGCTGGCTCGGTTTTGCAATCAGCGGAGGCAAACTCAATCAGGAGAAAGGAATCAACGATCTGGAATACGACCTTGCGAAACTCTTCGGCTCCGGCTTTGTGCGTCTGCACGGCTGTACGTGGGGAGATTTCGAGCCGGAAAAAGGCAAATTCAACTGGTTTGCCGATGCGCTGGTCAACCGTGCGGCCGCGGATAAACTCGGAATTCTGTTCAGCGTCTGCGGAACGGCGCGTTGGGCATCTTCTCACCCGGATGACGTCCGCATGCAGTACGGCTGGCTGCCGATGTATTCCACCTTCGCTCCGGCGAAAATGCAGGACTGGAAAGATTTTCTTACTGCATTTGTTCATCATTACCGCGACCGTGTGAACAAGTACGAGCTGTGGAACGAGCCGCATTTCAAAGGTTTCAGCATCTTCTGGAATGATACACCGGAAAAGTTTGTCGAGCTGATGAAGACCGGAAGCGAAGTGATCCGGAAGGAACAGCCGGATGCGGAAATCTGGATGGGCGGAATCGGTCAGCGTTATCTTCCTTTTTATGAGGAAGTTGTGAAGCAGAATATCACGGAATATTTCGATGTCCTGCCGCTGCACGGACGCAGCTACAATCCAGAAAGTTTCCGGGAGATTACGCGGCGGTTCAACCGGAAGATTCCGGTTGTCAGCACGAGCGAATGGCATTCGATTCTGGTTCAGCCGCGGAGCGCCCCGCCGAATCACAAGTCCAGCGGACAGGAACTTGCGAAAGTCATGATGCTGGATCTGCTGAGTCAGCTCAAGGCGGGACTCCGGGAGATTACGGCGTTCTGCACGCTTGGCTACGGACGCATCGAGTCGCTCGCTTTCAAAAAGGAGATGGGGGATGCGCTGCCGCAGGCTTCCGGATTTTTCGATCCGGTCCCGTTCACCTCTGTGCGTTATCCGGCGTTGATACTTCAGCACGCCGCCGCGGAGCTTCCGGACGGCAAAGAGTTCCTCGGGGAGGGCATGTTCGGCAAAATCAAAACAATTGCATTCGCAGTTCCGGGCGGGAATGTCCTGCTGCTTTGGCATGATGAAAAGACCGCTTTGAATCCTGCTGTTGTTTCCGGTGCGCTGACGCCCGAAAGTTCGGTTTTCGACTGGGAGGGGAGAGCTGTTTCTTTCCGCGACTGGAAGATTGAATCGGAAACCTTCTATTATCTGCGCAACTTTGATCCGGCAAAACTGCCCGGTTTGAAAAAAGACGCCGGCGTTCTCATTCCGAACCGTCCCGCGCTGAAACCGACAGGCCCGGAGGGTGTTTACAGCACACTTCCGCTGATCCGGAAGGACGGAACGTTTCTGGAACAGAATGCGCTTTGGGTGGAATCTGGCTGGCGCACCTTCGGGGATGTCGGAGGGAACCGCGCGAAATTCGCGCTGCATATCTCCGATGATTCGATGCAATTGGCGGTTGACGTCCGCGATCCTCTGTTCTGTCAGAAACAGCACGGAGAAAAGCTGTTTGACGGCGACAGCATCCAGTTTGCATTCGATTGCGAAAACAAGGGCTATGCTGATATGCGGGCGGAGTTTCAGGCGGGACTCACTGCGACCGGACCCGAAGTCTACAAGGAGTTCGCCCCTGCAACGGATGGCGACCTGCCGTCGGTCTATACTCCTGCAACGCATCTTGTGCCGGAGCCGAACGCCCTGCTGCGCGTTGTTGATATTCCCGGCGGCAAACGTTATCTGCTCCGGATGGAGCTTTCCGAGCTCTATCCGCTCTCGTTCCGGAAGAACATGCCTCTGCATTTTTCGCTGGTTGTGAATGAACACGACGGAGTGAAGCGTGCCGGCTATCTTCGCTGGGCGCACGGCATCGGAGACGGCGACAAGGATCCGGTCCGTTACGGGGTGCTCAGACCGCGTTAATCCGCGGCGAAATTTTCTTCGATCCGGTTCTTGAAAACCTCGGCGGCCTTGTTGAACACCTGGTACTTCTTCCAGACGATTGAAAGCCCCGATTCCAGTCGCGGCTGCAGCGGACGGAAGCAGAGCGAGCTCCGCGAATCGATATTGAACAGATGATTGAGCGAAAGCGCATAACCGATTCCCGCATCCACCATCAGCGCGGCGTTGTAGAAAAGATTGTACGTGGCGACGACGTTCAGCTTTTCGAAGCCCGCGCCGAACCAGGAGGCGAACGGACTCCGGATCGGTCCCGAACCGTCCATGCGGGAACAGATCAGCGGAAGATTCACAAGGTCGCCCGGCTCGACGTGCTTTTTTGCCGCGAGCGGAGAATCCTTCCGCATGACCACGCCCCACAGATTTTTCGCCGGAAGCGTGATGGAGTCGTATTTGGAGATGTCGACGGGGTGAATGAGCACGCCGAAATCGAGGATTCCTTTATCGAGCCGCTCCATGACGTCCGCGGCGTTTCCGCTGAAGATGTGGTAGTGCACTTCGGGGTATTCCCGCCGCAGAGAGTGAATGACATCGGCAATGAGCCGCATGGCGTCGCTTTCGCCTCCGCCGATGTAGACTTTCCCGCGCACGGTTTCGCCCATGACGCTGAAATCGGTTTCGGTTTTGTTGACCATTTCCATGATTTCCTCCGCGCGCCGCCGCAGGAACATGCCTTCGGGAGTGAGGGTGATGTTCCGGTTGCTCCGTATGAAGAGCTTCTGTCCGAGTTCATCTTCCAGATCCTGAAGCTGTCTGGAGAGAGTCGGCTGTGTGACATGCAGAAAGTTTGCGGCGCGGACAATCGTCCCTTCGCGCGCGACCGCAAGAAAATAGCGCAGAACCCGTATTTCCATCTGTCAAATCCTCCTTGTTGCTCTCATCTTCAATATACTGTTCTTGTGGTATGTTCAAAGATTCTTTTAACCATGCGAGGCGTTCTTTTGCATCTTGAAGTCCTTGATCTGCGGCCAATTGATACAATCGAAGTGCTTTTTTGTCATTCTTGCCAATTCCAACACCTTTTTCATAAGCCATCGCCAAAGTGTATTGACCGGCCCGATTTCCTGCATTACTTGCCTCTTGAGCTAACGCGAGACCTTTGGATAAGTCTTTTTTCTGTCCAAGATAATATGATGCTAAATAGGCTTTTGCCGTTAGATTGCTGTTGATTACAGCCTTGTTCAGATAATCCATCGCCAAAGATTGGTCAGGTTCAATACCGATGCCTTTCAAAAGCATAATTGCAACTTCTGCTTGAGCGTCAGAATAGCCATCATCTGCTGATTTTTTTATCAGCTTATATGCTTCTTTCAGGTTCAATTCGCCATACATCATGCAAATCCCGCGATAATACAAAATCTTTTTTGATGTATCTGCTTGCAGTCTTTTGTTTAATAAACAAAATAATTCCCGCATTCGTTCGGGATTCTTTTTGATTCCTTTTCTTCCCTCTTTGCAATACATTGCCATAAGCATGAGTTCATCGTTTGAGAGATCATTCGGTCGACATTTATTCATCAATGTCCATGAATCTTTGAACTTCCCTTGCCGATCGTATTGAATAGCTTGAGAAATATTATTGTATCTTTCTTCTGATTTTAATGTCATAACAGTCAAGAAGAAAATAATAGTTATCATTACTGTCATTGCGGCTGGTATATTGCTTTGTTTCATAGATTCCGCTTTCCGCTTTCCATAATCCAATAATCAAATGGAGATGGTTTTATCTTGAAAAATGTATTTTCTTGAATTATTTTTCCTGAAGTGTTATAAACTTTAACATAGGGCCTATTGTCTTTCACATATAAAACAGCGGCTTTTCTTAATTTTAATGGAGCATAGTATACAAGAGATGGCTGAATATCATCTTTAAACTCATAGCTTAAAAGCATTCCGTCTAACTTGCTCTTTTGATTTTCATCGAAAAGGGTGAGTTCTCCAATGAATTTGTTACCCCCGCTTTGCCGTTCGTAAACTCGCATTTTTTTTACCCCATTCGAAATAGCATAATCAACAACAGTGTCGTCTATGCGCAATTTGACATTATCATTATCATTTGACAACACGTGCAATGAAATTTTTTCGCCGTTTTTTTTGTTCAACAAGAACCTGCCGACCGAAAAATATTTTAACCCATTTAAAATGATACTTTCGATATTGACTGCCCAATTGCCATATAGATCAGTCGGGAAAAGTTTACTGCGACTGCTGTTAAGAGAAACTGAAAAAATCCTTTTCCCTTGATGTGAGGCTTGTGCCTTCCAGACAATACCATTTTTGTCAATGGAATATTGCGCGACAATGTTTCCCGGTGTTATCAATACTTTAACTGTTGATATAGAGTCCGTGCTGATTTGCTCCGTAATACGAATGGAGTATTCTAAGTTGTTTTCAAGAGATGTCACCGGAAAATAAGTTGCGGCCGTTATATAATTATAAACATGAGGTAAAGTTTTCGTGCTGTCTGCTGCAAAGCAAAAAATACAGCACAGCATGCAGATTATGATATTAAAAAGTTTTCCAGACGGAATAAACAAGTTCATAATTATAATACTCCATACATTGCTGACGAGAAATTCACGAACGATATGTTACGTTGACTTTGCCAAATTGGCCGTTTGCGCAGAAACCGTATTCCCATCTGTCAAATCCTCCTTGTTGAATACAATAGCATAATATTGTATGCTTTTCAAGCATGAAACTTTATAGAAAATAAGTATTTGTCATTTGAACTTCCGTGTGGTATAGTCCAGCATGAAAAATGAAAGGATTCAGAAGATGAAATTACATGCACTTCAAAAAATCGGTTCCGGACTTGCTGCGGCGCTTCTGTTCGCCGGATGTGCAACGGAGCCGGACGCTCTGAAGCTCCGCACGATGGGAAGTCTCTTTTTCGGTGGAACCGTGACGCGTCTGGCAGACGGAGAGACTTTTCACGGCGACCACGGGTACGCGCAGTTCTTCATCCCGCAGAACGCCCGCACATATCCGCTGATCCTCTGGCATGGAATCGGACAGTCCGGACGCAGTTTTGAATCCACGCCGGACGGACGCGAAGGTTTCATGGCGCTTCTTCCGCGCCGGGACTGGGCGGTCTACATCATCGACCAGCCGCGCCGCGGACGCGCCGGACGCACTCTTTCGACAAAAGTCGAGCATGCGGTTCCGACCACCATGCGCGAAAGTTCCGCATGGAATGCCTTCCGCAACGGAGTCTGGGATCCTCCGAAGGCACCGTATTGCCATGCCGTCACTCAATTTCCGCACGATCCGGCTTCCATCGACCAGTTTTTCCGTCAGCAGACACCCGACACCGGAGCGGAGCCGCGGACTCCGGAATATTACAGTTTCATGGGAAACACTATGGCTGAACTGCTGAAGCAGACCGGTCCCGCCGTGCTTATCATCCACTCGAACAGCGGAAAATACGGATGGTATTCCGGCATGACCGCTCCGGAGTCACTGAAGGCGATCATCGCATTTGAACCCGGACACTTTGTGCTTCCGGAAGGAGAACGCGTTTTCGATCCGCCCGCGGGAACCGAAGCCGCCGGACGCAACATGCAGCCGCTGCGCGTGCCGGAGGCGGAGTTCCGTAAACTCACGGGAATTCCGATCCTGATTGTTTACGGTGACAATATCGCAAAGGAGCCGAGCCATATCTTCAATGAAAACATCTGGCGTCTTTCGAGCATCCGCGCAAAACAGTTTGCCGAAGCGCTCAACCGCCGCGGCGGAGACGTCCGCGTGATTCATCTGCCGGAGCTTGGAATTCGCGGCAATACCCATGCCGCATTCGCCGATCTCAACAACGACCGGATCGCGGATCTCGTCGGAGAGTTTTTGCACGAAAAGGGACTGGACGGGCGGAGCGCACCGCATGCCGGCCCCACGCGCAAAATTGTAAAAGATTACACAATTCCTCTTCAGAACAAATAAAGGAGTCTGCAACATGGAAAAAAATCAGAATTCCGGAATGTCCCGCAGAGAGTTTCTGAAAAACTCCGCCCTGTTTGGCGCAATGTTGAGCGTTGCTCCGCTCGCCGGAGCCTGCGCTTCGAAGGCCGGAGCTGTTTCGGTTCCGGAAAAGAACGGTCCGGAGGGAAGAACTTTAGGACGCGGCGCGGCGGCGTTCCATATCTCATCGCTGGGATACGGCTGCATGGGACTCTGCTACAACCGCAGCTGGCATCCGGATGAAAAAATGGAAATCCGTCTCGTGCATGAGGCTGTCGAACGCGGTGTCACGCTCTTCGATACGGCGGAGGCGTATGGTCCGTATAAAAATGAGATTCTGATGGGCAAAGCCCTGAAGGGATACAGGGACCGGGTGTTCGTTTCCACAAAATTCGGGCACAAATATGTGAACGGCAAGCGGGTGATGGCGGAGGAGGACAGCTCCCCGGCGAACATCCGCAAGGTCTGTGAAGAATCGCTGCGGCGCCTCGGGGTGGAGGCTCTGGGAATTTTCTATCAGCACCGTGTCGATCCGAAAACTCCGATAGAGGAGGTCGCCTCGACCGTGCGAGACCTGATCCGGGAAGGAAAAGTTCTGCATTTCGGTCTTTGCGAGGTGAATGCCGAGACGATCCGCCGTGCTCATGCCGTCCAGCCGGTGACTGCGGTTCAGAGTGAGTATCATCTGATGCACCGCCGTGTGGAAGACGCCGTTCTTCCTCTGTGCGAGGAGCTTGGAATCGGATTCGTCCCATACAGTCCGCTGAATCGCGGTTTTCTGGGCGGCGACATCACTGAATATACGCGGTTTGATACTGCGAACGACAACCGTCACACGCTCCCCCGTTTTACTCCGGAAGCGATTCGCGAAAATCTGCGGATCGTGGAAGTCCTGCACGCATTCGGCCGCACGCGCGGTTATACCGCAGCCCAGATTGCCCTTGCATGGCTGTTGAACCGCAAACCGTGGATTGTGCCGATTCCCGGAACGACGAAACTTTCGCATCTGGAAGAAAATCTGCGTGCCGCTGAGATCCGTTTCAGTGCGGAGGAGATGCGGGAGCTGGAAAACGCAATTGCGAAAATCCCTGTCCGCGGTTCCCGCTACAATGCGGAACAGGAAGCCAAAGTGCAGAAATAGTTCTGCTGTATCCCTTCCCCTGTTTGTCTTTGCGCGAACAGGGGAAGCGGAATCTACCGTTTCGCTTCTGCCGATGCTGCGAGCTTTCTGTATTGACGTGGGGACAAGTTGTGGGATTTCGCAAATTCCCGGCAGAATTTCTGCGGAGAGGAGTAGCCGGAAAGGAATGCGATTTCCTTGACAGATTTCATGCTTGCGCGCAAAAGAGTTTCCGCATTTTTCATCCGCATGGATATCAGATATTGTTTCGGCGTGAGGTTCGTGTGCTGTTTGAACAGCCGTGTGAGTCTTACGGGGGTAATGTTCAATTCCCTGCAGACCTGTTCGACGGTGATGTGCGATCCGGCTTTTATTTCAAATATCCGGATGGCGTCGGAGACAAAAGAGTTGCAGACATCGGGCACTGATGCCGCAAGGAGCATCAGGAAATGAAAACACTTTCCGCAAATATCCGGAATGCTTTTTTCCTCATTCCTAAAGCTAAAAAAGCATGATTTGTAAAACAGCAGCCTTTCAATTTCTTTCAGTATGGTGAATACAGTCTCCGGATTTTTTATGATGTATTTCCGTCCGGGTTCAAGTTTCAGCAGAGACAGCGTTGAAACTGCGAGAGGCCCGCAGAGGCCGCAGGAGATTTTTCTGCAGAAATCTGAATTGCTTGTCGCAAGAGTATTTTGTTCCCCCGCGGGCAGAATAAGAAATTCACCGGGGGAAAGAGTGATGTTTTTCCCGGGCAGAGCGATGTTCAGATTCCCTTCCAGAGGAATTTCAATTGCGATGACTGCGGGACAGTTGTGTGTATATTTCGTATCTTTTCCGTAGCGTGATATGCAGACGAATTCCGGCCACAGGGGGAGGGTGTGGAGTCGTCCGTAATCCCATGACTGATCCCACGCTTCATATGGAGAGAAAATGCTGCGGGAAAAATTGTAAAGTTCGGAAATCTGTTTCATTGCGCGCTCCGGAAGGTCTGACCGTTTTACAGTACTGTACAGCTTGCGGGAAAGAATACAAGCCGGTTCAGGTGTTTTTATCTGCAGATATTTTTAAAAAAAACACGGTGATGCAAAAAGGTAATGTTTTGCTGTGTCTGTGTAACGAATTTTCTGTAAAATCGCAAAGGGAGCCAGTGCGAGGAGGCACTTGAATTGGCAAAAAAAATGTGATAAGTTCTCCG
>DHMO01000016.1 GCA_002405835.1 Lentisphaeria bacterium UBA4640 | reverse complement strand
TTCGGCTGCGGTTTCGGCGCGGGCAGGGTCACGGGTCTCGCAGGCTGCGGTTTTCCCGGCTGTGTCGGACGAACATCCGGACGGCCAGGCTGATTCGGACGCGGAGGCTGTGGTTTTCCCGGCTGTGTCGGACGGGCATCCGGACGACCAGGCTGATTCGGACGCGGAGGCTGGGCGGATAGTGTGGCTCCTGCAAGCAGGAGCACGGCTCCGGAGATTGCAAGCATTGAAGGTTTCATACGTTCATCCTTTCCTTTGAATTGAACCTTTCTACATGGTATTCTACACCGTTTCTTAAAAAAAGCAAATTTTTTCTTTTCGATTTGACCCGCGCGCGCTTTTAAAGTATATTACAGCGTCAGACAAGGAGACTTAAAATGAGATTTTTGAGGCTGGGTCCATCCGGAATCCGCGGCGCGGTCGGTTCGGCGCTGACCGCTCAGCTCGCAATCAAATACGCTTCGGCGTTCGGAACTTGGCTCGACGGCGGAACGGTCGGAGTGGCAATCGACACCCGCACCTCGTCGCCGATGTTCAAGGCCGCATGTTTCGCCGGGCTTCTCGCGACAGGCTGCAACGTCGTCGATTTCGGAATCTGCCCCGCACCGGTCCTTCATTTCGCCGTAAAGAAGCTGGGACTCGACGGTGCCATGCTCATCGGGGGAGGCCATCATCAGGGCGGCTGGAATGCAATCATGCCGTTTTCCAAACGCGGCTCCTGCCTCTCTCCGCTCCAGTCTCAGGAAATGCTCGACATCTACCACGGCGGAGTCTTCCGCTCCGCCGGCTGGAACCATACAGGGAAAATCTCAGCGGCACCGCAGCAGATTGCACTTGATTACGTGGAAGATCTTGCAAAGCTGGTCGACGCCGCCGCAATCGCCACCCGGAAATTCCGCGTGGTTGCAGATTTCTGCAACGGTTCCGGTTCCGTCCTCAGTCATCAGCTCGCCGACCGCTTCGGACTCGATCTGGTGCCGATCAACGATTTGCTCTCCGGCTCTCTTCCGCATGACCCCGAGCCGCGTCCGCGCAGTTCCGCCCAGGTCAAATCCATCATGAAGCCGCTCCGGGCGGATATCGGTTTTGTTTTCAGCAGCGACGTTGGACGCACGGCGATCGTAACCGACTCCGGCGAAACGCTCTCCGAAGAATACACCTTCCCGCTCGCCGCAGACAACGTTCTTTCCAAACTTCCGCGCGGAGCGAAAATCGCAACCAACTGGTGCTCCACAAAAACGCTTGATATGGTCGCGGAGAAATACGGAGGAACCGTCTGCAAGGGACAGACCGGCGAGGCTTTCACGCTCGAACTGATGTTTGAGCGCGATGCAGTTCTTGCGGGAGACGGCTCCGGCGGTGTAACGGTTGCCTCCTCCGGAACTTACGGGTTCGACGGATTCGCCGCCATGCTTCTGACGCTCGAAACAATGGCTTTGCGCAATCAGAGTTCCACAGAGCTTGCGGGCGGACTGCCGCGCTGGCACATCACGAAAGTTTCGCTTCCGTGCCATTCGTTCAAGGCCTATGCGGTTCTGCGCGCCCTGCGCACGATCTTTCCCGATGCGAAACTCACGGAGGAGGATGGACTGCGGTTCGACTGGCCCGACGGCTGGCTCCATGTCCGCATGTCCATGACCGAGCCGATTTTACGCATCATTACGGAGTGGAAAAAACAGAGCGACGCGGCGGCAAAGCTGATGCACATCCGCGCCGCAGTGGAAAGGCTGGTGGCGGAATGAGTCCGGTTCGCAGAAATCTGAAAGTCGGCGTCAGCGGAGTTCGCGGCATTGTCGGAGAAACACTCTCCCCTGCCCTCGCGGCGGATTTTGCGGCGTCATTCGGCAACTTTTCCGGACGCGGCTGCATTATCGTCGGACGCGACACGCGTCCCAGCGGCGTGATGATTGAAAACGCGGTTGCCGCCGGTCTCCTCGCTTCCGGAGCGGATGTTCTGCTTGCGGGGATCGTGCCTACGCCAACCCTTCAGATCGTTGTCCGCCACTACGATGCGGCGGGAGCGGTCGCCATTACCGCCAGCCACAACCCATCCGAATGGAACGCTCTCAAATTCATCGATTCCTCGGCCTTCTTCCTCACCGAAACCGGCATGAACGCCCTGCTTGACACCTACAATCAGCCACAGGACAGCACAGTGGAAGAATCCGATTACCGGAGCATCGGGATTATTGACGACGCATTCAAAATCCACGCGGACCGCATCCGTGCCCGCATTGATATCGACGCCATCCGCGCCGCAAAACTGAAAGTCGCCGCGGACTGCTGCAACGGCGTCGGAGCCTATTACACCAAAGAGTTCCTGGAGTCGCTCGGCTGCGAAGTCGTCCCGGTTTTCGATGAAAAAGACGGTCTTTTCCGCCGTCCTCCGGAACCGGTCGCGGCGAATCTGACGAGACTCTGCGAAACGGTGACCGCCAACGGCTGTGCCGTCGGTTTTGCGCAGGATCCGGACGGCGACCGCATTTCGCTGGTGGATGAATGCGGACGCGCTCTCGGAGAGCAGTACTCCACACTGATTCCGGCACTCCGGGTTCTGCAGCGCAACCGGGGACCTGTGGTTGCGAACATTCAGACAACAAAGGCGCTCGGCGATCTTGCCGCCCGCTTTGACGTTCCGGTGTTCTACTCCAAAGTCGGCGAAGTGAACGTTGCCGAAGCGATGCGTCTGCGCGGCGCGGTTTTCGGCTGCGAAGGCGGCAGCGGCGGCATTCTCTGGTCGGAAGTCCATCCCTGCCGTGACAGTTTTTCCGCGATGGCGCTGACTCTTGAAGAGCTTGCGCTCAGCCGGAAAACGGTTTCGGAGATTATGTCGGACATGTCACATTACAGTTCAGCGGTCCGCAAGCTGCCGTGCAGTGCACAGGGAGCGAATCAGGCGCTCCGCGCAGTTGCAAAACGCTACGCCGGTCGCCGGCCGCTTCTCTTGGACGGAGTCCGGATCGAATTCGAAGATTCATGGGTGCTGGTGCGTCAGTCGAACACGGAACCGGTCATCCGCATTTACGCCGAATCCGTCCGCAGTCCCGGGGACGCCGCCGCGCTCGCGGAGCGCTTTCTCGCCGAACTCAACGCGCTGGTGGAAGAGTAAA
>DHMO01000055.1 GCA_002405835.1 Lentisphaeria bacterium UBA4640 | reverse complement strand
GATTCGGCGTCAGAATCCGCTTCCAAATCTGATTTTCATGAATGGAAATCGACTGAACAACACCTTCTCCGAGGTCCACCAGGAAACGCCAGGCGACATGATGCGGAAGCGCCAGCCCCTCCTCGTAAGCATTGTGCTTGACCTGCTGATCAATCAGATAATAAAGCTCCGTGTTCCAAAGCGGCATATCCGGCTTGCCGTACCCCTTCATCTCTTCACGGAGGTCCTTGATATACTGATCCGCCGGACGCAGTGCGCCGAGCTCGCGTCCTCCGTACGGATGAAAACCGACTGCATCCACATAATTCAATCCGCCAAGCTCCGCGCATTTGCTCATCCACGGAGTCGCCGCCGCGCCGAAATCGCTGGTCAGGCAGAATCCGGAAATCTTCGCGGCGGGGTCCGCCGACCGGATTGCCCCGTGAGCTTCTTTCAGATAATTCACATACACATCCGGCGCCAAATAGAGATTCGGCTCGTTGGTCACCTCATAGACGGGAACGCGCCCTTTGAGATGCTTTACCGTCTGGTAAATGTAGTTGCGGTAAAGATCCTTCGGCGGAAGCAGAATGTGATTGCGGACCGTTGCCATGGCGTTCGGCGGATTTTCTTTGACACGCTCCGAAAGCGGATTCACCCACAGAGGCCACCGCTGACTCATCCACGGTTTGTAGTTCTCAATAAAACCGTTGCCGATCACGGGGAAGAGCGTTATGTTATACTTCGCATACAGCGCCATCTGACGGTCCAGATGCGAAAAATCAAACTTCCCGCGTTCCCATTCAACGGAAGGCCAGTCAACTCCGCGCACACCTCCGTCATGGTCGCGTAGAATGCGGCAGCCGATCTCTGAATACAACTCGAAACGCTTCTCAAAAGATGTATTCAGAACGGTGTATGCCGGACTCTTGACCTGCGGATGCATCTGGCACTGAAGCCCGCCGTTGAAGGCGACCACATAATCTTTTGTAATATCAACCGGCTTTGCTTCATACTTGCCGATGACGCTGAAAAACTGGTCAAGCACATCCACATTTTTTCCGGAAACTTTGATCCGGAACCCGCCAAAGCGGTCGAGTTTCCGCGAAGCAAGCGCAACCGTTTTCGTCTCACCCGGAGCAAGGTTCATCGCGACAGATTCCGAAAAAACGGTCTTGCCGGTATATTCATCCGTTCCGGTCACGGTAAGATTCTGAACGAACGCCGCACCGGAAGGATTTGTCGCTTTCAACTTCAGTTCCGCTGTTTCGCCACGATAGTAAAGAGTCTTGTCCGGAACGGCAACAACGCAGACTTGCGGCGAAACGGGAGCGCCGCATTCTTCAATCTTCAGATCATCGATCCACAGAGTATTTGCATTCTCCGCATTGCGGGACCCCGGCGAAATCCGGACATGATGCCAGCCGTTCCCCGGATGCGTCTCCGTGGTAAACTCGAACTCAATATTCCGCCACTTGTCACTTGTTTTGAAAATCTTTGAATAGGCGAGCCATTTCCCATCCACTTTGAAAACGGCAAAACGGTAACCGTCTCCCCTTTTTGCCCCTCTGATTTTTGCTGTGAATCTGTACGTTGTCGAAGGTTTCAATTTGAATTCCCGGGAGAAAAGACTGAAGTATTCCGCATACGGATTTTCAATCATCAGAGAGTTTTTCCCCGCGCCGGGCGCTCCGGCGGAAACCTTCAGCGGAATGAATTTTATTTCCGGATTTGTTGCGGGACGCAGCTCTTTCTCAAGGGCAAAACCGTCCGTTCCGAGTTCAAACGAGCTGTTGAAGACGGGGTTTGCCGAAAGCGCAAACGGAAGAAGCAGAAGAAGTGTTTTGTTCATGATCGTTCCTTGTTTTGTTGTTTTGAAAAAATTACTGTTCAAACAGAGCGACCCAGCCGGCGCCGTACTTCTGACCGTCTCCTCTGTACTGCGTCTTCAGCGTTCCGACTCTCTTTGAGGCAACGGAGCCGTTCACCCGGAAAAAAGTTCCGCGTGTCTGATGAACAAAAACCTGTTCCATACAAAATTCCTGTGTAAAACTGCTCATAACGCTGATATATTCATGACGGATCGGGTCGAAAGTCAAAATGCCGTTGTCATTCGCCACCGGCTGCTGACTGGTAAACAGATACATCCGGGGATCCATCTTCGGCATTCTGGCACTCTGCCAGGCTCCCGGAATCGTTTCACCGGCATCGGCGGAATACCAGTTTGAACCTTCATGCGTATTAAACGTTGTTATCGCCATATAAGAGCTGAAATATCTCCGCTGTCTCGCAGAATTTCCAGCAGGGGCAACGGGTTTATGCGACGGGCAGAACCAAAGCCCGCTCTGCTTATCCGAGTAAGGCTTGGTACCCGTATAACTCTGCATGATGACGGGGAAACGCGTCGGCTCGTTATTGTTCACCGTCGGCAGTCGATCTCCATGATCCGTGGAATAGCTGATTACTGCCGTTCCGATCTGACGCATATTCCCCACACAGTTGATTTCCCGAGCCTTTTCTCTTGCCGAATTCAGCGCCGGCAGCAAAATTCCGGCAAGGATGGCAATAATCGCTATCGTTACCAGGAGCTCTATAAGGGTGAATCTGTGGAATTTGCCATTCAGATATAAAATATCTGAACCGGAGTGTGCTGTCGATCTGTTTTTCATTCTGTTGCCTGCCTTTCTTTGTTTGTTTTTGTTTACGAGTGAAAAACTCGCATTGTCTTTATCATAGCACAAAAAAATTTTTAGATTTTAACAATCGTCCGGAAAAACCTTTTTCGGACGATTGTCAAAAAGATTTTTCTGTACGAAAGCATTTTCCCGGGAAAAACGCCTTGAAACCCTTTCACCACAAGACATTGTAACAGAATAAACTGTCATTCTGCAGCTTCCTTTTTTATTTGCTGAGTTTTCCCTTTTATGAAAAGGAACGGAGTTGATCGTATCCATACTATCTCACCTTTCTGTTTTTCAGATTGCAAGCAGAAAAATGCCTGTGCAAATTGCTGCAGCGGCTCCGGCGGAAAGCAGGGAAAACCGCTCCCGGCGCGTCAGGATTCCCCAAACAAGGAATCCGGCAATGCTGCATCCCTGCGCAACCGGATAGCCGACTGAACCGCTCCCCGCCTCCGCAACCAGATTCAAGCCGCGGTAGAAAAAGAAAAACAGCGACAGAATCTGAACCATCGACAGCAGCAGAACCGGACGCAAAGTCCCGCGCGGCGACGGTTTCTTCCGGTGGAACGGCACACTCGCGCAGAACAGGGAAATCGTTCCGAGCTGAACCAGACACGCCCGCAGCTCGCTCCCCATCGCGGTCGCCGTCCAGTACGACGGCAGATTCGCAAGACTCTGTCCGAGCCCGGAAACCGCAAATGCGCTGAACGTCGGCAGAAGCCAGCGTCCGGAACCTGAAACCGCGCCGCGTCCGCCGCGGCTCCGGCTGAACAGGACAATTCCGGTCAGAATCAGCACGATTCCCCCCAGCCGCGGCAATGTCGGAGCCACGCCGAAAAACACCATGCCCATCGCGAACGGACAGACCATCGCACTCTGCGTGATCCCCCACACCGCGCCGCTGCTTCCGAAAGTCATCGCCCGGCGCATCAGACTCAGCATCAGGAAGTTGCAGGCTCCGGCGGCGAAGACGCATCCGCAAATCAGCAGTTTCTCCGCAAATGTTCCCGCGAGCGGCGGACGGAACAGCATCACCCCCGCCGCCGCAAGCGCAATCACCGCCGAAGCGCCGAACTGGATGAAATCCATATCCAGACGTTTCCGCGCCGCATCGTCCACAACGGCCGCAATGCCGATCCAGCAAAAACCGGTCAGAATCAGCAATATCACGCCGAGAGTCATCGACAACCGATCTCCACCTCTGCGCCGGACGGCACATTCTCCAGCACGGCATAATGACTTTTCCCGACAACTTCATCATGGAATTCCACCCCGGAGCCGTTGATTTTCACTTCCTCCGGCACGGTTCCCGCCGGAACGAGCATCCGCAGTTTCGCGCGGTCATGCTCCGAAACGAGGTTGAATCCCAGCGTGCGCGTTTCCGGATTGCAGCAGTATTCATACTCAACCGCCGCACCGGATGCGCCGTATTCCAGACGGACATATGCGTGTTTTTCATCGGCGGCGACAAACCGGGGCGAAAGCGTGACATCGCGGAAAAGTTTGCCGTTGTCAACCACACCCGCAAGCCCGGCGCACTCCGCGTGCATGATTTCCGCACCGCACCAGCAGCGGGGACCGCCGCCGATGTCGCTGCCCTCCCAGTTGTAGAGGAAGGATATCTTGCCGTCGCTGCTGAACTTGCGTCCCATGCGCTTGAGAATATCCGCGCCGTATGCTTCCTCTCCGGTCTCGAATGCGCCGAGCGCAAGTTCGCCGGCAACAAACGGAGCATTTGCGCCGTTGACGTATGCGCCCGCCTTCATCCCCTTGAATTCAGGATACGGCGGCTCCAGATTCCGGAAGTCGTCAAACTCGCCGCCATACTTTTTGCGCATATCCCGATAGGCGTTGATGACGCTCTGCCGTTCCTCGAAATTCAGAATGTTCCGGTTCAGCGCGTAGGAATTGGAAAGGCTCATCTGAAACTCCTCATCCACCCCGTAGTCCACCGGAGTGAGCGGAAGAAAATGACGGAAAAAACGTCCGTTCCAAAGATATTTCATGATGCGTCCGCGCAGAGCGGCGGCCTCCTCTTCATGCCGGGAGGCAGAGGCGTCGTCGCCGAAAATGCGGTAGAGTTTCGCCATCAGGAGCTTGGAGTTGTAAAGTCCGGTGTTGTCGCCGTGAAAAATGCCCATCGGATCATCAGGGAAGATTTCGCGTTCATGGGAGGAGCGGGGATTGTCGGTAAAATCCCAGGTGTCGAGTGTGCGCGGACGCTTGGCGAGCCCGTGCTCCGCATCCCAGCGCAGCGGATCGGTCATGATGTAGCGGAGCCCCTTTTCGAGACGCGGCAGGTTGCGGAGAATCCACGCATCGTCACCGGTTGCCTGCCAGATCATGTAAGCGCCTTCAGCCATCAGATATTCGATGTCCGCCTCAAGCTCCAGACGGCAAAGTCCGAAGTCAAGTCCGGGCTCGTGATAACAGCATTCCGGACTGGAAATCTGAACGGTGCGTCCGTCCGGCAGCACTTTCGGGCATCCCGAATGCATATCCGTCACAGGAGCGATGATTTCATAAAAGAAACCTTTTTCATGCTGTTTTTCGAGCAGCAGATCCGGGAAGCTCGTAATATCGCGCTCCGTATAGCGGAACCCTTTAAGAGTGAGAACATAATCGCGGATCCAGTTCAGATTGACGCGCACCAGCCGGTCGCCGTACATGAACACGCGGTTGTTCCAGTTCATCGCCCCCTCGCACATGCCGAAGAGGAGAGAAAGCGGCTCTTTGTGATACGATGTCGTCGCACACGGAATGTTGCCGACCGTGATGAAACTTCCCGGAAGATGATTTTTCATATTTGCCTCTCTTGTTGAATGTTTTCGTTGTAATTATACTATAAAACCGCTTGAAAAGCAATATCTCGAATGTTATATTCCTTATTGAAAAGTCACCTTCTGGAGAATTTATGGGAGAAATCGCAGAAAAACTGAAAATCGGGAGCTTCACCCGCGCCGACGCCGCGCATCTGCTGGATTATATTCTGACGGAAATTCCGCCGCGACGGATTGCAGCCGCGCACCGGCGTCCGGAACCGCCGGAACAAGAGGGGCTGGAAGTATACCCGCGCGATGTATTCGACATCCCGCTTTCGGGCGTCAAACACATCCTCCGCGGAACCGGAAGGGAACGGCGCGAAGAGAATCTGAAACCCGGCGAAGCGCTCTTCACCCCGTCCGAATCCTGGAAACTTCCGCTCTGGGACTCCCCGCACGAGCTGTTCTGTCTGGTCTATTCCGCCGACTTCCTGCGCTGCACCTACGTTGACTGCTCCGTTCCGGATCCGGAAAAGCGGCGTCCGGTCTGCACGCATTTTTATCACACTGCCGCAGCTCCGACGCCCGCCCTCCGCAAACTTCTTCATCTGCTTGCGGAGGTTGATGACGAAACCGCGGCCGCCGACCTCGCGCGCGCCCTGTTCCGTCTGACGCGCAGTTTTCTGGCCAACGACACACAGAGCCGTACCGGCAAAGCGGAGCGGACCTTTCAGGAGATCAGGCAGTACATGTCGGAAAACTTCAGTCTCCCGTTGACGCGAGAGGAAACCGCGGCCTATTTTCAATTGAATCCCAATTATCTTTCGCGTCTGTTCCGCCAGCGTTCCGGCGACACGTTTTCCGGGATTCTCCGTTCCATGCGCATGGAACACGCCGCGTTTCTTCTGCGCCGGACGGATCTTCTTGTTGACGAGATCACGCTTCAGTGCGGTTATCAGAGCACGCCGTTTTTCACCTCGGCCTTTCACCGCCATTTCGGCCTTCCCCCCGGCCAGTACCGGCTGAAATATAAAAATTGAATCTGTGCTCAGCGCGACCAGAGGGGGGAACCGATGTCATCCGAATCGGGCATGAACGCGGAATAGAGGAAAGACACATGCTCCGTCTGCCTGGCGATATTGAAACTGCCGGCATGGCCGTCAACAAACAGGATGTTGTCGTATCCGCCCGCATGACGCCCGGATGTCCACTTCTTCGCAACCGCCGGAAGATTGTAATCCCGGCTGTTGCGCGTCGCAGTATAGGAAAGTTTCAATTCGGAATCGGTATTGCTTACATCCCAGAGAGTTGCGGCTTTGGAAGGAACTCTGCAGCGGGTCACTTTCCGGAGCCCGTAACGGCTGCCGTTGCCGAAACGCTCGTTCCATGCAAGATTCGTAACCGGACGCTCCGAATGGAAAAACAGGTCCTCCGTTTTCGCCGCTGGACAGATCGCCGGACTCGTCTTCGA
Organism: Lentisphaeria bacterium UBA4640; assembly: GCA_002405835.1. Lineage (GTDB taxonomy): Bacteria > Verrucomicrobiota > Lentisphaeria > Victivallales > UBA1829 > UBA1829. Next base: position 5,378 of record DHMO01000055.1, on the reverse strand, counting down.
AGCTCCGGAATCTATCGTCGGGAAAAGTTTTCCGCCCGACAAATCAGGCCACAGGGAAACCAGCCAGTTATTTTCATAATTCACGTCAAAATTCCACACATCCGAGGTCGCCGGACACCAGTAATCCTCAAAATTCTGCGTGTACCAGGCTGCGGCAATTCCGATCTGCTTCAGATTGGAAAAACAGGAAGCGGCCTGCGCTTTCATCCGCGATGAATTCAGCAGAGGAAGCAGCACGCCCGCAAGAACCGCAATAACGGCCATTGTCAGCAAGAGTTCCAGAAGAGTGAATTTTCCGATTTTTCCACAAAAATATCCGGCACGGAAATCTCTCATTGGCGGATATTTCATGGCTGCGCACCTCTTCTGTTTTATGTTTGCTATTCGGGAAGCTTTTTTCACTATAGCACAGAAAAGGAATTTCGCAATCTCTTCTGCAAATTTTTCCTGTTCAAAGACTTCTGTTTCTATTCAATCTTCCTTTTCTGAGACTCCGGAAGCCGCGTTGTGCGGCTTCCGAAATTTTTCTTTCAATCCAGATTCACCCATTTCTTCCATTTCGGACAGCTTCGGCTGTAAGTCCGCAAGCTCGAACGCCCCTGAAGCAGCTCACAAGCCGCATCATAATTGTTTTCGTGCTGGTCCACTTCGATCATGTGCTGGACGTTGCCGTTGTACCTGATTCTGCGAGTTTCCGCACTCCAGAACTGACAGGTTCCACAGCACTCCTTCACTTCTCTTCTTGCTCCTGTTGTAATCGTGAACGACGTTGTTGCCATAAAATCCTCCTGGCTTTTTTGTTTTTATGCCGATAAAAAGGCACGGAATCAATCCATGCCCATTGAAGGTTCCTGCAAAGCCGGAGGAACACAAGGAAGAGAAAACGTGTCAATTATACGGCACATTTCCTCAACTTCCGTTCTCCCTGAGCGAATTTGCAAGTTTTTCGACGGGACGGTAAATTTTACGCAAAAGACTGTCAATCGTGTTCTTTTGTTTTCGTCCTGCGCAGAAGCCTCCTTGTTTGGCATTTGGCATTTACTATAACTTCAGACACATGGTTTATCAAGTGTTTTCCGCAAAAAACCGCCGGTTGTGCAAAACCTTGCAATGAGCATTGGATGATTCTGATACAGCAATTTTCATGCCAGCATCTATTGCGCATAAAAAGCCCTATCACAATGCAAAAAGATGTTCATTTTCTGAACATCCGCGTCAATTATTCAACACCTGTTTCTGTCAACGGCGCTCCGGAGCGGATTCCGGAAAAACAAGCGGAGGAATGCAGTATTTCCGGCGATATGCGGAAGCGGTCATGCCGGACAAGTGACGGAATTTCCGGCTGAAATAGTAAATGTCATCGAATCCGAGCGCGCTCGCAATCTCTTTGACCGAATCCCGCGACTCGACCAGGAGACGGCAACTTTTCTGCAGAAAAATTTCGTCGCGATATTCGCGGAAGGTCGTATTCCCCGCTCCGCCATGCCAGCAGCGGCGCAGACTTGAGACAGACATTCTCAAATCCGATGCAAGTTTTTCCAGATGAATATCTTTCGACAGATTCTTTTCCAGATATTCCCGGATCCGCTTCAGCCTGACGTCCTCGGCGGCGCGCTCTTCCGGACGGGCAAAACTGGCAGCAATCAGCTCCCAGCAAAGCAGATCCCCCGTATCGCCATCCGTTTCCTGAATCCGGCGCGAGGCGACGAACGTCTTCAACCGCGCCAGAGCGGACTCAAAGCGGGGAGTTCTCACAAACGGGCGGACCGGGAAGGTGTCCGGCAGAAATGTATTCGTATTCAAAAGAGCCGTCTGGCAGCTGCCGGGATAGATCAGATACAGCTCTTCCCAGCTACCGCCTTCGCGGGGGCCGTACAGCATCGGTTCCCCGGGCCATTGGAGCAGAACGGCAGGAGCAGTCACCAGATAGAGTTTTCCGCACAGAAGGTATGTGCCGCCTCCGCTCAGGATAAATGAAAAGTTGCATGTCTTAAATGAAAAGTTTATGCAATCTTTTTTCTCCGGAAGGTAACCGATCGTTTCGATTTGCGGCAAGACAGGAAACTGTCTGACAAACGGGGAAAGATGTTTTGTGCTTGATTTCATGAACTGCTGCTCCTTATGCGGAAATATAGCACAGAAAAAAGAATTCTCAAAGAAAACCGGCAAAAAGAAACGTTCGTCCATTTAATTGAAAATCTTGTCCATTGCGGAAAAACGCCTGCACGCTATATTATCCGCAGGGAACCGGGATGCAAACCGCCACAGCGTCCCGGCGGAAACTTCAACGAAAGGATTTTTATGCTGAAAGTCGGTTTGATCGGATGCGGCAACATCAGCAGCATCTACCTGAAAAATGCACCGGTCTTTGCTAAGCAGATCATGCTCACATCGTGTGCAGATCTGCGCAGGGAATCTGCGGAAAACCGGGCCTCTCAATACGGAATCAAGGCATGCTCCGTGGAGGAGATCCTCGCAGATCCGGAAATCGCAATCATCCTGAATCTCACAACTCCGCAGTCCCACGCTGAAATCAACCTGCGCGCACTCGAAGCGGGGAAACATGTTTACTGCGAAAAGCCGTTCAGCCTCGACCGGGAGAGCGCGCAGAAAGTTCTCGCAAAAGCAAAGGAAACAGGACTGCGCACCGGCTGCGCACCGGATACATTCCTCGGCGGAGGACACCAGCAGAGCCGCCGTCTCATTGATTCCGGCCTCATCGGGAAAGTCATCGCCGGAAGCGCATTCATGCTCTGCCACGGACACGAAAGCTGGCATCCGGCTCCCGGATTCTACTATCAGAAAGGCGGCGGCCCGCTCTTCGACATGGGACCGTATTACATCACCGCGCTCATCAACGTCCTCGGGCCGATCCGCGAAGTCACCGCAATGACCACCCGTTCCACCGATCTGCGCAAAGGCATCAAGGTCAACGAAGGAAAAACCTTCCCCGTGGAAATCGACACCCATATTTCTGCGATTCTCCGTTTTGAACAAGGCGCGGTAATCTCCCTGATCACCAGTTTTGATGTCTGGAAGCACTCAATCAACTGCGCAATTGAATACTACGGAACCGAAGGCAGCCTCGCCGAGCCCGACCCGAACTCGTTCAGCGGAAACATCCGCTTCTTCCGCGCCGGTCTCACCTCAAACTGGAGCGACGCCGACAACGCATTCATCTACAACGACAACACCCGCATTCTCGGACTCGCCGATATGGCCGCAGCCATTGAGGAAAAACGCCCGCACCGCGCATCCGGCGAACTGGCATATCATGTCCTTGACGTCATGTGTTCCATACTCGACTCCGCGGAATCCGGAAAAACCGCAGCGGTGAAAAGCACCTGCTGCCGTCCGGAACCGCTGGCTTCCGGACTCAAAGAAGGAGAAATCAAATGAAGGATACTGCCATGAAAAACTGTCTCATCTTCCGCGGCGGATGGTCCGGACACGACCCCGTCAGAACCTCGGATCTCATCGCGGAGCGTCTCCGCGCAAAAGATGTTCACGTGGATATTTTCGATTCCATGGAATGCCTGACCGATCCGGAACTCAACAAAAAATATGACCTGATTGTCCCCGTCTGGACCATGGGAGCCATTCCCGGTGAAGCGGCGAAAGGACTTCTGAACGCCGTCGCAAGCGGAACCGGCGTCGGCGGATGGCACGGCGGAATGGGCGACGCCTTCCGGGAACATACGGATTACCAGTTCATGGTCGGCGGACAATGGGTCGCACATCCGGGAAACGCCGTTGACTATGTTGTGAATATCGTGGAGCCTCAAAATCCGCTCCTCGCCGGAATCAGCGATTTTCCTGTTCACAGCGAACAGTATTACATGCACACAGACCCCGGCAATCATGTGCTCGCCACCACCCGTTTCAACGGAGAGCATGCGCCGTGGATCGACGGAACTGTCATGCCGGTTGTCTGGACCCGTCATTACGGCAAAGGACGCGTCTTCTACTCTTCGCTCGGACACAACCTCGAAGATTTCGAACGGACTCCGCAGATGCTTGAAATTCTGATCCGCGGTCTCTTCTGGGCAATGCGCTGAACCGGACTCCCAAATCAGGACCACCGGCTTAGCCGGTGGTTTGCACCAGCCCTATAAGGGCATGTTACCGGCAGGGCCCCTCAAAGGGGCTCTGAATGGTTCCGCCATGCGCACCACTGTTTCAGCGGCTACTCACAAGTAGCTCGTGTTTAGTGTTTTTTTGGGATCTTCTCGCCTGTAAACGGGTCGAATAATTCCCCTTGCACAAGCTTGTCCGCAGCCATATCTTCTACCAGTTGATTTCGGATATACTCCGCTATCACTTTCCGATTCCGCCCCACGGTATCCACATAGTACCCACGACACCAAAAGCGCCGATTACCGTATTTGTATTTCAAATTTGCGTGGCGGTCAAATATGATCAGCGAACTTTTCCCTTTCAAGTATCCCATAAACTGCGAGACGCTCATACTCGGGGGAATACTTACCAACATGTGGATATGATCTGGACAAAGTTCGCCCTCCTCGATGGTTACGTTTTTCCGTTCGCAAAGGCTGCGCAGGATTTTCCCTATATCTATCTTCAGCCTTCCATAGATGTTTTGTCTGCGAAATTTCGGTGCAAATACAATGTGGTACTTGCAATTCCAGCGGGTGTGTGATAAACTATCACTGTTTTCTTTTGACATGTCTTATCTCTTGCATCTTTGCGGTTGCATCAAGCCAGTTCCGCATGTCTACAGTAATCAGAATTTTCATGTTTCCTCCGGAAAATGAACACGAAAAAACACGCGGAGTATCTCATCAGCGTGTTTTCAAACGGGCCTGAAATCGCCCAGATGTAGTTAAAAATTATTTGTGAGGATTCGTGTAAAGCTCCGGATGCCCAGCTCGCCACTTCTCATAAATTTTCAGAGTCTCTGGCGATGGGATAAAACCTTCATGCGTCATTCTCCAATGGAGACATTTCATATTTGCATCAAGGTTTCTCTGGTGAGCTAATTTCCCTGCTGGTGTAGATGCAAAAGCAGCAGAGCGAAGTTTATCTCTACGAGATGGTTCATACCATTCTTCTTGCATCTTACACCTCCACGATTGCTATATGTCGAAAACCGTCATTATTCAGGTTCTCTTTAATATACCCCTTTTCCCACGGTTGTAAAGCCCGGAATTTTACTTTTTTATCAAAAAGTACTTCCTTGTCCGTGTTGATCCATGAATGCTGACCGATGAATGCACCGTTCTTGCTCCGCACAATGTGAAACACGATTCGGTAATCCGCTTTCGGATTGGCATACTGTTTCGCCGCCTCCATGCTAACCGATGTAGAACTTATCCCTAAATAAACACTTGAAATAAAAGGAATATGTGCTATATTAC
>DHMO01000032.1 GCA_002405835.1 Lentisphaeria bacterium UBA4640 | reverse complement strand
ATTTTTATGGGATAGCTCTGAAAAAAATCAAATAAAAAGGGAAAAAGCATTTGACATTTAAAGTTTTCCGTGATAGTGTTTTTTCAGCCTGTATAATCAGCAATTATGTAAGAGGTGCTTTTATGGATAAAGAATATTGGAGTCACAAAATCAAGGGAGCTCTCCTCGGCAAAACCATCGGAGAAAACCTCGGCCGTCCTTATCTTGGAGCACACGAACCTCTGGAGCTGACCTTTTACGATCCGCTCCCCGATCCGGATTCCTCCAGCTGTTTTCTCGATTTTCAGATTCTCTGGCTTGACGAGCTTTCGAAAATGCCGCATCCAGTCCCCGAACGCAACTTCTTCGCGCAATGCTGGCTTGATCATATCCGTTACTATGACGCGGAATACGGAATCGCCCTCCGCAACCTCAGAAACAGCATCATGCCGCCCTGGTCCGGAAATTTCGACGACTATTTCAGCGACAACTTCGGAGCAGCCCGCCGCGCCGATCTCTGGGCGTTCCTCAATCCGGCAAAGCCTGACACCGCATTGAAAATCACCTACGAAGACTCCTGCGTCGACCATGACAAAGACGGCGTTTTCGCAGCGGAATTCTTTGCCGTTCTGCTCAGCAATGCGTTTATTGAAAGCAATCCCGATGCACTTCTCAACGCGGCGCTCGCGGCCATTCCCGGCGAATCCAGACTTGCAGAAGCGGTCCGGTTCACCCGCGAACTCTGCGCCAGGGAAAATGACTGGAAGGAAGCCCGCCGCCAGTTCCTCGCCAAATTCGACAGCGAAAATTATGAAGACGGCGTCATGAACACCGGCTTCATCCTTCTCGCCTATCTGCTAGGAAACGGCGATTTTGAAAAAACAGTCCTCATTGCCGCGAACTGCGCACGCAACACTCCGGTCAACGCAGGAATGGCGGGTGAACTCGTCGGTCTGCTCAAGCCCGATTCAATCCCCGAACGCTGGCTCGCGCCCGTCTCGGAAAAGATCCAGCTCAGCGACCCGGAACTCGTCATGGATTATCCGCAAACACTCGACGCCTTCATCGAACAGATTCTTGAGCTTGCCCCCAGAATCGAAGCGCATACACCGCGCTCCTGCGACCAGCCGGACTTTACGCCGTTCCTCATTCCCGTTCAGTTCGGCATTCACCGCAACTGGAACCGCTGGCACGAGATTCTCCCCATTCCGGAGTATCTCCACCTCGACAAGGAATACACCATTCCCGGCACCTTCAACTACCTGGACGCATTCGAAGTTCCCCCGAACTCGCTTTACATGATGCGTTTCCAGTTCACAATCGACGAAACAAAGAAAGTGCGTGTCATCTTCAACTGCAACGCAACCTCCCGCGTCTGGGTCGACGGAGTCTACCGTTTCGGGCGTGACGGCGGCTGGGTGACGCCGTCGTTCGACACCGTCCCGCACAATCAGTACTGCGACATCACACTGGAAGGCGGCGTGCATGAACTGCTTGCCGGAGTGGCTCCCGTACCGGCCAAGCCGTCGGAAACGATTCTCTGGGTCATGGGAATCGCCGATTGCGCCGACTCCCAGTGGCTGCCCTACGCGTTCTTCAACAACTGATTTTTGCGGAACATCTCCCCCGGAGCCGCTGTCTGAATCAACAGCGGCTTTAATTTTCAAAAGGGGGGAGAAAATGAAAGTTTACGGATTCATTCTGCCGTTTTTTCTGGTATTTGCCGGAGCCTGCTCATCGGCAAGAAGCACACAGGGAATTCCGGCAGTTTCCTGTTTTGACCTTCCGCGTTATCTCGGAAACTGGTACGAAATTGCACGTCTTCCAAACCGTTTTGAATACGGAATGGACTATGTTACTGCGGAATATTCTCTCAACACCGATGGGACTCTCCGAGTCATCAACCGGGGAATTCGGAATGGAGAAAAACGCGAAATATCTGGAATTGCAAAATTCAAAAATTCTCCAGTCGTCGGAGAACTCCGTGTCTCTTTCTTCCGCCCGTTTTACAGCGACTACAGAATCATCCGTCTTGCACCCGATTACAGTTATGCTGTTGTAACAGGCTCAACCGATGATTCTCTCTGGATTCTCTCACGGACACCAAACCTATCGGAAAACGCACGGGAAAAACTGCTTTCCGGCATCCGGAAGCTCGGATTCGATACTCAGCGTCTGGAGTTTCCAAAACAGGGAGCAGGAGAATGAAGATACGGGAAGTGATTGTTTCCGACCGGATGCAGCCGCAATATTTCTATCTGCGCACAGAACCGCCGGGCAAAAATTTTCATCCGGAGTTCCGCCCGCAGCTCACGCCGAAACAAATGCTTCAACTCGGCGTTTTCGGAGGAAAGTACATGACCGATTGCACCGGGGAATTTCCTGAAGACTGGTTTGAACATGCAAAGCTCTGTCCGGCACGGCATGTTCCGGAACTGAATTTTTTCGGAGTCAACGCTTCGCTTCCGCTTTCTGAATGGCGGCGCAAAGGCTGGATTTATTTTGAAGACCCGCGCGGCTGGTTCCAATGGTACTGCCGGTACTGGACCGGGCGCAGAATTCACGATGACGAGCGCCAGATCCGCCGCTGGAAAATGATGGGGCGTCACATCGCACAGCTCCAGAATTGTCCTCTCCCCGGCGACTGGAATTGCCGGCGCCGTCAGCGCCAGGCTCTCCTGCACTGGGCCTATGACACGCGGAAAATCTGAGCATGCCTCTCTGCTTTTCTCCACAGCCTCCCGAAAAAAACTTTTTAAACATTTTTTTCGAAAACCGCTTGAAATATTATTATATCGTAATATATTATATCAAACAAAAAAAAGGAGTATCGGAAATGCCTCGGAAAATCGGATTGCTGGTTACATTGACGAAGCAGTATCAGGAGCGCATCCTGACACGTCTTCTGGTCAAATACGGCATTGATGAATTCAATGGTCCGCAGGGACGAATCCTTTATGTTTTGTGGAACAGCAATTCCATTTCCATTCAGGAGCTTGCACAGCAGAGCGGACTGGCCAATGCGACATTAACTTCGATGCTGGACCGGATGGAACAGAAAAATTTGCTCCACCGGACCGCCGATCCCGGAGACCGGAGAAAAATCCGGATTCTTCTGACAGAACAGGCGTTGGGACTGCGGGAAAAGTATGAAGCTGTGACTGCCGCCATGACCGGCATCACCTATCAAGGCTTTTCCGAAGAAGAAATTAAACAGCTGGAATCCTACATGGAACGTGTACTCCGGAATGTTCAGAATTTTGAAAAACAACCAAACCAAATGGAGGTTTCAAAATGAATAAACAGGAACTCGCTCAAACCGTCAAAGAGATGATCGCCGCCCCCTCCTGCTGCCAGGAGCTCAAGGACGCCGGTCAGAAGTGGCTCGACGCCGCCGGAACCGCAGACGCCAAAGCCGCCGCGGACGCTCTTGTCAAAGAAATCAAGGAAGACATCTGCACCGTGGACGATGTCATCGGATTTTTCGAAACCGCGGACGCCGTGAAGATTTTCGGAGAGGAAACGGCAAAAAACATTGCCGCCCACGCCCGCGAAATCAAGAGCAAAGGCGCAAAATGGTGTGACTGTCCCGCCTGCGCAGCCGGACTCCGCATCCTCGACAACGCCGAGCTTCTCGCGTAAAACATCCGCAGAAAGTTCAGTTGGCTACAGATTGTAGTCAACTGAATCATATCAAAAAAAACCGTTTTCATTCATCATCCGGCTCCATATCCGGATCATCGGATTCGTAATAATAAGAATAATCTATTATTTTCATAAACATTTCCCTGTCCTTAATCTTCTCTGTCAAAGCCGGCTGAAGCAGCGCCTTAATCTCCGAACTGTCCGCGACACTCCTGCGCATTGCTTCAAGCGAATCATTCCATGAGTTTTTCAATGCGCACGAGTTTTTTTTCATGGATTTTTGCGAATTCCATTTGTTTTCCGTGGCAATTCATTGTATATTGTCAGTGTATAGAAGAAAACCAACAAACTAAGGAGCTTTTCCATGAAAATCAAAGCGATTGTCACTGCAGTCTCTCTGGCGTCCCTCGCTGTCCTGACGGGATGCGCAACCTCATTCCCGCTCGGACTCGTCTACACCAGCGTCAAACTGCCCGTTACCGTCGGCAACGGCGAAATGCGCTACTCCAAGAAGGGCGAGGCAAAATGCCAGACCATGTTCGGATGCTTCGCCAGCGGCGATGCTTCCATCAACGCGGCCTGCAGCGATGCCAAGATCACAAAGGTCGGCTGGGTCAACCAGGAAGTCCTCAACATCCTCGGTATCTACGGCAGCTACAAGACCGTTGTTTACGGCGAATAAGCAGCAAAGACACCTTCATGAATCCCGGACCCGTTCCGGGATTTTTTTTGCCCGTTTTCCGGCGCATGGAACCATGAAACAAACGTTTCCGCCCATGCAGTTTCCTGTTTGATTTTCCTCCGGAACGGCGTTATCTTCCCTCCATCAAAGGGGGGATTCTATTATGAACAAAACATGGCTTCTATGCTCCGTTCTGCCGCTGCTCGCCGGAGGATTTCCGGCCGGTGCAGCGGAGAACAACCCGTCCGGAACCAGAACTCTGCGGTTCGTCCAGGATGACGCGCAGGACTACATGGTCTCGAAAATCTACGTTCTCAAACACACGCAGGCAAACGACCTCATGCCGTGGGTCATGAGCATCGTCAAACGGTACAACATGAACTCCGCCGTCAACTGCATTGACTACGGAAACAGCAATCAGCAGATTCTGACGGTCACATGCCCCGTCCACATGATGCCTTACGTAGACGACTTCATCGCAAAGGCTGACCGCGACGTCAAAATCGACGGCAGAGTTCCCGGCGACATTATCCGCGGAACCGGAATCACACGCGCCGTCTATCGTCCGAAATACCGCTCCGGACAGAATCTCATCAACGTAACAGTCAACGCCGTCATCAACGAAGGACCTTACGGTTCCCTCTACGGATACGACAAAAATTCCAATCAGATCTACTGGAAAGACAACGCCTCCAATTCCGAATTCATGTACCAGTTTCTTGCATGGCTCGACCGCCCGGCGCCGCAGATCAATCTTCATTTCAAAGTCTACGAAGTGCGCGAAAGCACTCTCCGCGACATGGGGATTGAATATCTCGCATGGAAAAACGGACCCGGACTCAACATCTTCCAGACGGCATGGGATTCTTTCAGCATTACATCGGGCGGAACAGCCGCTCTTCAAGCGGCGTCCGGTCCCGTCGGCGGATTCTTTTTCGCTCCGCAGTTCGACGCCAGCTTCATCCGCCTGCTTCAGCAGAACGGCAAAGCGGAAATCCGCAATTCCGCCGACATGACCGTTCTGAATTCCGATACGAAAAACTACTCCATGCTCTTCAACCCGCAGTTTCAGAACATCACAAAAACCAACAACGACTACACCGCCGTCGTCCCGAGCGCCATTTCCGGACTGCCGGAAGGCACCAGCCAGCTCTATCTCAAAATCCTGGCTCCGACCGTCTGCCTGCACGCCGGGACGGAGGTTGATTTCACTATTCCGGACTATGCGCCGGGACAGTACGCAGGAATGCCCGGCACTCTCTTTTTCGGATACGACATACAGGTCGCCGGAGCCGTTGAACGGAACAATTACGGAACCGAACTCATCGAAACCAGTCAATTCTCCGGAAACGCAACCATCGAACTGAACACCGAAAAAATTCTCGCGGCGTGGGATAAAACCGAGGAGGTTGAACAGACCATCGGCGTTCCGTTCCTGTCTGAAATCCCGATTCTCAAATATCTGTTCAGCACCACCACGACAACCCGGGAGAAAACCCGTGTCTGCATGACGGTCACAGCAGAAATGGCCGATACCGCCCGGCAGAGTCCGGAAGCCGGAAAACTCATAAAGCTGAAATAAGGAGTCTGAACCATGAAAAGACATCTGCTCATACCTCTTCTTCTTTCCGTTATTTCCGTGCATGCGGCGGACCTGCCGCCCGTCACTCCGCGCGATTCCAATTTCAACAACAGCGGAGGGTACGACAGCTCACGCATCGAGGCAATCCTCAACGTTCATGTCAAAGATGAAACAGACACCGTCCATTTCATCCGGGACAACAACGATCCGCGTGTCGTCACAAAATGCTATCTGCTCAAACACGCCTCCCCTTATGAACTCCGCGACTACATCCGTCAGATGGTGCAGGCGAAGCGCGTCGGCAACACCGCCATGCAGCAGATTTTCCCGATGAACACGGCGACGATGCCGTATCAGGCAACTGTCGGGACTCCTTCCGCCGAACCGGTCAGCTCGCAGCCGACCTACACCCCGCCCGCACAGCTTGGAAGCAACACCGCCGTCGAGTGTCTGAAATATGCCGACGGAACCGGGCTTCTCATCATCAGCGCCGAAGAGTACCGTTTCAAGGACCATGAAAACGGCATGGGCTTCGATACACTCGTGAAGCTGCTCGACAAACCGCAGATGGGGGCAGACAGCGGAACGCAGACTTTCATCTACATGCCGAAATTCATACCCGCACGGAACCTCATACCGCTCATCCAAAACGTCGGGATGAACATCACCGACGTTACTGAAATCTGGCAGGGACAGGATGTCGTCGCCGCCGATCCCGACCTCAACTGGCTTGTCTTCGACGTCACCAACTACTCCATGCTCAACATCGATAAAATGCTGAAGCTCTATGACGTTCCGGTTCCGCAGGTGCGCCTCAAAATTTCCGTCTACGAAATCACCCGTGAAAACGACGATAAAATGGGCATCGACTTCCAGGCGTGGAAAAACAATCAGGGAGTTGACCTCTTCTCCGTCGGGGGACGCTACCGCGACAACTGGGCGGCCGCATACGGCGGTGCTCTCGGGCAGACCGGTTCCGAACGAACAAGTTTCTACAATTTCAACCCGAAATGGAACTCGCGATACATTGATTTCCTCGTCAGCATCGGCAAAGCAAAAGTCGCATACACGGGGGAACTGCTCATCCGCAACAATACACCTGCAAGCCTCGAACGCAAAACTCAGATTTTCTATGTGGACACCTCCACCCCAGCCGCCTCGCACTCGCTCAAGGACCTCGGTCCGTATGAACTGCTCTCCATGCTCATCGGAAAACTCGAACAGGACGCGGATAAGATTCCCGTCGGACGCGGCAACCGGCAGGAAATCACAAAATTCACCGGATTCGGCTTTTCCATGAACGTTGAAAACGCCTCCGTAAACCTGGATGAAACACGCTTCAAAATCACATTGAGCAACTCAAGTCTACTCGGCTTTGAATCAAACGGGACGCCGCGGATCTCCGCTGCCAGTGTTGTGACACAGGAGGTCAGCCTGCCGAACGGGAAAAACAGTTTTGTGATCGGCGGACTCAAAAAACAGGAAGTTGTCAAATCCGCCACAGGCGTTCCGTTCCTCATGGACATTCCGTACCTCGGCTATCTGTTCTCAAGCGTATCCAGTTCCACGAAATTCTCAGAACTCGTGCTTGTTGCGCAATGCAGCTGGGACGCCCCCTCCGACGCCCCCGGACGCCCTGCCAAAAGCAAACCTGTCAAACAGTAACACTCCTTCCAGGAGCCTGTCACCGCGACAGGCTCTTTTGCAACTTTTTTCCATCTTCCCTTGCATTTTCCGGAACAGCGGCTACATTAAAGAGAGTAGGACACTTTTCAACAAATCAAGGGCTGAATCATGAGAAAGACTCCCAGACAGTTATGGGGAAGATGTGCAAAAGAAAACTTCTTCCGGAAAGATTTTGAACTCAAAGATAAACCGGAAAGCGCTGTTCTCCGGATCTTCGTCGATACCGGATACGAGCTGTTCCTCAACGGACGCTTTGTCGCATACGTTGACGAATGGAACAACACGCGCGATTACAACGTGCGCATGTTCCTGACCCCCGGACGCAACGTCATTGCAGTTCATGCAATCAACACCGCCGGACACCGCGGCTTCGCGTTCGAACTCCTGCTGAACGGAACCGACTCCATCAGCTCCGATGAAACCTGGAAAACAGCCGACTCCGAACTCTGGGGCTGGATGCTGCCCGAATACGACGACTCCGCATGGAGCGCGCCGGACGTCATGCCGATGGAAATTTTCGGAATGCCGCAGTGGTCGTCGCTCCCCGGAAATGATCCGGAACGTATCATCTCCCCGATTCCGAACACGCCGTTCTTCTGCGCCGAAGTCCCGAAATTCGTCGATTCCCCGTTCTACACCAAACAGCCTGAATCCTTCACGCCCTCCGCAGAGCTGAGTGAACTGATCGGACCCGAATACGCAGAAAGCGCAAAAGCGTATCCCGCCGCATTCGTCCGCGCGAAAAAGCTGATGGAAATCGATGCGAAAAACGGAGCAATCAAGGCGGACGGATTCAAAGTCACCGCTTCCGCGACCGCGCGCTACGAGGGACCGGAGTTCACGATAGACTTCGGGGAAGAGTGCTGCGGATATTTCCGGATGCGCATCAAATCCGAAAAAATTGTCCGCTTCCGCATCTGCTACGGGGAATGTCTGGACGAATGCTTTGCCGAGCCGGAGCCGGAAATTCCGCTGCACCGGATGCTCATCGAAACGATCTCGCTTCAGCCTGGCGTGCAGGAGTGGGAAAGCCGGATGCGCGTCGGATTCCGCTTCGCCCGCATCGAATTCTTCCATTGTCCGGCGGAAGTGGAAGTGGATGAATTCCATGTCCGCAACACCATCTACCCGCTCGCCTACCGCGGCGCGTTCTTCTGCTCCGATGAATCGCTGAACGGCATCTGGAAGGCCGGACGCAAAACGCTGCATCTCTGCATGCAGGAGTATTACCTCGACGCCATCAAGCGCGACCGTCTGCTGTGGGTCGGCGACACTCGCGCCGAGTCGCTTTACAACTACTATCTGTTCGGCGATACGGAACTTTTTAAATTCAGCATGCGCGAGCTTGCGAAGTGCCAGTATGAAAACGGTGCGATCGGCTCCGCGTGGGGAACCGGAGCCTCCCTGCTCTGGGATTACGACGCCTGGTGGGTCATCGCTCTGCACGATTACTACATGTACACCGGAGACGCCGCGTTCCTGCTCGAACTCAAACAGAATCTCTGCCGCGCAACCGACTGGCTCACCGCGCGGACCAATACAGATGGTCTGATCGATGTTCCCCCGAATCCGCTGAAACTCTGGATGGTGGTTCTCGACAATTCCGTCGGAATCGATCCGTTCCTGAACAGTCTCTATCTCCGCGCCCTGAAAACCTCATGCGAAACCTGCGGACTCGCCGGAGATACGGAAGGCGCCGCGCGTTACGATGCACTGATTGCGAAAACGGAACCCGCCGTTCGCGCCCTGCTCGCAAAAAGCCCGCTGAAGGACCGGAAGTCGCTCTACTCGCACTCGACGGGAATTTATGAAGTGATCGAATCTCTGTTCAGTGAAGGCGATTCCGCCGCGGCGCTCGCCCTGATCCGCCAGCGCTGGGGCACTCTGCTCGCCTGCGGAGCCGATACACTGTTCGAGGGAATGTGCTCCGACTCCATGCCGCGTCTCGCGGAACGTCACGAGAACAACCCTCTTGCCCACATCAGCTTCTGCCACGGCTGGACCGCCGGCCCGTGTTCGCTCCTGCCGGCATGGATCGCGGGAATCCGCCCGATGGAGCCGGGCTTCAAACAGTTCACAGTCGCCCCGAATCCGGTCGATCTGAGCTGGTTCAAAACGGTTGTCCCGACTCCGCACGGCGAAATCGGACTCGTTTTCCGCGACGGTGCGTACACGCTCTCCGTTCCGGAGAACACAACCGCCGTCTTCCATCTCAACGGAAAAGAGACCGAGTTCGGAAGCGGAGTCCACACAATCAGATAACAGAAAGAGACCCGGTGTCCGTACAGCGCAGATTTTCCAGAATTCTCCGCTGTTCCGCCGGGTCGAACTCACCAGCCCGGGCGGAAAGGCAGTTCGCAGACGCCGCCGAAAGCGCAACGCGGAACGCTTCTGCCTCCGCCATTCCGTCAAGCAGACACGATGCGAAAACAGCCGTTGCCGTATCCCCCGCGCCGAGCGGGCTGATCACATGCTCCAGACGCGGAATCGCATAACGGAAAAGC
>DHMO01000012.1:75102-84014 GCA_002405835.1 Lentisphaeria bacterium UBA4640 | reverse complement strand
GTATCTTCATCCACAGCCCAGACTGCGGCGGTCTGCGAACCGTCGGCGTTTTCATAGATTGCGCCGTTGCATCCCGCAAGCGGAACCCACGGACCGAGACACTTTTTGCCCGCGGTGAAACGGAAGAACGCATTCCCCGCGATCATGTGCGGAGCCGGAACCGGACGGTGATACTTCCACTGTCCGGAAACGTTCAGACGCGGCTGGTAGAAATGGTTCTGGAACTGTCCGGCGCTCAGAGTCAGCGTGTGCGCCAGTCCGTTCGACTGGTCGATCAGATAGCGGCGCAAAGCGTTTTCGGCGGAAACAGCTCCGTCCAGCAGGTAGCGCACCGGAGAACGGTCCTGCATGATTTTAGTGTTCTCTTTCAGAGAATGGATGTAATAGAGCTCCGAGTTCCAGAGCGGCAGTTTTTCCGCGCCGTACTTTTTCAGAATCGCCTTCACCTGCTGAATCTGCTGCTGTGCGGGAACCGCATCGCTGTCCAGCTGGGCGGAATAAGGATGAAACGAGACGGCGTCGCAGTACTTGAACGCACCGAGCTTGCCGCACTCATCAATGAATCCGCCGAGATTTCCGGAGAAGTCACCCGTCGCGCAGATTCCGATAATCACGCAGTCGGGGTTCACCGCTTTCGCCGTTTCATATGCGGCCTTCAGATACGGCACATACTCCGCCGGTTCGAAGTAAAGATTCGGCTCGTTCATGATTTCAAAGTAGCGCACCGTTCCTTTGTAACGGGAAACGACGTCGCGGATATGCTTCTTCCAGTCCTCCATCCGGGTGAAATTGCGGACCGATCCCGTATTGAGGTATGTCCGTTTGCCCTGACGGCTGCGCTTGATGATGAACCAGTTTTCGTTCTCGTTCCCCTTCTTCGTGGAGATGGAGGAATCGCCGAGCAGGACTACCGGTTCAATACCCACGCGCTTCATGATGGCGATATCATCGTCATGCGGGAAATTTGAAATTTTCCCCTCTTCCGGTTCGAACCGCATCCAGCGGAGCCAGTAGCGGCACATCCGCATTCCGGAAGCGCGGAGAAGTTCCCACCGTTTTTCAGGCGTATCCTGGAAGATGGTCGCCGCGGCAAACCGTTCCTTGCGGTGACGGCGCGTATACGGCGGCTCATTTTCGCCGACCATGAAATCTTTCGCCGGATCCAACTTGATATCCGGCAGTTTCGCGAACACGCCGAACGCGGCGGGATTCAGCTTGCCGTCCGTGACCGTTCCGCTGAAAACGGAGATGCCGTAATGATTGAAATCATAATTTACCGGAATCGTTTTCGCCGAATGCGGAGCGAGTTCAACTTTCACCGGAGCAAGATTCCGGCGGAATGCGGTATCCGCCTCCGACTCGTTCAGCTTCACATCCACGGTCTTCGCGGAATCCGTATAGTTTGCCGCATGAATTCGGAGCGTATGCTTTCCGGCATAAATCCAGTCGAGATCACCCTCCAGGGAAACGGCGGCCTCGACTCCGGCGGCGGGAGTGTACGGCTTCGCCGTGTCTCCCTCATCCAGCTGAACGCCGTCGACCCAGAGGGTCATGGGGTTGCCGTCGAGAATCAGATTCGGAACGGAAACGGGACCGATTCCCTTGAAGTTCCAGGTTGCGGAAACGCGGGTCCATTCGGTCGTGACAGGTACATACTTGAACTTCACATCCCAGCGGGCGCCGTCCGCCGCGACATGGTAGAGCTGAAGACGGATTTTTCCCGGGCGGTCCGCCTTGACATACATGGAAAACGTATATTTTCCGGCTTTCGGCGTATCCACTTCCGGCAGCGAGAACTCGCACTCCATACCGGGCTCCGGCATGATGAGCTTCAGACTGTTCTGTCCGTGCGCGGCAGTCGTGGAATCGATTTCCGCTTTGTAGCTTTTCCAGTTTTCCGCACCGGCTTTTTTGTGATAATTGATGGTTCCGACTCCGGTCAGTCCCAGTTCGAAACTGGAATTCTGAATCGGATTTGCCCCCGCCGCCAGCAGCGGCAGAAGTGTCAGAGCAAGAGCTTTTCTGTTCATTTTGTTTTCCCTTTTTGTTACGGTCTGGATTCCCATCCGGCTGCTTTAATGATTTTGCGAACCCGGAAAGAAGATTCATAATTCGAAGATGCGGCAGAAGCGTTCTTGGTGGAAACGTGTCCGTCCCAGTGAGCGACATTGTAACGCATGCTGTGGCGCGGCGCCGGATTCGTCAGAATATCCGCCGTTTCGCCGCCGAGCGTGAAATATCCCTGCGAACCGAACGGGTCAATCAGCAGTGATGCGATTTCAATTTTTCCGTCGAGGAACATGTATGCCCGGGATGGCTCGCAGATCTCCGTGAGTCTGTAGGTGTTGTTGTGATAAAAATCCTTGCCCGCCCAGTCACCGCCGAATCCGTTCATGGCATAAGATTTTGCAATGGAAGCAGTTCCGGCATCCGAGTTTGCCTCCAGCCATCCGGCGGGAGCTCCGGAACTCGGACAGAGCAGACCGCGTGTCCAGTAGTAGCGTTTGGCGCCCTTCTGATTCATGATTTTGCGGTAATGCTCGTTGCTGGTCCAAAGCCGTTTGACCCCGTCGGCATCGGCGACGCCGTCGTTCATCATGGTATAGTCGTCGCAGTCACCTGCATAGGTGATTGTTCCGAGCGCGAAGCTCTTGAGATTTCCGGAACATGAAACTGCCCTTGCCTTTTCCCGCGCCGAGTTCAGCGCCGGCAGCAGCATTCCGGCGAGGATTGCAATAATTGCAATCGTCACGAGGAGTTCTATAAGGGTGAAATGATGTTTCATTCTGCGTTTTCCAGCAGAACGAAATACGGAAAGAGACACTCTTTTTTTCATAGGATCAATCCTTTCTGTTTCTGTTTTACATTTTCCGTACCTGCCTTTTATTATACCACAAAACCTTGAAAAACACAATAGCTGAAGATGTTGATTAAATATCTCTTTCTGGGATGTCGCTGTTTTTTCCGCAAAATGAAAGGCCGGAAAATTGTCCGATGCAATTTTCCGGCCTTTCTGAAACACAGCAGGAGTCAAACGGCTATCCGGTCACCTCCACACGACTCCGGTTTCCTCCGGAAGCCGGTTCCGGGAAAAGCAGCGCTCAAAGACTTCCGGGATCCCGTCGATCAGGTACTGTCCGTCGTTTTCACGCCGCGACACACTCTCCTTCAGTTCCACCGGCTGAAGTTTTTCCGAAAGCAGCTCAATGCAGTTCGTATGCTCCCGTGCAATCGGCAAAGAACAGAGGAACTGCTCTTCTCCGGAAATTCTGCGGATGACGTCCATGAACATGTCGTCGTTTGCCGGCTGAACCATACCGGACGCAATCACGGCGCCGTCTTCGGAACAGATGTTCCAGCCGCGGTCCACATTCCAGAAAACCGTTCCGTGCTCGCACTGAATGCGGATGACCGGATTGAGATTGACCGGTGTCGCATGGGAAAGCAGCATCGTCAGCCGGCTTCCCGTGCTGACCGTAAAGCGGACCGCGCAGGTGTCGAAGGTTTCGATCTCCTTCCGCGCTCGCCAGAGCGTCCCTTCCACTTCAACGGCATGAGCGGATTCACCGAATCTTTCCCCCGCAAGGAAAAGTTCCAGATTCAGATAATGGGCAAACGCATTGTTGATCGGAGAATCCCAGATCGGGGTTCCGTCGGCAGCCGCACGTCTGCCCGCCCAGTTGTTGCGCCGGTAATACTGATCCGCACGCGGCCACAGCCCCTTGCAGACAATGCTCTCAACCCGTCCGATGCGCCCGGTCAGAAGATACTGCTTCAAAAACTGAATCTCCCGTCCGTAGATATGCTGAAAACCGACGGCAACAAATTTTCCGGATTTCTTCTCCGCTTCCATCATGCGCCGGATTGCGGCGACGGATCCCGCGGCCGGCTTTTCCACCAGCACATTCGCGCCGTTTTCCAACGCCTGAACGGTCAGAGGTTCATGGAACGCAATTCCGGTCGGAATGCAGACCAGATCCAGCTTTCCGTGCAATTCCGCAAACATCGCATCAGCGGAAGAGTAAATCCGCGTCCCGAATTCCCGGAGCTCTCCGATCTGCGCCGCCGCCTCTTCCGGATTGATGACGACTGCCGCGGAAAACTCCGCAACGCCCAGCCGCACAAGCCGGATGATCCGTTCAAAATGATTGTATCCGTAGCCGGACACCCCGATCAGCCCGATTTTAACTTTTTCCATACTCCGTAATATCCTCGTCAATGTTTGACTGTTTTTTTCCGCAATTTCAGCGTAAGAACTTTTGCCGGAGCCACCGGAAGCTCAATCGCTGTTCCGGAAAAGCTCTGCAGACAGCCTGTTTCATCCAGGCGCACCTCCAGAGCCTCAAAATTTTCCGGCAATTTGAGCTTGGCGGAAACCGTTTCCGTCTCCGGATTGCAGATTCTCAGAATGCTTCCGGAACCGTCTTCCACTTTTTTCAATGCGGAAAAGACAACTCTTCCGTCCAGTTCCAGTGCGGAATTTTCAAACGGCAAATGCTGTTTTTCCTGCGGGAGATCCCGGAAAAAGAGTTCCCGCACCGCGCTGCATTGGTCACAGGGACGTCCCCCTGTCAGCTTGTGCGGATCCGCCGAATCAAACGCCGTCAGCAGAGGCGCCAGGAAATCCTGACGTTCCTGTTCCAAATCCGCAAAAGCGACCCGTCCCGGGCGCATCACGAAGCGGCATTCATGCCTCCCCTTCAGATTGCCTTCGGGAACACACCATTCCGCGCCAGGCAGGACCAGCCCGCCATTGACATACTCCACGCCGTGAATATATCCGGTACAGCGCAACAGAGTCAGGGCGATCCGCCCGTCTTCCAGATGCTCATACTCAAACAGGCCCTCGTTCAAACAGCTGAATTGACGGCGTCCGTCGTCAATAACAACGACTCCGGAGTTCGGAAAATCCGCATTGCGGTCCTTCTGATGAAGCTGTTCTTTCCGGCTGCGTTTTTCAAAACCGAAAGGAGCGGAGGCGAATGTTTCTTCCGCATGAATTCCCGGATTGAAAACCGCACGGAGCCGATGCTCTCCGGAATGATTTTCCAGCGTAACGGAAACTTGAACTCCGTGAGAAAATTCATCCAGCGAATACTCCGCGGTTATGCGGTTCGTCACATTTTCCGCAGAGCGTTTCTTCAAGGAAAAATCGAATCCGCATGGAGATTCGAACTCATACGTCGTGCGAACGACCTGCCGCATTCCGCGCGAAAACGCCTGAACCTGAACCAGTGAGGTCTTCCCGATGTCACGGATAACGCCGTCCGGCTCCGCCTGAAAATTGTAGGAGTGCCCGATATCGCATTCATCCGTAAAAGTCAGCAGATCTTCAAAGAGTTCTCCGCCGGTTTTATCAAGAAGCGAAACTTTTCCTTCAGAGGAAACGAGCAAGCGCAGATAACGGTTTTCCAGACAGGCATCTTGCTCCGCCGTCTGCGGTATCAGCGGGATCTCTCCGCCGATACCGAGACGGTAGACGCGATAGCCGCACGCCGGGACATCTTCCGCCGCAATCTCAAGTTCAGCACAAACCGAAGGAATCTGTCCGGGAAGATTGATCGGGGAATAATTGGTCTGGAAACGCGCTTCCGCCGATTTCACGGCGAACCGCACCGGATTTCCAGCCTGATCGGTCAAGTGAATTGCATCCGGCTTCTCCGCAGAAGGCAGGAAAACACGCACGGAAGCGATTCCCGACCGGCTCCGCGGAAGCGGGTTGAAAACAGCGACCAAATAATCCGCAGCCTTCTCCCCGGAGCGGTCCAGTCGAGCCCAAAAATGGCGGATTCCGCGTTCCGTCATCTCGCCAATCAGATCGCCAACCCGTGCGAAACGGTTTGCGTTATCCTGATGCACGCGGTCTGTGCTGCAGCCGCAGATGGAGTCATGCGGATGATTCAGGAGAAGCGTCTTCCAGAGATAACGGAAATAATCGCGGTCATACAGCTCATCTTCCGAAAGCATTTCAAGCAGAATGTAAAGAGGTTCCAGACGCCACTCAATCAGCGCCCCGCAGCGGACATTTTCCCGTTTCAGCGGCATTCGGGAAGAGAGCGTTCCGGAAAGAATCAGCGGAGTTGAACCGAAACGCATTTCCCCGCATTCGCGGTGAACAGGCAGATGATTCCGTTCCAGATATTCACGCATTGCGTCAAGCGCGGAACAAAGCGTAGACTGACGGACCGTATCCGGAGCAATCCGGAAGTTCAGTTCGCCCAGAACCGGCAGCAGATTTTCCTGAGCTTCCAGGTGGTCAACTCCGTTCATCAGCAGACGGTGCGGAGTAACGGCTTCGTTCTCCTGCGCCGCCTCAAGCTCACGGAAGAACGGCATCAGTTTTTCCGGCTCCGACGGGAAACGCTGGGCGTTGTTGTACCAGCGGCTCAAAAACGAGGTAAAAACCGAGGAGCCGTCCGGCGAATACCACTCGAACTCATTCGGTTTCTGTTCATCCGGCTTCCGGTAACCGCGTCCGAAAACGGCTTTGTCAATTCCGAATCCCCGCAGAATCTGCGGAAGCTGTCCGGCGATCCCGAACTGGTCCGGCATATAACCGCAGAAATTGCACGAACCGTACCTCCGCGCAATCTCCGTCCCGATCAGCAGATTCCTGACCGTCGACTCGCCATCCGTCAGGAAGAAATCATTCTGCACATACCACGGTCCGACAATCAGATTGCCGGACCGGATCCGCCGCTCCGCCTCTTCCCGGCGATGCGGCCGGATTTCCAGATAATCTTCCAGGCAAACCGTCTGTGCGTCCAGTTCAAAAACGAAATCCGGATACTCGTTGAATATTTCCAGCAGATGATCCATCAAGTCAACCAGACGGTGTCGGAAGACCTCGAAAGGCTGATACCATTCCCGGTCCCAATGGGTGTGCGAAACGACGTGGAACGTTTTCATAGCCCCTCTTATTTCCCGCGAAACGCCTGAGGATTGAGCGTAATTGCAATCATGCCGATGTTGATCTCCTCACGCGGGGAAATTCGTATTGTGTGCTTCCCCTTTTTGAGAAACACCGGCCACTGCGCGCGTTTCGGCAGTTTTCCGTCAAAGAACTGAATCCACTGCGTTTTGTTGAACTCCGTTTTTTCGTACTGATGCGCAAGCGCGCCCGCAATCATCGGTGCGCCGTCAATGCCGAAGAAGAGCGAATCGTGGTGCGAAACCGGCTTCGTGTCGAACATCACACGGGCAAAAAGACAGTAATTGCCGTCGGCGGGAACCTCAAATGTCATTTCAATCAGTTCCGCACAATCGGCTTCCGCAGGAGCGCCCCACGGGGGAAACTGCAGAAGACCGTCTTTCTGCAGAGGTTTGCTGTCGTCAAGAAGGTCGAAGTTTCCTCCGTTCGCGGATTTCGACATATCAAGATAAACGGTGTCGTTCCGTTTCGGCAGAAGCTCGGTTCCGCCCTGGACAACGCAGGGCATGCTGTTCTCCGCCAATGCGGAGGGAATCAGCGGGAAAGCCAGAGCGGCTGCGGCAAGAAGTGCGAGTTTTCTGTTCATTTTCAATCCCTTTCAGTTTTTGTATTCAAAAGCATAGTGGTTGTCCGTGATGGCGATCAGCCCGATCCGCGTCTCTTCGCGCGGAGCGATGTGAAGAACATGGCGTCCCGCTTTCAGGAAGAACGCCCCGCGGCTCTCCTGATGTCCGCTCGGTTCCGAAACCATGAACCAGCGCGCCTCCCCGCTCCTCGCCGGAGAAAAATCTCCGCGACGCAGCGGCTGCTCGTCAAACGAGTAGAAGAACGAATCGTGCAGTCCGGCCGGCTCCGGCAGGGCGCAGCGGACAAAGATGCCGTAAACTCCGTCCTTCGGAACCTCGAATTCAAACGAGAGACGTTCCGGCGATCCGGGCTTTGCCGGTTCTACGCGGCGCGGCAGCTGAATCATGCCGTCCTCCTCCGGACCGCGCGAAGGATCAAGACGGGCAAAGACCCGTTTCACATCGGCTTTTTCCGGATTGAAATAAACGGCGAAATCTTTTTCTCCGTGCGGTTTCAGCGGCATCGTCCAGCCTGTTTTTGCGTAAACGGATACCGGACAGCTCAACCCGTCGGCGAAACGCAGCAGGAACGCACCGCGCATGAGCGGCTGTTTCGCAAAACGCGCCGGATCAAGTTTCACCGTAAAGGTGATGCGTTCCCCCGGGTTGATTTTCCCTGAGGCGGGCAGAACTTCAAACCAGTCGAAATCCCGGTTCTGCGCAATCCGGAATTCCGCAGGAACATTCCCTGTATTTTGCGCCGCAAGAGACATCTCCGTTTTCCCCGCTGCGAACATCATCTTTCCGCAGTTCAATGACACCGGGACCGGACGCAGAGGAAGCGCCGGGGCGTTGTCGCCGCCGAACGCTCCGGCATCCGGTTTTTCATGTCCGAAAATCATAACACCGCGTTTGCGTGCGGGGGAATCCGGACTCAGGCGGTAATCGCCCGCGGACGGGTTGCGGAAGCGCGGATCAGTATCATTCAGCAGATTTCCCGCCATGACTGCAGAGGGAAGTTCCGCATGTTCCACAAGGTTGGCGCGTCCGTCGAAAATATTGTTGTACAGGAAAAGTTTGTGATGCGTCAGCACATCGGTTCCGCGTCCCGGACCGGAAAAAGTGTTGCCGAAAATATAACTTGCGGCAAACTTTCCGCTGCGGGGCGACGCCGTTTTCAGAAAGAGGTTGACCTCTCCGCGCTCGTCCCCCATGTCACTGACAAGGTTATTGTAGACATAGCTCGGCCCTGTCATGCATCCCTGAATGCTCACGCCGCAGAGCGCGCCTTCAAAACGGTTTCCGAAACAGCGGACATTCTGCTGGCCGCCATCCAGTTCGATGTTGTCGTCGTTGCAGAAAATCATGAAATTGCCATAGATTTCCGCATCCTGATTGAATCCGCCGCGCGGATG
>DHMO01000012.1:1262-74979 GCA_002405835.1 Lentisphaeria bacterium UBA4640 | reverse complement strand
TGCACCATGACGGCTTCCGGTCCGGCGGGATGCGCGTAAGTCCAGCTGTTCGCACGTCCCAGAGAATCGTGAATATAGTTGCATTCGACAAGCAGATTATCCGAATTTTTCAGATAGATTGCGGCGTCATAATTGAATCCGTTGAAACTCTTCGGGAACTTTCCTGCAACGGGATAGAAACGCCCGTTGAGGTCAAACCGCTGAACTCCGGCCCGTCCCCAGCCGGAAATATCGCAATTGGAAATCCGGATATGCGAGGATTTTTCCACATGGATTGCATTGGACATTCCGCCCCGGATGACCAGACCGTCCAGCAGAACATACTTTGCATTGCGGATATTGATCATGGCACTGGACGTGTGATAGCGGAAATTCTTCTCTTTGAACGCCGCCTGTTTCGGATTGGTCAAAACGAATCCCGGCTTGACCGTGTAGCGGATCCAGCCGTCCGGCGAACCCTGATCATTGATCGTCAAATGCCCGTCGAAGTTTTTCTCATCCAGAACAATTGTCTTCGCAACCGGAACCGGAGCGCCAAGAGTACGGAACGTTCCGCACCCATCCGGAAGCACTTTTCCATCGGCTGAACGCAGTTCAAACTCGTAAACGGTATCCTCCTTCAGATAAACGACGCTGCCGCGAAGCTCCGGCTTTTCGAGATCATGAACCGGCGCAAATCCGGCGACCCATTTTTCCGTTCCGCCTTCCCGGACATACGGCAGAACATCCTGTCCCGCTGTTCCGGACCAGTAATACGAGCATCCGCGAAACAGCGGAACCAGCTGCAGTTCTGCTTCCGCCGCTCCGGCAAACGCCGAAATCAGCACAAAGCAAAGAATTAAAAAACGTTTCATGTTCAACTCCTGTCTGTTATTTCAAAGGAACGGACTGTTTTTCAAACGTCGGGCCGGAATACTGAATCGTTCCGTTTCCGTCGATTTTCAGCGGATCAAAGCAGAGCCTCGGCGTTCCGTCTTTGCGGATTCCATGAGCGCTGATCCAAGCCTTCCCGTCCGGTCCGGTAAAAATTGCATTGTGTCCGCAGTTGATAAACGGAGATTTCCGGTAATCGGCGGGAAGCGGCAGACGGTATCTGCGCAGCACGCGGGGATTCACATTCCCGTACACCGGATTCCCCGGATTTTTTGTCCAGGGACCGAACACGGAATCCGCCGCTGCATATCCGACCTCATAGCCGCGCGACCAGGAAGAATAGAAGAGGTAATAGCGTTTGTTGTGTTTCCAGACATAAGACCCTTCAATTCCGATATAATCCCATGCCGTTTTCTCCGGAGACTTCGTAAACAGTTTTTTCGGTGTTCCGGTCAGACACCCCTTTTCAAGGTCGATTTCACACGCGAAAATGTAACCGGCGTTCCAGAATGCGTAAGTCCGGTTGTCATCATCGACGAAAATATGCAGGTCGTTTCCGCGGACAAGCGGCTTGTCCGGCGTCAGCATCCGGTACGGTCCCTTGATATCGTCGGCAACCGCAAGAGCACAGCCGTGAAAATGCGGATGCTCTTTGGATTCATTTCTCGCGTTGAAGGAAAGATACCATTTCCCGTTCCAGGCGTGAAGCTCCGGAGCCCAGAATCGGTCGCGGTACCACGCGGCTTCCGGAATTGTTTTCCGGTCGATCAGGAAACCTTCGTCTTTCCAGTTCCGCAGATCCGGCGAAGAAAAAAGTTTTACTCCGGGACAAACGCTTCCCGGCCAGAAGCCCTGGATTGTTCCCGTCATATAGTAGAGTCCGTTATGCCGCACAATCTGCGGATCCCGGATTCCGTCCGGCACGCACGGAACCTCGATTGGGTTCTGATATTCAAACACTTCCGTCTCATTCCCGGAAACGGCTTTGCATGAAAACAGGAAACCGGACACCGCCAGAAACAGTAAAAATTTCTTCATGGCAAAATCTCCTCTCTTATTCCGCCTCGAGCGCGGAAGACCAGTCGCCAAGTGCTCCCCCCGTCAGAGCGTTGCAGCGCATTTTGTTGCCCGCATGTCCATCGGCATAAAGCACGTTCGACGTTCTCTGGTGACGGTAATGCACACGGTTGTCCGTATATTCCGGAAGAAGGAAACGCCCGTCATGGTTGATGAGCGAAGTTACATTCCGGCCCTCGTACAGATGCGGAAAACGCGAAGGACTCTTCAGGCGGGAGAGCGGAATCACCGGGTAATTGGTCATATCCGTCGCCGGGCTGCTGTAGATCGTTCCCGCATTGTTCGGAATCACATATGACTGGTTCAGCGCCTCCCACGTGGAATTTTTGTCATAAGCCAGACGGTTGTCCAGATCCGACGGACGGCTCCCCAGCGTCACCGAAGGACACGCCAGAAGCGAATGAACGACATTCAGTTCAAAGACGCTTGCTCCGTTCCGGTTCACTTTCCGAGTCCGGGCGTTTTTCATGATGTAGTGATTGGCGAAATATCCCTGCGGAGCCGAAAACTCAAAATAGGGATTGGAATCGCTCTCCTGAACTTTGCAGGACTGCCGCATCAGCGTTCCGCCGAAGTCGTTGCTGTACTGCTGGAACATCAGCCCCAGCTGCTTGATCTGCGACGTGCAGGAAACAGTCTGCGCCTTCGCCCTGGCGGAATTCAGCGCCGGAAGAAGCATTCCGGCAAGTATAGCGATTATCGCAATTACCACCAGGAGCTCTATGAGCGTGAATTTGTATTTTGTTTTTCCGATTTTCATAACAAAACCTCCTTCTTTTCACTTTTCTGTTGTTTTTATGTTGATTTTCAAAAAACGAAGTCCGTCGGCATTGATCTTTCCCGGCACTCTGTGACCGGCTTGAACGATGACCAGTTTTCCGTTTTTTCCGCGGAAGCTGTTGAACTCCGCGGCGACCGATGAAGAATGGGCACTGTTGTCGAACAGTCCTGTGCTGACAAAAAATGCGGCGTCAGGATCAATGCGCTCCGCAAAGAAAGCGGTGTCGACGTAATCCGCCGCACGGAGCATCTTCTGAATTCCATCAGGCCGGGTCTTCACGACCTTCTGATGAGTGAATTTCGGCCAGCCGTTGTCGCGCCCGGCAAAATTTGCACCATGATCGCCCAAAGCCGGGACATGGGCGACAACGCAGGTTACAGCCGGATCCAGCCCGCCTGCGGCGATTGCCTGGGCGCCACCCTGACTGGTTCCGACCGCAGCCAGATTCCTTCCATCCCACTGCGGCAGAGATTTCAGGAAACGGAGCGACATGTAAACCCGCTCGAACATACCGACAAAGTAGTTTGTTTCCCGCTCAAGCGCACCCGGATCGTTGAATGCATAATTCCGGTTCTTCAAGATGCCGGGTTTCAGTTTTTCAAACTCAATAATCTTTCCGGATAAAAGATCCTTGTAGAATTGCGCCGGACAGTCATTCGGCAAACCGTGCGCATTGATTTCAAATGCGAGAAAACCGTGCCGGGCCATTCTTTTCGGCGAACCGGCCGGGGAAATTCCCGCACCCTGATAACAGCCGACCGCCGGAAGAGAGCGCTGTCCGGCTCCGCGCGGATAAGCCAGGATTCCGCGCACCGGCATCCCGGAAGGCATCGGAATTTCCACATCGTACTCTTCCAGTCCGGAACCTTCCGCGGAAAGCTTTTTCAGCTTCACCAGCTTCAGATCAATCCCGTCAACCGCCTGTTTGCGGCGATTCCAGAATTCATCAAAGTCGGCAGGCGCCTTGCGTGCAGCCCGGATTTTCTCCGGTTCCGCTCCCGCTCCAAGCCAGCAGAACGTTTTCCCTCCCATCTGCGCTCTGCAGCGGACGAATCCCGGACGGGTCAGCTTAACGGATACCTTTGCGCAGCCGTTTTCATCCGTCCGTACGGAAGATTTGCCGAACACTGCGTCCCGGTCACCTTCATAATGGATTTTCAGCGGCACGTTTTCCTGCGGCTTCCCCAGGGAATCTTTCACGCAGAACTCAAAAAAAGCGGTGTCTCCCGCCGGATAAAGAGCATCTTCCCTGTCGGTTTTTCCTGTCAATTCAAGCTCTGCAGCCGGACAAAGCAGCGTTCCGGCAAGCATTCCCGCAACAACGAATGTTTTGATTTTCATGCGAAATCCCTCCTTGTCTTTGTTTATGTGCAACGGGTTAAATCTTCGGAGCCTGATACGCCTTGTCGCCGCCGTAACGCGCATAGTCGCGCGAAAGCGACCACAGGACCGCAACTCCGCTCAAAGCCAGCAGAGCGCCGATCGGGAAGAGACAGCGGTAATTGTTGTTGAGCAGATCCAGCAGCTTCCCTATGACAGGAATCAGCAGCATGTTTGCGACGGAAGCGATAATGCCGGTTGCCGAGGCGAACTGCGCAAACAGCTCCCGAGGAAAAAGCCTCTGCTGAAGCGAAGCGGTCAGCGTCATGCAGCTGCCGGAAACGACGCCGTGCAGAATTAGAACCGGACCGAACGCCGCCGGATTGCAGAGCAGAAACCAGCTGGAAATCATCAAGGCGGCATACAGACCCAGACACACTCCGCCCGTGCGCAGCGGATTGTAGCGGTCCGCCAGCATACCGAGAAAGTAGCTCAGCGCAAAGGAACAGGCATAAGTAACCGCGATATAAAGTCCGTATTTATCCATCCCGATTCCCAGCTTGCCCGCATAGATGATTGAAAAGCCGTTGACCGGACCGAACACCAAAATGAGCAGTGTCTGCGCCAGCATGATTTTCCGGTAATAGCCGAGCGAAAAACTCTGCCGCAGATAGGTCAGCGCTGCACGCCAGACTTTGACAGCCTGCGAACGTTTGCTCTGATTGGCTTCGCCCTCCTCCGTTTCCGGCGGCGGATAGCTTCCCTCCTTCACTTTCAGACACAGACACAGCAAGCCGAGTCCGTACAGAGTCCCGATTCCGATGAAAATCGGCATGACATAATGCTCCACCTCCTTCAGCAGGAAGAAGTTGAAGACCACTCCCGCCCCCAGACTGATCATCCGGAAAAGTCCGTAAAATCTTCCAAGCAGCTCGCGGGGAACAACATCATTGACCAGTGCATTGAACAGAGCCCCCGCCAGAGTGGTTCCGAAATCCAGCAGAACCCACGAAATGCAGAACACGACAAGGCGTCCGCCGTGCAGACTCAGACAGGGGAACAGCTCATGCAGCTCGCCACCGAGCCATGGCGTCAATCCGAGTCCGTAGAGCCCCAGCACGATGAACGGAGTCGTGAACGCAAGAAACGGTATCCGGCGTCCGTACGGTCCGCGGTGGCGGTCCGAAAGATAGCTGATGACCGGCCCCAGAATGATGTTGGTGAAGTTCGGAAATGCAATGACGATCAGCGCGTAAAGAAAATCCGACACGCCGATCTGTTTGATCAGAAGCGTTGCGGAAGGACCGACAGCGCGATCCTTCATCGCCCATGTGAAATCGCCCCAGAGAAGCCAGAGAAACAGCATTGCCAACCCCGCGGTTGTGTAAACCAGGGTTCCGGTTTTCCATACTTTCGGCGAATGCTGCGCCGCGTTTGTTTCATGCCGCTCCGACTTCATTGACAACTCCTTATTTTTTTGTTTCGGGTGTGTATTTTATGATTGCCTGCAATACAGGATTCAATTCATCAACAAAGTCCTGAGGCGTCCGGGCGGAGTAAAGGAAACCGGACATTGCCTCCTGGATCAACCCGTTCACCATTCCCCAGGCATAGTGCGGAGTCGCGGCAATACGGAACATCTGCGGAAAGAAAATCCGGTCCTGCGGATCGTTTTCCGCAAAACTTTGAATCGCCGCGCTCTTCCGGATCGGAATGCCGTAACGCCGTCTTCCGATCTCCTGCTGAAGTTCCGGCGAATAAACAGAGCGGATAATCTTGCGCACTGTGTCAAAATTGTTGACGGTCCGGCGGATACAGAGCAGATCACCCGCCATCAGCGAGAAATTCTCTCCGCCTGAGACATGCGGCAGCGGCAGAAATTTTCCTTTCATGGAATACGAAAGAATATCCTGACGCGTGCACAGCTGCAGCGCACAGCGTTCCGCACACTGTTCCGGACGCGGCAGAATGTGGTAGAGTTCCTGCAGCTTCTGCAAGGCTGTCAGCGTTTCAGGTGTGTTGAGAACCGCTTTGTATCCGCCCTCATGACATTCGAAAATCCGTCCGCCCAGATGCGTCAGATAAATCAGCCAGCGGGTCGGATCCTTTGAACTTGCAAGCACCTGCTGCGGCGGCAGTTTGCCGTGCAGAGAACGCAGAAGCGCAAGAAAATCATCCCATGTCCAGTCCGGTTCCGGAAGCGGACATCCGCACTTCCGGAACAGTTCCTCATCGCAGCAGAACGCCCACGGTGAAAACATGAGCGGCAATGCATAAAGCCGTCCGTCATGAGAGCGGAACTGCTCAATCTGCGCATTGAAAAAATCGCTTCTGTCGGGAAATTCCGACTCAAAAAATTCCGAGAGGTCAAGATATTCCTGCTGCTTGGCAACCGCTTCGCTCGAAACGCGGACTTCGCAGGAACCGAAATGGAATGCCTTGATATCAAAAAGTTCCGGAACCTGCGGATGTATTCTGTCGCGGAAAAGATTCTCCCAGATCGGACGGAACGTCAGAAAACTGTTCGGAAGAATCCGCTCCGCCCAGTCTTTCCGGACCCTTGTTCCCTGCCGCGAAACCCCGCTGGTGAGGATTCCATCCGCAATCAGCGTATTGAACGCCATCTGCATAATCGTAAACGAAATGCCGGTCTGTTCGGCAAGGTCACGGGCGGACGGCAGTTTCTGTCCGCCTTTGAATTCAGCGGATTCAATGTTCCGCAAAATATATTCACGCGCATTCTGCAGTTTGTCTGACATTGTGCGATTCCTTAAAAAACAATTTTCTCCGGACAACAGCCTTCTGCTGTTCTCTTCTGAAATAAAATAGCATTTAAAATGACAATGTCAATAGCATTTCTGTAAAAAAATCAATTTTTAAAATTTCCGAACCGTAAATCAAAGAAACAAATAAATATCATTTT
The DNA here is from genome assembly GCA_002405835.1 of Lentisphaeria bacterium UBA4640. Classification (GTDB taxonomy): domain Bacteria; phylum Verrucomicrobiota; class Lentisphaeria; order Victivallales; family UBA1829; genus UBA1829. The sequence continues at coordinate 68,005 of DHMO01000012.1, read as the reverse complement.
CACTTGAAAGCAGAAAAAAAGCAATTGACAATGTTAAATACAAAAAGAAAGGATTCCGCGATTTTATGGAAAAACAATGTTGCAATTTTTCCGCGGAGAACTATATTGTCGGAAAAGAAGGTGCGGCATGGCGGACGAATTTTCTCATCGGAAAACACATCGGGGAGACTGGGAGATCATTTCCAGCAATCTGCGCTGGCAGCTCAGAGTCTTCAATCTGACAAAGCCGGACTGGCACGGAACCGACGCCCGGAAAGGGAACCGTCTCTTCTGCATCCGCGCCGGAAACGGATTCCTCCGGCAAGTCGAAAACGGAAAGAAACTCGATCTTGTCCCCGGATACGCTTATTTCATTCCGAAAGACGTTTCCGTTGAACAGAACTTCCCTGCAGACCTCGAACTCTATGCAATGGAATTCCAGATCGACCTGCTGCCCGGTCTTGATCTCTTTGCGTCAAACAGAAACCTTGTTGAATTCAAGCCCTCCCCGCAGTTCTTTCAGATGCTTGCGGACGCCTACTCGGGAGAGCCATCGTGGGAAAATTTCTTTCAGTTTGAATCGCTGCGCCAGCAAATTCTCATCCGGCTGCTGCACGAAATGAAACCGAGCCTCTCCTACATGGATTTCTGCGGAGGACTCATCAAATACGCAAGACTCATCGACTATATCCGGAACGAGGCGACCGCGCAGACCACAATGGAAGAGATTGCCTGTGTTCAGAACTGTTCGTATGACAAACTCAGCCGGATGTTCCGGGCGGATTTCAAAATGACTCTGCGCGATATGCTCAATGCGGAACTCTCCATGCGCGCGAAAAATCTGCTGACCTCCACAAACTTTTCGATCAAGGAAATCGCGGAGCGGCTCGAATTCTCCAACGAGTACAATTTTTCCCGCTTCTTCCGCCGTCTCAACGCATGTTCGCCGAGCGCATGGCGCCAGCATCGCTACGCGGCGGGCTTTGAGTTGAAATTCGGGAAAAATCTCTAATCTTTAAAACTCAAAAACCACCGGAGATTCCGGTGGTTTCGAGTATCGGGAAAGCAATCGGATGATTACTTCTGTCCGCGGATGCCGAGCTCTGCAGAGATGGCAACGAACTTCTCATGATTCTCGGAGCTGAGATACTTGAGGAGACGTTTGCGCTTGCTGACCATTGCGAGCAGTCCTTTACGGGTGCTGTGGTCTTTCTTGTGGGAGCGCATGTGCTCCGTGATTTCAGCGATGCGCTTCGAGAGAAGTGCAATCTGGACTTCCGGGGATCCGGTATCGCCTTCTTTACGGGCGAACTTTCCGATGATTTCGGTCTTTACAGCTTTTTCCATCTTGTTTTTATCTTTCTGAAGTTTGGTTAAAACTCTAATTTTATAAGAGCCTTAATTTAGCACGTCTTTCGTGAAATGCAAGCTCTTTTTCCGCTTTTATAGCGTTTTTGTCGTCCCGCCCGGAATTTCCACCGGAACTCCACCCGCAAGAAGCCACACGGAAAGCGCCGACGGGTTCGTCACGCGATCCTTGTCCACGGAGAAATAAAGGCTCCGCTGCGCCATGACATAGTCGTAAATCTCAATGTTCGTGGCGTACCAGATGGCGTCGTTGCCGGACATCTTTTCGCAGAACTCTTCGATCAGATTCCAGGTCACCGGTGCGGATTCACGGTCATATTCAAAGCTGTGCCCCCAGAGATAGAAGAGATCCAGGGAATAATTCCGTCCGAGGAACTGATCTGCAAGCTCCAGAATCCCGTGCGACTGGTGCGCCGTCGGATGCCACCGCAGGAAATCCTGCGGAAGAGCAAAACTGCGCGTTGCCTCCACGGTTCTGGAATATACAATGCCGGATGCGCGAAGTGCGGTCAGAACATCTTCGTTGTAAGTTCCCATCGGATAGGACATGCCGCGGACGGAATAGCCGCAGAGACGCTCCAGATTGCGGCGGTCCTCAAGGACCTCCGTCAGCATAACGTCTTTCGGGCAGCGGTCGAGAAACGGATGTGTCAGCGAGTGAACCGCGACTTCATGACCGGCGTAAAGGTCCTTGACCTCGTGTCTGGAAATGCGCCAGCTCTCCTCGTCCAGCATCAAACCGGAATTCAGATGAAAGGTCGCTTTGAGATTGTTTTTGTTGAAGATCTGAACCAGACGGCGGTCGGCAATGTTGCCGTCATCGTAGCTGAGGGTAAGAGCTTTCTTTTTCCCCTGCGGCCAGCAGTTGCTGATACCTTTGAACATGTTACAATCCTTTTTTTATCTGTGCGAGAGCATCGATGAAACGCTCCACATCTTCGCGGGTATGCGAGGCGTTGAGCGAAACACGCAGACGCGATGTGCCTTCCGGAACGGTCGGCGGACGCACGGCAAGCGCAAGGAAACCGGCATTGTACAGAGCCTTCGAGACTTCCACCGTTGCCAGCGGATCGCCGATAATGACCGGAATAATCATCGTTTCCGAATTGCCGCACGCATAACCGAGGTCGTGAACCGCCTGTCGCGCATAGGCGGAAATTTCGTGCAGATGCGCCCGCGCCTCATCCATTTCCGCAGAACGGAGCAGATCAACCGCAGCCGAAATCGCGCCGAGCGTCGAAGGCGGCATCGCAGTACTGAAAATGAACGGGGAGCAGGTGTTGATCAGATATTCGCGCACTTCATTTGTCGAAAGCAGACAGCCGCCGGAGGAACCGACAGCCTTGCTGAACGTGGCAAGCGAAACATCGCAGTTTTCCGGCGACGCGTACCCTTTGCCCCCGCGTCCGGCGACTCCGGTTCCGTGAGCGTCGTCAAGGAAGATCATGGCGTTTGCTTCCCGCGCGATTTTGTGCAGTTCCTCAAGCGGAGCGACATCACCGTCCATGCTGAACACGGTATCCGAAGCGAGAAGTTTCATTTCATTCGGCGTGTTCGCAATCAGGCGGCGCAGATGGTTCATGTCGGAATGGCGGTAACGCTTGAATTCCGCCTGAGAAAGCAGACAGCCGGTGTTGATGCTTGCATGATTGAGCTTGTCTGCGAAAATGGCGGTATTCTTGTTCGCAAGCGCGGAAATGACTCCGAGATTCGCCGAATAGCCGGAGCTCAGAATCAGTGCGCTCTCAAAACCTTTCCACTCCGCGATCTTCGCTTCAAGTTCGAGAGCGGCTCCGCTGGTTCCGGAAATCAGACGCGACGCGCCCGACCCGGTTCCGAAACGACGGGTCCACTCAATCGCCCCCCCCATGAGCTCGGGACGCATGGAAAGCCCCATGTAGTCGTTGGAAGAGAAATCAATCAGACGCTTGCCGTCGATTTCACACTCGCGCGGAGAAATGCGGTTCACCGCGCGGAGCGTGCGCAGACGCCCTTTGGCGCGGATATCGTCCATCCGCGCCCGGATCATATCAAGAACGGGCGCGCTCATTCGGTCAGAATGTCCTTGTAGGTCTTGCCCGGAGGAATCATCGGGAGCACGTGGTCATGATAGAAGGTGTGGCAGTCGAGGATGAACGGCCCCTTCGCTTCGAGCATTTCGCGGATGGCGTCGGGGAGTTCCTCTTCGGACCAGACTTCGCGTCCGGGGATCTCGTAGCCCTTCGCAATGGTCACGAAATCGGGATACGGACGGTTGTTCTTGATTGTGAGGTCTGTGTTGCCGCGTCTGCTTCCGTAGAAGCGGTCTTCCCACTGTGCCACCATGCCGAGGTGCTGGTTGTTCAGCACAACCATCTTGACCGGAATCTCTTCCGCAAAGAGGGTTCCGAGCTCCTGAATATTCATCTGGAACGAACCGTCGCCGTCGATGTTGATAACAGTTTTATCGGGAGCGGCGAGCTTTGCGCCCATCGCGGCGGGAAGTCCGAATCCCATTGAACCGAGTCCGCCGGAGGTAAGCAGCTGACGCGGATATTTGAATGTGTAGAACTGCGCAGCCCACATCTGATGCTGACCGACGCCCGGAACAATCACCGCTTCGCCGTTGGTCTGGCGGCAGATCTCTTCCACAACGCTCTGCGGCTTGAGGTATCCCTCTTCCTTTCTGTAGGAAAGCGGATGCTGTTTCTTCCACATGCGGATTGCAGTCTTCCAAGCCGGACGTTCCTTCTTCACCGGCTCCTTGTTGAGCTCGACCAGGACATCGCGGATGTTGGCGACAACACCAATGTCGGCGCGGACGTTTTTATTGATTTCAGAAATGTCGATATCGACGTGAACGATTTTCGCGTCTTTCGCAAACGAGGCGACGGGTCCGGTGACGCGGTCGTCAAACCGTGCACCGAACGCCAGCAGCAGGTCGCTTTCGTTCGCCGCGTAGTTTGCATAGAAGGTTCCGTGCATTCCGAGCCATTTGAGCGAGAGCGGATGATCTTCAGGGATCGCGCCGACGCCCATCAGGGTTGTAACGACGGGGATGTCATATTTTTCCGCAAACTCTGTGAGTTCCTTCGCCGCGCCGGAAGCGATGATTCCGCCGCCCGCATAGATGCACGGACGCTCGGATTTCGCGATTGCCGCACGGATGGCTTCGATCTCCTCCGGCTTCGGCGCACCCGGAACGGAGTATGCCTTGACCGTCGGCTTCGGATCGAAGACGAACGGCAGTTTCGCCTGCTGAACATCTTTCGGAATATCAATCAGAACCGGACCCGGACGGCCGGAGTTCGCAAGGTAGAAAGCATTCACAATCGAGGGAACAATATCCTCGGGCTTGAGAACGAGATAGCTGTGTTTCACAATCGGGCGGGTCATGCCGATGATGTCGGTCTCCTGGAACGCGTTCTTGCCGATGTACTGGGTTCCGACCTGACCGGTGATGATAACCATCGGAATGGAATCCATGTAGGCGTCGGCGATGCCGGTGAGGAGGTTTGTCGCACCCGGTCCGCTGGTTGCCATGCAGACTCCGGTCTTGCCGCTGACGCGCGCATAGCCGTCCGCGCCGAATGCGCCGCCCTGTTCATGGCGGGGCAGGATCACGCGGATGGAAGAATCCTTCATTGCCTGGTGAAATTCAATTGCCTGACCGCCCGGATAGGCGAAAATAAGATCGACGCCGAGTTTTTCCAGTGTCTTGATTGCGATTTGAGCGCCCTTGATCGGGGTATTGTCCTGAGAAGCTGTCATAATTTTTATCTTTCAAAAAAGTTTTGTCTGGGTTGAAGCGGAATCCCGTATGGTGCATTCTGCACGCGATTTGCCCGGCCGCGGTCGAGATCAGAACAGTGCGACCGGGCGAATAAGCGTCCGGAGCTCAAGCTGCCGCAATGTTTTGTCAAATGCCTTCATACTGTTTCCTTAAGTCTTCCGAAAAAATTCTCTCTTCAATCTCGTCAGGCGCATTCTGCGCATTCCGCCCGGCCGCAGTCGAGATCAATACAGCGCGACCGGGCTGATAACAGAGACTTTTTTCGCAAGAACCCAAATTTTTCCGCAGGTCATCTCTTGTACCGCCTTTTTGTTATATTGCCGTATAATATACCGCCTTTTTTTATTTTTTAAAGTTTTCCCGCAAAAAATTTCTGAAAAAGAAGAATTTTTCTTGTTTTTCTGTATTCCTATGATATAGTATCAGGATTTTCAGAAGGATTCAGAAATGGCATTCAGAATAGAAGACAAACTGGTGATCGGAGTCGCCTCCAGCGCGCTCTTTGAACTCGATGAGGCGGACGCCGTGTTCCGCGAAAAAGGTCTTGCCGCATACCGCGCCTATCAGCTGGAACACCAGCACGACATCTTCCGGAAAGGCGTGGCGTTCCCGTTCATCAAACGCCTGCTCGCCATGAACAAGTATTATCCCGACAGCCAACCGGTCGAAGTCGTCCTGCTCAGCCACAACGACCCTGACACCGGACAACGGGTCTTCAACTCCATTCAGCATTACAATCTCAACATTACGCGCGCAGCATTCACAACCGGCGATTCCCCGTTCAAATACATTCCCGCGTACAATGTTTCCCTGTTTCTCTCAGCAAACGCAGCGGACGTCAAACAGGCGAATATCGAGGGATATGCCGCCGGACAGGTCCTCGCCAGCACCGCGGAAGACGACGAGAACGACGAGGAACTCCGCATCTCCTTCGACTTTGACGGCGTCATCGCCGACGACAGCGCGGAATATGTCTACAAGAACGCCGGAATCGACCGCTTTTACGAAACCGAAAAAGCGCGCGCCGCAATTCCGCACTCCCCCGGTCCCCTCGCCGACCTCTTCGCAAAGCTCGCCAAGCTCCGCGACCTGGAAGACGAACGCGAACAGAACGAACCGGGCTACAAGCGCCACCTCAAAACAGCAATCGTCACAGCCCGCTCCGCGCCCGCACAGGAACGCGTCGTCACCACCCTCCGCGCATGGAACATCAAGGTCGACCAGACCTTCTTCCTCGGAGGAATGGACAAGGGACGCATTCTCGCGATTCTGAAACCGCACATTTTCTTCGATGATCAGGTCGATCCGCACCTGACGTCGGCAAGCCATTACACGCCGTCGGTCTACATCCCGATCAACGGCGGAAGAGCGAACTGACCCTATTTTCCCATGACGAAAAAAGTATTCAAAGCCGCATTCATTGCCTCGCTGCCTGTCCTCGCGGGATACCTCGCGATGGGCTGTGCATTCGGCATTCTGCTCGACGCCAATGCCGGACTCGGCGCGTTCTGGAGTCTGCTGATGAGCGTAACCATCTACTCCGGAAGCATGCAGTTTGCCGCAGTCGACATCCTGAACGCGGGACTTCCCCTGCTCAAAGTCGCCCTGCTGACCCTCTTCATCAACATCCGCTACGCCATGTACGGCTTCGCGCTGATCGAACGTTTTGAAGGCAAAGGCTGGAAGAAACTCTACATGATTACCGCGCTGACGGATGAGACCTACGCGCTCCAGGTCGAAAACAAGGTTCCGGAAGGCGAAGATTCGACGGCGTACTGTCTTGCAATCGCCATGCTCGATCACTGCTACTGGATCACCGGCTGTCTGGTCGGCAGCATCGCGGGACACTGGATGACATTCAACAAAAAGGGAATCGACTTTGCCATGACGGCGCTCTTCCTGGTGATTCTGACGGATCAGTGTCTGGACAAGCGCAACCGCATTCCCTCTCTGATCGGCGGCGGGGCAACGCTCCTCTGCCGCATCATTTTCGGTGCGGACAACATGCTGATTCCCGCAATGATTCTGATGCTGACAGGATTCCTGCTTCTCCGCAGGCGCCTGGATGAAAAGGAGGCTGCGGCATGAGCGGCGCGTGGTATCTTTTCTGGGCGGTCATAGTGATGTCCGCCGTGACGATTCTTCTGCGGGCGTTTCCGTTCATTCTGTTCGGCGGCCGCAAGCCTCCGGAGATTGTGCTTTATCTTGGCCGCGTCGTCTCGCCCGGGGCGATTGCGATGCTGGTGGTTTATTGCTTCAAATCGGTGAATCCGCTTCAAGCCCCGTTTGCGCTTCCGGAATTGCTGGCCTCCGTTACGGTTGTTCTGCTGCATCTGAAATTCCGCAATCCGCTGCTTTCCATCATAGTCGGCACCGTTCTGTACATGCTGCTCGTGCAGTTTGTGTTCGTTTAAGAGCGGTGCAGTCCGGAAGAAACTGCCGCTAAAAATTTCAAAGCCTGAACATCCTCTGCCTGCACGCTGGAAGAACAGAGAAATCACTAACCATTAAAATAATTTTTATTTTTCTGCATTTTTAAACTTGCATTTTCAGAAAAGAGCGGTTATACTATTTCAAAAAACAAGGAGCAAATCATGGCTCGCGGAAATATTTACAAGGCTCTGCTCGGGAAACTCGAAAAACAGCTCGGATTCCTGCCCGAAGGAGCGAAACTTCCATCGGAACAGGAACTCGCCGAGAAGTTCGGCGTCAGCAAACCGACTCTGCGCAGAGCGCTCGCGGAACTCGCCGTACGCGGCATTATCGTCAAACAGAACGGCATCGGAAGCGTCGTCGCGGGAAGCTCAAAAGTCATCGCGAAAGAACTCGTTTTCCTCTGCCACGACATTGTCTTTTTCGCCGACAGCCTCAAAACATTCAGTCTTGCGGCAAGCACGGCAAATTATCTGCCATCCATCATTCCGCTCGCGGGCGACGCCGCCGGACAGGAGCGCATCATCGCCACCGCCATCGCACGGAAACCCGCCGGAATCGTTCTCTACGCAGACCCCGGAATTGCGTATCTCAACGCCTATCGCCAGCTGGAAGAGTGCGGAATTCCGGTTCTGTTCCTCATCCGCATGCCCGACGGCATCAAAGGGAATCTGCTCACATTCGAAAATGCGGGAAGCATGACGGGCATCGTTCGCGATTTCTACAAGGAAGGGTGCCGCAGATTTGCGCTTTTCGGAGCCGGCGCCGTCAACCCGCTCGCGGCAAAGGAACGTACCCTCGGCTTCCTCGAAGGACTCAAAAAATGCCGTCTGATTCCGCATCCGGAATGGTTCATCTCCAATCAGAATTCCGAAAAGGAAACGGAGACGTTTTACGAACTTTTCCGCACGCCTGAGAAAGCCCCGGACGCGGTGTGCTGTCTCAACGACTTCTGCGCAGGCGTGCTGATCCGCGCATTCCAGACACGCGGAATCAATATTCCGCATCTGCACATTTCAGGGTTCGACCATTCGCTTCTGACCGCGTTTCTGCCGCATCCGCTCCTGACCGTCGAACCGCCGATGGAAGAACTCGGACGCGAAGCCGCCGCACTTCTGATCCGGCAGATCGAGAACCCGGAATTCGGCTTCACCGTGCGTAAACTCACCTCGAAACTCATTCAGACAACACCTTAAAATAAGGATCAGAACATGCAGAACTCCAGTTCGAAAACCTGGCTCAAACCGGGTACGCGCCAGTGTCTGCTCCGCCGCGCCCTCATCAAATCCATGGGCTACACGGACGCCGACCTCGAAAAACCCATCGTCGGAATCGTCAACACCTGGGCGGAAACCAACCCGGGACACTACAACTTCCGTCAGCTTGCCGACGCCGTCAAGCGCGGAGTCTGGGCCGCAGGCGGATTCCCGCTCGAAGTCAACACGATGTCGATCTGCGAAGTCTTTTTCGACATTTCAAGCCTGATCTACCGCAACCTCCTCTCCATCACCACCGAAGAGCTGATTGCGCGTCACCCGTTCGACGGCGTGATCCTTCTCGGCTCGTGCGACAAAAACGTTCCCGCGCAGCTCATGGCGGCTGTTTCCGCAAACAAACCGATGATCTTCCTCCCCGGCGGCCCCATGCTCCCCGGAAACTACAAGGGCGAATCCCTCGCCTGCGGAACCGACAGTTTCAAGCTCTGGACCCGTTATCTTGCCGGAGAACTCGGCGAAGACGACCTCAAACAGGCGGAAGGCTGTCTCTACGGAAGCGTCGGAGCGTGTCCGATCATGGGAACCGCGAACAGCATGCAGTGCGCCACCGAATCGCTCGGACTCTCCCTCCCCGGAAGCGCTTCCGCCCTCGCAGTCTCCGCCGAAAAAATGCGTTATGCGGAAGAGACCGGACGCCAGATCATGGAGCTCATCCGCCGCGACATCAAACCGACCGACATCGTCACCAGGGAAGCGATCGAAAACTGCATCACCGTGCTCATGAGTTCCGGCGGTTCCACCAACCTCATCATCCATCTCACCGCAATCGCGCGACGCGCGGGAATCGAACTCAAACTCGACGAATTCCAGAAAATCAGCGAACGCACCCGCGTACTCGTCGACGTCAAGCCATCCGGCAAGGGAACGGTCGGAATCGAATTCCATCAGGCGGGCGGCGTTCCGGCTCTCATGAAGGAACTCGAACCGCTGCTCCACACAGATGTGCTGACTGTTACCGGCAAGACCTTGAAAGAAAATCTTAAAAATGTGCAGACACCATATCTTCCGGAAGTGATTGCCCCGTTTGACAAGCCGCTGAAACCGGAAGGCGGAATCGCCGTTCTTCACGGCAATCTTGCGCCGCGCGGCGCGGTGATCAAACGTTCCGCGGCTTCCATCATGAAGTTCCGCGGAGAGGCGCGCGTCTTCGACACCCTCGCCGAAGCGGAAAAATACCTGCTCGACCCGGAATCCGATATGGATGAAAACAAAGCGGTCATTCTGCGCGGCTACGGTCCGAAAGGCGCACCCGGAATGCCCGAATTCGGAAACTACATGCCGATTCCCCCGAAAATGCACAAGCGCGGAATCAACGATTATGTCCGCATCACCGACTCCCGCATGAGCGGCGGCGCATTCGGAACCGTCGTCCTCCACGTCTGCCCGGAAGCGTGCGACGGCGGACCGCTCGGCGCGGTGCGGAACGGCGACATCATCGAAATGGACGTCGACCGCGGCATTCTCAACGTCGAACTCACGCCGGAGCAGATTGAAGCGCGTCTGAAAGAGGCGAAATTCGAGCCGAAAGAAAAATTCGAGCGCGGATTTGTGCGTCACTACATCGACAACGTCATGCAGGCCGACAAAGGCTGCGACTTCCCCTACCTCTGAAAGAAAGGAAACTGAATCATGGAAATCAAAGGAATCTGCCCGATTGCCCCCGCCGTCTACAACGCAAACGGCGAAGTCGACTGTCAGGAATATGAATCCTGCTGCGCGGAACTCATCAAACGCGGCGCCCAGGCGCTCACGCTCTTCGGAATCGCGGGCGAATACTACAAAATGGATTACGAAGAGGAGTGCCAGCTCATCGAAAGCACCGTCCGGGTCTGCCATGCAAACGGCGTTCCCGCGATCATCTCCAACACACGGCATTCAACCGAAGTCGCGGTGAAGTGGGCAAAACACATCGAAGCCTCCGGCGCGGACTGCATGATGGTTCTTCCGCCGTTCTTCCTCAAACCCGGCGGAGCGGCGCTGTTCGCACACATCGACGCGGTCTGTTCGAGCGTGAAAATCCCCGTCATGTTCCAGTACGCGCCGGAGCAGACCGGGGTTGCAATCGCGCCCGAAATTCTTGCCGGACTCGCCGCCAAACATCAGAATCTTGCGTATTTCAAGATTGAGTGCAAACCGCCGGGAGCCTACATTGCGGCGCTCTCGAAACTGCTGCCCGCCGACCGCAAAATCTTCGTCGGCAACGCCGGATTCCAGATGATCGAAGGATTCCGCCGGGGCGCATACGGCGTCATGCCGGGTCCCTCCATGCCGGACGTCTATCGCAAAATCTGGGACGCCCTTCTTGCGGGAAACGACGCTGAAGCGCAGCGCGTGCACGACAAGCTCAACGCCCTGCTCAACCATATCCGTCAGAACGTGGAAATGATTATTCACTATGAAAAAGAGATTCTGCGCCGCCGCGGATTCATCTCCTCCGCGTACTGCCGCCATCCGGGTTACGTCGCCGATCCCGTCGCCGACCGGCTGTTCGACGAACTTTACCGGATGATCGAAACGGAGTTTGTGAAATGAAAATGCACTCAACCCCGTTCCGGGTTGTAAACGGGCTGCTGTGCGGCGGTGATTACAGCCCCCTCCAACTCATCCCGGCGGACTATATTCTCCCGGATTCGGCAGAAGCCCTCCGCACGGATCTTGCGAAGCTCGAAAAGGAAGGATTCAATCACATTGAACTGAGACTTGATGAAGACCTGATTGCGGATTCTGACGGGCATCTTGTCAAAGCGGAAGGGCTGTATCTCCTTGATCTGTTTTTTGCAGAAACAGAGGTGCGCGGATTCACCGTCGGGATTGATCCTCACTTGCGCTGGGAACTGAAAAGCGGCATCTCAGACTGGCGTTGGCTGCCCGACCTGCGAATCCGCTATACGGCAAAATTTGAAACCTACACACTCGAATTGATCCGCCGTAAAAACACGATCAATGGCAAAACATTCGCTGATATGCCGCATATCGCAATCTGGGAGCTCTATCCGCGCGATACAAAAGGAATGAGCGAAATGGAAATCTTCGGCTGGGCGCTCTTCGTCTATCCGTATCTCAAACATGATCTGCACCGTCCGATTCTCATGATCCGCCAATGTGAAGAACCGCATCAACCGGGCGTATCCCGCGTGGAACGTCTTGATTTTACCCCCGATCCGGCAAAACTGCGCTTCAACGCCGTTCTTCCTCTCCCCAAAGCAGAATTCACTGCCCGGATCCGCGAGCATCATAAAAACTTTTTCCACCCGATCGCAACCGTTTTCACCGATTCCAACAGTACCTTCCCGCATGAAAACGGCGGCTGCGAGGGCTGGCTCAGTTTTGATGCAGCCTGTGAAACGGATTTGCACCTGGAGTTCCGCTTTCCCGTTAAAGATGCACGGTTCCGGCCATCCATGCGCGAATCCGTTCCCGTCGCAATTCAGGGGAACAGTGTGGAACTGACACTCGAAACGCCGCGCTACGGCTGTCTTGAAATCAATTACGATTCACCTGTCCTTCCCCGGGCGACGGTCTATATTTTCGCCGATGCGATGGAAAAACCGCTTTCCGGGTGCAGTCTCCGTACCCTTGCCCCCGGATTTCACTCCCGCGAAGAGCTCGAAAGAGCATCCGAAGAGGTCCTTGATTTCGCGCCGGGACTCCATGAGTTCGAAGGCGGAAAACTGCATCTGCAATCCAACCGGACATATCACCTTTCCCGCGGTGCAGTGCTCCGCTGCGGAATCGTCGCGGAAGAATGTGAACACACGGCAGTCACCGGGCATGGTGTCATAGACGCTTCATTTCAGGAACGCAAAACAGGGGAAAACTGGCAGAGCCGCGGCGAAGAGGGAACTTGTTTCTTCTGGCAGGGAACTGATATTCTGATTGACGGCCCCGTGCTCTATGATCCGGAATTCTGGGCGGTCGTCGTCGCAGGAACCGCACACATGACAATACGCAATTTCAAAATTCTCGCATGGGTCATCAACGACGACGGGCTCCAGCCGCGTTCCGTCAACGATTTCCTTGCCGAACATTGCTTCATCAAGTCAATGGACGACTGTGTTGCAATCAAAACCCGCCGCGCAGCCGGCATGATTTCACGCAACCTCATGTTCCGTAACTGCATACTGTGGAACGACTGCGCAAACGGATTTGAAATCGGTTACACTTCGCAGGCGGATCTGCTGGAAAACATCACATTCCGCGACAGCTCGCTGATTCTCGGCGGACGTTCCGCCTTCTCTCTTCATGTCGCAGACCATGAACTCGTCCACAATGTTCTGTATGAGAATATCGATATCGAAGGGAAAGCATGGCAAAACCTCATCGACTTCCGTCTGCTTGGAGAACCCTCGTCCTACAAGAGCGATCCCGTTTGCGGAAGTGTCGACGGGGTTCTCTTCCGGAACATCCGCGTAGAAAACGACACCTGCAAAGTCAATATCTTCGGCTGGAATGAAGACTCTATGATTCAGAACCTCAAAGCCGACAATCTTCAGCTGCACAAGCCTTTGGAAATTGCGGCAAATGAATTTACCCGAAACATTCACCTGGAGAATACAAAATGAAGGAACTCGAAGGCAAACGCGTGCTCATCACCGGTTCCGCAAAGGGAATCGGCGTCGGCATCGCGGAGGTGTTCGCGGAAAACGGGGCGGAACTTCTGCTTCATTACCGCACCTCTCCCGAAGAGGGAGAAGCGCTCCGGAAGCGCCTTGCGGACCGCGGAGGAAACGTCCATATATTCCGCGCCGACCTCAGGACGAAAGAGGGAATTGATGCGCTGTTCGCGGAAGTCGACCGCGTGCTCGGCGGGCTCGACGCCGCCGTCAACAACGCCGGATGGGATCCCGGATTCATGCCGCTCGACGAAGTGACATATGAAACTTACGAAAAGCTCACGGACATGAATATCCGCGGAACCCTGTTCTGCTGTCTGAACGAAATCAAACGGATGCGGAACAACATTTCCGGCGGCAGCATCATCAACCTCGGTTCGGTGCAGATGGACACCACCGTTCCGGGACGCACGCTCTACGCGATGAGCAAGGGGGCGATCCACTCCATGACCGGAGAACTGGCTCTGGAGTGCGGCAAAGACCGGATCCGGCTGAACACGATTGCGCCGGGCTACATCGAAGTTCCGCGCATGTCGAACGCCCCGGGATTCAACCGGGAGGAGATCGCATCCGGCATTCCGCTCGGACGCATCGGCGAGCCGCGCGACATCGGCGAACTCGCGCTGTTTCTCGCAAGTGAACGTTCTTCGTTCATCACCGGACAGACCCTGATTGCCGACGGAGGAGTCTCACGCAAACTGGCCAGGACGGCTAAATGAAAAATAAACTCTTAAACCAAAAAAGGAGCTGTTATGAACTCAATTAACCCGATCGCGTTCATAGAACGCGAACTTGCCGCGGGGAAAAACAAAATCGTCATTCCAAAGGGAGTTTACCGCCTGGAGGATTGCGGTCACAAATTTTTCCTGCTGAAAAACTTAACCGGTGTGGAAATTGATTTTTCCGGATCGGATCTGATCGGTCTGGCCCGCTGGGGATTTTTCCTGCTGGAAAACTGTTCAGACGTAACAATCAAAAACGCTGTTCTTGATTATGATCCGCTCCCGTACACTCAGGGACGTATCATTGAATCGGATGCGGACGGAAACTGGCTTGTCAAAATTTTCGACGGCTATCCAGTCGAAAAACTTGACAGCCGCGATCTCACCGTCTGGCCGGTTCAGGTCTACAGCGGAAACACATATGAAATTGTCAACCCCATGCGCTACCGGGGCGAACTCTCCGTCAGGCTTGTAGAAAACAACTGTTACCGGATAACCGGCGGGCTCGACCGCAAAGGCTCCGTCGGGGACATTGCCGTTTTCAGTCTCAATACAAACCCGCCGGTGGTGCGCGACTTCTTCGACGATGAATGTACCGTGGAATTGCGTCATTGCACAAACTGCCGCGTGGAAAATGTCACCGTTTACAGCACTCCCGGCGGCGTGGCTTTCCGTGAATTCTGGTGCGAACGGACAACATATCAAAGCTGCCGTGTCGACCGGCGGGCTCCGGAAGAGGATATCGTCAAACGCGCCATTCCGCGCCTGCGCAGCGGAAATCATGATGCATTCGTTATCAAAAACGCGGTTGTCGGGCCTCAAATTCTTGACTGCACCGCAAGGTATCACTGCGACGACTGCGTCAACATCTCCGGGGTCTACAACCTTGTCACTCAGCGGGACGGCAGAAAACTGCGCGTGCTCGTCTGCGAACAGGGAGTCAACACAAAGGCGGGCGATTCCATCCAGATCATGTACCCCGACGGACAGTGTCCTCCGGACGCAACCGCTGTCTCCGTCCGGTATGCCGGTGAACTTACGGAAAAGGACAGAGAGTACATCAATACACTTCCGCTTGTTGAATACACCAGAGACCGCTTTCATACAGTCTATGAAGTGGAGCTTGACCGTGAAGTCCCTATGCCGACGGGTTCCGTCATCATGTCGAATTCCGCCTGCGGCAACGGCTTTCTTGTCCGCGGATGCACATTCGGATATACTCGCGGACGCGCTGTACTCGTCAAAGCGTCCGGACGCATAGAAAACTGCACAAGCGAAAATACGGAGTGTCCGCCGATTGTAGTCAGCACAGAATACGAATGGATGTCCGGCGGATGCGCAAGCAATGTGGAAATCATCGGCAACCGTTTCAGTGGGAAAAACCGCGACTGCATTTTTGTTGCCGGGAACGCCCCGCTCTGCCGGGTATTTCCGGAAAATGCACACAAAAACATCCGTATTGCCGACAATGTCATTACGGCAAAACGCTACGGCATCCTTCTTCAGGGAACAACCGGTGCGGAAATTACCGGAAATGATATCACATTTGGAGATCCCAGCTCCAATGACGGCATCTACATGGAAAACATCGCCGAAGTAAAACTCGCCGCCAACACATCAAAAAGGAAAAAACTGTAACGGAGGTTTCAAATGAAACGTTTATCGTCTGATTTCAAGAAGAAGTTCACCCTTATAGAACTCCTCGTAACGATTGCGATCATCGCAATTCTTGCCGGCATACTTCTGCCGGCTCTGAACGCGGCGCGTGACAAAGCCCGCGCCATCCAATGTCTCAGCAATCTGAAAGGTATCGGAACAGCATTCACCCAATACACTATGGACAACAACGGATACGGTCCTCACGCCATGGGAAATTTAGCGGGCAGTTCAGGCGCAATGGTGCTTGGAAAATGGCAGGACATGCTTTATCCCTACACCGGAGGCAAAGGAGAAATTTCCGATTACTCTTCGTGGGAGCGGAAAAGTGACTATGAGTTCCGTCCCCGCGGAATATTTCGCGATCCGGCGGAACGCGATCAATGGTATGATGTTTTTTCCAAAGTCCGCCATTACACAATCAACAGCTGGATCAGCGGTTATGCAGGCAGTCCGTTCAAAGACAGAAATCTGAACAGAATATCCCGGGCATCCACCTGCATCACCGTCCTGGATGCAAAATGCGACAGTAGCCAGCAGCCGGCGCTTTCCGACTATGTGGCCGACCGCCACAACCCGGCAGAATCGCACGTTGATTACGCCCGTCACCCAGGTCTCCGGGCGAACATTCTCTTCCTTGATGGTCATTCCGCTGCGATGAGCCGGACTCAAATTCCGTATTCCTACGGTTCCGCCCGCGGAGTCTACTACTGGTACGGCTCTTTGAAAGATATCGGTCACCCGGACTACAAATAACACAAAGGAGCAACTATGAAACACTCAATTCTTTTTGCAATCTCAAGCATGTTCGCAGCATGCGGAATCTGCTCGGCGGAAAATCTCGTCTTCAATTCCAGTTTTGAGCTCGAAAATGCCGGCTGGAACGAACACGTCTACCACAAGGCGGACAGACCGGACGGGAGTTACCGGAGCGCAGTTTCATACCCTTCCGGAGACGCCGTTTCCGGCTCCCGGGCACTGCGCATCGAACCGGGACCGGAAAATGTGGAAACTCTCGTTTCCAGTTACAATTTTCCGGTAAAGAAAAATACCGACTACACGGTTTCCTACTATCTGAAACAGGTAAAACCGGGTCCCGTTTCCTTCTTTCTTGATCTGATTTCTTCACAGCGCGCACTTCGCTATGACGGTTCCGGACGCGTTCTTCCCGACACAGGTTTTGCCAATGCGGCAAAAGAAGTCTTCACCAAAACCGGACGCGCTAAAGTGAATCTTTCCGGCGAGTGGACTCGCTGGAGCTGCACATTCAACAGCGGAAATCACTCGGCATATTCCATCCGCATCTACATGGGCGGGGGAAGCAAGGGCGCCGTTCTGATTGACAATGTTCAAGTTGAAGAGGGGCGTTCCGCAACCGCCTATGCTCCCAAAGAGACATTGGAACTGGCTATACGGACGGAAAGCGGACTGTATGAAGAACCGGAACAAATCAATGGTAAAGTATACGCGGTTTCCTACACCTCCGACCTGAACCGGAAAACCGAACTTACGCTGATTGACGATTTCTACGACCGCGAAATTGCAAAGCAGACCGTCGATCTGAATCTGAAAAAAGGAAAAGTTGCGGTTGTTCCTTTCACGTTCAAAGGGAAACTGCCCTACGGTTCGTATCAGATCTTCTCTTCGCTCCATCCCCGCATTACAACCGGAGCATTTGTCCGCGACTGGAATCAGCAGCCGGAAACAA
Organism: Lentisphaeria bacterium UBA4640; assembly: GCA_002405835.1. Lineage (GTDB taxonomy): Bacteria > Verrucomicrobiota > Lentisphaeria > Victivallales > UBA1829 > UBA1829. Next base: position 50,477 of record DHMO01000012.1, on the reverse strand, counting down.
TCCGGTTCAGCCGGGTTAAACGAGGCGATGAATCCTATTTCTCCGCCGCAAAATTTGTCGCAGTTCCAAAACCGCGCAAAAAAACAGAGGATGGGTTCCGTATCGGCACAACGGGTTCTTATACACCGATGGGCAACAAATACATTGTGTCGGAATACGGACCCACGGAAAACAGAATTCAACTCATCCGTCTCGCCGGCGGAAACGTTCACCGGACATGGGACGGAGCGCTTGCGCTCTGGAAGACCGTTGAACCGGAACAGGGAAAATTCGACTGGAGTCGGACCGATTATGAAATAGACCAGGCCGCCAAAACCGGCACGGACGTCATGTGCGTTGTCGGCGGACTTCTGACCGATCATCACGGAGCCGATACCTTTCTTCCGAAATGGGTTCGCGACCGCGACCGTTCCGGGAATCCGAACGGAACCCCCATGCCCGCGGATACCTATTTCGGACAGCGTTACAAGAAAAACTATTTCCGTCCGCAGCTCTCCGACTGGCGTGCGTATGTCTCCGCAATCGCAAAACGCTACAAGGGGAAAATCAAATTCTATGAGATTCTGAATGAATCGAATCTCTACATGCATGCGGACAATTACATGGAGTACATGAAAGCCGCATCGGAGGAAATCCGCAAAGCCGATCCGGACGCAAAAATACTCGGTCTCTGCTCGACTTCCGACTTCGGAGCGGATATCGACGATTTCATCGGTAAATGTCTCAAGCTCGGCGCGGACAAATACATGGATCACATCACGATTCATCCCTACGCCAAGCTGGACAACAGCATTCCCGCCACTCAGATGGACGCCCGCCGCAAACTACTCGGAAATCTCAAAAAGTTCGGGTACAAATCTGGACTCTGGAACGGGGAGAACTACTATATCATCCCCGACTGGATGCCCGCCACGGATTATGCGGCACGCGTTCTTCCCGAAGACCTGGCGCGTCATCTGATTATTGACATGGGCGAAGGCTGTTCCGGTTCAACCGCAACTCATTTTCTAACTATGACAACTCCCCGCGGCATGGGGCTGATGACAGGGCAAGTCTACGGTCGTGCATTAAACGTTCCGGACGCCCGCTTTGCAGCTCATGCGGCAACTGCACATTTTATTGCAGGAGCAAAACCGATCGCGGCGCATGATCTTCAGCTGGGAGCTCTCGCATACACGTTCCGCCGCGGCGATACACTCTATACGGCGATCTGGAACTCCAGAGCGCCCGTGCCGGCAATGCTCAACATTCCGCCGATGCGCCATAAAATCTACGACATGATGGCCAACCCGGTTCAAACGGAAAAAGCTCTTCCGCTGAATGCAAAGCCGCTGTACATTGAATGGGCTCCGGAAGTCAAGGTCGCGGACATTGTCGCATGGGTCAACAACCGCGCAGTTCACAGCGACGCCTCATTCCTGACAGACCGCGTGCTGATCGGGCACGAAGACGGCGGAACCCGTCTGATTTTCGCTATGCAGAATCTGACAGGAAAAATGCTTGACCGTAAAACCGTTTCCGCGTCTTCCGAAGCATTCCAGGCTCCAGTTGCGCAGAACTGCCGGAACTGGAAAGATTTCGGATTTTTCACCTTTTCCATTCCCGTGAACCTCCGGGAAAGCAATACCGCACAAGTACGGTTCAGCGCAGAAGGTTTTCCGAAATTCGCCCTGACCCGTCCGGCATATCCGGTTCAGCTCCTGACGCTCGGTCCGGTTCCGCATACGTCTGATATTTCCAGAAATTTCCATGGTAAGCCGACGTCTCCGGAAGATTTTTCGGCGGCAGTCACACTCCGTGCAGATTTCAAAGGCGGATTGCATGTAACAGTAAATGTCAAAGACGACAAGCCCGGCCAACCTTCCAAGTCCGGCTGGGACACCGACAGCATCGAACTGTTTATCGACCGGGATCCGTTCTCCGGTGATCCGGTGAAATACGGCACAAAAACGAAACAGCTGATCTTCCCCCGCAATGTCAAACAGCAGACTCAGGAGAATGTTTCCTGTAGAATTACAGAAAATTCCGACGGCTGGACGGCGGATATCCGGATTCCGGTTCAGTATGAAGACTTCCTCGGACTCGACATCGCCGTCAACGATTCAGACGGAGAACACCGCAAAGCGCAGCTTGTCTGGAATGGAACCGATAAGAATTTCATGGAACGTTCCGGGTTCAAACTGATCCGTGTCACTCCGGCATTCACCTCGCGTGTGGATATCCGGACAAACGGAGCAGACGGCAAACCGCTCCGCACGAACAAAAATGATGTCAGCGGACGTTCCTGGATGCCACAGGAATTCACGGTTACCCCTGCACAGAACGGCAAACTTCCTCTGCTTTTCATGAGCGGGTATTCGATGAATGAACAGTACACTGCGGAATACCGCAATATTTCAGTCACCGGCGGCACGTTGAAAAATGCGGATTTCTCCGAAAAACGACCGGATGGAACACCGAAATACTGGTTCTTCAACAAGCATTCCGGCTTGCGCACGGAAGACGGAGTTCCGGTGATCTATGCAATCCACAATTTCCCATGCAGAGGAGAAATTGAAGTGAAAGCAGGCGTTCCTGTCACCGTGAAGTATGAAAGCCGCGTCATTGCAAAATAAACGATCGCGGCAACGCCGTTTATTTTGAAATCTCTGCGGAATAACCGCTCCGCCGCGCCCGGCTGGATCCGGACGCGGCGGGTCTTTTTCAAAAAAGTAAAAAATACTGCTTGCTTTTTCCGGAAAACGGATTAAATTACTGAATCATAATGACGCCCTGGTAGCTCAGAGGATAGAGCAACTGCCTTCTAAGCAGTGGGTCGTGGGTTCGATCCCCGCCCGGGGCACCATTTATTTTTTATTTCCCAAAATGCGTTCCGTTCACTCCCGCTATCCGCCGGGAACCCACGCGGAACGGTGCTGAATCAAAATTTTTAACAACAGAGCCCGGCGAACGGATGTTTTAAAAACCTCAAAATGCAACCGGTTGCATTTTATGTTTTTCAGTTCAGAAGACTCTAAAAAGGAATTCGTCATGCAAAGAGAAGAAGAAAGCATTTACATCGAGCGCTGCCGCCTCTTTACCCAGAGAATCCGCGGCGACCGTTTCACGGAAACAATCGAACTCAACGCGGAATTCGCAAAAACAACCGATCCCGTTCCGTTTGAAAAACGTCTCGAACTCTCATACGCTCCGCTTCATGAAGGCGACGTCTGGGGCGGTAAATGGGAAAGCGCCTGGGTTCATGTCCGCGCAGCCATCCCCGCCGCATGGAAACGCAAAGACCTCGCGCTCTATCTCAACTTCTCCGGCGAAGCCATGATCTTCGACGACTCCGGCTGTCCGGTTTACGCAGTCACCGGCGGAAGCAACATCAATCCGCACTACTTCAAAGAACAGTTCATCCTGTCCGAAAAAATAAAGAAAAGCGGAAAAGTCGATCTCTGGATCGAGCTCGCCGGAAACGCTCTTTTCGGCATCCGCCAAACCGAAGATCCCTCGCTCAAGGAAAAAAATCCGGAAGGCACGTTCACCGGACTCGTCAAAGCCATGTCGCTCGCTCTCTTCAACACCGAAGCGTGGAAGCTCTGGCTCGATTTCTGCACAATCTTTGAAGTCTTCAAGACCTTCCCGAAAGAGGATTACCGCTCCCGCCGTCTGCTTGACGCCATGAACCGCGCAATCAATGCATACGATGAAAATCCGGAAAACGCCGCGGCCGCCCGTAAAGTTCTCGAACCCGTTCTGCACACTCCCGCATACGCATCCGCGCTCACCGCAACAACCGTCGGGCATGCGCATATCGACACCGGCTGGCTCTGGCCCGTCCGCGAAACCATCCGCAAATGCGCTCGAACCTTCTCCAGCCAGATCGCGCTCATCGAGCAGTATCCGGATTTCGTGTTCGGCTCCTCCTCTCCTCAGCACTATCAGTTCATCAAGGATTACTATCCGCTTCTCTACAAAAAAATCAAAAAGGCGGTCGCCGCCGGACGCTGGGAACTCTTCGGCGGAATGTGGGTCGAAGCCGACTGCAACCTCATCTCCGGCGAATCCATGGTCCGCCAGTTCCTCCACGGGAAAAATTTCTTCATGGATGAATTCGGCATCGATGTGAAAAATCTCTGGATTCCCGATGTTTTCGGCTACTCCGCCGCCCTCCCGCAGATCATCAAAAAGGCGGGATGCAGCTACTTCCTCACACAGAAAATCTCCTGGAACAAAACCAACCGCTTCCCCTATCACACTTTTCTCTGGCGCGGCATCGACGGGACCGAAATCCTGACCCATTTCCCGCCCGCCGACACCTACAACTGGCTCGGCGAACCGCAGACCATGGACCATGCGCAATCCCGTTATCATGAAAGCGTCCAGACCGGGGAATTCCTCAACCTCATGGGCATCGGCGACGGCGGCGGCGGTCCCTCGGAAGAACACATCGAATTCGCGCAGCGTCTCGCCGACCTCGAAGGAATGCCGCATGTCCGCTTCGGACGCGCAGACGACTTTTTCGAGCGTCTCAACACGCACCGCGATGAGCTTCCGCGCTGGAACGGCGAACTCTATCTGGAAATGCACCGCGGAACATTCACCACGCAGACCCGCACAAAGAAAAACAACCGCAAGCTCGAACAGCTTCTCACAGCCGTTGAATTTCTCTACTCCGCTCTGCCGCTCGCAAAATATCCGCAGAAGGAACTCGACGCCAGCTGGAAGACTCTGCTCATCAACCAGTTCCATGACATCATCCCCGGTTCCTCCATCACCAAAGTGTATGAAAACACCGAAAAGGAACACGCGGAAGTCCTCAAAAACTGTATGGCGCTGATCGCCCGCGCCGGCAAAAAATCCGCCGACACCCGCACGCTCCTCAACACGCTCTCCTGTGCTTACACGCATCCGGTCGAACTCCCCGCCGACTGGACCGCGCACACGGTCACCGCAAACGGAGAAGAACTCCCCGTTCAGGAAATCCACGGCTCGCCCTGCGTGCTCTGCACAATTCCCGCAGGAGAGGCAGTCGTCCTCAAGCGCGGCGCAAAGAGCAAGTCCGCCGCGGCGAAACGCAAGACGCCCGTTCTGGAAAACGAATTCATCCGCTACCGCTTCAACACAAGCGGCGAACTGACGGAAATCTTCGACAAAAAGCAGCAGCGCTCCCTCCTCGTCCCGAAAAAGACCGGAAACGCGCTCCGTCTCTACACCGACCGCCCGACCTGTTATGAAGCATGGGATATCGAGCCGTTCTACCGCGAACAGGAACCGCAGGTTCCGCGCGACGTGAAGCTATCCTCCGTGGAGACCGGCGCTCTCGGCGCGACGATTGAAATCAGCGGAAAGATCGGGGAAAAGTCCTCCTTCACTCAGAAGATTTTCCTCGCTTCAAACAGCCGCCGGCTGGAATTCCGCACGGAAGTCGACTGGCACGAGGCGCGTAAAATGCTCCGCGTCTCCTTCCCCGTCGACATCTTTGCGGCGGAAGCCGGATTTGATATCCAGAACGGTTTTGTGAAGCGCCCCGTCTACCTCAACACCAGCTGGGACGTCGCCCGTTTTGAGGTGATCGGTCACCGCTACATGGATCTTTCCGAACGCGATTACGGCTTGGCGCTTCTGAACGACAGCAAATACGGTTACGCCTGCGCGGAACACACACTCGACCTCTGTCTGCTCCGCTCGCCCAAGTATCCGGACTGGAACGCGGATCTCGGCATGCAGTCCTTCACCTATGCGCTGCTCCCGCACGAGGGAGACCTCACTCACTCCGATGTGATGCAGGAAGCCGCGAATCTGAACCGCGCCCCGCTCTCCCTCCCCGGCAAACTGAACCTGACCGCCCCCGTCACAGTCGAAAGCGACGGCGTCAGTCTCGAAGTCGTCAAGAAAGCGGAAAAAGAGGACTGCGTGGTCATCCGTCTCCTCGAAACCCGCGGAACCGACTCCACGGCGCGTCTGAACTTCCGCGATTCCGGCGTGAAGCTCATCGAAACAAATCTGATGGAATGGACTGATGACGGGGAAATCCCCGTTTCAGGCAAGACTGCGGAACTGCGCTTCAAACCGTTTGAAATCCGCACGTTCAAACTGAAATAACAAAAACAATACACAGATGCAGGCCGCGGAGTCTCTCTCATTGAGAATTCGCGGCCTGTTTTTTTCTCAGAACGCCTTTGTTTCCTTGTAATCCGCATTGAAACGGAGCGTCTCTTCACGCGAAACAAGACCATTCATGCAGAGCGCTTCCAGAGCTTTGCGGAGCGTCACCATGCCGTCTTTCGACGCAGTCTCAATGGCGGACTGAAGCATATGCGTCTTGCCCTCGCGGATCAGGCTCTGAACCGGCGGGGTGCCGATCATGACCTCAAACGCAGCAATGCGCCCGCGTCCGTCAATGCGCGGAAGCAGACGCTGCGAAATCACGCCGAGAAGGACTCCGGAAAGCTGCTGGCGGATCTGGTTCTGCTGTTCCGGCGGGAATGAATCGATGATCCGGTCGATGGTCTGCGGCGCACTGTTCGTGTGAACCGTTGCAAGCACAAGATGTCCCGTTTCCGCCGCCGTGAGCGCGGAGGACATGGTTGCGATGTCACGCATTTCGCCGACCATGATGATATCGGGTGTTTCGCGCATCGCCGACTTCAGTGCGGTTGCGAACGCCAGCGTATCCGAATGCAGTTCCCGCTGTTCCACGACGGAACAGGCATTGTCGTAAACATATTCAATCGGGTCTTCAATGGTGATGATGTGACACGGACGGTTCCGGTTGACCATGTTCAGCAGACTCGCCAGCGTAGTCGATTTTCCGCTTCCGGTCGGTCCCGTCACAAGGATCAGCCCCTGTTTCTTGTTCATCAGACGGACCAGGACCGGAGGAAGTCCCAGAGCAATCGGCGAAGGAATCTCGCCGGGGACAACTCGCGCGACCACACCGAGGCTCCCGCGCTGGTAAAACGCATTGAGACGGAACCGGAATATTTCGGGTTTCGCAATATCCGAAAGCTGAAGCGTGGCGGAAAGCGCAAAATCCAGTTCGCGCTTCTCCTCCAGAGCGATCCGCTGCTGACGCGAAATCACACTGAAGAGCAGACGTTCGATATCTTCCGCACTCAGCGGCGGAAGATCCATCGCGCGCAGCTCGCCGTTCAGACGCAGCATGGGCGCGGTTCCCGAAGAGAGCAGCATGTCGCTTGCATGATTCTTGACCGCGGCGCGGAAGAGCGTGCGCATATCCACAAGCCCGTCCTCGTCATCCTCGCCGCCGCTGCCGTACCGCTGAACGAAAACGTCATTCCCGTTTTCCATTCCTTTCATGAACAGATCAAGTTCACTGGCATTTCCGGACGCCGCAAGCGCGGTTGTCCGGGTGATGATCCCCGTATCGTAAAGCTGAAAAAGCGAGCGGTTGAACGTGGTCATTCCCTGACGGATACCCGACTTCAATGTAAGTTCAAGCGCATTGTAATCGCGTTCGGCAATCTGCTTCCGGGCCGTCGCCGTTCCGAGCAGGATTTCCACTGCGGGAATCATCCCCGTCTCATCCGCGCGCGGCACAAGACGCTGTGAAACAACCGCCTGCAGGGCAAGTCCGAGATCGGAGGCCATCTGTTCGCGCGCAGTTTCAGGGAAAAGCATCAGCAGACGCTCCACGGTCTGAACCGTATCGGTCGTGTGAACGGTCGCAATCACGAGATGCCCCGTCATGGCCGCGGCGAATGCCACCTGCACGGTTGCGGCGTCGCGCAGTTCCCCGATGACAATGACGTCGGGATTTTCGCGCAGCGCAAACTTCAGAGCCTGCGGATAGCCGCCGTTTGCACCGGAAACCTCCCGCTGCGTCACGATTGATTCCCGGTCGGTGTGCACAAACTCAACCGGGTCTTCAATGGTGAGAATATGACGCGCGGAATGCATGTTGATGTGATTGATCATCGCGGCAAGCGTGGTCGATTTCCCGCACCCGGTCGAACCGGTGATCAGAATCAGTCCGTGCTGAACGGAACAGATGTCTCCCAGCAATGCGGGGAGATTCAAATCCTCAAAGAAAAGCTCGTCACCCGAAAGAATCGGCCGGACCGCGAGTCCGGGCCCGTTCAGGCTGGTGAAAAAATTCAGACGGAACCGCATGGGGCTTCCGAGTGTGTACGATGCGTCAAATCCGCCGTTCGCCCGGTACTCTTTCTCCCCCGCCTCCCCGATGACGCCGAGGCGGAATGCATCGATCTCTTCCGAAGAAAATACGGGGAACCGGTCGTCTGCAATCAGTTTCCCCTGAATGCGCAGCGAGGGATGTTTCCCAGCCGAAAGAAATATATCGGATGCTTTCCGGTTTACAGCATCCAGCAGAAGTTCGGGAATGCCCGCCATAATCAAACTCCATCTTGTTGTTCTGTGATTTCATCTCTAAGATATAAGCGTTTCCGCGTTTTTCAAATGCGGCACTGAAAAAAACAGCTGGAAATCTCCAACGCTCAAACGTTTTAGCAATTTTTCAAAAAACGCTTGAAAAGCAGACGGACATGCGGTAAATTAAACGCAATGCAAAACAGAAACACATAAGGATTTCAAGCATATCATGAACCCGAACGCTTACTGGATCTGGCCTGCGAAAACACTCTATCTGCAGAACTGTTACGCGGGATTCCGCCACGATTTCAACATGGAGAAACTGCCGTCCGCCGCGCCGCTCGACATCACCGCGGACCAGAGCTACCGGCTCTATGTCAACGGACGCTATGTCTGCCGCGGTCCCGTCCGCGGATATCAGGACCACTGGCCGTTCGACCGCGTCGAACTCCTCCCGTATCTGAAAGCCGGACACAACTGGATCTCCGTGGAGGCATACAATCCCGGAATCAGCACTTTCGCATACAACCATGCCGACAGCGCCGGCTTCCTCTGTTCCGCCGAATGGGACAACGGCACGCTCATTCTCTCTCAGGTCGAAGGCTGGACCATTTTCCGCAACACCGCTTATGCGCATGACACCGGACGTCTCAGTTTCCAGATGGGCTGGCAGGAAGAGGTCGATCTGACCTTTGACGACCGGTCCTGGATCACCGCAGAGACCGGATTCCGCATTCCGCCTCAGCCGAAATGGTGCGCGCCCGGACAGCATGCTCAGGGCTCCCTCCCCTGGTCCGGACTCGAAGCACGCCGCATTCCCATGCTCGATGAACACGAACAGGCGCCCGCCGGACTCGTCTCGTTTGCTGCGGGCCCCTGCTCAACTCCAGCCAAAACATTTCCCTTCCCGGAGCACAACATTGCATGGGATTTCGCCGAAAATGAACTTCCCGCACTTGAATACGGCTCGGTTCCCCCCTGCCGACGCGAAGGAAATGCGCTCTGCTTCGAAATTCCGGAAGCCGGAAAAGGCAAAGTCTCCTGCGTCACCGTTGATCTCGGCGCGGATGAATGGCTCCCCGGAACTCCCGTTTTCGATTATGAAGACAGCGAAGCCGGAATGATTGTCGATTTTTTCTACTTTCACTGGCTCCAGGACGGCAAAATCCAGTTCCGTCCGGAACCCGGCGCGGGAAGCGAACTTGCAATGGCAAGCCGCGTCCACCTCGGCGCGGAAAAGGGACACTGCGAGCTCAACCAGCTCATGGGCGTGCGCCATGTCACCCTTGCGGTCCGGGAAAACACTCGTCCGCTGAAACTCAGACTCTCCTGGCGGAGCGCGGTGTATCCCATGCAGATCACCGGAAACTTCCATTGTTCCGACAAGGTTCTGAACGACATCTACCGCATCTGCCGCCACACCCAGCAGGTCTGTTCGCTGGACGCCTTCGTCGATACCCCCTGGCGCGAACAGTCCCAATGGTGGGGCGACGCCCGCGTTCAGGCGAAAAACACACACTTCCTGACAGCCGATCCCAGCCTGCTCCGTCAGGGAATCCATTCGATCGCGGGACAGCACGCCCCCGGAAATCTCACTTTCGCCGATGCTCCGACCACCGACTGCGGCTGCGTTCTGCCCGACTTCTGTCTCACATGGATCGCCACTCTGTATGACCTCTGGTTCCAGACCGGCGCCACAGAACATCTGGATGAGCAGAAATCCCGCGCGGAAGACATCTTCGCCTACTTCGAGGGCACACGCGGTCCCGACGGTCTGCTGAAAGCCGACCCGCGCTACTGGCTTTTCGAAGACTGGTGCGATCTGCCCAAGAATGCAACGCCGACTTTCCTCAATCTCTGGCATCTCTACGCCGAAACGCTCTACTGCAAGCTCCTGCATCATGCCGGCTGCGAAGCTGATGCACAGAAACTGGAAACAAAAATCGCCGCGGAACGCAAACTCCTCGCCGAAGCCTTCTTCGATCCGGAACAGGGGCTTTTCGTTCCGGAAATCGGCAAAGACGGCAGGCGGAACGGCGTGCCGTCGGTTCACGACCAGGTGCTCGCGCTTCTGCTCGAACTGCGTCCGGAAGCCAAAGATTCAATGATTGAAAAACGTATTCTTCCGTGTCTGAAAGGGACTCTTTCCGGCTGTGCGGAACCCGGCTCGTTCTGGTCGACTTACCTGCTCGACGCCGCGCAGATGTACGGTCTCCGCGCCGAAGCGCTCGAATACATCCGCCGCGAATGGGCGAAAATGGTTCCGGCCGGAACCGCATGGGAAACCTTCGGCAAGGGCGATTATTCCGGCTGGTCCTATTCGCACGCGTGGAGCGCACATCCGCTTTCGCACCTCCCCGAACTTGTGTTCGGCGTGAAACAGACTGAAGATGCGTGGCGCAGAGTCGAATTCGAACCGCTCCTCACCGTATTGGACTCCGCGGAACTCATCCTGCCGACTCCGCAGGGAACGATCCATGCCTCCCTGAAGCGTTCCGGAAACACGGCGGAACTGGATTTCGGAATCCCCGCAGGGATGTGCGCGCAGATCCGTCTGCCCGGCGAAACAATCCGGACAACTGGCGAAGCGGCGGTCATCTCCCGCAAACTCTCCATTTAAAACGCGTTTCAATGGAGTTTCCCGGTTGACATTGCGGGAAACTCCATTATATTGCGGAAAAGGAGGAATTTTTCATGGGTAAGAATATTTTAGTCCTGACCGGAAGCCCCCGTTCAAACGGAAACAGCTTCATGCTCGCCGACGCATTCATCAAAGGTGCAGAAGAGGCCGGGCACCGCGTCCAGCGGTTCGACGCCGCCCGCAAGCAGATTGACGGCTGCCGTGCATGCAACCAGTGCTTCAAACACGGCAAGGCATGCCTCTTCGATGATGATTTCAATTCGCTCGCCCCGATCCTGAAAGAAGCCGACGTTCTCGTTCTCGCTACTCCGCTCTACTGGTTCTCCTTCCCGACTCAGCTCAAGGCGGCGCTCGACAAATTCTATGCGTTCATGGTCGGCGGACGCCCCCTGAAGATCAGGGAATGCGCCCTGCTCGTCACCGCCGAAACCGATGAAATGAAGGACTTCGACGGAATTGTCCGTTCCTACGAACTCATTGCGGAATATCTGAAATGGACCGACCGCGGAAAAATCCTCGTCCCGAACGTCGGAGAGCCCGGCGCAATCAAAGGCTCGCCCGCCCTCGACGAGGCACGCAATCTCGGGAAAAACATCTGAATTCAGCCGGAAAATGCGTTTTTTCGTAAAAAAATTAAGAAAAAACGCATTTCAGGGGTTGACTTTTTCGCATAACTCTTTATAATGTTCGTGTAAACTGAATTTCAGTTTCCGCTGCAAAGTCTTTGCAACAACACAAGGAGGTTTTCTTATGGTGATGTTCTGCCCTTATTGCGACATCGAAATCAACGAAAAACAGATTGAAGCTGAGGATGGATGCTGTCCCGAATGCGGCGCCTTCATCTCCGCAAGCACCGTCGTCAATGAAGAGGATGACGACTACGATGAATACGGAGACGACGCCGGTCTTGACGATGAGGATGATCTCGGTTCCCTCGACGATCTGGATGATCTTGGCGACGATTTCAGCGACGATGAGGACATCTGAGTCCCTTCACCAATCCATTTCATGATTCCGGCATTCCGCCGGAATGAAAAACGGGAAACCGTCTGCAGCAGCCGGTTTCCCGTTCTTTTTTTCTGAACTGAGTTCTCAGTAACCGAAAATATCTTTCAGCTTGAGATCGACAACCGTTCCGTACTCCGAAAGTTTCTTCCGGTCGATCAGCGACGCCTTGCCGACAATCACAATATCGTACTTCAGAGGCGCGAGGTCGCGGTTGAAAAACGCCGCCAGCGCATCCAGCTTCATGCTGCGGACCGTGTCAAATTCGGCGCGGCGCCAGTCGGTATCCGTTCCCATGCGGCGCATCTTCTGCTCGAAGTCAAAGAGCTCAAGCCCGATAATCCGTTCCGTTGCAAGCCGCTTCACCAGCGAATCGCGGGCGCTAGCAAACTTGCCCTCGAACAGCGGCATCTTCCGCAGAATCGAATGCATCGTGTCAATCACGTCAAACAGCTTGTCACTCTGCGTTCCGGCAACCATGTAAATGACGTTGTGCCGCCCCTTGCGCATGAGCTGCTCGTAGGAACCGCCCGCGGCATACGCAAGCGCCCGTGACTCACGGATTTCCTGGAACACGATCGAATCCAGTCCGGAGCAGAAATATTCATTGAACATCTTGCCGTACGGCAGATCCGCAAGCGAAAAGAGCGGGCCGCGCGATGTAAAGCCGACGCGCATCTGAACCGCATCGAAGTCGATAATGTAGATATTCGGCTTCTCCACCGCATGCGGGGTGTAACGCACCTTGTCCGGCGGCGTAACGGTTCCGGCGGAGTGGATCAGCTTTGCGGCCTCAACGACCTCTTCCATCGGTGCGGGGCCGGCATACGCGAACGTGCTTCTGTACTTCGCAAAGACGTCCCGCAGAAGCGCAAGCAGTTCTTCCGGCTTCGTTTCGCGCAGTTCCGCCTCCGTCAGACCGTCCGTGTAGGGAGTGTGGCTGCCGTACCAGGCATACGAAATGCCGCGCTGGAACACCGCGGACGGATTGAGTTTCGCATCCGCACGGTCCTTCAGAATGCCGTCGACATACGCCTTGTACGCCTCCGCATCCGGTTTCGCATCGCGGATGAGGTGTTCCATAAGCGCAACCGCTTTGTTCAGGTTCGCAGCGGGTCCCGTAAGTTCCGCGGAGAGCGCATACTTGTCGATTGAGATCGACTGTTTCACGCCGAGCTTATAGAACTCCTGGCGCAGAGCATCGACCGAGTAGCGGCTCGTTCCGATGTACTCCAGATAATCAATCGCAAGCTCAAGTTTCCGGTTTTCGTATGTGGAAATATTGATGACGCGTTCCGCATGGAAAAGATTTGAACCGGAAACCGTGTTCATGCGCTTGACGGTGATGCCGTTCGGCAGCTCCACGCTCGAAATATCCTTTGCAATGTCAATGAAACGCGGCTCAATCGCGGGCGGCGGCGGAAGCTGCAGAAACGCACGGCTGTATTCCGATTCCTTTTCCGAATTCAGCGCAACGGGGGTTATTTTCGGCTTATCGACCTTGACCCGGTTCGTCGGCTCTCCGGTCGTCTTGTCGACGCGGATGTGGTGAGCGAAATACTTTTCAATGAATTCCGTTACATCCTTTTTTGTGAATCCGGCGATGCGGTCGGGCGTGGCGAGCAATTCCGCATAGGAATCGCCGTTGACAAAGAGGTCGGCGAATTCCCAGGCGAGATTCATGTTGTCCCCTTCGCGGATCTCCGCAATCGTGACGCGGCAGTTTTCCGCAACCGCTCCGATGCGCCAGTCGCCGTATTCGCCCTTGCGGAGCTTTTCAAGTTCCGCAAGCAGAAGCGTCGAAACCTCATCCAGCGATTGCCCCGCGCGCGGCGAACCGTCGAGCATGAAAAGCATGTATTCGCGTCCGATGCGCAGGTGACATCCCGCTCCGAGCAGTTTCTGCGTGCGAAGAAGATTCTGTTCGAGCAGGCCGTAGCCGGAATCTTTGAGCAGACGCGCAATCAGCGTGATAAGCGCGCCGTTGCGCGGGGAGCGTTCCACGCGCCAGCCAAGCCGCGTATGCGCCGCCTCCGGTCCGCTGACGGTCAGCTTCCGGTTTTCGGTCAGCGGCTGTTCCACCGGCATTTTGCGCTCCGGCACGGGTGCGGCTTTGAGCTTGCCGAACGTCTCCTGCGCAAGCGCATAAGTCTTCTCGAAATCAAGATCGCCGATAATCGCAAGCGCCATATTGCCCGGTACATAATAGCGGTTGAAGAAGGTCATGATATCCTTCATCGACGGATTCTTCAGGTGATTCGGCTCCCCGATAATCGGGCGCCCCGCGGGATGAGTCGGCAGCAGCGCACGGTTGAGAGTCTCATATGAAACCATCCCGTCCTTGTCCTGACCGCGGTTGAACTCCTCATAAACCGCCTCGAGTTCGGTGTGAAACAGACGGAGCACGGGATTCGAGAAGCGTTCCGCATCCAGTTTCAGATAGTTTCCGAGTTCATTCGCGGGAAGCTCCCCCATGTAGACGGTGAAATCGACTCCGGTCGCGGCATTGAGCCCGGAAGCGCCGAAGGAGGATGCGAGCTTGGAGAACTCACCCGCCGCGGCATACTTCGCTGCCTCGCCGGAAACGCGGTCGATTTCCGCGTAAAGTTCTTTTTTACGGACCGGATCCGGCTCCATTTTCCGCTGTTCAAAGAGATCGGGAATCCGGTCGAGAAGCGGTTTTTCCTTTGCCCAGTCGAGCGTTCCCATCCGCGGAGTTCCCTTGAACATCATGTGCTCGAAATAGTGGGCGAGCCCCGTGGAATCGGCAGGTTCATCGGAAGAGCCTGCGCGGACAATCGTCAGAACCGAAACGCGCGGACGCATCGGATTGCGCGAAAGATAAAGGGTCAGACCGTTCGGCAGTTTGTAGATACGTGTGTCGAACGGGTCGTTCTGAATATACGAGTAAGAGTTTCCGGCAGTATCTTTTGCGGTTTGCATAACAGTTCCTCCAGCAGACGTCAGCCCGGCGAGGATGACGAGAGCGGCAATCATAAATACAGATTTCATAAGATTCCCTTTCGCTTTTGCCGGATTAGACAGCGGATTTTGCAAAAAGGCTCATTGTCCGCCGTCCGCGGCAAAAAAAATCCGCGGATGCAAGAAGCGGGGGGACCGCCTCCAAGGGGAGAGAGAGCATCCGCGGAAAAATTCTTATTCAACCAGCTTGTTCAGCGGGTATTCAACAATGCCGCACGCACCGAGTTCCTTCAGTTCCGGAATCAGATCACGGACGACATGTTCCGTCACAATCGTGTTCA
This sequence comes from Lentisphaeria bacterium UBA4640, assembly GCA_002405835.1. Classification (GTDB taxonomy): domain Bacteria; phylum Verrucomicrobiota; class Lentisphaeria; order Victivallales; family UBA1829; genus UBA1829. The sequence continues at coordinate 35,228 of DHMO01000012.1, read as the reverse complement.
GAGCCGCCCATTCGGGATCGGCGAGTTCGGAGACGGTCGGGCGTTCCAGCGCAGGAAGTTTGCCGAGAATGTTCGGCAGATCTTTCTTGCGGATGTTCAGCATAATGCCGACTTTGCCTTCCGCGAGAAGAACCGCCTGAAGCAGCATAGCAATACGCTCGATTTTTTTCTTCTTGAACGGGCACTCCATCGCCTTCTTGTTCGCAATGAAACGCGTGGTGGAGGTACAGAGAGTATCGATGATTTTCAGCTTGTTCGCGCGGAGGGAGGAACCGGTTTCGGTAATCTCGACGATCGCATCGGCGAGACGCGGCGGCTTCACCTCGGTTGCGCCCCAGGAGAATTCAACGGTGGCGTTCACATGATTTTCCGCAAGATAGCGTTTCGTCATGCCGACCGCTTCGGTCGCGATGCGCTTGCCTTCCAGATCCTTGACCGAATGGAAGTTGGAGTTTTCGGGAACCGCAAGCACCCAGCGGAGCGGGTTGCGTCCGACTTTGCCGTACACGAGTTCGGCGACTTCCACAACGTCGGAACCGTTTTCACGGATCCAGTCGTATCCGGTGAGACCGCAGTCGAGAATGCCCTCTTCCACGTAGCGGGACATTTCCTGCGCGCGGATCAGCATGCATTCGATTTCCGGGTCGTCAATGGAGGGGAAATAAGAGCGGGAGTTGATTTCGATCTTATAGCCGGCCTTGGCGAACATATCGGTCGTCGCCTGTTCCAGACTTCCTTTCGGAAGCCCGAGCATCAGTTTGTCTGCCATATCATTATCTCCTGAATGGTGTTTTCATTATTGAAGTACATAATATAGCACATCATTTTAAAATTCCAAACTGCGGATAAAAAATCTTTTCGCTTTTCCGCTTTCCCGCAGACATCCTGGGCGGAAAGCCGGCCTTCCGCAAAACCGGAAAATACAGGGAAAAACACATTTGACATTATATCGTATATTTTTGTCAGTATTCCTAATATATTTCTCATTTCAGCCTGTTGCTTTTTCACAAAAATATGGTATAATCTTAAACATGGCAGTTTTTCAGACAGAATTGCAAACCAAAAACAGAAAGGCTCGACAGACAATGAAAACAAAACATCCGGTCCCCCGTAAAACCTGCTTCAGAGGGAAACTCTGCAGGTTCACCCTTATAGAGCTCCTCGTGGTAGTTGCCATCATCGCCATCCTGGCGGGCATGCTCCTGCCGGCGCTCAATTCGGCCAGAAGAACGGCTCACAAAATCTCCTGCGCTTCAAACCTGAAACAGATCGGCACCGCTTCCGCTACATACAGAAACGATTTCAACGATTATGCCATGCCGCCGATTCTGTCGGTCTCTTCCTGGCAGGTTCCGGGACATCGCTATTCAATCAAATACCATTGGCCATACGCATTCGGAACAAGATATATGAATGCGAAAATTTCTTCAACGGGAACCCCTGTCGGCAAAGGCGCCTGGAACACATTCCGCTGTCCGGAGGACCGCTCAGCCTCCGAAAGCCGCCTCAGTTACGTCGCCGCAGAAACCTGGGGTTCGGACCCTTTAAAAGTAACGATGGTCAAAGCGCCGTCGCGTGCATATATGTTCTTTGATTCCGATTTTCTGAACACGTCCGCCTCAAATAAATACTCGGGGAGTAGTGTAGGCAGCGCCAATGGCAATGGTGAAGTTTTTACCCCGCAGCATCTGTGGGTCGGCAGACCGCATTCACTCTATGCGAATATCGCCTATCTCGACGGCCATGTCATCAGCAAACGCTCGTGGAAAGGACTCGACAATCCGGACTCCAGAATGTACAGTGACCGGCTTATGGCGGAACAGACAGGGAGCCGCAACTGGGGCAATATCGGCGCACTTGATTTTTAACAAACTCCTAAACGAAAGGTTATCATCATGAAAAAATCCCTCATTCTTCTCGCAGCGCTCGCCGGAGCACTCTCCGCACAGGCTCTCGACGTCAACAATCTCAAAGCCAATGACAACGGGAAATTCTGGTCCGGAAGAGCCGCCGAAGGCTACGGCATTTCCATCGGCGCGGAACCGAAAGAGCTTTACAACACTCTGAAAGTCTCCTCCGCGGACGGTGCGCTGGTGATTGACACCCGCGAATTCTTCAAGCAGCCGAACGCCGGAAAAATCGTCACTCGCTTCTACATCAAGAACAATATTGCCGCTCTCAAGGGCAAGGAAACTTCCGCAAAAGTTCAGATTCAGGCGGAAGATGGAAACGGCGCCGTCAACCTCTATCTCGAAGGCAACCGCGGAGCGGAGAAAAAGCACTATTTCACAGCTCAGCAGTTTGCCGTTTCCGAGCGTGCGGAAATCGTTCACACGAAACTTCTCCCGGAAGACGTCAACAGCATTGCGATCCGTCTTGACCTCAACAAGCCTGCCGTTTACCGCATCTTCAACGCCGCAATTTCCGCCAATCAGAAATAACAGGATTTCAGATGAAGAAAAAACTTTTTTTACTCGCGTTCGCTTTCTTTGCGGCGTCCGTTTATGCGCTGGACGTCACAAAGATTGAGAAGAACGATCAAAACCGGAACTGGTGGTGCAGAACCGCAGAGGGAATCTCCATCGGGATCGGAACCGAACCCAAAGAGCTGTTTCACACGCTCAAAGTATCCGGCGAAAACGGAGCGGTTGTTCTTGATGCGCGCGAATTTTTCAAGCAGCCGAACGCCGGAAAAATCGTCACACGCTTCTACCGCAGATACAAGATGGATAATTTCCGCGGCAAGATGCTGAACGCAAATGTTCAGGCGGAAGCAGAGGGTGCCGGAGAAATCAACATCTATCTCGAAGGCAACCGCGGAAAAGAAAACAAACATTTTTATTTTGCAAAAACCTTCCCCGTCTCCAGCGAAAGCGAAACCTTCACCGTCACTCACCCGGCTCCGGAGGATCTAAACAACATTTGTATCCGCGTGGATCTGCACAAGCCGGCAATCTACAAAATCAAATCCGCCGGAATCTCCGTCAAACAGGAGGAAAAAGTCGACTCCTCGGTCAATCACATCCTCAACGGCGGAGCCGAGCGCGGATGGTATGCAACCGGAATCAACGGTTTTGAATTCTTCAAGATGGCGGACAACAACCTTTTCTCCGACGGACGCAACAATTTCTGGGACAAGGAGCTCAAAGTCGCGCTCGACGACAAGGTAAAGCACAGCGGGAACTATTCCTTCCGCCTCACCCGCGAACCGAAAAGCTATGGCAGATTCAATCTGAATCCGGTCCCGTTTGTCGTCGGCAAAAGCGCATCGTTCTCCTGCTGGGTCAAAGGTGAAAAACCGAACCAGCAGGTTGATATCGGTCTCTTCCTCGGCAACGGACAGGCTTATTCAAAAAAATTCGCCGTCGGAACGGAATGGACCCGCTGCGAACTCTTCATTCCCGAATGGGGCAAGAAGCCGGAAGGCATATACATGTTCGGCAATCCGGCGACCGGATACGCGAGTGTGACAAACTTCGTTTCTCCATGCGTAAGCTCCCTCGGCGGCACAATCTGGGTTGACGACGCCGCGTACAGCATCGGCGGACACAGCAAGTTCACTCCGGAAACAGGACTCCTGCTCTCCGCGAAAATCGATGCGGCGAAGGGATACTACCGTCCCGGAACACCCGTTAAAACGGAACTGACACTCCGCAATACCGCTGGAAAAACGGAAAACGCGGAAATCCGCTGGGAGCTGAAAGACTTCTTCGGCAAAACCGTCATGGCCGGAAATGCAGGAAAAGTCAAAGTCGAGGCAAACGGAACGGCAAAGCGGACGGTCTCCGTCACTCCGCCGGCGGATCTGCGCGGCGCGGCGAACCTGCTGTTCAACGTCGGCGGAAAACAGGCCGGAGTCTACTTCGGCATCGCGGGAAAACCCGGAAAACTGAGTCATCGAATCGGCGTCAACTACATGCCGGGCAGCAGCAACATTCACAAATCCATTCCGCTTCTGAAGGATTTCCGGATCGGCGCACTGCGTCTCTGGTCCACCTACCGCAGAACGCCGAACACCGGCTTCCGCGATGTGGATGAATTCCACAAAAACGGATTCTTCCTCATGATGTGCTATGGCTCGGAAGGTTTTGCCCCCTGGCCGATGATTCCGAAAGACTTCACGGCGTGGAAAAAAGCTCTCAACGAACTCGCGACGCAGTACCGCGGCAAAGTTCAGATCTATGAGATGCTGAATGAAACCAACATCTGGGGCGGCCGCATGAAGAACCCCGATCCCTCCAAATATTACGAAATGACGCCGGAAGTCAATGCACTTCTCATCCGCGAACTCTCCGAAGCGGTCAAAGCGGGCGACCCGGATGCGAAAGTCGCCGGTCCCGCAAGCTGCCACACGGATATTGCGTGGACCTCCACCATGCTCGCGAAAGGCGAAGGAAAGGGACTCGACATCATCACGGAACATCCGTACCGCCAGCTCCCCGAACTTCCCGATTACGAGCCGGAGCTTCAGACGCTTCAGAAAGTCGCCAGCAAGTACAAACCGGACTTCCCGATCACCGCGACCGAAGCCGGCGAACGCTCCTTCTCCCTCTTCCCCGACAACAACCGGATCCCCGGTTTCGAGCGTCAGCGCGTCGCCTACGACACCCGCATGATGCTGATCGGATTCGGAAACGGACTCCAGCAGTATTATCACTTCACCTTCACTATGGATTTTGAAGGCTGCGGCTGGGGCTTCCTGCTTCAGGGCAACCCGGACAACGGCCGCCAGCCGATGCCCGCGCCGATTATGTTCGCCTGCAAAAACGCCGCAGACCGTCTCGAAGACGCCAAACCGGCGGGACGCGTCAAGCTCGGATTCAACTACCGCTGCTACCTTTTCGACCGCGGAGACAAACGCATTGCCGCGCTCTGGAAATGGAACGGAAAAGCAACCCGCATGGTCCTCCCCGCCGAACTCAAAAACGCCGCAGTCTACGACGTCATGGGAACGGAAATCAAGGGCGGAGAAATCGAGCTCAACGAATTTCCGGTCTATCTGGAAACGGAACTTTCCGCAGCCGACCTTGCAGCTGCCATCCGGAAAGCCGACCTGAGCGCGGGAACAGACCTCTTTGACGCAAACGCCGTTGTCGTTGCGGAAAAAGAATTCAAAGTCCGGATTCACAATCTCGGAACCAAACCGCTCGCCGGAACCGTTGAAACTATCGGCAGAAAACTGTCATTCGCCGCAATTGCTCCGGAAGAGTTCGGTGAAGTGGCATTTTCTCTCCCCTCCCCCGTCTCGCTGAAGGACAATACCGTTCAGGCAACGATCCGGACGACCGGAGGAGCCGAAAAGAAATTCAGCTGGAACCTGCGTGCAATCCTCGCCCCCAAAGCGGAAAAAGCTCCGGTGATCGACGGTGATCTCTCCGACTGGAACGCTCAGGCGAAGGAGATTCCGCTGGCTTTGCGCACAAAACTCAAACCCTGGACCACCGCCGAAGACGCCATCCGTGCGAACGCGCGGATCATGTGGGATGACGCCCATCTTTATCTCGGCGTAACAGTCTTCAAGCGGGACAATGTGGAATCCCCCGTCGGAGTCTCCGGACTCTGGAAGGGCGACGGTATTCAGTTTGCCTTTGATCCGGTCCGCAATGCCCTGAAAGAGGTCAAGGATTACCAGGACGACGACTTCGAGTACGCCTCCGCTCTGGTCAGCGGGAAACCGGTGATCTTCCGCACAAAAGCCTCCGCGGCGACCTACGACAGTCTGGAAAAGGAGATCGGTCTCCTCCGTGATGTGCCGACGGCCATCCGCCGCTATCCGGACCGCACGGTTTACGAGTTTGCGTTCCCGCGTCAAAGTGTAAGTCCGTTCCGTCTGGAAGCCGGATCATCCATGCGCATGAACGTTCTTGTCAACATTGGAACGAAGAACGGACGAGCCGGATTCCTCCAGCTCACCCCCGGAATCGGTGAAGCCCCGAAACGTCCCGGCCTCTTCATGGATCTCGTGCTGATGCCGTAAGCCATCCCGGTCAGAAGCTCTCACCGCATCTTCTTTCTCTTGAAGATGCGGTGTTTTTTTATAAGCAGTGAAAAATCGACCCGTTCGGGGCGTTTTTATAAAAAAATACTCATTTTTTCATAGAATCAACCCGATCGGGGCGTTTTACACTTGAAAAATTCTTTTTATAGGTTATGATAATTAATATAGACAGAAAAGAATTACAAGGGGAAACTTGATGAAGATTGAACTTACCACAGCCGCCCAGCTTGCGGATTTTGTGCGGACGGAACGCAAACGGCAAAAAGTTTCCCAGCTCCGTCTTTCCCAGCTGGCCAATGTAGGCGTCCGTTTTGTCCGCGACCTGGAGGACGGCAAAAAAACGGTTCAGTTCGACAAGCTCCAAAGCGTCCTGGAAACCCTTGGCATTGCCATAGAACTCGCAACAATGGATGAACGCTGATAATCAAACACCGCATCTTCCTGATTGAAAGAAGATGCGGTGTTTTTTATTCTGCTTGAGAAAAATCAGAGCCAGGCGCCGTGCTCAACCAGAAGAGAACGGACGTCGCGGCCGTCGAGCGCGGAGGGATCACAGCCGCGTTTCACCGCAAGCGCACAGCCCGCGCCGGCCGCCTGACCGACACTGCACGCAGGAGGCATCACGCGGGAACTCGAATGAAGCTCGTGCGAAACGGAGATCGGACGGCCCGCAATCAGAAGATTGTCGCAATCCTCCGGAACAATACAGCCGTACGGAATCTCGTAGTACTCGTTGCAGCCCATCCAGACCATGCGCGTGCTTCCGCCGTTGACACTGTGAATGTCGATCGGGTAGTTGCAGCGCGCAATCGCATCCGGGAACTTGCTGCGGTTGTTGAAATCCTCCTCCGTCAGATACGCGCGGCCTTTGACTCGGCGGCTTTCGCGGACGCCGATCTCCGCTCCCATCGACATCAGGTGCGAATGCTTGAACGCAGGAACATCCTTGCGAATCCATTTGATGAACTGGCGAAGCTGGCGGCGTCCCTCGATTTCCGCTTCCGAAAACTCAAGTCCGTCAACTGCGGATTTGCCTAGAACACGCGTTGTGTTGAAGTGCACCACGCCCGGCTCGAAATCGTAACGCATGTGCAGAACATCGTTGCGCTTGCACTCGATTTCACCGCGCTCGCGCGCCTCTTTGTAAAGTTTCTGCACCTCTTCCCAGTTGATGCTCTTGACGTCGACACCGGAAAGTTTGAAACAGAGCGTCATGGGCTGGCAGAGTCCGTGTTCACGGTCGCCGTACTCGAATCCGCAGCCGGCGAAAGCGGCGAGATCGGCATTGCCGCTCGCATCAACGAATGTCTTCGCCTGAATCGCGGCATAGCCGGAGCGCGTCCGGAAAACTGCATATTCAATGCGGCGTTCCTTGCGGACCACATCAACGAGTGTGAAGTGATAGAAGAGTTTCACGCCGGCTTCCAGACAGAGGTCTTCCATCGCGAGAGAGATCAGAGACTTGGATACAACCAGTTTCTGGTTGCTCCAGTTCGCCCCGGGTTCCGAAAAATCGAAATCGGAGAGATAGCTCTGCATCTGCTTCATCATGCGCGGATAAACCGGACGGTCCATCGTCTCCGCATGGGTGATGTCGCCGTCTTCCGCATAATGGTTGCGCATCATCGGGGTGATTTCCGCGAAAGTCGCGGTTCCGCCCATGCAGCCGTGCTGTTCCGCAAGAACGACTTTCGCGCCGCACTCGGCCGCCATCACCGCCGCACCCGTTCCGCCGGGACCGCCGCCAACAACAAGAACGTCACATTCCGCAACAACCGGAATCTCTTTATGAATCTGATAATCTATTGTCTTCATCGCAAAGCCTCCTTTTTGAGCTTTTTAAACATTATACTGTATTTTTCTGAAAAAATCTATATTTTCTCCGGCTGAAAAAGTTGCTTTTTCTGCTGTTTCGTGTATTTTACAGTAAAACAGGAGTTGCGAAGCATGTTGAAGATACCGGACCGCGCGATTGCCGCATTTGAACATTTCACGAAAACCGACGTCGTCGCGTACATTCAGGATCCGCTGCTGAACCTCGCGGTCCGCCGGAAAGTCCACACAAAACCGAACTGCTGTCTTGCGAAACGCGACACGGTCGAAAAATGCTACAATTTCGATTGTCTCGATTTCATTCCGGAACGCTGGAAATACCGCACCGGCGCACTCAAAATCTGCCGTGCTGGAATTCTCGAATGGATTCAGCCGGTCATGGACGGGAACCGTCTGCTCTGCATTCTCAATGCGGGGCTCCGCCGCGCGCCCGCCGTCCTGCCCGGCGACCTGCCGGTTTACCGTGCACCCCAGCTCAACAATCCCGAACTCGTGCGCGGACTCGCTCCGACGGATGAAGCGGAAATACGTCTGGTTCTGGAAGCGCTCGCCCAGCTCGCCGCACGGCTCCGCGAATGGCATGCGGAAATGCGCGACTCTGCATACACCGAAAGCGATCTCTCCCGCGCGGATCTCATCCGCCGTCTCATTCATCAGAATATCGGGACACACGGAGGCGGACTCGTCAGTCTCGCCCGGCATCTGAATCTGAGTCCGGACCGCACCGCGCATGTGGTCCGCGAAGAAACGGGATGCTCGTTCAAGGAGCTTCAGCTCGAAGCCCGCCTGAATTATGCCTCCGCCCTCCTGCGCACAACCGGTCTTCCGGTCGCCCAGCTCGCGCGCGAATGCGGATTCGCCACACTCCCGAATTTTCACCGCCAGTTCAAAGAAAAATTTGACAAGACTCCGCTCGAATACCGGAAAACGTTCAGCAAAGAATAAATTTTCCCTGTTTTTTCATTTCAGAACGGCGCACGGATAAACGCAGCTTCCGTTTTCCGCATTTGAAAACCGCCGTTTCACGGCTTATGGTAAAAAAGGAAACGAGCCGTTTCCAAATCAAACAAGGGGGGATTTCATCATGTCTGCACTCGTCACAAGAACCGCACCGGATTTCACCGCAAACGCCGTCATGGGAGACAATTCATTCTGTGAATTCAAACTCTCAAGTCTGAAGGGCAAATACGTTGTTCTCTTCTTCTACCCGATGGACTTCTCATTCGTCTGCCCGTCGGAAATCCTCGCATTCGATGAAAAATACGAGGATTTCAAACGGCGCGGATGCGAACTCGTCAGCGTCTCAACGGACACCGAGTACACGCATTTCGCCTGGAAATCCGTTCCGCCGAACAAAGGGGGCATCGGCTGCGTCCGCTTCCCGATGGTCGCGGATACAACAAAAAGCATTTCGCGCGACTACGGAGTTCTCCTCAACGGAGCCGTCGCCCTGCGCGGACTTTTCCTCATTGACCGGCAGGGCGTTGTACGCCACGAACTCGTCAACGACCTGCCGCTCGGACGCAGTGTCGATGAAGCGCTGCGGATTCTGGATGCGCTCCAGTTCTTCGAAGAACACGGCGAAGTCTGCCCCGCAAACTGGCACAAGGGCGGAAAGGGAATGAAACCTTCCGCGGAAGGCGTCGCCGAATATCTCGGAGAAACGTTCAGCGCGCATCCGTAAGCATCTGCCGGATCCGGTGCCACGCGAGCTTCGAACGGCGGTATTCATCCACCGCGCCCTTGTTGTTGAAACCGCGCGGACGCGTCAGCACGCACGAATTTGCGGTGTAGGTGCGGGCGTTGCAGAACTGCCACATCGCAATGCCGCCGCACCGCGGATTCGTCAAGGTGAAGTTGAGCGCCGCACCGAGAAGTTCCGCCTGATACTCTTCCGACCACGGAAGTCCGGAATGATCGCCGATGATTGCGGCCGCACCGATCTCACTGATAATCAAAGGCTTATCGCGATACTCCGGACGGCTTGCAAACTCCGCAAGCGTTTCCAGAGCGGGAACCACACGGTCGATTCCGTAGCTTTCAATCTCGGTGTGATCGTACCAGCCGGGATAGGTGTTGAATGCAATGACGTCGACCAGATCAAGGCAGATATCCTTGATTCCGCGGTTCGAGGCAAACGTCACAGGACGCGATGCATCTTCCGCTCGAATCGCCTCCGCCAGTTCCGCAATGCAGCCGCGCGCCTCCTGCGTTTCGCTCGCGCACTCGTTCAGGAAGCCCCAGAGAATCACGCTCGGATGATTGATGCTGCTCCGCACCATCGCAACCGTCTGCTCCCGCTGGAGCCGGCGAAATTCGGGGTCGGCAAGCTGTTCCGGACGGTTGCCCCAGCCCAGCGACTCCTCCCAGACGAGCAGCCCCATGCGGTCGCACAGACGCAGCATCGCTTCGCTCTGTTTGTAGTGACAGCCGCGGATGAAGTTGCAGCCCTGCTCTTTTATCATGCGGAGATCGGAACAGGTGAGGAACTCCGGAACCGCCGCGCCGAATTCCGGATGACTCTCATGACGGTTCCAGCCGATCAGCTTCAGCGGCTTCCCGTTCAAAAGGAAACCTCCGTCTCGGCATTCAATTTTGCGCATTCCGAACTCAACCGTAACAGTATCTCCGGGAATGACAATACGTGCGGTGTGCAGTTCCGGCGACTCCGGCGACCAGAGTTTGAACCCGGGAACGCGGCAGACCGTTTCCGCCGCACCCGAATGAACCGTAATCTTCTCCGCCTCAGCAGAAGTATCGAACCGGACCTCCGCAGTCATCTGCTCCGGAATCTCTCCGCCGAGCGCAAGACGAATCCGGACCGTTCCCGCCTCCAGATCCTCCGGGATAAACTCCGCACGGTCAATCCGGCACGCGGGAAGTTCGGTCAGCGATACATTGCGGTAAATTCCGCCGTATGCATAAAAATCATAATACGCATGGAAAAGCGAAGCCGTTCCCGAATCCTGACGGTTGTCGGTCACAATCACCAGTTCGTGCCGCCCCTGCGCTCCCGCATCAAAAACGGGAGTATACGGAGAATACGGCAAATCCGTGCGCCCGATTTTCTTCCGGTCCCAGTAAACCTCCGCACGCAGACCGACCGCTTCCAAGTTCAGACGAACCGTTCCCCCGCATTCAACGAAACGGCGGTAAATGCCCGTCCCGCGCTTTCCGGCATATTTTGCCAATGCATCGAAACACCCGGGAACCGAGATGCGTTCCGCAAACGCGAGCTCCGCAAGATTGATTTGTTCCGGAGCCTTCACAGAAAATTCAAAATCCCAGATTCCGTTCAAAGATTGCTCTGTTCTCATAAAAAAATCCTCCCTGTTTGCTTTTTGTAAGACTATAACGTATATTTTATGAATATTCAACAGAGAAAATCTGCACTTTTGCAACATCGGAAAGGCGTTTTTGAAACTATGCGGGAATTCAAGGATTACAAGTTCGCGGTCATTCGCGGAAAGACCGCGTTTTTCGTCCGGTCGGCCGGACACTTCCGCGTTCTTCCAGGCAACCGCGAGGGGATAAAAACTGCGGATTTCGGGGAAATCTTCTGGTGCCTGGAGGGCAAGGGAATCTTCATGCTGGAGAACAGAAAGCACACGCTTCTTCCGGGACAGGTCTGGTACTATCCGCCCGGAGCACGGCACGATTACATCCCCGGCGATCCGCTCTTCCATTACCGTTGGCTCTCGCTGGAGGGTCCCGGGACCAAGGCGCTCTTTGACGGACTCCACATTCTCCCGGGACTGAATGCCGCGGGAGAGTGTCCGGAGGAGCTTTTCGCGCGAATCGAACTGGAAATTGAATCCGCCGACAACGCTGCGCGAATGCGCGTCCTTGCGGCGGCGTTTGAAATTCTGACGCGCATCGCCTCCCCCGTCCCGAAACCGGAGGGGTCGACAGCGGAGCGGGTCAAAGCGGTGATTGAGCGGAACTTCACCAATCCGGAACTCAATGTCGACCGCATCGCGGAGCTTCTCGGTCTCCACCGCGTCACCCTTTCCCGCGCATTTTCCGCGAGCTACGGGCATTCGGTCATTGAACATCTCATCGCCTGCCGGGTGAATCATGCGCTGCATCTGCTCAAAGATCCGCACAGGAGCATCGAGGAGACCGCACGTGCGAGCGGCTTTTCCTCTCCGGAGTATTTCGCCCGCACCATCCGCCGCATCACCGGGAGCTCCCCCGCAAAACTGCGGGGGAAATAAAACACGCTTTACTTTTCAGCGACGATTTCAAAGAACGGAGTCGGACCGTGCTTCAGTTTCGCCATGTCAAGCGCGAACTTCCAGCCGCCGGCGGTCCGGACAAGCGGGATTTCCTCCTTGCGCTCTCCGATCAGATCAAGCGCATAGCAGCGCAGGCTTTCCGCGCGTCTGATCTCAATCTCATACTCGCCGCACTGATAGAGAATCGGAAGCGTGCCGATAACGCGCAGATGAACGCCGCTCGGGTCGTGCTGCATATTCGTGTTCGCCACCCGCGTGGAAAGAACCAGAACCATGCGCTCCGATTCCGTCAGAGCCTTGTTGTCGACGGATGCAAGACCGATCAGCGAATTGACGCTGTTCTTTTTGACGTCAAGCGTATTGAGTTTTTCCGTTTTTCCGGCAGTCAGGGCGACTGCTTCGCTCTTCGGCGTGACAACCGTCATTTTCTTCTCTTTGGCGAACATGGTGATCTCGCCCGTTTCGCTCTGATAAATCTGCTTCGCAAGATCGGTGATGTTGTCTTTGGGAAGAATTCCGCGCGAACGCATGGTTTTGACCAGAGCTTCGAGCGAGGAATCGCTGGCGGCGGTCTCCTTCGCGGCGGCGTACCAGCCGTGCCAGACGATTTCTCCGCTTCCGGCAGGGGTGATCGTCATATCCGGTCTGCCCGGCTGCGGAACGCGGTCGTAACGCGGAAGATCGGTGAAAAGCGATGCGGCTTTCGTCAGCAGAGTGATACGGCTCTGCGTCGGCGCAAGCGCATTCGCGCTGTTGCCCGGACGGAACACATAATTCCTGCTCAGCGCAACGGCGACATTGTGTTTTGCCGGCGCAACGTCGCGGCGCAGGAAGAAGAGCGAGGAGAGGAACTCTCCGGCGCGCAGAACCGGGTTGTTCGCGACCTCAAACGAACTTGCGCGCTTGTCGTTCGTCAATGCGACGGCTCCCGCATGGATCGCCAGCGAATCCCAGTCGTTCAGCGCGGCATAGGCGTCAAGCGCAACCGGCTTTTCGTACTGGAACGGATTCCGGAAACAGTAGTTGTGCTCGTTGAAAAAGAACGGACGTCCGTAGATGTGCTGTCCGAAACGGCGGCGGAAGACGTTTGCAGCCTCCGCGATCGAACTCACCTGGCTCACGCTTGCGCCCGGCTGCTCCCCGCCGTCCGGATGACAATGGTAGCCGTGACCGTCGACGATCTGCACACTCTCCCATGACACCGCGGCGCAGCGGAGCGCGGGCATCGGGCACTGGAGCGTCAGACCTTTGTAGCCGCAATCCTTCATGACCTGATCGCAGAAACGGTAGGCGTTCTTCATGCATTCGTACCAGAATTCGTCGTAATCCACGCGCAGCTGCGAGCGGTCCCAGAAGACCGGAAGCGGCGGATTCGCCATTGTCGCGGCGGAGTGCGGATTCTTCTCTTTCGGGAGCGCTGCATATTTTTTCTGGAGGAAGCCGCGCCATTTTTCCTTGAGGAAACGGTATTCCGCCGGATACGCATTTTCCATTTTGCGGGTCAGCTCAATCGCAAGTCCGAGCTCATTGTAGTATTCCATTGCAATGAAAACGGGGTCGTCCTTCCACGCAAGTTTGGTGTAGGGATTCACATGGTTGAGGATCTTCCGGCTGACTTCCGCGAAACGGGCGCGGATTTTCGGCTCGCCGAGCAGAAAAAGAATCTTGTTCATGTTCCGTTTTTCCGTCGTCAGAAAACGGTCCTGCGAGGGAGCGTAAAGCGCAAAAGCGAAAATATTGAACTGGAGATAAATTCCCTGCTGCTTCATCTCATAAACCAGACGGTCCCAGCGGTCCAGATAACGCGGAAGCGGTTTCTGATCCTCGCGGGAACCCGTCATGACCCACTCGTCGAATCCGTGCATGCGGAACAGATTGTAACCTTGCGCGCGGACGGCACGGGCGTACTCGGCGGCGAGGGACGGGAAATCGCGGTCGCTGGAAGTCTTCCAGACTTTCTCATCCACATCGCTGGAGAATCCGAAGAAGCGCTGCGGCGCGGAATTCTTCTCGAAAGCGATATGTCCCTCCGGAGTCAGAACGGCACGTCCGTATTTGCCCGCGGGAGCGTCAATGATGGATGAAAGGTCAAGCGCGCTTCCTTTTTTCACCGCGAGTTTTGCGGTATCAATCGGATAATATCCCTCTTTTTCCGTGAAACGCTGCGGAGCCGGAGGCGGCTGGACCGGCCCCCAGAAGAGTTTCCAGCCTTCGGAACCGGCAAGGACCTTGACCGCCAGCAGGTTCTTTCCCTTCTTCACCGGAAGAAAAACGAGATGATTGGATGCGGAAACAGGAGACTTCTGATTGCCTTCCGCCAGCGTCGAATAAACCAGCTTGCCGTTGAGGTGAATCTCCATATACCAGTCCGCCCCGAATCCGACAGGGATCTGTGCATCGACGGGGGATTCGAACTCATTGTAGAGCATCGCGGGATCTGAGTGACGCTTGCGCGTGGCTCCGGCTTCCAGACGGAGATTGATTTTGCTCTCTTTGAGCGAGGACGGCGCGTTCACCGCAACCGGCTTCACCGTTTTCTCCTTGATTCCCGGCAGTTCGGCGGGAATTGCATCAAACGCCTTGACCGCGGGATCGACAAGCCCGAAAACCGTCCACTTCGCGGAAAACGGCGGCTGAACCGGCTTGATGTCGTTCAAATTGAACAGCACCATTTCGGAGAGCGTGACCTTGCCGTCCAGTTCGCCGATGTAGAACGAAAGCACGGGCGGATCTTCCGGATTGTCGCTCTCCAGTCCGGGGACGATTTCAACAAAAAGTTTCTGTTCCCCCTGACGCAGCGGAACCCATTTGATGAAACCGAGGTTTTTCGGTTTTCTGCGCATCCGGTAGGAGATCACGACCGGACGGGTCTGCGGCTTTTCGCAGTTGACCGTGAAGTAAAGACGGTACGTTTCACCGACTTTCAGATTCCGCAGAGCCTGCTGGAGTTTCAGCAGACCGGAATTGCGGCTCTTCTGTACATTCAGCTCAACTCCGCCGTTCTTCGGGGTGACCGTTCCGATCTTCCCCTCCACTTCCCAGTGTGCCATTCCGGATGAAAAATCCGGATTCGCAAGCAGATTCCGGAGCTCTCCGGCCCCGGCGAGACACGCTGAAACAAACATCAGCGCCATCAGTGCGATTTTTTTCATGATTTTTCCTTTTTGTTATTGTGGAACCCGGTTTTTAATATAACACTTCCGTTTTCTCCGCACAATAACAGAATAGTATGAACTATGGGAGAATAGTATTTTTCCCGCAAAAAACAAAATCGCCCTTCCTGACGGGCTCTCCGCTCCGGAACGCTTCGGGCGTGATGCCGGTCTGCTGACGGAAGACGCGGCACAGGTAGCTGGCGTCGTAAAATCCCGCCGCGTCCGCAATCGAGCTGAGTTTCATTCCTGTGCATTCCAGAAGACGGATCACATAATTCATGCGCAGATCATTGAGGAATTTTCCCGGAGTGATTCCGCAGCGTTTCCGGAAGTACGCCTGAAAATATTTTGTGCTCATCCGGCAATGCTCCGCGAGTTTTTCCACGCTCATTTCCGCAATGTTTTCGCTTGCCCAGTTGGAGAGTCCGCGCAAAAACTCGTCCGAACCAGCCGACGCCTTGTCGCAAATGTCGCGCTCCAGATCCAGCAGCATCACGGTTGCGATTTTACGGAGTTCGCAGAAGTTCAGTTCATTGTGCAGAGCTCTGCGGAAAAGCGTGTGAAATTCCTCCACAATCTCCGAATTCCGCGAGAGCTGATGCACGGGCCCGACCTCCAGGACCCGTTTGAACACATGCTCCGCAAGCGGTCCGCGGAAACCGATGTAGATAAAACTGTAAAAACACTGGTCCGGATTGTAGAATTCATACTTCTCATCCGGCGTAATGAAAAAACACTGTTCGGGTCCGACCTCATATTCCTGTTTTCTCCCGTCCGGCAGTTTATTGATGAACCGGACCTTTCCGCGCTGGGTGTACTGGAGAATGTGGAACGGCTCCCCGCCGATGATCCGCAACAGCAGATCCGGCGTCTTGTAATAGCGCTCTCCCTCCAGAATCCGCCGGTCTCCCGCAGTCGATATCGTCGCGGGATTCACATCGCCGCACGTGTTTTCCCGCCGGAAATCAATCCAGATATTCTGCCCGTCATAGCCGTCGAAATAGATTTGCTGCATGGAACCTCCGTTTTTGATGTACTATAGCACCGCGGAAAAGAAAAAAAAGTGCGTGAAATACTATTTTCCCATGTATCGTACTATCTTATTATTGCGGTGAGGAAAACGCAGGGATATATTATTCACGCAAACGGAAAATCACAAAAAAAGGAGTAAACACATGCCTGTTCAGATCGATCAGGAAAAGAAAATTTTCCTGTGCAGCACAAATAAAATGTCCTACGCGTTCGGCGTCTCGGAAGACGGCATCCCCGTCAATCTGCACTGGGGCGGGAAGATGGAAGAAATCAGCGATCTTCCTTCAACCGACACCGTCGCCTGGTTCCGCATCAAGGTCTACAACCTACGCGCAAAACTCGGAAGATACGAGTATTCCGCAGCAAACCGTCTCTACTGTTACGAGCCTCATCTCAAACTTCTCGAACCGGATCAGACCCTGAATCTGAAGTATCGCGGCCACTCGCTCGAAAACGAAAATCATCTCATCGTCACTCTTTTCGACGAAGCCGCCTCGCTCGCGGTTCTCCTGCACTACGAACTCTTCCCCGAACTCGACCTCATCAAACGCCACACCGAAGTCGTTAACGAAGGTTCCGCACCTCTCCGCTTTGAAACGCTCTTCTCCGCCGCATGGAGCCTCCCGCGCGGAAACGCGCCGCGTCTCACAACCCTTCAGGGCGAATGGGGACAGGAGTACCGCGTCCGCCGCGCCGAAGTCACTCCCGGACAGCGCGTGCTCGAAAGCCGCATCGGAATCAGCAGTCATGCAACCGTCCCCTTCTTCGCGTTCGATCCGGGAAATGCGGATGAAAATTCCGGCGACGTCCACTTCGGAACCCTCCTCTGGAGCGGCGACTGGAAGTTCATCGTCGAGCGCGACGCCTACGGTGAAACCCGCGTTTCCGGCGGACTCAACAACTACGACTTCGAACTCACCCTTCAGCCCGGCGAACATTTCGCGACTCCGCAGTTCCTCGCCGGATTCACCCGCGGCGGATTCGGTGAAATGACCCGCACCATTCACCGTTTCAGCGCACAGCACCTCAGCTCAAAATACTGGGCGCAGCGTCCCCGCCCCGTCGTCTTCAACACATTCTCCTGCATCCGCCGCACAGAACTCACCGAACAGGGCGTCCTCGACCTCATCCCCAAAGCCGCAGAAGTCGGATGCGAACTCTTCATCATCGACGACGGCTGGCAGACCGACGTCGGAAACTGGGCGGTTCATCCGCAGAACTTCCCGAACGGACTCAGGAAGATCGCCGAAAGCGTCAAAGCCCACGGCATGAAGTTCGGTCTCTGGATGGAATTCGAAGTCGTCGTTCCGCAGAGCCGTCTCTGGACCGAACGTCCGGAATGGGTTCTCGGCGACGGCGCGGCTCAGCTCAATCTCGCGCGGGAAGATGCACTCGAATACATCTACAACACCATCAGCACGCTCATCCGCGAAAATGATATTGCGTACTTCAAAATGGATATGAACCATTATCTTTTCATCCCCGCATTCCACAAGAACCGGCGCGAAATCAAAACGAAGTACATGCTCAACTTCTACCGTCTCATGCGCCGGCTCAACGAGGAGTTCCCGCAGGTCATTTTCGAAAACTGCGCAAGCGGAAGCGGACGCTGCGATCTTGAAATGGACCGTTATTTCTGCCGGACCAACCGCAGCGACAATCAGGACACGCTCGACGTTCTCGACATCGAAGAGGGTTATTCCTATCTTCATCATCCGCGAATGGCGGGCGGCGGCTGCCAGATCAGCAAAAACTACACCTACGTCATCAATCACCGCGTCATTCCGCTCTCCTTCATGGCGCACGCCGCGCTCATGGGCTGGCCGTCACTCGGAATCGACCTCAACAAGAGCACGCCGGAGGAGATCGAGGAGTGCAAAGCATATCTTGCGCTGAACCGCGAAATCCGCCACATCATCGCCGGCGGCGAACTCTACCGCATCGCCTCCTGGCATCACGACCGCTACGCCGCATTCGAATTCGTCCTTCCGGACCGCTCCGAAGCCCTGCTCTTCGTCTTCTCGCACGCGCTTCAATACGGTGAACAGCTGCCGAACATCCGTCTTCAGGGGCTTGATCCGCAGACCTCCTACACGGTTGAATGCCACGGCAAAAAGACAGCGGGAGACTTCTATCATCAGTACACTTCTCTCGAAGCCCCGGAACGCATGACCGGACGCGGACTCGCCGAAATCGGAATCCACGTCCCGCTCGAAGGTGATTTCGACAGCCGGATTTATCATCTGAAGGCCAGCGCAGCAAAAGTTTGAACAAACACGGGAGAATGTTACTATTCTCCCATCAAAAAGAGAAAATTACCATTGACATTCAATGGCGTGAAGAATATATTAACAACAAAAGGAGGTTTTATCATGAACTTCGTTTCACTGACACGCAAACTGCTGATCGGAATCGGTCTGCTCGCCCTCTGCTCCGCAGAAGCGGCTGAACAGAAACCGCAGCTCGACTACTACAAGGACCGCGGCTCCGTTGTCGTGCACAACGCATTCCCGAATCCCGCATGGGGCGCAGGATTCAAAATCCAGCAGTACAACGGCAAATACAAACCGATGAAGGAGTTCGTCTTCGACGGAAGCGAACAGGAAGGACGCCTCGTCACGGCGGACGGCGAACGCATTCCCGTCAAAATCCAGTGCACGAAAAAATCACCGACCGAACTTCAGGCGAAACTCTCCGTTGAATCCGCCCAGCCGTTCTCCTGCGGAAGACTGATGTACGAACAGAGCATCCGCTATGAACCCGGAGTCGGAATCAAGGTCACGGTCAACGGCGAAACGTTCGATTACAGCAAACCGTTCGATCCGAAGGAACCGTATCAGAAAGTGATCCCCGCTCCGGCCGACGGAACGGCAACCGTCGTCGTCGACGCCCCGAACGCCTCGTGGACCATCACCGGAAAATTCGCCGTCATCCTTCAGGATCTGCGCAAATGGAAAGCCGACGTTCTCCAGCTGCGTCTGATGTTCACCCCGTACTCCGGCATGATTACGGAATCCTCCCTCGAATTCAGCCTCGTTCTGAATCCGAAACAGTAAAACAGCCCCGGGGGAATGCAGAAACATTCCCCCGCAGCATTCAAACAAAAAAAGGCAGACAACGCTATGAACCTTACATTCAGACCAACCCCCGTTTCACGTTCCAGGAAGAAGTCCATGGGCTTTACCCTTATAGAGCTCCTCGTGGTAATTGCCATCATCGCCATCCTCGCCGGCATGCTTCTCCCCGCACTCAATTCAGCCCGTGAAAAGGGACGCGCCATCAGCTGCACAAGCAACATCAAGCAGGTTCTTCTCGACTTCCAGATGTACGCAGGCGACAATCAGGATATGTTCCCCCTCACAGGCAGTGGAAGCAAGAGCTGGTCTCAGCTTATCTACGGAGATGAATATATGAACAAAAACCAATATAGAGCTAAACCGTACACATTCTGTCCGTCCAATATCCGCCCGCCGTTCCAGGTCAGCCCGGCTCAATCCAATCACTATAACACTTATGGCGTAAAACAATGGACCTGGAGCAATCCGTATGAAGAAAAGTATGCACAGACAACTTCTCCATATGACAACAGCGAAGAGTCCTGCCGGGTTCTGAGAACCAACAAAGTCAAGAAGCCCAGCGAATACTTTCATCTTGCGGACAGCAACAGATCCGATGCGGCCAATAAAGGTCAGAATTTTTACTATCTTGATCACATGTCCCCGGAAAAAGGTCTTGGACTGATGCATCAGAACCGGACCAATTTAGGCTTTGCCGACGGTCATGTCGGAACAGAAGGACTGTCGCAACTGCAAATCCACCTCAAAGACGGCGTCAGCAAGCCCGGCTTCCTCCACGACGCCTTCGGCAATCAGCTGTAATTTTCAAAAAAATTTCTTTCCGGGGGTTGACAAATTCGCGGTTATCGTATATAATATATACGTATAAGCAAAGGATTTGTCATGACCCAGAAAGAAATAGCCAGAACACTGAACATTACGCAGGCGACCGTCTCCCTGGCGCTGAAAGGCTCCGAACGGATTTCGCCTGCCGTGCGTGAAGCGGTGCGCAAACTCGCGGCGGAAGCGGGCTACCAGCCGAATCTCGCCAGCCAGATGCTGCGGAGAAAACGCACCAATGTCATCGGGGCCATCTTCCCGCGTCTCACAAGTCTTTTCTATGCGGAACTCTTTCAGGAGATTCAGCAGGCGCTCCAGCCGCACGGATTCATGCTTTACCTTGCTCCCGCACGAAACCCGGGAGAACTCCATGAAGTCATCGAAAACCTCCGCAGGATGTGCGTTTCCGGCGTCATCGCCTTTGCTCCGGAGAATCTCGAACCGCTGACGGAACTTAAAAAATCCGGAATCGCTGTCGTCCTTTACGGCGGCGACCGCCGGTTCGATGCGGGAATCAGCCAGGTTCTCCCCGACCGCTACTCCGCCTCGCTCGAACTCATGCGCCGTCTGATCGCTTCGGGACGCCGCCGTCCCGTCTTCTTCGGTCTGCGCTTCTCGCCGGAACTGCGCGTCCGCGCCTATACCGACGCCATGTGCGAAGCCGGGCTCACCCCTGAATACCTGCCGCTCCCCCATGCGAAAAACAATCTTCCGATGGAGGAAGCGTATGAAACCATGCGTCAGTATCTGAGTTCGAATCCGGACACGGACGCCGTGTTCGCCTACAACGACGAGCTTGCCATCGCCGCAAAACGGGCAATCATCGACTCCGGGCGCTCCATTCCGCGTGACATTGCGCTCACCGGATTCGACAACATCCAGTCCGGAGCCTATCTCTCGCCGTCGCTGACCACGGTCGAACAGCCCTGCACCCGCATCGCGCAGGCTCTCATCGCCGAACTGCTTGCCACTCTCGCCGATCCCGCGCACGCAGACTTCGTTTCCGTCCCCTGCTCCGTCATCATCAGGGAATCCGCATGACTTTTTTTTACAACAACTCATTTATACGAATAAACAAGGAGAAACACAAATGACACCGCAAATCAGCAGCAAGTACAACTGGAGAAAGCTGACGCCCGACGACGGGCACTACTTCTTCGGATATTACGACCGCAACCCGTGGAACGGCGACATCACCAGGCATCTGGTCATGAAGGCTCCGCAGATTCAGCGTCTGCCCGCGCGCGGCGAACGCGCGGAAATCGGGCTGATCGACCTCGAAGGACACTACGAGCCGCTGGTCACAACCCGCGCCTGGTGTCACCAGCAGGGCTGCATGGAACTCTTCCTCAAGCACCGTCCGGACTGCTTCATTTTCAACGACTATGAGGAGAGTGAAGACCGGCTTGTCGCGCGGATTTACCAGCTCGGCAAAGGAGTTGTCGGACGCTATGAACTGCCCGTTTACGCCATTTCGCCGGACGGCAAATGGGCGGTCAGCCTGAACTTTTCCCGCATTCCGCGCCGCGGCTACAGCTATGCCGACGCCGTGCTGAGCGAGGATATTCATCCCGCCGATCCGGACGCCGACGGTCTGTGGCGCATCAATCTGGAAACCGGCGAAATCAAGCTCATCGTCAGCTACCGCACCATGATGGAACGTCACCCCTACGCCTACAGCCTTCCGGGACAGCACATCTGGATGAACCATGCGATCATCAACAGCGACTCGACACGCGTCCTCTGGCTCTTCCGTCAGTGCGCGGAATCCTGCAAGCGCGAACACATCAAATGGAAAACCTTCCTTTACACAAGCTCGAAGGAAGGCGACGACGCCGAATGCGTTCTTTCCGAATGCCAGTGGCAGCAGTTCATCTCGCATCAGATCTGGGGACGCACGCCGAACGAAATTCTGGTCGACGCGGACTGGACCGGAAACGGACACAGCGCAGTCGTCTTCGATGAAAGCCGCCGTCCGTTCATTGCGCAGGAACTTTCGAAAAGCCACGGCGGGATGGCGCACATGATCTTTTCACCCGACGGCACAAAAATCCTCGCGGACAGCTATCCGGATGCGAATCAGAATCAGATTCTCACGCTTCTCGACGTCGCGACGGGCGCATGCGAACTTCTCGGAACCTTCCACCACGAACCGGTTCCCGGCTGGGAAACCCGCTGCGACCTTCACCCGCGCTGGAGCCCCGACAACCGTTACGTCACCGTCGATTCCACCAACGACGGCTCCCGCGGGATCTACATTCTTGATCTGAAATAACCAAAGGAGGAACTCCTGATGAAAAGGAACAGACATTTCACCCTTATAGAGCTGCTTGTAACGATTGCGATCATCGCCATCCTGGCAGGCATCCTTCTGCCCGCCCTGAACGCGGCCCGCAGCAAGGCAAGAGCGATCAACTGTCTTGCAAATCAGAAACAGGTCGGACTCTGCATCGGCATGTACAACTCAGACAACGATGACTGGTATATGATGAGTGTCGTCAAAGCGGAGGGATGGACATTCCGTCCGAACCATACGGTTTCCGGAAGCTACGATCAGGCAAACTGGGGGCAGATGCTCCTCTCCTCCGAATACATCGCAAAAACGGCGAAGTTCCTGCAATGCCCCGAACAGAAGATTCCCCATGACGCCAACTGGCGTTTTTTTGAATTCACTTATGGCATGAATGGCGACGGCGTCTGGCACAACCAGAACTACGCCAGCAAGTGGATCGCCTCCAGCAACAAACTCGGACGCTGGCACTACAAAGGCATCGACCGGGGGTTCAAAAGCAACGACACGAAAATTCTGCGCGCCTCCCGCGCACCGTCGGATTTCGTCATGCTCGCCTGCTCGCGCGGAAATGGCTGCACCAGCACAAGCGCAAAAGCAAACGGCATAGGCGGAACCAATCTGCTCAGCAACTCAACCGGAACCGCCCGCTACTGGGCGTGTCACAATATGCGGACCAACGTTCTCTTCCCCGACCTCCATGCCGGATCGGAAAGCAACGCCTCCATCCGTGAAAAAGTCGCACCGACCGTTGCCTTCTGGTACGCTGAAGAAAAATAACCGGAGAACTCAATAATGAAAAAACTTTTTCTTCTTCTTTCATTCCTGACCGCCGGGCTCTTTGCGGCGGAATCCACCCCCGCCATGCGCAATGTCCGCGATTATGGCACAGCCGGTGACGGCAAGACGCTTGACACCGCCGCGATCCAGCGCGCCATCGACGACGGCGGAATCGTCCACTTCCCCGCCGGGACCTATCTTTCCGGAACGCTCTATCTGAAATCCAACGGAGGGCTCGACCTCGCGCCCGGCGCGGTTCTGCTCGCAAGCCCGGACAAGGCGGACTACAATGCAAGCAATTTCTGTCCGCAGAACCGCGGCGACTCTCCCGAAAAAAACTGGAACGCGTGGGAAAAGAAAATGACGCGTCCGATGGACTGGGTTTCCGGCGCGCATTTCATTGTGGCAGTCGGACAGCATGACATTGTCATCCGCGGCGGCGGAACCATCTCAGGCAACCGCGACGCCTTCGGACCGATCGCCGTCAAGGATCCCTGGAAACGTCTCACCGTCCCCATGCCGTGGCGCCCCGGCGAAATGATCTGGATCTGCGAAAGCGACCGCATCACCATCGAAAACGTGACGTTTCTCGACGCCCCCTTCTGGACCTGCCTTCTGCAGGGCTGCAATGACATCAAAGTGACGAACCTGCGCGTCGACATGGATCCGTGGACCCGCAACGGCGACGGCTTCACGCTTGACGGCTGCCGCAACGCCGTCATGACCAACTGCATGATCCGCAGCGCGGACGACTGCATTGTCATCAAAGCCGACCACCGCAGGCTGAAACGGAAACAGGCGTGTGAAAACATCGTGATTTCCAACTGCGTTCTCGAATCCGTCTGCTACGGCGTGCGCGTCGGAGTCGGCAACGGCGTCATGCGCAATGTCCGGGTAGACAACATCATCGCCCGCACCCGCGTCGCCGCCGACATCGGAGTGAACTGGGGACTGGTCAAGGCGATTGAGAACATCACGTTTTCCAACTTCACGGTCAATTCCGAAACCGCCATCCGGATTGCGAAAAGCGACAACAGGCTGAAGCGCCCGGAAACCGATGTTCTCATCCGCGACATCACCTTCCGCAACTTCAAAGGCAGCTGCGTCCAGGCGATCAACATCTTCCCGAACTATCCGACGCAGAACATCACCATCGAGAACGTGGATCTGCGTCTGCGCCAGATCGACCGCTCGCTCTGTCCCTACCGCGACTTGCCGAAACCTCCCGCTCCGGTCATCCTGCGCGACACGAAAAATCTGCTTCTGCGCGATATCCGCATCGACTGGGCCGATCCCTATCCGTCATTTTCAACGCCGCTGACCGTGGAACGCTGTTCCGGACTGCGGATCGAAAACTGCGATTTCGGCGGACGTCCCGTCTGGGGTACTGCCGAGGGGTTCCCCAAACCGAGCAAGGACGACATCGAGTACCGCGCGAAGTGGAAACACCTCTATTGAAAAAACTCAATCCGGGCTCTTCTCTTCCTCTTTTCTCCGGTAATCCCGCGGGGAAACTCCCCAGTAGTGGCGGAAACGGCGCGAAAAGTAAAGAGAATCCCGGAAGCCCGTCTGCTGCGCAATCTCCTTGCACGAATACGGATACAGGGAGAGCAGACGCGCGGCGCGGTTCATGCGCAGGGAATTCAGATAGCTCATCGGTCCCTTGTGATAATATTCCCGGAACAATGCGGCAAAATGCGGCGCGGAAAGTCCGAAATGCGCCGCAACCTCTTCCACAGTAAGAGCTTTCTGCAAGTTCTTCTGCAGATAAAGTTCCATCTCACGCACTCGCTCGGGAACCGGCGCAAGATTCCGCTTGCAGCAGCGGTGCAGATTGTAGATGAAAAGCTGAAGCAGATTTTTCAGACAGAATTCATCGCCCTCATCCGTCAGCTCCCGCTGTAAAAGCGGAAGATAAGTCTCAAATACCGGTCCGGCGTCCACATGAACCGGAACTCCGGTCGGAATCGGCCATTTCTCCAGCATCCGTTCCAGTTCCGGACTGTCCGCAATCAGCCAGGAATGCATCCATGCGGCATTTTCGTTCCCGTAACAGTGCGCCATTCCGGGACGCCATACCATCAGTGAATTCTCACAGGAAACAAGCTCACCCGACTCCTTCCGCACGGTCACCGGAGCAGCAAACCAGATGAACAGCCACGGCCACGGATACGCGCGTTTCTCGCCATGATGAATCATCACCGGCAGCATCGTCTCGTCCAAAGCAAGCCCCCGGATCTGAAACTGATGCTCTCTCCGGTTCCACGGACTGCTGTCATAATAGGATACTTTCGCCTCAATCATCGTTTTCTCCATATTTTTCATCGAATATTACATACAGGAAGAAGTTGACTTTTTCCCTGCAATAGAATATAATATGGAAAAACAATTTTACAAGGAGATTTTATCATGGCAAGAAAATATTCTGTCTTCCTCGGAAACGTCGGCTCCTGCTCCGACCGCTACTGCGCCGCTTACGGAAAACCGTATACGGTCCGTGAACTCTTTCAGCGCGCCGCAACCGTGCCGCACCTCACCGGAGTCGACCTCGTTCTCACTCCGGATCTGATTGCGGAATTCGGCACGGTCCGAGAAATGCTCAAGGAGACCGGACTCAAGCCCGTCTCACTCGCCGTCGACCATTTCGCACAGGCAAAATGGAAACAGGGCTCCTTCTCCGCACCCGATGCAGCTGTCCGCCGGAGCGCCATAGACGACACGAAACGGGCAATGGACCTCGCCGCCGATATCGGCTGCGATCTCGTCACAATCTGGCCCGGACAGGACGGATACGACTACATCTTCCAGGCAGATTACGAGCAGGAGCGCACCTGGTTCGCCGACGGCATCCGCGAAGCATGCAGACACAATCCGCAGATGCGCATCGCCCTCGAATACAAGGCGAAAGAGCCCCGCAACCGCTGCTATCTCAACAACACCGCCGCCGCGGTTCTCATCCTTGATGAAATCGGCGAACCGAACTGCGGAGCCGCTCTCGACTACGGGCATGTTCTCCTCGGCTACGAAAGCCCCGCCGAAGCGGTCGCCATCCTTCACAAATACGGAAACCGCCTCTTCCATGTCCACATCAACGACAACTACCGCCTGTGGGACGACGACATGATCGCCGGCTCCGTTCACACGCTCGAATATCTCGAATTTTTCTACTGGCTCCGCCGCACCGGCTACACCGGCTGGATGACGATCGACCAGTACCCCTACCGCGAAGACGGACGCGATGCCGTTTCCGAAAGCGCCGAATGGCTTGATGCGCTCGAATCGGTAATCGACCGCGCCGACATGGAGGAGATCGCCGCCATTCTCAAGCGCAAGGATGCAATCGCCGCCAGCCGCATGATGCGCAGACTCCTCTTTCCGAGGAGCGCGAAATGAAATTCCAGCCGATTTCCCCTTCCGCAGTCCGGACCGGCGGTGAAATCCGTGCCCGCATGGATCTGACCGCCAGAAAGATTCTGCATCACACCGACGTGGAACATCTCTTCGCCGCGCCGTTTCATCACCGCAAAACCGAACCCGATGTGCCCGGAGGATTCGCCGGGTACGGAATGCTCCTCGACGCCATTGTCAAAGCCGCCGTTCACGGCATCGGCGGCGATGAACTCCGGAAGTTCAAAGACGAACGGATCGCCGACCTGCTTTCCACACAGTCCGCGGACGGAGCCATCACCATTTATGACGGCGCCCCCGGCTTCTGGGATCCCCATGACCAGTCGTACATGATTCAGGCGCTTGTGCTTGATCACCGGTTCTTCGGCAAAGCGGAATCGCTCGAAGCCGCACTCAAACTCGGAGAATTCCTCATCCGCCGCAAAGCGCCGCTCACGCTCGGAATCGAAACCGCATTCCTCATGCTCGGCAGGGAATCCGGACGGAGCGAATTCATCGACTGGTGCCGCGATGAATTCAAAATCACCGAATCCATCGACGCCTACGACCATATTGTCCCGGTCAACGGCGTCGCGCATGTCTACACCTGGATCGCCCGCGTTCTCGCACAGCTTCAATATGCGCAGATCACCGGCTGCGATGCACCGGTTCTGCGGGAGGGCGCAGAGGAACTGTACCGCCGTGTGTTCAGCAGTTACTCCTCCATCTCCGGCTCCTGTTCCGGCGGCTTCTTCTGGGGTGAACTCTGGGACAACACGCAGACCGGACTCGGCAAGTGGGGCGAAACCTGCGTTTCCGCCTATCTGCTCCGCTGCACCGCCAAGATGTTCGAATTTGAAGCGAATCCGGAATTCGGCGATCTCTACGAACGCATTCTCTTCAACGCCTTCTTCGGCGCGCAGTCGGAAGACGGAATGCGGCAGCGTTATTTCATTCCGTTCAACGAACCGGGCGAATGGTACGAACACGAAACCTACTGCTGTCCAAACAACCTGCGCCGCATGATGTTTGAACTTCCCGACGCCGTCTATTTCAAGACGCCGGACGGAATCGCAGTCAACCTTTACACGGAATCCGAACTCTCGCTTCCCGGACTGAAGATTCGGCAGACAACCGCCTATCCGGAGGCGGAGACCGTCCGTCTGACGATTTCCGCAGACGAGACATTCACTCTCACTCTGCGCATCCCCGGCTGGTGCCGCGATGCAAAGATCTCTGTTGGAACGAATGTGTTTTATCCAGCTTCCGGCTGGTTCAGCCTTCCGGTCAATGCGGGAAATACAGAAATCGAACTTCTCTTCCCCATGCCCGTCCGCCTGATTCGCGGAACCATGGCGCAGACCGGACGCGCCGCTCTGATGCGCGGTCCGCTCGTCTATGCGTTTGAAATGAAGCGGAACGGACTCTCCGCGCATGAAACGGATCTGCTTGCAATCGACAACTCGCAGGCGTTTGACGTTCAGCCGGACGGAATCCGGGTGG
This sequence comes from Lentisphaeria bacterium UBA4640, assembly GCA_002405835.1. Classification (GTDB taxonomy): domain Bacteria; phylum Verrucomicrobiota; class Lentisphaeria; order Victivallales; family UBA1829; genus UBA1829. Next base: position 7,116 of record DHMO01000012.1, on the reverse strand, counting down.
CATGTGTCATTCAGAACCAGACTCATCCGCGGAAAGAGCTGCTGTTCACGCGCTTCTCAAACGAACACCGCACACGGACTTATTTCCCCGTTCTTTCGGAAAACGGTCTCGAAAACGACGGGCTGTACAAAAACTGAAATTTAAAACGAAGGCGGACGGAATGCAAAACGCGCTCCGTCCGCCTTCGTTCAAAAGAAGATTTTCAAAAATCAGATATCCATATCCGCAAACTGTTTCAGATACGGACGCAGGGCATTCGCCCAGACTTCATAACCTTCGTTCGTAAGGTGCGCGCCGTCACGGAAATACGTGTCGTTGCGCGTGCCGTCCGGATTCATGAACGATGCGGTAATATCAAGAAACGTCACATAGTCAAGCCCGGCGAGACGCTCCTTCAGGATGCGGTTCAGTGCGGGAACCTTGTCGCAGTGGCTCGGCTCGATGCGCGGGAAAACAGCCATATCAAGAATGTGCGTGGCGGGAGAGAGTCCGTGAATCTTCGCAATCACCGCGCAGATGCCGTCCGCAACATCCTCCGGTTCGTCGCCGGGGTAGGACTCCGTCTTTGCAAAATTGTTCGTGCCGATGTTCAGGACCAGCAGTTTCGGACTCTGATTGACAAATTCTCCATGATCCAGACGCCACAGGACATTCGGTGTGCGATCCCAGCCGTAACCGATGTTCATCACACTTTTGCCATTGAAATACTTTTCCCAGACGGGACCGCCATGTTTATCTTCCCAGAAATGGGTAATGGAATCGCCGATGAAAATCACATCGGCATGCTCGCGCAGCGCGCGTTCCTGACAGAATTGATGACGCTCGTTCCAGTCGTAGGAATCAACTTCAAAGCGCGGAACCGGGGTGCAGGATCGTTTCATGAAAAATTCCTTATTTTAAAATGGAGACACGGGGATATTCCCCGTGCTCCTTCAAATATCTGCAGAACGCTTACTTGGATTCAAGCAGCTTGTTCACTCCGGCAAGTTTGACGCAGACGCAGAAAAGCTCAATTGCCTGGCGCAGTTCGTCGATCGTCGGATAAGTCGGCGCAATACGGATGTTGCGGTCGCGCGGATCCTTCTTGTACGGGAACGTCGCTCCGGCGTCGGTGAGCTTGACGCCCGCGTTCTTCGCGAGGGCGACCGTCTCTTTCGCGCAGTTGTCGAGCGTGTCAATGGCGACGAAGTATCCGCCCTTCGGCTCGGTCCAGGCTGCCAGCCCCGTTCCGCCGAGTTCGCGGTTCAAAGTGGTCAGAACGATGTCGAACTTCGGCTTCAATTCCTTCGCGAGTTCACGCATGTGCTTGCGGACGCCTTCCGCATCCTTGAGGTAGCGGACGGTGCGGAGCTGATTGAGTTTGTCCGGACCGATCGTCTGGACGCCCATGTGTTTTTTGTATTCGCGAACGTTCGCGAGGCTTGACGCCTCCAGAGCGATTCCGGCGCCCGGGAAGGTGATCTTCGAGGTGGAGAAGAAGTAAATCGGACGATCCGGATTGCCCGCCTTTTCGCAGAGAGCAAAAATATCCGCAAGTTTCTCTTCTGAATAGATGTGGTGAACGCCGTAAGCGTTATCCCAGAAGATGCGGAAGTCGGGAGCGGCGGTCTTCATGGAAGCGAGACGCTCCACCGTGCGGTCGCTGTAGCAGACGCCCTGCGGGTTGGAGTAGAGCGGAACGCACCAGATGCCCTTGACTGCATCGTCTTCCGCAGCGAGCTTCTCGACCATGTCCATGTCCGGACCATCCGCAAGCATGGGAACCGTAATCATCTCAAAGCCGAGATCCTCGCAGATGGCGAAGTGACGGTCATATCCCGGAGCGGGACAGAGGAATTTGACCTTCGGGAGGTCTTTCCACGGTGTGTTGCCCTGCGTGCCGAAAATATAGTGACGAACAATCGTATCATACATCATATTGAGGCTGGAGTTGCCGCCGATGATGATTTTTTCAACGGGGATTCCGAGAAGGTCGGAAAAGAGTTTCTTGGCTTCCGGAATGCCGTCCAGCAGACCGTAGTTGCGGGCATCGGTTCCGTCGGCGGTGATGTAGCTGTCGAGTGTATCGAGAATGCCGTTCACAAGGTCAAGCTGGGTTCCGGCGGGTTTTCCGCGGGACATGTCCAGTTTCAGTTTCTGGTTGACATAGTTCTCGTACTTCTTTTGCAGTTCTTCGCGACAGGACAGCAGCTGTTCCTTTGTAAGTGCCAGGTAATTCACCGCATTCATCTGTTTGTATTCCCGGTTAATGTTTCAGCGGAGATTTCATCCGCTCTTTTTTACTACAACCCATAATATATCATTTTTTTTTGAATGATTCAAGTTTTTCACTTGATTTTTTTCAAAAAGAGTGGAATATTAAAGGAGAATTACATCGGAAAGGAAATGCATCCATGCCTAAATCAATGTTTGTTTCCGGCTCGCTCCACAGCATCAGCGGGCAGATCTCTGAGGCTTCGGCCCGGATGCATCAGCACAATCAGACGCAGAGCTCACCCGAAGCAAAAAATGCCGCGCAGGAACAGCGGTCCCAGGCTACGGAGGTCGACAACGCCGCGCGCAACGCTCTGCTCAAGCCGCGCTATGAAGAGCTGCTCCGCACAAAACGCGATCTGATCGGACAGCTCAACGAAGCCGAAGCGAAAAGCTCCGCGGAGCAGACGCGTCTGGAACGCTCCGCAGCCGATTGCGCACAGACGCTCGCCGAGCTCCGCGCAATCCTCGCCCGGCTCGAATCCTGCCGTATTCCCGAACTTTCGGATTCCGATTTCCATCCGGCTCTCAACGAAGCGCTCCGCACATTTGAAAACGGGCGCATTGAGCTTATCCGCGCAACAGCCCTTCCCTCCGAGCATACAGCGGGGACAGCCGTTCAGACGGCGGCGAAAATGGATCTCGCGGATATTCCGGCGGGAACGCTCTTCAAAAAGGGATTCGCGTTCTTCCTGCCGCTGATTCTGACCATTCTCTTTTCGGCGTTTTTCCTTGCTCTCTCGTTCATCATTGCGTGGAAAGTCGCTCTGTAAATGACTCCGGACGATCCGAACATCGCACGCATTGATTACTGGCGGAAATCCGGAAACCGGGCTCAGTTTACCCAGCTTCTGACCGTCAGTTCTCTCAACAGGCTCGCGGAAGAAAACAGCGTCGGCCGGTCTGTCAGACGCCGCCGCAGAGTGCTCATCGCCTTAATGCTGCTGATTCTGCTGACCGGGCTCTACTCCGCGCTGTTCTGAAGAAGCGACCAGACGGTTCAGTTCCATTTTCTCCACATAGAACCAGTTGACCGAACGGATCCGGCAGAATGCGTAGACGAACTCGCGTCCCTCCGCGTCGCGCTGAATGCTCACGCCATACTGCTTGCGTTTCATTCTGTCCAGAAGAACGGGATCGCCGAGATTGGCAAAAACGACTTTTTCATCCGCCCTGCGGTATCCGCGCAGATTTCCGGCGGCAAAGTCGCGTCCGGTGGAAACAATGATGTCCCCCGTGTTCGTCACAATCGCCTTCTCCTCCGCGACCGCCTCACTGTTGCCGCCCAGCCGAAGCTCCTCCACTAGTTCGGCAATGGAGATGTCGAGTCCGCAGACGCCGTTCGCTTTTCCGCCGGCAAGCCGGATCGGCGCGCTGCAGGAGATGACCAGCCCGAACTCCGGAATGCTGTCGATATAAGGCTCCGTCCAGACCGTCCCCTGCTCCGTATGTTCCGCAATACGGTACCAGCGGCGCAGACGAGGATCGTAGCCGCGCGGAAATTTGCCCGACGCCGGGTATGCGGCATAAAGACCGTCGGGGAAACCGAACAGAACGCGGATTACCGGCGTTCCCTCCAGGAACGCCTTTTCCTGCGCCTCCGGAGTCCATGCGGAATTTCCGCTTTCCAGAATAATCTGCCGCAGACGCGGAATAAAACGGGAGAGCGGATCCAGGCGCGTCTTCAGCGGAAACGCAGTATCGGAAGTTGTGCTGTAGACCAGCACGGCGGGATCAATGGTTCCGTGATGGAAACGGGAACGCAGCATGGTGTCCGATTTCCGTTCCGGGAATTCCGCCAGAGACACGGCGGCGGTTCCGGCGGAGTGCTCGTGCAGATCATAATTCAGCAGAAATGCGGTATCCGCCGCAAGAAGCGAGGTTGCCTGTTCCAGCTTGAGAAACTGTTCATCGAGCCGGTACGCCGCACGCGAACAGATTGAAAACGCAGTGCTGAGCGCGTTGTCGCGCAGCCGCATCTCCTCTGAAAAACGGAAACTCTGGAAAAGCGAATAGGAGAGCGCCGAAACGCCTGCCAGCAGCGCTGTCAGGAAGAGCATCAGCAGCAGACGGCTGTGACTCCGGCTCCAGCGGAAACATTTCCGCAGAAGATTGTCGGGCTTTGCGGAAACTTCAAGATCCATCATCCAGCGTCTCAGATCGGAGGAAAGTTCCCCCGCCTGCTGATAGCGTTCCGCTGGATCGTTCGCAAGCGCTTTGCTGATGACCGCTTTCAGATCACCGTCGATTTTCGCTCCGAATTCATGTTCCGGCGGGTTCATCAGCCCGTCGCGGATCGCACACATAACCTCTTCCGGCGTCTCGCCCGAAAACGCGGGATGAAGGGTCACAAGTTCAAACAGGATCGCCCCCATCGCGAAAATATCGGCGCGCTGGTCGCACGGCTCCCCGCGGATCGCCTCCGGCGCAAGATACTGCGGCGTGCCCGCCAGGACGGAGGATCCTTCCGGCTGCGGCAGAATCGGACGCGCAATCCCCCAGTCCATGATATACGTTTCATGATACTCTCCGGTCATGATGTTTTCCGGCTTCAAATCACGGTGCATGATGTTCCGGCTGTGTGCATATTCGAGCGCATCGCATGCCTTGAGAAAGATTTCCAGACGGTTCCGCAGGCTCTTCTCCTCGTCGAACGCCCGGACTCCGTCGAGACGGTAGTGCGCAGAGACCTGTTTCAGATAGTCTTTAAGGGTAATGCCGTTGATCATCTTCATGGCGAGATGGAGTCCGTTTTCCCCGTCGGATTTCAGAGAATAGATCGGCACGATTGCGGGATGATCAAGCTGGGCGGTCACGCGCGCTTCCGAGAGAAAAAAACGCCGCTGTTCCCCGTTCTCCGCCGCCTCTTTGCGCAGGGATTTGATGGCGACCAGACGGTGCAGACGGCGGTCGAATCCGCGGAAAAGCAGTCCCTGTCCGCCCTCGGCGATCTTCTCCCGGACTTCGTATTCTTCATCGAGCAAATCAAGTTTGAGTTCATCTCCCGAAAAATTGACGTTCCCGGGATTGTGATGTTCGCGCAGCTCCTCAATCCGCGAATCCACGTCTTTCCGTTTCTTCCGGAAGAAACCGGTGCCGAATCCGGTCTTCGCCGCAGCTTTACCGGATGGTGCCGAAACCGTTTTTCCCGATACAACCGTCCGGTCAATCAGAATTGTCTTTTCTGCCGAATCGCAGCCGTTTCCGCTCTCCATTTGTTCCCTCTTTTCGCTGTTTCCGATAATTTAACGCTGCTTTTCCAAATTGTCAAGAACAGAAGAACTTCGGTTGACATATTCCGGAAAACCAGCATCAGAAAGGAGCCTTTTATGCTGAATCACAATTTGAATCTGCGCGATCTGCTGAATCCGCAATACCTCTGCGCCGCTGAAGACTGGCAGGTCTGTTCCGACTGCTTTGCCGGAGAACGCGAAGTCAAACGCGCCGGCGAACGCTATCTTCCCCGGACCGAAGGCCAGATGGCCGACGCCCAGTTCGGAATGCGGCGGTACGACGCCTATAAAGCCCGCGCAAATTATTTCAATTACCTTGCGACCACAATCGCCACCATGCTCGGCATCATGCACCGCGAACCTCCGGA
>DHMO01000012.1:0-1131 GCA_002405835.1 Lentisphaeria bacterium UBA4640 | reverse complement strand
CTCCCGCTTGACGACACTCTCCGCAGACTGAACCTCTTCCAGCTTCTCTACGGACGCTGCGGGCTTCTCCTCGACGTTCCGCCTGCGACAGTCTCCCCCGATGCCGTCCCCGTCATGACTCTCTGCGCCGCGCCACAGATTCTCGACTGGACTTGCGAAAACGGCGATTCTTCCGCCCTCACCTCGCTTCTGCTTGATGAATCCGGCTGGGAACGCGGCGCGGACGGCTGGGAATTCCGCCGCAAAGTCCGTCTCTGCACGCTCTCTCCCGACGGCGAATACTGTTCGGTCCGCATGACGCCGGATGAATTCCGCGCCTTCCGCGCAAACCCGCGTCTTCTTCCCGACGAATGTTTCCCGGAAATTCGCGGACGCCGCCTCAGCCGCATTCCGTTTGTCTTTGCGAACGTGAACGACTCCGGCGCGGCAGTCCCGACGCCTCCGCTCCTCCCGCTTGCGAATGCGTGTCTTGCCATCTACCGCGGCGAAGCCGATTACCGCCACGCGCTCTTCATGCAGGCGCAGTCGACTCTGTTTCTCAAAGGCTTCCAGCTCGACGGTCCGCCGATGATGGGAGCGGGCAACTACATTCACACAGAGTCCCCGGACGCTTCCGGAAGCTATCTGGAGATTTCCGGCTCCGGACTTCAGGAGATGCGCGCCGCCCAGAACGATCTGCACGCCATTGCCCAGAACATGGGAATCACTCTCGACAGCCGCAGCAACGAATCCGGCGAAGCGCTGAAGACGCGCCTTGCAGTAAAAACCGCCCTCATGCGCGCCGTCGCCGGAACCGCGGAAAAGACCATGCTGCAGATTCTCCGCATTGCCGCCGGATGGTGCGGAGCCAACCCTGATGAAGTGGTCTTCCGCGTCAACCGCGATTTCAATGAAGGCGGAGTTGCCGCATCCGACGTGCTCGACCTCTGGAACGCCAAGAACGCCGGGCTTCCTCTCTCCGCGCGCAGCATCCACGAATGGCTCCGCCGCAATGATTTCACAGACGCCTCTTACGATGAAGAAAGTGAACGGATCACCCGCGAAAAAACAAACGGTTGACTTTTTCCCCGTCCGGTTCCGCCGAACCGGACATTTTTTTATAAAAAAATCCAGAGCTATCCCATAAAATCT
>DHMO01000029.1:10445-10812 GCA_002405835.1 Lentisphaeria bacterium UBA4640 | reverse complement strand
CATGAGGATTGAAACCTTCCGCCCGAAGCGATTCCTTCAGAATGTTCCGCGCTTCGCCGAGACTCATCTCGCCCCGCGAATACGCATCGGAAATCTTCCGGATGTTCTCCAGACGCCGCGCATCCGCAACCCGCGCGGAAAAGAACGACCGGGCTTTCACCCCCGCATCGACATCCCGCACAAGTTCCGCATGGCTCTTCTCCGTCGGCATGTTCACCCGGCTGGATATGAACTGGTTTTGCGCTCCGTCACGCAGCATCTTGCTCTCCGGTTAAAAATTCTCTTCAAAAAAACGTTTGCTTTCCGTCTCGGCTTCCGCTTCCGTCGGCCACCACGGACGCGCCCTCTGCGTCACCGAGCGTTTCAG
>DHMO01000029.1:0-10390 GCA_002405835.1 Lentisphaeria bacterium UBA4640 | reverse complement strand
CTCTGCGTCACCGAGCGTTTCAGCACAAACAACGGCTTGATTTTCGTTTTCATCGGACGCGCCAGATAGCAGCGTTGTTTCGTGTTTGAAATTTGCAAGACGAAACACACTTCGCCTCTGTTCAATTTCTCAAAAATGCGTTTGCTTTTGCTATTCACCTAAAAGATGCATTTGCAACAACTTTCGGAGTTTCTGCCCGGCGACCGGGAAATGGCACAAAATTCATGGGTTGTTTGTCATAAAAGGCTCTTGTAAAAAAATCGTTTTATGGTATAATAAATACCGTAACTCAAACAAAAAAGGAGATTTGAAATGAATTACACGGACCTGTCGGCAAAAAACGATCTCAAGAAAAGACACAGATTCACCCTTATAGAGCTTCTGGTTGTAATTGCAATCATTGCAATACTTGCCGGAATGCTTCTTCCGGCACTCAACAAGGCGCGAATGCGGGCTCATGCGATTCAATGCAAAAGCAATCTGAAACAGATCGGACTCCTCGTGCACGGATACGCCGCGGAAAACGACGGTGTATGGGGCATCGACTACGTAAACGGAATCGGCGTTCAATGGATTTTCCCGCTCGGATACACGGCAAAAAATCTGCCGAAATTCTTCAGCTGTCCCGCACTTCCTCCAAAGAATCTGCCCTTCCCGGAAGCGGCGATCTCGACAATCTACGGTGTTCAGAACGAACGGCATTGGGGAACCTATGAAAAACAGTTCAACAATCCGCGTCTGACCGGAAAAACAGATGAGAACAAAGACTGGGTGGCCGTCTCGCTGAACCGCATGAAAAACAGCACGGCGTACACCATTTTCGGAGATTCCGTTTTCTTCGGAGGAACATATGAAGGAAATCAGTCGTACCGTCTCTACGGCGCTCAGAACGGCGTACATCTCCGTCACCTCGGGCGCACAAATCTGCTGTTCGCCGACGGCCACGCAGGAGATTCGGATTTCAACGGAATGGCAAACGGACTGTTCCAGAAAGCGGATCCCTCTTCCTACGCACGCAATCCACAATCGTACCGTCTCGAAAACCATAAAATATCCTACTGAAAGAGATTCACATGAAATTACGGAAAAACATTTTCGGTCTCTTTGCCCTCCTGCTGGCGTTCGGCTTGACCGCTGAAGAAAATCTGCTGAAAAACGGGGATTTTTCCAAAGGGAACACGGCATGGACATTTTCAGGGCTTTCATTCCGCGGCACGGAAAAGGGGGCCGTTGTCGAATCTCCCGCCGGAGCGCAGAAATTTTCATCACTGATGATGCAGGAACTGAACCTGGAAGAGGGAACCGGATACCGTCTTTCCATACGGATGAAGTGCGGCGGAAAAGGTATCTTCCGCGCGGTCTATCAGCAGAAACAGAAACCGTGGACGGCGGCGGGGCTTGTAAAGGAATGGAAGCTCGAACAGGGAACTCATGAGCTTGAGACCGTTTTCACCGCCCACCACCGGAACGGAGCTCCGGCCCACCTGACCCTTAATTTCAGCCGGATGTCCGGTCCCGTTGAGCTCTCCTCTGTACAGATTTGCAGAATCGACGCTCTGCCGTTTGCAGTTTCATCCGAATGGAGCATTGTCTGGGATAAAAGCAAACCGGACTTCTGTTCAATCCCGTCCGGCTCCGCAAAAGCGGTCATGGGGAAAACAGGAATCGACCTGCGCCGGATGAATCCGGAAAAATTCAGGAAAGAGACTTCAAGCGCAATCCTTTACAACCGTTTTCATTCGGACAAAGAGGGACTGATGCGGATCGGATTCGCCGCAGACTGGAGCTTTGACATTTATCTCAATGGAACACATTGTCTGAAAGCGCAGGGTCCAACGCCTCTGAATGCGGACAGCAATTTTCATGATTTCCATATCCGCAAAGGCGAAAACATCCTTGTCGCGGTTGTCCGTGCAGGCTCACGCGGCTGGGGATTCCTCTGCGCGGAACCGCGCGATCCGATTGTTTTCCGCGAAGGAAAAACATGGAAGCCGTATCGGGACTCCGCCCTGGAAATCATCCAGGGAAGCGCATTGGATCTCTCCGCACAAAACGACGCTCCCGCGGGGAAATACGGTCCAGCGGTTCTTTCGCCGGATGGCAGAGTCGTGTTCGAAAACGCGCCGGAACAGCCCGTTCGTCTGCTGGGGTTCAACACTTTCGCGCTGAACGGCATTATGGCAATCAAAGACAACGATGAATTCAAAGCCGCTGTCCGGAGATTTGCACAGGCGGCGAAACGCCAGGGATACAATCTGTTTCGCACGCAGTCTTTCGACCGCTGGCTCGTTCTTGATTCAAAACAGGAATATCAGCTCAATCCGTTCTATCTGGACCGCGCGGATTTCCTGATCGCAGAATTGAAAAAGCAGGGAATTTACACACATCTCCCCATTTTCAATTTCAATCTTTTCAGCAGAGAGCGCAACACGTTTCGCGACCGCACGCTTCACAAATTCATGATGTATTTCAACGGTGAATGGGAAATGAAACATTTCCGCTTCGGCGTCAAATCCCTGCTTGAACATGTCAATCCCTACACCGGCGCTGCGTGGAAAGACGAACCGGCGATTTTCTGCATCGAATACTACAACGAACAGTCCCTCGGACTTGGCGACCGCATGTTTTCGCTGTTCCGCACGCATCCGGAAGCGGAAAAACATATTTTGAAATTCTGGCGCGCATGGCTCGAAAAGAAATACGGCAGACCGGCGCCCGATGCGGCAATCCCCCGTTCCAAACAGGAAAAACATGCCAACGATTTCGCGCTCTTCTGTATGGACCGTGCGAAAGCAAGCGCGGAACAGTGCGAAAAAATCATCCGCGAAACCGGCTTCCGCGGTCTCGTGACAAACTACAGTTACTCCAAGCAGCTCGGTCATTCCGCCGCGCGGTGGCAAACTTCACAGATTACGGATGTCCATTCCTATTTCAATCATCCCACTGCAAGCCTCAGGAAAGGCTCGGTTGTCAAGGCGAACAGCTCCATCGAAGCAAAAACCGGATACTGGAAAGACGCCAATGCTACAAAACTTCTGGGACGCCCCTTCATCAGCGGAGAATACAACCACTGTTTCTGGAACCCGTACCGCTATGAAGCCGGAATGGTTTTCGGAGCATACTCCGCTCTGCAGGGCTATGCGGCAATCACGGTGCATCAGCAGCCTGTCGTCCTGAACAGAGAACACAGACTCCCGCTTGACAACTTCACCGCGGGATTCTCTCCGCTGAGCCGCGCCGCACAGTTTCTGTCTGCGAACCTGTTTCAGCGCGGAGATGTGAAGAAATCTCCGCACACAGTCGCGCTGAATGTTCCGCGGGAATTTCTGGAGAAAGACCTGCATGCCGACAATGCGGTCAGCTCTGCGCAGTCAACGCTGAGCCTGCTTTCCGGATTCGGGCTCGTCTTCCCGGATGAAACCGCCGCAGAGGGAACCGTCCGGAATCCGCGCGCGGATCTCTCGTTGCCGGTTTCCAACGTTGCCCAGATCTATTCGCACGACTGGTTTTCCGATGTCATTCAGTCGGCGGACAGCGGTTTCTCTCTTCCCGAGACCGTGAACATGATGAAGCGGAAGGGCATTCTGCCCTCCGGGAACATCACGGATCCCACACGCGGGATTTTCCAGAGCGACACGGGGGAAATCTTTCTGAATGCTCCCGAAAAGAGAATGACCGTTGTCACCTCGCGCACCGAAGCGGTCTGCATGACCGCCGGAAATGCTCAGAACCTGAAAATTATGGAAGTGAAAAACAGCTCCGCCAACAGCTGTACCGCCCTGACCTCAGTTGACGGAGTGCCGCTCGAAAAGAGCCGCCGCATGGTTTTGCTCTACATGACCGAAGAGACCAATTCCGGCATGATGCTCGCCGCCGACCGCGCGACCATGCTTGATTGCGGCAAATCCCCCGTTCTTGCCCGCACCGGAACGCTGAATGTGACCGTTCACCGCAGGGGAAACTGGAAACTCCATGCGCTCGCTCCCGACGGAAGCCGCAGCGAGGAGATCCCCGTCACCCATTCCGCAGACGGTCTGGAAATTCAGATTGACACCGCCGCGCTCCGGAACGGACCGACTCCATTTTTCGAACTCGAAGAAACCCTCTAATAAAGAAGGATAATGATCATGAAAGAATTCAAAGTTGAAAACCATGCGGACAGTTTTCTGCCCGAAGACAAAAATTGGAAACTCGTTTGGAGCGATGAGTTTGACGGAACCGAACTCGACCGCAGCAAATGGGGTTTCCGCCTCAACTTCTGGGGAAAACCCTTCCCCGCATTCACCGAAGAAGGCGTTGTGCTCGACGGCAAAAGCCATCTTCAGCTGCACCTTGTCAAAAAAAACGGAGTCTACTGCTCCCCGCATCTCCAGACCGGTTCCCTGACCTACGACATTCCGAAGGACACCGAGGGCTTCTGGCCGTTCGGCAAATTCGAAGAGCCGCGCTTCATGCACAGATACGGCTACTATGAAATCCGCTGCCGTCTGCCGAAATGCGACGGATGGCACTCAGCCTTCTGGCTTCAGGCTCCCGGAATCGGCTCCTCCCCCGACCCGCGCCGCGCCGGAGTCGAATGCGATATCATGGAGAACATGTTCCAGTACTCCTCCGGGAAAATGATCGGCGGGAACTACTGGGGCGGTTACGGGAAAGACTATCAGCGTTCCCATCACTTCGCCTGGAAATTCGAAGAAACTGAAGACGGATGGCACTATTACGGCGTCGACTGGAGCCCTGACGGCTACCGTTTCTATGCCGACCGCAAGCTCATCGGCACCGTCGTTCCTCCGGAGAAAGCACACCTCGCGCACATGGTCAACGACACGGAAAGAACCTATCTCCTGCAGGAAGGCTGCGTCTCCGTCGGCCCGGTCTCCGAAACGGAACAGTTCATTCTGATCTCGACCGAATGCCACGGTTACCGCGAGAAAGGAAAATACGATCCGCTGCTTGACAAAGCCGTTCTGCCGGATTATTTTGAAATAGATCATGTCCGCGTCTTCGACCGGATCTGAAACGCGCAGTTTTTTCAAGGGAGCTTCCGTAAAACGTCCGGAAGCTCTCTGTTCAATGTTTTAAAGGAGAGTGAAATGGAAACGAACCGCAGCGATGAATGCTGGTATGTCCGGCTCGACAATGTGCCGCGCGCAGTGAAGTTTCCCTTTCCGTTAAAGGAACTCGGTTTTTTCTGGAACAAGGTAGGACCGGAGGCCAGTTTCGACTGGAAGCTGGAATTCACAATCCGCCTTTCCTCGCTCGAACGGTACGCCGTCGATGAAATCGGAGGCGTCTCCTACCGCACAGAATATCCGAATGCGGTATTGAAACTTCCCGGCGTCGTGCACCGGTACGCGATCCCCGAACCGCGCGACGCCGTCTACTTTGCCTATTCAATCGATCTTGCCGATGCGATGGCCGCCGCGAATCTCTTCCAGATGCCGCCGGTCTGGAAAATCGAACTCACGCCGAAGATATGCGAAATGCTGGAATGCGCGAAACAGCTGATGGAGCATTCCCGTGAATACGGCGTTGCCGACCGGCTCGATCTGCTCGCATTTCAGCTTTATGAAGAGCTTCTGCTTTCCCGCCGCGAAAACTCCGGCTCGCGCGACCGCTTCATCGAATCGCGCATTCAGCGCATCGCCTCCTATTTTCAACTCAACTGCAAAGAAAATATCGATCTGGAAGCGCTCTGCCGCAAAAACGGTCTTTCCAAACGCACTTTCTTCCGTCACTGGAAACTCTATTTTGATCTTTCGCCCGGACGTTATCTTCTCGACCTCCGGTTATGCGACGCCGCGCGTCAGCTGCGCGAAACGCGGAAACGGATCAGTGAAATTGCCGAATCGCTGAATTTTCAGGACACGCTTTATTTCAGCTCCCGCTTCCGCAGAAAATTTGGAATGACCCCGCTGCAGTACCGCAAGCTGGCGCATGCCGGCCTCTCAAAGCCCTGAACCTCCCGGAAAAATCATCCTCCGCTCCAGTTTTTTCCGCTTGCCGCTTGCGATTTGCACATTTGCGTGGTAAATTATCGGGAATATCAATAAAGGAGCTTTTCAATGGACAGACGTTTCTTCGCCGCGCTGTTTTCCGCTTTCTGCATCCTCATGCTCGTTACAGGATGTTCCGACAACAGCCCGCTCTCCGTATCAAAAGTCAAAATCGAATCCGGTGACAACCAGTGCGCTCTCCCCGGCGAGAACTTTGAAAAAGAACTCCGCATCGAAGTCCTCGGTCTCCCGAAAGGACAGCAGCTCATCGGAGGAAAGGCAAAACCGCGCCCCGTCTCCGGCATCGACGTCCTCTTCGTTCCCGTTGACGGCTCCGCCATCATCCCGGAAAAAAATTCCGCGAAAACCGACATCACCGGAATCGCATCCGTTAAAATCCGTGCAGGAAAAGAGATCGGCGACAATTACCTCAAAATCATTCCCGTCGGCGCCGAAGACAAAAGTCTCACCGTCCGCTATGTCGTCGGAGCAAAACTTTCCGGCGGCGAACAGGAGGGCAAAGCCCAGAAACTCCTCGCCGACCCCGTCTCCATTCAGCTCGTCAATGCGGACGGCAAACCCGCCGCAAACGTTCCCGTCTACTTCTCCATCCTCTCCTCGCCTGAGTCGAAAAACTCCGCCGCCGTGCTCACTCCTGACGTCCTCACCGACTCCCGCGGCGTGGCTTCCACTCAGGTCCGGCTCGGAAAAGACACCGGCGAATACCGCGTCGGCATCGAAGTCGCCGATCCGAAAAGCGGACACTATCTCCGTACAAGTCAGGTCCGCGTGCTCGGACTCGACCTCACAACCGTCATCATCTCCGTCGTCGGCGGACTCGCCTTCTTCGTTTTCGGCATGAAACTCATGGCGGACGGTCTGCTCAAAATCGCCGGGGAGAACATGAAACGCATTCTCCAGTTCTTCTCCCGCAACGGCATCATCGCCGTGCTCGCGGGAACCGTGGTGACCGCGGTCATTCAGTCGAGCTCCGCAACAACCGTCATGGTTGTCGGCTTCATCAATGCCGGACTTCTTACGCTTCAGCAGGCGGTCGGCATCATCTTCGGCGCGAATATCGGAACGACCGTAACCGCACAGCTGATTTCGTTCAACCTCGGCGGAATCGCTCTGCCGTGCGTGGCGATCGGCTTTCTGATGATGATTGCGAAAAAATCCGCGATCCGCGGATGGGGCGAAACGGTTCTCGGATTCGGTCTGCTCTTCTTCGGCATGGGACTGATGAGCTCCGAACTCAAAGCGCTCGGCGGCTTCCCGACCTTCATCAGCCTGTTCCGTTCATTTGACTGCGCTCCCGTCACTCCGGGCGGCTTCATGCCGATCGGCGCAGTGCTCGGAGCGACCCTGATCGGCATCATCGGAACCTTCCTGATCCAGTCCAGCGCGGCAGTCATCGGCATCATGCTTGCGCTCGCATCCGGCGGACTGCTCAACTTCTACACCGCGCTTCCGCTGCTGCTCGGAACCAACATCGGAACGACCATCACCATGTTCCTCGCCTCTCTCACCGCGAATCGCGTGGCGAAACAGGCGACCATCGCACACTTCCTGTTCAACTGCTTCGGCTCGCTCCTTCTCATCATCAGCTTCTACATTCCCTACGGACCCGAACGGATTCCGATATTCCTCTATTTCATCAATTCCATCACACCCGGCAACGTCTTCCTGCCGATACCGCAGGGACTCGAACGGCATATCGCCATGGCGCACACCTTCTTCAACATTTTCACCGTGCTGATCCTGATGCCGCTGCTGAAACCGTTCTCACGCCTCTGCGAACGCCTTCTTCCCGTCCGCGACGATACGAACAATGAGATTCACGCGCTCGAACCGAATCTTCTCGCCACGCCGTCTGTCGCACTCGAACAGGTTGTCCTCGAAATCCGCCGCATGGTGCAGGACTCCTGGACCATGATCGACCGCGCCGTCAACGCCCACTTCCTCCAGTCCAGCTACGACGCAGATTCCCACAAGGCGCTCAAAGAGGACGAGAAACTTGTCGACACCATGCAGACCGACATCACGAATTACCTTGTCCAGATCACCCGCAAGCACCTGACGCGTCCGCAGTCCGCGCTGATTCCGCTGCTCATGCACTGCACCAACGACGCAGAGCGCATCGCCGATCACGCGGAGACCATCATGAAGCTGACAAAGCGTCTTGCGAAGAGCGGCATTCAGCTCTCCGATGTTGCCCGTGCCGACCTGAAGGAGCTTTGGGATCTGCTTGATTTCCAGGCGAAAAACGTTACGCAGGCGCTCGGCGGAACCGACCGCGAGCTTGTGGAATCCGCGCTCGCCAGCGAACGCCGGATCAACAAGCTCACCAAGAAATATGAAAAAGATTACACCCGCAAAGATGTTCCCGCGCTTCAGTCCGCGATGAACGAAACCGACAATGAAATGCCCTACACCGGCGAGAACCCGCCCGAAGTTCCCGAAATCGTCATGGAAAACGAGCGCGAAATCAACAACCTCACGCGCCAGTACGAAATGGAACACGTCTCCCGCCGCAACGAGGGCAAATGCTCGGTTGAAGGCAGCGTCATCTTCATCGAACTGCTCTGGGAACTCGAACGGATCGGCGACCACCTTGCGAACATCGCAGTCCGCACGCCGGAAATCCAGAAACATTACATTTCCCTGAAAAAGTGAGAACGGCAATGAACGATTCCGAATTCACCACGCCTCCCGCACACATTCACTTCAAGGCGAAGAAATTTCCCGAACTGGGCGGCACGTTCCGCGACGGCGCGCTCGCCTTCCTGGAGCCCGGCGGAGGCGGTCCGCTCGGAAAACATTCGCATCCGCACGATCACCTTTTCCTCGTCGTCTCCGGCGAAGCTCGTGTGGAATACGAAAATGAAACTGTTGTCATTCCCGCAGGCACGACCTGCCGGGTAACCGGCAACCGTCCCCATGCCGTCTGGAACAACACAAACCAGCAGACCGTTATGCTCGGTCTGACAATTTAAGGAGTCGATCATGGTCAAGCACATTATTCTCTGGAAACTGAAAGATGAACTGAGCGCTGAACAGAAGGAATCCGTCAAGCAGGGCATCAAAACGGGACTCGAAGGACTGCGCGGCGTTGTTCCGGGACTTGTTGACATTCGAGTCCGCACCAACGGGCTCCCGAGTTCGAATGCAGATGTCATGCTCGACTCAACCCTCGCGGATGTGGAAGCGCTGAAGGGCTACGCAGTGCATCCCGCGCACGTCGAAGTTGCCAACACGAAGGTCCGTCCCTTCACGCAGGTCCGCATGTGCCTCGATTTTGAGGAATAAGCGGATACGGTCAGCAGGAGAAACTGCAGATGCCGGAATTCTGTCACCGATGCCGCCGCGAGCTGAACGCAAAAAATAAAGTTTCGGTCAGAGGCAGGGATTTCTGTCTCTGCAGAGAATGTGCGGAAGAGAAGTATTTCAAATGCGAAGTATGCGGGCAGTATGCCTGTGAAGAGGATCTTGTTTATGCGGATTCCAAAGAAATCTGCATTCCGTGTCTTTGCGAAAAATATGTTCTCTGCCCGCACTGCGAAACGTTCATCAAAGCCGCGGCGGCGGTTGATTTTCACGGTCATCTGATGTGCAGGAAATGCAAAGCGGAGTACTTCGGCACCTGCGGCGGCTGCAACCGGAAGATTGAAAAAGAGGAACTCGAAGAAGTCCGCCTGAACCGGAAAACGCTTTCGCTTTGTCCCGCTTGTTTAAACGGGAAATACATTTTCTGCGAAGACTGCCGTGAATGGAAGCCTGCGGAAACCGCCTGTCATTGGAACGGACATGTTTATTGCGCGGAATGTGCGGAATTCCATTGCAAACGTTGTGATTCCTGCAAAAAACTGGTTGCCGAAAACAAGATTGAGTACCTTACCGTAAAAGGACGTTCTCTGGAAGTCTGCCCGGACTGCCGCAGCACGAAGTATTGTGAATGCGACACCTGTCATGAGTTTTTCCCGAAGAGCAAAATTTATACAGTCGATTCGGAACATTACTGTGCGGAATGTCTTCGTGAAGCCGCCGTCGAGTGGGATGAAGAGCAGCGTCTGGAAGCGCTGGAAACGCTTGGAGCCGTCGCGCTCGGCATCTGGGCCGGCAAGAAATTGCACGATGCTCTTTTCAGCCACGAGCCATCCGAAGATAAACCTCTCTTCGGTGAAGGCGGTCCGGAAGATGAAAATGAAGAATTCTAAGAGCAATTTTACACGGATTTATATTTTCCCGGATGAGTTTTCATAAAATATCTGCGGCTCAGAAGCCTTAGAATTGCACACATTCGATGGAATAAAGACTTGAAAAACAGTTGAAGAATGATAGATTATCGTATGAGTCAATGGCGGCTCGGGACTACGTAACATTTTTTCTGTAAA
>DHMO01000002.1:76218-88213 GCA_002405835.1 Lentisphaeria bacterium UBA4640 | reverse complement strand
TTTCAATACATGCTCCTCTTGCGAGGAGCAACTGCCCAGTCTGTCAAGGGCATGATAAATGCAAAGTTTCAATACATGCTCCTCTTGCGAGGAGCAACTTGGACACTTGCAAGCTTGTAACCTGTAATAAGTTTCAATACATGCTCCTCTTGCGAGGAGCAACTCAACCATCAGCCAGTAAACCACCAGCCCGGCGTTTCAATACATGCTCCTCTTGCGAGGAGCAACGGAAGACTACTACGCAGGCGCAAAGACTGCACAAGTTTCAATACATGCTCCTCTTGCGAGGAGCAACTGGTGAGGAGAATCCACTTGTCGCCACGCTTCTGTTTCAATACATGCTCCTCTTGCGAGGAGCAACCATTTCCTTCTCTTCCAATCCACGTTTTTTGTTGTTTCAATACATGCTCCTCTTGCGAGGAGCAACTTTTTTGCTTTATGGTGTATTTTAACTCGAAAAAGGTTTCAATACATGCTCCTCTTGCGAGGAGCAACGCCTAGCCCCGTTTTCAGGTCGTTGACCTCTCCCGTTTCAATACATGCTCCTCTTGCGAGGAGCAACATAGCTCTTTTCAGCCATTTTCATCACCGCCGCTAGTTTCAATACATGCTCCTCTTGCGAGGAGCAACCACCAACGCGGCAATCACCAACGCCGCGTATCAGTTTCAATACATGCTCCTCTTGCGAGGAGCAACCAAAGGAGATTTGGGAAGCGTCCAGTATCGACAGGGTTTCAATACATGCTCCTCTTGCGAGGAGCAACGGGGATAATATAAACCGTTTCGGCTCAAAATGCAAATCAAAGAATCGCGCGAAATATCATTTTTCATCTGTCAATGAGCACGGCGACATTCTCCGCTTCTTTATAATCATCTGATTATCAAGATGTTACATCAAACGCGAACTTTATACTCAATGATATATGTCATCCGAGGTTCGCGGAACATAACAAAACAGAGTTGCTCCTAAATCTTTTACATAAAATAGCATGCAGAGACAAAGATTTCAAATCAAAACAATTCGTGCAGCAATATATTACTCAAAAAGCTATCGGCATAAATAATTTTTGTCTTTTCTTAAAAGGACAAAATCCTGCCGTAGTTTAAATAAATATTTCAACCCAGGAGGTTTCCATGACTACTCAGGAGCCGACAGGAAAAAACTCAAAGTTCTTATGAGGAGAACTCATCTGTCTTATCCGCCTCCGGGACACAGCTTCTCGCGTGATGTGCGGAACAGGAGGTCCGCGAATACAAACAGGTCAAAGAATCCTGAATCCGCAAACGAATGCAAACCGCCAGCTCAGCCGGCGGTTCCGATCATTCAGTCTTCCAGCAGAGTTTTTGCGTGCGTTTCCGCCGCCGGACCGCCGCCAAGCATGCGGCCAAGCTCCACAACGCGGTCCTTCTTTGAAAGGACTCGGATCGAACTGACCGCCGCCTCCACCGTCGTCGTTTTGACCACAGAGAAATGACGGTCCGCACGCGCGGCGACCTGGGCCAGATGCGAGATGCAGAGAATCTGTTTCTTCGTTCCAAGCTCGTGCAGTTCCCCGGCAACCACCACAGCAGTTTCTCCGCCGATGTTCGCATCAATTTCATCGAACACAAGCGTGCCGATCTCATCGACTTCCGCAAGAACCGTTTTCACCGCAAGCATCACTCGCGAAAGCTCGCCGCTGCTCGCAACGTCTTTCAGAGGTTTGACCGGAACTCCCGGGTTCGCGGAAAACAGAAACTCTATACGATCCGCGCCATTCGGTCCCGGACGCGATTCGCCGAACTCAACCTCGAAGGCGGCGCGTTTGAATCCGAGTTTCATAATCTCTTCGCGCAGTTTGGCGGAAAGCTCCTCCGAAGCGGCTTTGCGCGCGGCGGTCAGCTTTGCACAAAGTGCTAGGTGTGCAGAACGTGCGGCGGAAAGACGCGCCTCCAGCTGTTCGCGTTCGCGCGCGGAGTTCTCGAAAAGCTCCAGACGGCGGCGCGAATTTTCCAGTTCCGCAAGGACATCCGCAATTTCCGGACCGTATTTGCGCTTGAGTGTCTGAAGAATCTGAATGCGCTCCTCCAAGGCGGCGAACTCGGATTCATCCAGTTCCACAGCGGAAGCGCGCGACTGCAAATCATCGGTAAGCTCCGAAACCGCGTCGGAAATCTCATCGCATTTCGTCAGGAACTTGTCCGCATAACCCGGATCCGCCGTCTCCAGCGGACGCAGCAGGCGACGGACAGACGAGAGGCGATCCATGATCGAATCGTCGGATTCGTTCAGCGCGGCGGAAGCGGCAGAGGCAATTTCAAGAATCGTTTTTGAATTCGATGCGGCGGCATGGGTCGCTTCCAGCCGTTCATCTTCCCCGGGTTCGGGATTCTGCGATTCAATTTCGGAAACAATCCGGCGGAGCCGCTCCGCTTCATCGGCATCGGGCATCGTGCGCTGAAATTCCTCCTGCTCCACTTCGACTTTGCGGATCACATCCCACGCGGCGGAAACTTCGTTCAGAAGATCATCCAGACGTGCAAAGCGGTCAAGAGCATTCAGCTGCGCAGAAGGCTTCATCAGCCCGAACGCCTCGTGAGGGCTGTGGACGTCGACGAGCAGTTCCCCGATCGTGCGGAGAATCTGCGCACTTGCGGGCGACGAATTCACAAAGATGCGTCCGCCCGACTGCGTAAAGACGCGGCGGACAAGCAGAGCGGAATCCTCGCAGGGTTCAAGTCCGTACTCTTCCAGCAGAGCCGCGATGCGCGGACCGGAAACGGAATCCAGACGGAACTCGCCGGCGATTTCGCAACGCTCCGTTCCCTGACGGATGGCGGATTTCTCAAACCTTCCGCCGAGCAAAAGGGCAACACCGCCCATGAGCACGGATTTGCCCGCACCGGTCTCGCCCGTAACAGCGTTGAAGCCGGGGGAAAACTCAACATCGGCCTCCTCGACCAGCGCCAGATTTTTGATGTGCAGCCACTTCAGCATAGCTCAATCCTTGTCGGAATCCTTTGCATGTTTGGAATAGAACGAAGGCTTGACCATTTTCGCGTAAGAAGGATACTTCGCCTTGAGTTCCGGCGACGCATTCTCCGGGATATACTGGAAACGGTTGTAAAGCCAGAGGTATTGCTCCGGAGCCATGCGGATCAGATTTTCGGTCATCTTCATGATGTCCTGAATCACCTCTTCTTCGGAAGTGTACTCGCATGCTGCCTTCGGAAGCGGATCCATCGTCGCCTTGAAATGTCCGTTCGGAAGACGGATGCAGGAGCCGACGCCGATGTATGCGTTCTTCTTCAGAACCATCGTTCCCGGGAAGCGCGAAACGGGAACGGGAAGACCGAACATGTCGACGAACGCGCCGCCGTTGCGCGCCTTGATGTTCTGGTCGACGAGCATTCCCGCGACTGAACCGGTTTCCATTGCATGCACAAGTTTCATCATGCCGCCCCTCGACTCAATGATGCTCACATTCTTCACGGAACGCCCGCCCGTAATCAGACGGCTCAGATAGGGATTGCGCGGTGTGCGGACAACGGTCGCCATTTTGAACCCGAAGTAGAGTCCCAGCGCCATGCCCGAGAACTCCCAGTTGCCGTGATGCGGCGTAATGAGAATGACGGGGCGTCCTTCCGCAATACACTTGCGCGCGTTTTCCGCAACGGCGGCGAGATTCGGCTGAACATCAATCATCTCCTTCACCTTCTCCGGGCGGTTGTGGAACCAGAAAAGTTCGCAAACGGTCTGAATAAGGTTCGCAATGCAGCGGCGGGAGAGATCGAAGATCTCCTTTTCATCCTTTTCCGGAAAGGCGCAGCGGAGATTTTTGCGGATCAGTCCGCCAACCGGCGGAAGCGGAACCGCAAGCCACGAAAAGAGCCAGCCGAGAAAACGGAATGTCCCGCGCGGCAGAATCTCCATGAATTTCATGAAGACCAGAGCGGCAAGATAGACGATGTACTGAAGAACGCGTTTCATTGTTTACTGCTCGTTGTGTTCCCGCAGATAATTTTCCGCACGGACAAGATCCTCCGGAGTATCAATGCCGATACTCTGGAAGTGCGTTTTGACAACTTTGATTTTCATGCCGTTTTCGAGTGCGCGCAGCTGTTCGAGCTTTTCGCATTTCTCCAGCGGGCTCTCCGGAAGAGAGACGAAACGCTCCAGCGCGGCGCGGCGGTACGCATAAATGCCCCAGTGACGGTAGAGCGGCATATCGGTTCCGCCCGTCCGCAGGAACGGAATCTCGGAACGGCTGAAATAGAGAGCGGATCCATCTGCGCCCACGACGACTTTCGGAAGATTCGGATTCGAGGCAATCTCCGCACGGGTCGAAGGGACAACAACGGTCGCCATATCCGGCTGATCCGCTCCGGCCATGACGTCGATAAGGGAATCAATGACTTCCGGCTTCATGAACGGCTCGTCGCCCTGAACGTTGATGATGACATCGCATTCGATATTCTTTGCGGCTTCCCAGATGCGGTCGGAGCCGGAAGGATGATTCGGAGAGGTCATGACCGCCTCCGCGCCGAACCCTTCCGCGATCGCTTTCACCTTCTCGCTGTCGGTCGCGATGAGCACACGGTCCGCTCTGGATTTTGCCGTGCGCTCCCAGACCCACTGGATGATCGGCTTTCCTCCGAGTTCAGCAATGACTTTTCCCGGGAATCTTGTGCTTGCAAGCCGTGCGGGAATGACGGCGATTGTTTTAAGCTGTGCCATTATCTTTCTCCTGTTTTTTACCGTAATATATACCGTGCGGACGCTGAATGCAAATCAGTCGAAAACAACCTTCCAGTCCGGATCGCGGAAGGCGTCGAAACACATGCGGATCTGCGCAGCGGTGTTTTTCTCCTCCGCAAGCGGGGGCAGTTCATTTTCCGCAAAATACGCAAAGCCCGTCGTTTCGAGATTCTCGCGAAACGCTCCGTCAACCTCGCCACAGAGGACGAACACCTTGCAGATTCCGTAAGCATACGGGGGCGGATTGTGCCGGTTGCGGTCCTGCATGGCAATCAGGCGAAGCGCGGCAACTTCAAGCCCGGCCTCCTCGCGAACCTCCTTCTCGGTGTTGGAGCGAATGGATTCGCAAAGGTCAACCCAGCCGCCGGGAAGCGACCATTTGCCGCTTTTCTCGTGAACAAGCAGAATCTTTCCGTCGCGGAAGATTGCGGCGCGCGTATCAAGTTTCGGAGTCTGGAAGCCGCGCTCGCTGCAGAAGAGCGACTTCACCGTTTCAAGCGGAAGTTCCGTTTTTGCGGCGAGCATTTCCGCGGCGAGTTCGCGGATACGCTCAAAACGCTCCATATCATAGGGATCTTTGGAATAGGTCACACCCGCCTGCCCGATAAACTGAAGTTCCATCGCCTGACGCAGGAACGGCGGAAGCGGTCCGCGATCTTCAAGACGCGGAGCCACTTCAGAAGGAGTGGCGAAGTAATGTGCGGCGCGGATATGCCGGACCGAATGCGCACCCCAGACCGCAAGTCCGAAAGCGACGTTTGCTCCGGCGGCGCAGTTCGCATCGTGAACCGTATCGCCCACAAAGAGAGCCTCTTCCGGCGGACAATCCGCGCGGCGGAGCCCCTCAAGCAGCGGGTCGGGATTCGGCTTGTGCAGAACCGTATCGGTCGCGGTGATCATCAGGTCAGGTTCAAAATATTGCGCAATATGGAACCCCTGCGAAAGTTCCGAACGGTTTTTCGAAGTGACGATTCCGAGACGGATTCCGGCGTTTTTGAGTTCGCCAAGCATTTTTTCGATTCCAGGGAACGGTTCGATCTCATTGTCGCGGCGCACCACACGATCCTCCCATATCCGCCCGAAACGGTCGGGATCGGAAAGCTTCAGAGCAGCGGCGGTGTCGGAGGTCGGAATGCCCCAGAAACGCTGGAGTTCCGCAAGGTCGTAATGCTTCCCCGTAAGTTCGAGGAGGGTCGCCTGAAGCTCCGGCATGACAATCGATTCAGTGTTGAGAAGCGTTCCGTCGATGTCGAAAAAAATGCAGCGGTATTTCATTGAGCCTCCACAAGTTCCTTGATGAAACGCGGCGGACGCGCCGGGCGACCCGTCTTCATATCCACACACGCGTGAACGGTGAAGCCCTCCACGAGAAGTTTTCCGCGGCAGAAGATCTGACAGACGATTTTCACGCGCACGCCGGAAGCCTCCGCGAAACATCCGGTGATGTCAAGAACATCATCGTAGCGCGCGGACGCCTTGTAACGGCAGTTCGCTTCGATCACCGGCATTGCGATGCCCTCTTTTTCGAGCTCAAGATAGGTGTGACCCGTCTCGCGGAGAAGTTCGTTGCGGAACCGCTCAAAGTATTCAAAATAATTTGCATAATAGACAACGCCCATCTGGTCGGTGTCCGCATATGGGACGCGGTAGGAAAGAACGACTTTGTTTTTTATTTTGCGGAGCATGAAATCAATGGTTTCCTGCAGGTTCATTCCGCTGTTGTCGAGCAGAACGGCGTCCTCCGCCTGACGGAGCGGACCGACTGCGCGGGTCGAGTCGGCTTTGTCGCGCGCGGCGATTTCGGCGGCGACCTTTGCGATTTCCTCTTCCGAGGGCGTGCCGCCATCCTGAAGCAGACGGCGCTTCGCGCGGGCTTCAGGGGAAGCGGTCAGGAAAAACTTGTATTTCGCATCGGGGAAGACCACGGTTCCTATGTCGCGTCCCTCCATGACGACGAGCGCGCCGTCCGCCATTTTGCGCTGCCATTCGACGAGTTTTGCACGAACCGCCGGAACCGCCGCGATTGCCGAGGCGCCCGCGGAGATTTCGGGAGTGCGGAGCACATCGCCGGGAACGGAGCCGTCAACTTCGAGTTCAAGTCCGTCTGCGCCCGGAATAAAGCGCATTGAGGTGTTTGCAAGCATGTCGTCAAGTTTTGCGGGGTCGGGATTCTTCGGATCAATCCCGAGTCGGAGCGCCTTCCATGCCGCCGCGCGGTACATGGAACCGGTGTTGATGTGAATTGCGCCCGGGATCGCCTCCGCGAGCATCTGCGCCGCCGAGCTTTTGCCCGATGCGGCGGGACCGTCTATTGCGATTGCATTGACTGCCATATCAGCCTCTCTTATTCCTGAATTTTATCGACATATTCCTGAAAATCCGCGGGGAACGGAGCCTCGAAGGAGAGCTCCTCTTTCGTAAACGGATGCGGGAAGGTTATTTTCCATGCGTGAAGCATCTGCCGCGGCGCGGGAATGCGCCCGTTTCCGCCGTATGTGCCGTCGCCGATCACCGGTGAGCCGAAATACGACATGTGAACACGGATCTGGTGTGTTCGTCCCGTCATGATCCGCACCTGAAGCAGAGCGGCGGTGACATTCCCGATTTTTCCGCGCTTGAGCGTGGTGAAACGCGTGTACGCGTCTTTGCCTCCGCTGCGCACCACCGCCATTTTCTTGCGGTTGACCGGATGACGCCCGATCTGTGTGCGGATTTCCGCGGCAATCACTTTCGGACACGGCGCGACGATTGCCGCGTAGGTTTTCGAAACCTCGCGGTCGGCAAACATACGGCTGAGCTTGTGCATCGCCACGCCGTTTTTCGCAATGACGAGACAGCCGGATGTATCCTTGTCCAGACGGTGCACAATGCCGGGACGCATCGGGTCGTCCTCTTCATCAAATTCGGAAACCAGATCGCGGTCGCGTCCGAGCAGAGCGTTGACCACCGTTCCCGTGTAGTTCCCTGCCGCGGGGTGAACAACCATCCCGGCAGGCTTGTTGATGACCAGAAGAGCATCGTCTTCATACAGAATATCCAGCGGGATTTCCTCCGCCTCCACATGCTCCATCGGGGAATCGGAAGGCGGCTCAAAGGAGATTTCATCCCCCTCCGCAACCGTCGTGCGCTTGGCGGTGCAGACTTTGCCGTTCAGAGTCAGCTTGCCGGCGTCGATGAGTTTCTGAATTTGGACGCGGGAGTATTCGCCCTCCGCATGCTTTGTGACACACTGGTCGATACGGATGTTTGCAAAACCGGGTTCGACCGTAAACGTGATCCGTTCTTTATTCCGCGGCATTTCTGTATCTCCTTCCCGCGTACCAGAAGAGAACCGCCGAGGCGGGAATCATCAGAAAAACCGCAACCGTCTGCGAAGGGGTGAACACGCCGATATGATCCGTATGATCCCCGCGCATCAGCTCCATGGTGAAACGCATGACCGCATATGCCGCAAGATAGATCGCCGCCACGCCGCCCGGACGCTTCACCTTGCGCAGCAGAAACATCAGCAGAATTCCGATCAGCAGATTGCAGAACGATTCGTAAAGCTGAACCGGGATCAGCGGCATGGATTCAGACGCTGTCCTGACGGCGGAATAGAGGTCGCGCGGATTCGCGGGATAGAATACCGCCGGAGCCGAACCGGCAGGGAAGACAACCGATGGGAAAACCGAATCCGCCGCAAGCGGTTTCCCGAAGCAGCAGCCCTGCATGAAACAGCCGATCCGCCCGAAGACGTGTCCGAACGCAACCGCCGGAGCATAGATGTCGAGGACCTTCAGCGTCTGCAGTTTTTTCCACTTGCAGTAAAGCATGACAACCACCAGGGCGACAATGAAACCGCCGTAGAAGACGAGTCCGCCCTTGTCGATGCGGATAACGTCAAGGAGATTGTCGCGGAACTGGTCATGGAACTGGACGACATAGAAGAGACGCGCCCCGGAGACGCCGCCGAAGATGGCGATCAGCGCGAGGTCAAAAACATTGTCGGAGGTAAGCCCCGCGCGTTTGCGTTCGATCAGAAGAGTTGTCATTGCGGTGACGAATGCCAGCGCGACGAAGACTCCGTACCAGTGAATCGAGAGTTTCCCGATGGTAAAAGCGATTTCGTGCATAGTTTCCGTTTCTTTCGTGATTTTTTTGTCATGTCAATGGATTTTTCGTGTTTCCGGTGTATACTTTACACCAACAATTCAAAAACGCAAAAGGGAAAGGAAAGTTTTTTTATGACCGAACAGATTGCGGCGCATCTTGACGCCATCGCCCAGTACGCCCCCGTATGGGGTTTTCTGCTGATTTTCATCTTCATGACGATTGAAAGCTCGTTCATCCCCTTCCCCAGCGAAGTGGTGATGATCCCCGCCGGCTTCCTCGCATTCAAAGGACAGCTGACCACGGGGAATCCGTGGATCGAC
The DNA here is from genome assembly GCA_002405835.1 of Lentisphaeria bacterium UBA4640. Lineage (GTDB taxonomy): Bacteria > Verrucomicrobiota > Lentisphaeria > Victivallales > UBA1829 > UBA1829. Next base: position 79,060 of record DHMO01000002.1, on the reverse strand, counting down.
TGCATCATCGCGGTCATCGTCGGCTGTCTCGGATCCATCGCGGGAGCATACATCAACTACTATCTTGCGCTGAAACTCGGACGGGCATTCCTGCATAAATACGGCAAATATTTCTTTTTGAAGGAGCCGACACTCGACCGGGCGGAGGAGATTTTCCGCAAATACGGCGAGCTTGCAACCTTTGTCTGCCGTCTGCTCCCCGCGATTCGTCAGCTGATTTCGATCCCCGCCGGACTCGCCCGCATGCCGCTCAAAAGTTTCACCGTCTACACCACCCTCGGCGCGGGAATCTGGATCATCATCCTCACCGCAATCGGAGGATATTTCGGACATCTTACAGCGGACATGAGCTACCTTGAAATGATCGAAAAAGGCAAGGAAATCATCTCCAAAAACTACGGCTGGCTTCTGCTTGGACTCGCGGTATTCGCCGCCGCATATCTGCTGGTTCACCACAAGGTCATGAAAAAAGCGTAACCGCGGCGCGGCTGACGCCGCCCGAACACAAAGACCGGCTGCATCAATTTGGTGCAGCCGGTCTTTTTTTGCCTGGCAATTTTTTCTCACGAAGACGCGCCGTCCGGAATTTAAAATCAAAAACGCCGCTCTTCCGTTGCGAAGGCGGAAGAGCGGCGCGAACGTGTGTCCGTTTCAGCTTACTTCAGAGCATTTCCGGAAACCTGAACTTCTTTCACGGAGAAGAGAAGCAGCCAGGTGCTCGTCTTGAAGGAGGTGAGATCGTTGACGCGGTTGGCCTCCATGTCTTTCGCACGCTTCGTCAGCATGCTGACGGCATTGTCGACGCGAACCGTGTCCTTGAACAGAGTCATGGAGCCCGGAGCGGCGGAGCTTCCGGTCATCAGCGGGAGAATGCCGAAGAGGTAAACGCCCCAGATTTCACCGTTGACGTGCACGGGGACCGTGGTGACGTCAGAGTCGGAAAGTTTCATTCCGTGAACGGTGGTTCCGGTTGAAATCGAGGAGCACGCAGTGAAGGTCACAGCGAGCACAGCGGCCATTGCGGCCATGAAGAATTTCTTTGCCATTTTACTGCCTTTCGTTTGGTTCTGTTTCTTTCGGAAATGTACATCCACTTTTGCGCGGTTGCAAATGGATTTTTTCATTTCTCCACAAGAATGTTGTCAATGAGGCGCGTTTTACCGAAATAAACCGCGAGCGGGAACATCATCGAACCGCCGATTTCCGTAATCGGTTCCAGCGTTTCCGAATCCACAGCTTCGATGTAATCCACGACTCCGGAGGCGGCTTCGATCGAAGCGCGCAGTTCCGCAAGCATCGCGGCAAGGTCGGTTCTTCCGGACTCGATCTCCGCTTTCAGCTTCGCAAGTCCGCGCGAAAGAGACAGCGCATTCCGGTGCTCCTCCTCCGAGAGGTATTTGTTACGCGAGCTGCGGGCGAGACCGTCGGCTTCGCGGATGATCGGGGAAATCACAATGCGGATCGGGAAGTTCAGGTCGCGCACCATGCGCTTGATAATCCGCGCCTGCTGACCGTCCTTCTGACCGAACACCGCAATGTGCGGCAGAGTGGCGAGAAACAGTTTCGAAACAACGGTCGTCACGCCGCGGAAGTGAATCGGACGCGTCTTTGCGCAGAGCCCCTTCGAAAGCTTCTCTTCGATAACCCAGGTGGACGAGTCCTTCGGGTACATCTCATCAGCGGTCGGCGCGAAAACGGCGTCGACGCTCTTGCTTTCGAGCAGCTTTGTGTCGTGCTCGAAGTCGCGGGGATACTTGTCGAAATCCTCGTTCGGCCCGAACTGGGTCGGATTGACGAAGATGGTGACGATGACGGTGTCGGCGCCGTTTTTGCGGGCGGTGTCGATCAGCGAGAGGTGTCCCTCGTGCAGGAATCCCATGGTCGGAATGACGGCAAGGGTGGCGCCGGCGCGGCGTTTCGCGTCGGACCATTCCTGCATTTCACGGATCGTGCGGATGATTTTCATTTCAGCTTTCACTCTTTCTTATGCGTTGGCTTTGCGGATGCGTTCCGCAACAGATTTTTCGTAAGCATCGAAATCGTCGATCATGACTCTGGCGACTCCGCTCTTCATGGCGGCTTCGGCGACGCGGGCGGCGACACGCGGGACCACGCGGGTGTCGAACGGTTTCGGAATGACGTAAGTTTCCTTCAGCGGATTCTCGCCGTCGAACACGCCGTTCGCCGCATCCTGCGGATAGGCTTCCTTCAGCTGGGCGAGAACATCCGCCGGAATCGGTTCCGACGCGATTTCCGCAAGAGCTTTCGACGCGGCGAGCTTCATTGCTTCGTTGATATCCGTTGCGCGGACGTCAAGCGCACCGCGGAAGATGCCGGGGAATCCGAGAACGTTGTTCACCTGGTTCGGGAAGTCCGTGCGTCCGGTTCCGACAACTGCCGCTCCTGCGTCCTTCGCATCCTGCGGATTGATTTCCGGAACGGGGTTCGCCATTGCGAAAACCACCGCGCCCGGAGCCATCGACGCCACCATCTCTTTGGTCAGCGCGCCGCCGACGGAAACGCCCATGAAGACGTCCGCCCCCTTGATCGCTTCCGCAAGCGTGCGTTCAGTCATCGGACGCGCGAAACGCTTCTTCTGATCGTTCAGATCGGTGCGTCCGCTGTGAATCGTGCCTTTGGAGTCACAGAGTGTGAAGTTCTCGCGTCTGGCTCCGGCGGAAACATAGTATTCCGCGCATGCGATGCCGGCCGCGCCGGCGCCGTTCATGACGAATTTGCAGTTTTCAATCTTCTTGCCGACGAGCTTGAGCGCATTCAGGATTCCGGCAAGAGAGATGATCGCGGTTCCGTGCTGGTCGTCGTGGAAAACGGGGATGTTCAT
>DHMO01000002.1:0-76080 GCA_002405835.1 Lentisphaeria bacterium UBA4640 | reverse complement strand
GGGTTCCAGGGTCTTGACGACTTCAATCACCTTCTTCGGGTCGGTCTTGCCGTTTTCCTGGAAGACGGAACCGAGACAGATCGGAATGGAGTTGATGTCCGCGAACTTCTTGAAGAGCACGCTCTTGCCCTCCATGACGGGCAGTCCGGCTTCAGGTCCGATATTGCCGAGACCGAGAACCGCCGTGCCGTCGCTGACAACGGCAACAGAATTCGCACGTCCGGTGTATTCCCAGACGGCGTCGGGATTGTTGTGAATTTCCATGCAGGGAACCGCAACGCCCGGAGTATAGGCGAGCGAGAGATCATGCTGTGTGTTGCAGGGTTTGGTCGGAACGGAGGCAAGTTTGCCTTTCGGCGCGGAGCCGTGATACGCAAGAGCATCCTGCGCAAGTTTGGTTTTCGGATCAGTTGCCATTTTTATCTCCTTAATTCTTTAATAAGTTCATGCTACAGGTTTGCGGACGGGAATGCCGCGTTCCGCGAGGAACTCTTTCGCCTGCGGAACCGTGAACGTCCCGAAGTGGAAGATGCTCGCCGCGAGAACCGCGTGAGCTCCGCCGTCGCGGAAGACTTCATCGAGGTGTTCCAGCTTGCCGGCGCCGCCCGATGCGATGACAGGAACGGAAACCGCATCGGAAATGGTCTTGGTGAGCTCGATGTCATACCCGTTCTTGGTGCCGTCGGCGTCCATGCTGGTCAGGAGGATTTCCCCTGCGCCGAGCTCCACGCCACGCTGCGCCCATTCGAGTGCGTCGATGCCTGTGTTGCGGCGTCCGCCGTGCGTGTAGATTTCCCAGCGTTTTTCACCCGGAACGCGGCGCGCGTCAATCGCAAGAACAATGCACTGGTTTCCGAAACGTTCCGCTCCCGCGCGGATAAGATCGGGATTCTGAATGGCGGAAGAGTTGACGGAAACCTTGTCCGCTCCGGAATTGAGCATTTTACGCATATCTTCAACGGACCGGATTCCGCCGCCGACGGTCAGGGGAATGAAGACGTTTTCCGCGGTTCTGCGGACAACGTCGTACATGGAATCGCGGTTGTCGCTGGTTGCGGTGATATCGAGAAAGACGAGTTCATCCGCACCCTGGCGGTCGTATTCGATCGCGGCTTCAACCGGGTCGCCGGCATCGATGAGGTTCACAAAGTTGACGCCTTTGACGACGCGTCCGCCGGTTACGTCGAGGCAGGGGATAATTCGTTTTGCCAGCATTGGTTCCATCCTTCGTTCGTTTTACTGTAATGTATCACGAAAACGGGAAAAGTCCAATGCAAACCGGAGGGAACTGCGGATTTTACTTTCCGAACTGAGCCCCGAACGCCTTCAGCCCCTGCTCGCGTTTTGCTTTGAACTGCGCGGCCGTGCATTCCAGAAGCCCCAGCAGACTCGTCAGTTTTTTCTTCGGAGACCAGTCCGCATTCAGCTTCGGGATCATGCCGCCCGGACGGTACAGCGAATTGCCCTGCTCCAGATAAATTTTCCCGTCGCGGCACGAAACCGCATGGAAGCCGCAGGCGGCGCCGAGAAGGCGGAGACGGACCGTGGTCAGCATGTTTTCCGCAGCGTCGGGCAGCGGACCGTATTTGTCGCGGAGTTCCTCGTGGTAATCGTCGACCTGGGCGGGATCCTCGAACATTGCGAGACGGCGGTATGCCTCCAGACGCAAACGGTCGTCTTCAATGTAATCCGGCGGAATCGCCGCGGCAAGATGCTTTTTGTCCGTATCAAGCGCATATTCCAGAAAGTCCAGATTGAGGTCGCAGGTAATCGGGCGGGCGTTTTTGATTCCGCGCAGATTGTTTGCCGCCTCGCGCAGAAGCTGGCAGTACAGATGGAAACCGATGGCGTCGACGTGTCCGCTCTGCTCCGCTCCGATGATGTTTCCCGCTCCGCGGATCTCAAGGTCGCGGATTGCAAGCTGGAAGCCGGAACCGAGATGCGTGTAACGGCGGATCGCCTGCATGCGCCGGCGCGCGTCGCCTGTCATGATTCCTGACGGCGGAAGCAGCAGATACGCATACGCCTGACGGTTCCAGCGCCCAACGCGTCCGCGCAGCTGATGCAGCTCCGCAAGACCGAACATGTCGGCGCGTTCGATAATCATCGTGTTTGCATTCGGGATATCGATTCCCGATTCAATGATGGTTGTGCAGACAAGAACGTCGATTTTGCCCTCGATGAACTGTCCCATGATGCCTTCCAGTTCGGAACCGCGCATCTGTCCGTGAGCGACGGCGACGCGTGCGCCGGGAGCGAGAGAGCGGACCTTTTCAGCCGTCTTCTCAATGGAGTTCACGCGGTTGTGAATGTAGAAGACCTGTCCGCCGCGTCCCAGTTCCCGCGCGAGCGCGGCGGAAACGAGAGAATCCTCCTGCTGGGCGACGACTGTATGAACCGGCAGACGGCGCGTCGGTGCGGTGGTGATTGCGCTCAAATCGCGCAGACCGGACATGGACATGTGGAGCGTTCGCGGGATCGGCGTCGCGGTCATGGTCAGCACGTCGACGGTCGAACGGACCGCCTTGAGTTTTTCCTTGTGCTCCACACCGAAACGCTGTTCCTCGTCGATGATGACAAGTCCGAGTTCGCGGAATTTGACTTCACTTCCGACAAGAGCGTGCGTTCCGATGATAATGTCAATGGAGCCTTCCGCGAGACGTTCGATGATCTGTTTGCGTTCCTTTCCCATCTTGTGACGGGTCAGAGTCTCAATGACGATCGGGAATTCCGCAAAGCGTTCCGTAAAGCTCAGATAATGCTGCTGCGCGAGAACCGTTGTCGGCACAAGCACGGCGACCTGCTTGCCGGAAACGGCGCATTTGAACGCCGCCCGCATCGCGACTTCCGTCTTGCCGTAACCGACGTCGCCGCAGAGCAGACGGTCCATCGGACGCGACGACTCCATATCGCGCTTGATCTCTTCGATCGCCTTCTTCTGGCCCTCGGTTTCGTCATAGGGGAATGAATCTTCAAACAGCTTCTGGTCGTAACCGTCTTTCGGGAACGGCATTCCGGGGGACGCCTTGCGGATTGCCTGCATCCGGAGCATTTCGCAGGCAAGACCTTTTGCGGAACCGGCCGCCTCCTCCCGCGCTTTCGCCCAGCGGGAGGATCCCAGTTTCGAAAGCTGCGCCCCCTTCAGATGCGAACCGACATAACGAGAAACCAGATGCGCCTGCCAGACGGGAACGTAAATCACTTTTTCATCGGCAAACTCAAGCTCCAGCGACTCAATCGCGCTCCCCGCGGAACGAACCGTCTTGATGCCGCGGTAAAGACAGAGCCCGTAATTCAAATGAACCGTAAGATCGCCGACTTCGATATCCGCCATGTTTTCAAGCTCGGTGCGGGATGCCTTGACAAGATCCTCCTCCGTCTCGTCGACCGTGCGGACGCGGTCTTTGCCGCGGAGACATGCGGGGAAAAGTTCACGCTCGGTCAGGAAGAGCGCCTTCTGTTTCGGAAACATCACGCCGCAGGGAATGTGCAGCCGCTCCACAGAAAGTTTCTCCGATTCGGGTATACTGTTTTCGCGAAGCCATTCGGCGATGTGCTCGGAATCGGAATCCTTGTGTGCGGCAAGAATGACCTCCATGCCGTCCTCAAGAGCGTGTTCGACGAATTCGGCGGAAAGTTTGCGCGAAATCTCCGTCACCGAATCGCGCTCCTCTTCATCAGCGCTTGCGCGGAGAGCGGGCGAGACGCCGATACAGGAACGGTCCGGCTTCTCTCCATGTTCAATGCAGTCGACTTCCGATTCCAGAATATGCACAGAAGCAAATTTTTTCTGAAACGCCTCCCAGTGCTCCGCCGTCCTGCCGCCGCCGTACTTTCTGACGGACTCCGCGCAGTCGTCGGGCGATTCCACGACAAGCGCGCGGTCGGGAGCGTAGTCAGAGAAATCAAAATATTCATCCGTTCCCTCGACCTGTTCGCACCCGGAACGGGCGATGATTTTGCAGGAATCGATTTCGCGGACGGAGCGTCCGTTGTCGGGCGTGTATTCGCGCAGGGAATCGATCTCGTCCCCGAAGAATTCGATGCGGACGGGAAGTTTCATCCCGGGGGAGAAGACGTCGAGGATGCCGCCGCGTTTGGAGAATTCGCCGGAAGAGGCGGCTTGCGGTTCATCGTCGTAACCGAGGGAAACGAGACGCTTGACGAGTTTTGCCATGTCGACGGAGTCGCCGCGATGCAGGATGATTCCGGCACCCTGAAATTCGTCCGGATCGGGAGTCGGTGAAAGAAACGCGAGCACGGAACCGACCACAATGTCGGGCGGGTTTTCAGAGGTCATTCTTTCGAGCAGCTCCGCGCGTGCGGATTCACAGTCAAGCGTGACAGTATCGCGCCAGGAACCTTCGGGAAGAAGCGCGGATGTGAGGGGATGCCCCGCGGCTTCCGCCCAGATGCGCAGTTCGTGTTCAGTCTGTTCCGCAATCGCATACGAGGGCGCGGCAAACAGCATTTTCGTCCCCTTCGGAGCGGACATGCAGAGACGCAGCAGTTCCAGAGCCGTGGTGTCTTCATCCACGGGGATGCGTTTTTTCGTCTCTTTCCGCATGGCGCGCAGATAAGAGGAAAAAATATTTTTAAATTTATTTTCTTTTTTCAGTTGACTTTTCTTCATCTTGTGCTATTTTCCCTATTGCGTATGTCATAATCACACGCACCGGTTCATTGTGACCCGGTAAACTGTAAACAACAAAAGCAAAGCTATGTCAGGGATTAATAGAACAGACAAAAGCCCAAAAGTCAAGGGCAAAAATGAAAAGTCTTCAGTAAAAATTGCTGAAAAATCTGTTTCCCCCGCGAAAAAAGGCGCAAAAGTTGACGCCAAGACCGTTCCTGCCGTGAAGGAGGAGGTCAAAAAAGCTGAACGTGCGGAAAAGAAATCGTCACCGACGGAAAAAAAATTGACGAAACCAGCCGCTCCTGCTTCCGAAAAGAAGACGGCGGCGTCCAAGAAGCCCGTTTCCCCGAAAGCAGAACCCGCGAAGAAGCCCGCTGAAACCGCAAAAGCGCCGGCGAAGAAGGTCCCCGCGAAAAAGGAAACCGAACCCGTCGCCGAAGAGAAAAAAGCCCCGGCAAAGAAAGCTCCCGCAAAGAAAGCGGAACCTGCGGCCGAGACAAAAAAAGCTCCGGTGAAAAAGGCTCCTGCAAAGGAAGTCAAAGCGGAAGAGGAGGAACCGGTCAAGAAGACGGCAAAGGCGAAAGCCCCCGCCGCCGCTCCTGAAAAGAAGAAACATCCGAAAAGAGCCGAAGAACCGGAAGAAGATGCCGTCCCGAAGAAAAAGAAAAAAACGGACGACGATGACGATGATGATTTTGTGATTCCGGAACCCAAGCCGATGACCGATGAGGATCTGCCTCCGTATGAGGAAGATCCGGAACCGCCGGCGGATGATATTCTTCCCGAAGATATCGACGACCAGGAAGCGTACAAGAATGTCGAAGATGAGTCGCTCGATCTTGACGATGACAAAAAAGAGGGCGATGAGGAGGAGAAGAAAAACTCCAAACTCGCTCCGGTTGCCGCATCGAAGAACGACACGATGAAAGTTTATATGCAGGACATCGGTCAGATTTCCCTCGTTTCCAAATCGGAGGAAGTCGACCTTGCCGCCAAGATTCACGGACGCGACACCGGCGAGCACGACGAAGCGCGCGCAACGCTGATTCAGGCGAATCTGCGTCTGGTGGTGAAGATCGCCCACGACTTCAAGGGACTCGGTCTCCCGCTGCTCGACCTGATCTCCGAAGGCAACATCGGCCTGATGCGTGCCGTCGAGAAGTTCGACCCGGCGAAAGGAGCAAAATTCAGCTCCTACGCCGCGTGGTGGATCAAGCAGTCGATGCGCCGCGCTCTGGCAAACCAGAGCCGCACCATCCGAATCCCCGTGCAGTCCGCAGGAAAGATCAACAAGATCAAATCCGTCCGCATGAAACTTGCGGAAAAACTCGGACGCGAGCCGTCGGACGCTGAAATTGCGGCGAACCTCGACTTCAGCGAACGCACGGTTGCAGGGCTGCGCCTGGCGGATCTCAAAACATTCTCTCTGCACGATCCGATTCAGCAGGGCGAAGACGGCGAGTTCCAGGACATCATCCCGGACCGCGGCGCCATGACGCCCGACCGCATTCTCGGAGACGTGGAGTCCATCAAGCGTCTCGTGGAGCTTCTCCGCGACCTCGATGAACGCGAACGCATGATTCTGAAAATGCGCTTCGGACTCGACAACAACCGTCCGCGCACCCTTGAAGAGGTCAGCCAGGAAATCGGCAGGACTCGCGAGCGTGTGCGTCAGATTCAGAACCAGGCGCTCAGCAAGCTGAAATCTCTGCTTGCGGACGAAGCCGACTTTACGAACGACTGATCATGAACAATATCAACTCACAACGCTGAAGGGGGGTGAACACAATGGAAGCAACGGAAGTCAGACTGAAAAAAGGCGAGCCGATCGATCGCGCTCTCCGCAAACTGAAAAAGAAACTCGACAAGGAAGGCACCCTCAAGGAACTTCGCAACAGAAGACACTTCGAGAAGCCGAGCGAGAAGAAACGCCGCACCCAGCGCCGCAGAGGCTGATTGGGCAGCTTTTCCATGCCGCGAACGGATTTCCCCATTCGCGGCTTGTTTTTTATCAATCGGGACATGCTCCCGGAAACGAAAGATTCAGGAATGACAAACGACGAACGCAAATCTCTGAAAACAGTCAACAGGGGCAGAACTTTCTTCTGGCTCCCCATCCTCGACTGTTATGTCCTCCGGGAATTCATGATTCCCTTCTCCGTTCTTGCGTTCACGTTCACTCTCCTCTTCCTCATCGGCGACGTTTTCAACGACATCTCCGACTTTCTGGAACACAAATCAACCTTCTTCCTCGCCGCAAAATATTTCATTCTCAAAATGCCGGGAAACATCCGCTTCGTTCTCCCGATCTCCGTCCTCCTGTCCTGCATGTACTGCATCGCGAACCTCGGACGGACCCGTGAAATCACCGCCATGCGCGCATCCGGTCTCTCCATGCTCCGGTGCGGCGGCGCAATCTACATCGCAGCCCTCTGCGTCACATTCATCAATTTCTGGTTCAACGAACAGCTCGTCCCGGACTGCGACATGGACGCGAAAGTTCTCATCAAGTCCCTCGGCAGGGAAAACTACGAAAAGCGCATGTACAGCATGCTCCAGTACCGCAGTTCCGACAAGACCCGCGACTGGCTCTTCACCAACTTCGACAAAAGCGGACTGCAGAAAAGCGTCATTCTCAAACAATATAAAAATGATGAAAACGGCCGCCGCTACATCGCGTGGGACCTGCAGGCGGAAGAGGCGGAATACACTCCCTCCGGCTGGGTCTTCCGCGGAGTCAAACGCACCCCCTACAGCGAAATTCTCCATGTCCCGGGCGCGGAACAGCACATCAAAGAACTCAAATTCACCACGGATCAGATTCCCGAAACAGTCGAAAACATCGGCAACGCCATCCGTCCGCCGGATGAACTTTCCTCGCTTGCGATCTGGCGCATTCTGAAGGACAATCCGAACATGGTGGATTCCCTCCGGAACGTCTATCAGACCATTCTCTATTACCGTCTCGCATTCCCGTGGGTCTGCTTTCTCTGCGTCTTCCTCGGGCTTCCGCTGGCGGCGAAAAACGAACGCGCCGGCATATTTCTCTCCATTGTGACCGCAGTCGGCGCAATCGTCGTCTTCCAGATGATGACGGAAATTTTCCTTGTTCTCGGCAAACAGGGATATGTCCCGCCGTTCATCGGCGGAGTCGGCCCGACTCTGGCGTTTCTGTTCTACAGCTACTTCTTCGTCATCCGCAAATCGACCTGACGGTTTGCGGAATCCGGAAAATCTTTCAGAAAAAAATCTGCTCCGCATTTGCATTTTCTTCATTTGATGGTTAAAATACCTGATGTACGGAAAATTTCAAAACGAACAGGAGATTCGGATATGTTCAGAAACTTTATCGGAAAATTCATGACCGCTTTGCTTATATCCGCCGGAGTCGTCGCTCCCGCCGCCGCGAACGCCGCGGCATGGGACGGCGGAGACTGGCCGAAACAGGTCGAAGGACGCGTCATCGAATACCTCATCATCACGGCCAACTATCAGAGTCCGCGCGACCTTGCGACGGCAATTCAGGAGGCGACACGCAACCCGATTCTCCTTCTGCCGCCCGTAAACGCCGAACAGCAGGCGATCTACCTCATTCTTCCCGACGGCAAGGCACCGGCGAAGCTCGACCCCGACCAGTTCAGCGCCTGCGTCTCCGCGCTCAACCCGAAACGCATCGTCATCATCGGAGATGAAACAATCGTCCCGAACGACTACCGGCTGGCAATCGACCGCAAGTATGAAATCATCGACTTTGCAAGCAAGAGCTGGTTTGTGAACGCCGTCTCCGCGGCAAACCTCTTCAACTCCGACCGCATCAAAAAGAATTTCGAGGCAAAACGCAATGCGGAAGACGAAGTCCCAGAGGTTGATGAAGCCGATGCAGCAAAAGCGCCCGCGGAGGAAAAATGAATATCTTTTACCGCCTGACACTCAACACCTTCCGCGAATGCGTGCGCGAGCCGATCTTCTTTCTGCTCCTGCTCGTCGGACTCGTCCTCATCTGCATTCTGCCAATGTTCTCCATGTTCGTATTCCGAGAACAGGTGAAACTGGTCGTTGACAGTTCGATGGCGACGACCATGGTGCTCGGGCTCATCGTCGCCGCGCTCTGCTCCAGCCACACAATCACGCGGGAAATGCGCAACGGAACGGTTCTGCTTCTGCTCTCGAAACCAGTGCCGCGCTACACATTCATCACCGCAAAAATCATCGGCGTCACCATGGCGCTGACCGTGTTCACATTCGCCATGATCGCCGCATCGTTCGTCGCAGTGATGATCGCAAAAGACCAGTTCCGTCTGGACTTCGGTGCAATGGCGTTCTACTACGGGGTGCTTGCCGTCTGTGCACTGACAGCGGCGGTGCTGAATTATCTCAAAGGAATTTCATTCCCCTCCGCCATCACCTTTCTGACCGCAGCCGCGCTTCCCGTTTACGCGGTTCTGCTCTATCTTGTGCAGGGAGCGCCCGACGACGAAGGGTTCATCCCGCCACTGCAGTTCATCACTGCGCTCTCTCTGCTGTTCCCCGCGGTCTGGCTGATGGGCGCGATTTCGGCGGCACTCGCAACCCGCTGCGGAATCGTCACCAACCTGACGTCCTGCTCCATTCTCTTCTTCCTCGGGCTGATCTCGAAATACGTTTCCACACACTGGCTCGGCGGCGGATTCACAGGCGATCTCTTCTCCGCGATTCTCCCGAACTGGCAGTATTTCTGGATGGCCGACGCGCTCGCCGCGCACACGCAGATTCCCCTCCGCTATCTCGGCTGGGCGCTCGTCTACAGCATCATCTACGGCGGATTCTGGACCGTCTGGGCTATGGCGCTGTTCAACGACCGCGAAGTTGCGAAAGACGCCGTCAACTGAGGTTCGGCATGGACGGGTTGACTGCGATTCCGGCGGCGGATCCCCGGATCTCCTATTCCGATTATCAGAACCGCATCGACAACGGCGGACGCATCGGATTCAGCCGCACTGTTCCGAATGAAAAAAAGTACAATCTCGACTCCCCCGGCGCGCGGATGCGCTTCCGCACGAACGCCTCGAAAATTGTCGTTGATCTGCTTTACAAGGAGCGGACCAACCCGAACCGGATGCAAAACGGGCTAGGCGTCTATCTCATCGACGGCAAAGCGGGGGAGCGCACCACATTTGAACGCTCCAAACGCGACGGCTGCAAAAACGAACCCGTCACCGTCAAAATCCGCGCCGACGGCGAGTGGCACGACTACGAGCTGGTCCTTCCGTATGGCGACATTGTGGAAATTCACACGCTCCACACGAATCCGGAAGCGGAATTCGCCGCGCCGAAGCCGCGTCCGGCGTACCGCGCAGTGTTTTTCGGCGACTCCATCGTCCACGGATTCAGCGCATCGCGGATCGACCGCACCTTCCCTTACCTGGTCGGCGAACTGCTCGACTGGGAAGTTGTCAACATGGGCATTGCGGGAATCGGGCTCAACCCGGGCGCGGCAAAAGTGCTCGGCACGCTGAAGATGAACCGGCTGGTTTGCTCAATCGGCGCAAACGACTGGCGCGAAGGAATGCTGCCGGAAAAATTCCGCGCGAATCTCGAAAAGTTTCTGCACGACTTCCGCGCATTCCAGCCGGAAACACCCGTTGATTTTCTTTCGCCGATGTGGCTTTCAACCAAATTCAAGGCCCCCGCGGCGCATCACACGCTCCAGGAGTTCCGCGACGTCTATGCGGAATTCGGAACGGAATGCGGCGATCCGAATGTGCGGATCATCAACGGAAGCGAACTCATTGATCATGACCCCGCGCTTTACGAACCCGACCACGTGCACCCGCGCGACGCCGGAATCGAACAGCTTGCGGAGCGTCTTGCCGAACAGCTGATGGAGGAATTATGACCATTAAATTCAACGGAAAACACGAAGAAGTTGCGGAAGCAACCACCATTGCGGCGTTTCTGGAAAAGAAAAACATCCGGTCCCCGCATCTGATTCTGGAACTGAACGGAGAAATTCTCACGAATCCGCAGGAGTGGACAAAAACCGTCCTGAACAGCGGCGACGCACTGAACGCATTCTCCATGGTGGGAGGCGGCTGATGAACGTCAACACTTACCTGAAACCGGAGGAAATCGAGAAGCTCCGCGGCGTCCGGGTCGGCATCGGCGGAGCGGGCGGTCTCGGCTCGAATGCGGCCGCGCACCTGGTCCGCGCCGGCGTTGAACAGTTCGTCATCGCGGATTTCGACACTGTCTGCGAAAGCAACCTGAACCGCCAGTTTTTCTTCCGCGACCAGCTCGGGATGCAGAAAGTGGACGCCCTGGCTGAGAATCTGCGGCGCATCAACCCGGATGTGAAACTTGAACTGCACAACACCCGCGTAACGGCGGAGAACATCCACGAAATCTTCGACGGCTGCGATTTGTTCCTGGAAGCGTTTGATGCGGCGGATTCAAAGACGCTGTTTGTGCGCGAGCTGCTTCCGCTGGGACGTCCGGTTGTTGCGGCGAGCGGGCTTGCCGGCTGGGGACGCTCCAACAGCATGCAGGTGCGAAAAGTCGGCGCGAACCTTTACCTTGCCGGCGATCTGACGTCTGGAATCGGCGGAGAGCTGACGCCGCAGTCGGCGCGTGTGGGAATTGCGGCGGCACAGGAGGCGAACACCGCGCTGGCGCTGATTCTCGGCAGGGAAATCTGAAGGGAAGCTGCTGATATTCAACAGCTTTTCCAGTTCAAAAAGGAGAAAGGTCAAGAAAAAGTTTTAAAAACGGCTTGACTTTTCCCTGATACGGTGTAGATTAAGCAGAATAAGACGGCAATTTAGTTAGAAACAGCAATTTGAAACAGAACTTTTATCAGAAAGGGCTTAAAATGTCGGAAATTGCAGATAAAGTCAAAAAGATCGTGGTCGAGCAGCTCGGAGTGAACGAAGACCAGGTCACCGCTGACGCAAAATTCATCGAAGACCTCGGTGCTGATTCTCTGGATCAGGTCGAACTGGTCATGGCTCTCGAAGAAGCCTTCGGCGCTGAGATTCCGGATGAGGATGCCGAGAAGCTGACAACGGTTGGCGATGCCATCAAGTACGTTGAAAGCAAGCAGAACTAAGGCTGATCAGTCTTTAGTGTATACGATGGGTCATCCAACTCGAAAAGGGTTGTGACCCATTTTTTTTGTTAAAGGAGGACTGAATGAGTTCCAGACGAGTTGTTGTAACAGGGATTGGTGCGATTTCCAGCGTCGGAAACAGTGTCGACGCCATGTGGGAATCGCTTGTTGCCGGCAGAAGCGGCATCGGTCCGATCACAAAATTTGACGCGGCTGACTTCAAAACACGCATTGCAGGCGAAGTCAAAGACCTCGACGTCACCCAGTACATGACGGAAAAAGAGGCGCGGCGTCTCGATGATTTCTGCATTTACGCCATCGCCGCCGGCGATGAAGCCATGAAGGACGCAGGTCTCGGAATCGACGTCCGCGACGGTTCCGTTGTCGATCCCAGCCGCATCGGTGTTTGCGTCGGAAGCGGAATCGGCGGAATCCGCACAATGGAAGAACAGTGCATGAAGCTGCTCCAGCAGGGTCCGAACCGCGTCAGTCCGTTCCTCATCCCCATGATGATTATCGACATGGCTTCCGGCTCCCTCTCCATCCGCTACGGCGCGAAGGGACCGAACCACGCAGTCGTTTCCGCCTGCTCCACCGCAACCCACTCCATCGGGGAATCCTACTGGATGGTCAAGCGCGGCGATGCAGATATGATGATTACCGGCGGCGCGGAAGCATCCGTTTCCAGACTCGGTTTCGCCGGATTCTGCTCCATGAAGGCGCTCAGCCAGCGCAATGACGACCCGACCCGCGCCAGCCGTCCGTTCGACAAGGACCGCGACGGATTCGTCATGGCGGAAGGCGCCGGAATCCTGATTCTCGAAGAATACGAACACGCCAAAGCGCGCGGTGCTAAAATCTACGGCGAAATCGTCGGCTACGGCGCAACGGGCGACGCGTATCACATCACCTCCCCCGCTCCCGGCGGAGAAGGCGGCGCACGCGCTCTCACCATGGCGCTCAACAACGCCGGACTCAATCCGGATCAGGTCGACTACATCAACGCCCACGGCACCAGCACCTCGCTCAACGACAAGTTTGAAACGGCCGCAATCAAGACAGCATTCGGCGAAGCCGCACACAAACTCGCGATGAGCAGTACAAAAGGCTGCATGGGACACTCCCTCGGCGCTGCGGGCGGACTCGAAACCATCGTCTGTCTCAAGGCGATGCAGACGGGCATCATCCCCCCGACCATCAACTACACGACACCGGATCCGGAGTGCGATCTCGACTGCACCCCGAACACGGCGCGCGAACGCACGGTCAATGTCGCCGTCAACACCAATCTTGGATTCGGCGGACACAACGGCGTGATCATCGTCAAGAAAGTCTGAGGTTCGATATGAAGAAACTGATTCTCGCATTTACGGCTCTTTCGCTCGCCGCAGCATTCACTGCGTGCAACTCCGCAAAAGAGGAAACCGTCGAAACCCGTCTCAAGCAGGAATACGGCTGGAAAGGCGACACCCTCCCGCAGGCTGCGCCCGATCCGAAGCTCGTAATCGTCGTCCAGGAAGAGGCTCCCGCCGCTCCCGCGAACGCAGCAGATACGGAAGATGCGGGAATCGTTTCCACTCTCGACACCAAAACTGAGGCGGAGAAACCCGCCTCCATTGAGGAGCCTCCGGTTCCGCCCGCGCAAACAGCGCAGGCCGGGCAGGCCGCAAAGCCCGCTCCGACGGAAAAGCCGGCTCCCGAAGCAAAAAAATCCACTCCGGTATTCTTCCCGCGTGATTTCGAACTCACCGGGGAGACCCGCGAGCATATCGTCAAAAAAGGCGAAACTCTCTCCTCCATTGCGGCGGCAGAGTACAAACACGGCAAATTCTGGGGCTTCATCTTCGATGCCAACCGGAAACAGCTCAATGACAATCCGAACATGCTCAAACCGGGCATGAAACTCACAGTCCCGCTGATCCGCGCAAAAGTGCAAAAGACCGTTGCGGAACCCGCCGCGCAAAAAACGGCGGCCGAAAAGCCTGCGGCGGCTCCGGAAAAAACCGCCGCTCCGGAAGGGAACTGAAACGCTCCATGAACAGCGGCGAAGAAGCTCTTGATCCTTTGTCGTCCCGCTCCGCAGCCTCTCCTTACATCGAGGGAACCGGAGCGGAGATCAATGCTGTCTTTGCGGGAAACATCTCCGCAAATGTAAAGCACACCGAAGAGACCTTCGGCGTCACCGTCATCACCCGGGATACATGGATCAAGGTGGAATCGGACGATCCGGAGGCAGGCAAGCGCGCCAAAGCGTTCCTCGAACATCTCTTCCGGCTTCATGCGGACACCCGCGCACCGCTCCGCCAGATGGATTTCGACCTTGCGCTCAAATCCTACTCCTCGGGAAGCCCGGCGGAACTCTCGAACTTCTTCGCTTCCAAAATCAAAATTTCCCGCAGACGCCAGGAAATCGTCCCGCGCACACGAAACCAGCTCGCATACGTCGAAGCAATGAACAAAAGCGATATCGTGTTCGCGCTCGGTCCCGCCGGAACCGGCAAGACCTATCTGGCGGTTGCAATGGCGGTCAACGCCCTCATGACGGGCAAACGCGACCGCATCATTCTGGCGCGTCCGGCGGTTGAAGCAGGCGAAAACCTCGGCTTTCTCCCCGGCAAACTCGAAGACAAAATCAACCCGTATCTGCGTCCGCTGCACGACGCGCTCCGCGACATGATCGAGCCTCAGGAGCTCGCGACACTCACCGAGCGCGGCATGATCGAACTCGCCCCGCTGGCATTCATGCGCGGACGCACACTCAACAACTCTTTCATCATCCTTGACGAGGCGCAGAACACGACCGACGACCAGATGCTCATGTTCCTCACGCGTCTCGGCTTCAACTCCCAGTGCGTGGTGGCGGGCGACCCGTCACAGACAGACCTGCCGTCGCGGAAAGCAAGCGGACTCGGCAAAGCGATCCGCCTTCTCTCGAAAATCGACGGAATCAGCATCTGCCGCTTCGACCGCGGAGACGTCATGCGTCATTCCCTCGTCGAACGGATCGTCAGCGCATACGAACAGGATTCCCGCGCACCGGAAACAACCCGGGAGGAATAACATGTTTTCCTTTATACGGAATATTCTGGCCAAACGCAAGATGGCTCAGCGCGGAATGCTCAATACCTCGCGCAAAGTCAACCGCAGGGAATCTCTCTACAGGCACCTCATGAACAGCCGCCCCGCGGCATGGACCGTCATGGCGCTCCTCGTCCTTGCCGCAAGCGTCTTCTCCATGATGCACCAGCTCTATCGGCCCCTGCCTCCAGATCTCAAGGGAGATCAGCCGGCATTCTCAACCATCTATGTTCAGAACGATTTCGATTACGAAGACAGCGACAAAACGAAACAGCTTCGCGACTCCGCCGCAGCAAAAGTTCCGCTCTACTGCCGTCTGGACAACAGCAAGATACAGCAGATTTCCGGAGAACTCGACAAGCTCCTGCAGGAGATCCGGTCCCGCGGAACCGCGCTCAAAACAAAACAGCCGCACATCGCTTCCGACACGTCCGAGGGCAAGCGCATCGCCGCGCTTCCTGAAACCGAACTCAAACGGCTCTATCTCATCGCCACCACACCACAGCTCACGCTCGCTCTTCAGAAACAGCTGAACATCGCGGCAAGCAACGGAATCATCCCGGCCGCCGAACGCAACAGCGACCAGGCGCCGAAATACCTGCGCATCATCGACGGCTACGGACGGATTCACGACCAGCTCCTTCGGAAGGACATCCCGACCGCAGCCGAAGCGGCTTCCGTCATCAGCGGGAACGCGCTGGAAACCTTCAATTCCGCGGACAAGGCAGAAACGCTGAGCGCTCTTTCCGACCTTCTGAAACCGCTGCTCGAACAGGTTGAAATCCACGAAGACAAATCATTCACCGAAAAGGAAAAAGAGAAAGCCATGGCGGGAGTCAAGCCCGTCATCCGGAAAATTTTCCGCGGCTACATCATCGTCAAAACCGGTGAACAGCTGACTGAGGAAAACAAGAAAATTCTGGCGGAATACCGGGAAATCTCGCGGATTCAGCGGGACAATATCCGGCAGGATGCGGGGAAACTGATCGACCATGCGGGCAAATCCCTGCTGACCACACTTTTCATTCTGCTCTTCTGCGGAATCTATCTGCACCATATCAATCCGGACATTCTGCAGAGTGCGGAGCGCGTGCGGATGATCGGATTCGTCGTGGTCCTCTCAATTCTCCTGAACGTCCTCACTTACCGGATGTTCCTGGTGTTCGGAGAAATCGAATCCATTCCCCCGTGGCTGATCTGCATCGCTCTCCCGCTCGGATTCGCACCGATGATCCTCTCCTGCATCTACGGAATGAGAACCGCGCTGTTCGCCGGACTCTTCGTCTCCGTCATTGCGGCGTTTTCGGTCTACGGCTCCTTCCACATCGTGCTCATGGGACTCATGATCAGCGCCATTGCCTCGTATGCGGTCCGCCGCTGCGTCAATTACCGCAACTACTTCATCTACGGGTTCCTCTCCGTCTCACTGACCTCGCTGGCAATCGGTCTGCTCTTCATCTGGCGCGACATTCCGGTTCCGGGACGCGAATTTTTCCCGTGGAGCATCCTGCTTCCCTTCACCACCGGACTGCTCACGGCGGGTGTGACGCAGGTCACACTCTACATCCTCGAAGTCTGCTGCGACACCCCGACCAACATGTCCCTCCTGCTCTACAGCGACTACAATCATCCGCTTCTGAAGCGTCTTCAGTTTGAAGCGCCGGGAACCTATCATCACAGTCTCGTCGTCTCCATGCTCGCCGAAGCGGCTGCGAAAGAGATCGGCGCGAATCCGATCAAGGCACGCGTCTGCGCGCTCTTCCACGACGTCGGCAAGCTCGCCCAGCCCGAATATTTCTCCGAGAACGACAACGGCGAAAACAAACACCGCGAACTCATGCCGAAAATCAGCGCGCTCATCATCCGCAATCATGTGAAAGAAGGGCTTGAACTCGCTCGCAAATACAAACTGAAAAAACTCATGCGCGACGCCATTCAGCAGCACCACGGAACCGACCTTGTCCGCTTCTTCTACAAGCAGGCTCAGGACTCCGGAGAAAACGTCGACGAGCACGACTACCGCTATGAAGGACCGACTCCGCAGACGAAAGAGATCGCGATTCTCTCGCTTGCGGACGCCTGCGAAGCCGCCTCGCGCTCACTTCAGAAACCCACACACAACAAAATTGAAGAACTGGTCAACGAAATCATCTTCTCGCGAATGCTCGGTCATCAGCTCGACGCTGCGAACCTGACATTCAAGGAACTCACCACAATAAAAGAAAGTTTTGTAAACACGCTCACCGCCATGCTTCATGCGCGGGTGGCTTATCCCAAGGAGGCAACGCCGGATGAGAACGATCTGTTCGTGGATGCGGCAGCAAGAAAAGCGGCCGAACAAAAAGACTCTTGAACGACTGGCAAAAGCAGCGGCGCTCGCGGCGGGTCTGCCTGACAGCCTCGACGTCGCCGTGGTCTTCATGCCCGATGCCAAGATGGAGGAACTCAACTGGGACGCTCTGCAGCACAAAGGGCCGACCGACGTCATTTCCTTCGACCTGCGCACGCCCGGAT
Organism: Lentisphaeria bacterium UBA4640; assembly: GCA_002405835.1. Taxonomy (GTDB): domain Bacteria; phylum Verrucomicrobiota; class Lentisphaeria; order Victivallales; family UBA1829; genus UBA1829. The sequence goes on along the minus strand of DHMO01000002.1, from coordinate 58,768 downwards.
GCGACTTTCCGAAAACGGAGGACGACGAATTCGAAGCGGACGTGGAAGTCTACGTCTGTCCCGATGTCGCCCGCCGCGAAGCGGAAAAACGCGGGCTGCCCTACTCGCGTGAAGTCACGCTCTATATGTCCCACGGCCTGCTCCACGCGGCCGGAGAGGACGACCTCGTTCCCGAAAAGAAACGCCGAATGCGCCGGCGCGAAAAACAGGTTCTCGCCGCGCTTGAAAAAGATTTTAACTTTGAAAGGATTTTCGGTCTCTGAGACCAGACCCCATGAATGAGACTCTCAAGATTCTGATTCCGTCGAGCTGCGTGCTTTACATGCTGCTCTCCTGCGTCTTTGACGCATTTGAAGATCTCTCCGGCGGACGCGTCCGCAAGATTGAAGAGAAGAACCCCGAACTTGCGGAAAAACTGGATTCATGGCTTGAACGCGACGACCAGATCCGCATGCTGTTCAAACTGCTGCTGTTCGTCATCGCCGCAGTCTTCTCCGTTTCGGTCTACTTCGCATCCGCCTCGCTCGACGGTCTCCTGGGACTCAAAGTTCCATACGTGGAGATGCTCGTTCTTGCAGTCTCGATCATTCTGCTCTGTTCGGTCAGCGACCTGCTGGCAAAACTGCTTCTGCCGCGCGCCGACCTGTTCATCATCAAAATGACCGTCCCCGTGATGCTCGTTTTCGCCCGCATCATTCTTGCCCCCCTCGCCCCGCTGTTCGGTCTGCTGAACCGCAAAATGGAAAAAATGATGGAGGACGCCCCGGAACCGGAAGACAAGGCGAGCCTGGAGGATGAAATCCTCGACATGATGGAAGACGAGCCCGACGGCGACCTCGAAGAGGGCGAAAAACGCATGATCCGCGGCATCTTCGATCTCCAGGACATGTCCGTCAAAGAGATCATGACCCCGCGCGTCGACATGACCGCCATTCCGCTCTCCTCCAGCATCGAAGAGGCGATTCAGACCTTCGTCGCCTCCGGACACAGCCGCATTCCCGTCTACGGACGCACCATCGATGAAATCCGCGGCATCATCTACGCCAAAGACTTCCTCGCCATTCCGCCCGAGAAAAAGAGTCTCGCCGGCATGATCCACACCCCCATTTTCATTCCCGAAACCAAAGCCGTCGATGAGCTGCTGGAGGAGATCAAGCGCACCCGCAACCACTTCGCCGTCATCATCGACGAGTACGGCGGAACCAGCGGCATCGTCACCTTTGAAGACATCATTGAAGAGATCGTGGGCGACGTCCGCGACGAGTATGACAGCGATGAGGATACCATTGAAAAACCGCAGCTCCTGCCCGACGGCTCCGTCCTGCTCGAAGCGCGGACATCCGTCTCCGACGTCAATGAAATTCTCGATATCGACATTCCCGATTCGGAACATGCGGACACCATCGGCGGCTACATCTGCGCCGAACTCGGACGCATTCCCGAAACCGGCGAAACATTCACCGCGCCCGGACTCTTCCGCGCGGAAATCGTAAAAGCGGACAAACGCAAAATTCAAAAACTCAAACTCTCGGTGCCTGATGATGAAAATGACTGAACTTCCCGCTGAAACCGTACACCCAGGCATTGCCGCCCGCATCCGCAACTCCCTGATCGGAGGACTCTTCATCGTCATTCCGATTTTCATCACCGTCTGGGTCGCATACTGGGGAATCTCCGCGCTGACCGACTGGGCGGTGACACTCTACGACCGATCCCATTTTCCGAACTTCCCCGCCTGGCCGATCGTCATCCGGATCTCCACGATTCTCCTGATTCTCATCCTTCTGGTTGTCATCGGACAGATTGCGAAAATCACGCTCGGACGCAAGTTCATCGGCTGGATGCAGGCACTGCTCCTGAAACTGCCGCTCCTGCGGATCGTCTACTCCACCTGCGAACAGATCGGGGAAACCGTGAAGTCTTCACAGGGCGGACTCTTCAAGCAGGTTGCGCTGTTTGAATACCCGAAAAAGGGCTCCTACGCAATCGGCTTCATCACCAACTTCAACGAAGAGAAGTTCGAAGTCAACGAAGATCTGCAGGAGGAAGTCTACAGCATCTTCATGCCGACCACGCCGAACCCGACCAGCGGTTTTCTGATTTTCGTTCCGAAGCATGAATGCAAAATTCTGAAAATGAGCGTTTCCGAAGCAATGACCCTGATCGTCAGCGGCGGAGTAATTCTCCCCGGCAAAAAACTGCAGGCGGGAAAATGAACGTGTGGCGCGGCGACTGGACCTGGTTTACCGAGAACCCCGCGGTCCTCGAACCGTGGGCGGATTCCATCGGAGAACTGCTCGCACACCCCGTCAAACACAATGCCGTCCGCTCCGTCTGCCGCGCAAACGGAAAAAACGGCGGATATTTCGTCAAAATCGAACGCAAACCGGGACTGCTGAACCGGCTCCGCAACCGGTTCTTCTCCAAAGCGCAATCGGAATATAAATCCGGCAGACTCCTGGTGGAATGCGGCATTCCCTGCGCCGAATATCTCGCGTGGGGACGGTGCGGCGCAAGCTCGGCGGTCGTCTCCCGCGCGCTCGACGGCTGGATTTCCGCGCTCAAATACTGGTACACCGATGCGCGTTTCGACAGCGGAAAGAAACAGCTCTGGCTCGACGCTTTCTTTGACCTCACGTTCCGTTTCTGCGAAAACTCGCTGACGCATCCCGATTTCCACGCGGGGAATGTTCTGCTCAACCCGGAAACAAACGAATATGCACTCATTGACGCGTATGGAATCCGGCGGAAAAACAATCTGGATGAACAGGATCTGCGCGACATCCTCAGCTGGCTTCTTCCGCTCCGGATGGATGTCCCGGATGACGAGCTGATTCAGCGTCTTGAGCGGCGCCGCATTCTCTCCCAGCCTGCCGAGCCGTTCTTCCGCGAAACGGTGCGGCTCAACAATGCACGTCTTGACCGCGACTGGGAAAAGCGCCGCAGCAGGCAGATTCTTTCCGGCAGCTCCAAGTTCAGCCACACGGAAGGAAACCGGGAAATCCGCCATTCCCTCTGGTACGAAGCCGTTCCGCTTCCGGACGAAGCGGAACTGAGCATCCGCGAACTGGACATGGCGGCGGCGCAGACGGAGTGGCTCGAATCGTTCCGCCGTCAGCTCCGCGGGGAAAAACTCGACGCCGTCCCTCTGATTTTCGAGAAAAACGGCGAAAAAGCACGTCTTTTCATGCTTTCCGGCAAAAAAAAATCGTATTTTTTTTAGAATTCTGCAATTTTGCTGTTGAAATGTCTTGAATAGAAGCTATATTCGTAAACAGAACATCTTTTCAGAATGCCTGAAGACTAAACAAGAAGGAGAGGATTGTAAAGATGGAAATTGTAACAATCGCTATCATGATCGTCGCATTCATCGGAATGATTGTATGCGCAAAGAAACAGAAAACCAACCCGAACGCCAAGACTATCGCGATTCTCTGCCTGATCGTCGTCGTCATCTGCGCGGGCAAATTCATGGTTGACACCGGTTCCTTCGGCGGACCCTCCCGTGAAATGAAAGAAGCCCTCGCAAGCTACGACCGCTTCAGTGAAGCATCCGCTCAGGCCGCGGGCGAACTCGTTTCCCAGAAATTCGCGGGCAAAAACGTTATCGTCGTCGCTTCCGGCGGAAACTCCTGGGACAAGCAGCCGAACAAACTCGTCGACTATGTCAAGAAGTACATCACCGGCGCAACGGTCACCGTCAAGGGGCTCCCCTACGATGTTCCCGAGAACGGCGGCGGAATGGTTGAAGAGTACATGAACGCCAAGTACTTCAACGATCTCTTCAAAGAGAACGCCGGAACCGACGTTTATGTCATGACTCTCAGCCTCCCCTATGACCCCGGCCAGATGCAGAGACTCTCCGTCTGGACCCAGAAGAACGGTCCGAAGCTCGTTCTCATCAATGCCGACGTCAACTATCTCGGCGAACAGATCCAGAAGGGCATCATCGCCGGCGCCGTTGTCATGCGTCCCGATCTGAAACAGGAAGATTTCGAGAAGAACGCTCCGAAAGATCTCAAAGAGGCTTTCGCCGCCCGTTACATTCTCATCACTCCGGAAAACCTTGTTGAAATGGCGAAGAAATATCCTTCCCTCTTCAACAGACGCTGATCGGATTCTCGAATCCATATTTTCAAAAGGACAGCTCCGGCTGTCCTTTTTTGTGCAGCAATGAATCCATTTGAACTGACACTTCCCGGCGGCAAAACAGCAACCGTAACCATCCGCCGCTCCATCCGGGCGCGCAGAATCCGTCTCCGCGTGACACAGGCGGGACCGGAACTGGTCATCCCGCAATTCGTTCCGCTCGAATCGGCGCTCGCTTTTCTCCGTGCCCAGACAGGATGGCTGGAGCAGACCCTCCGCGCCATGCGTCCAGTCCCCCTTCCGGCTCGTCCGGAAAACATTGCGCTCACATTCACGGGCGAAACGCTTGCCGTTGTCTACACGCCCCTGGAAGCCCTCTGGACGGGTGCACGCCAGGATACTGACGTTGTAACAGTTTCGGGCGATGTTTCGACCGATGCGGCGTGCATTTCCGCTCTGCGGGAGTGGCTGAAACGCAAAGCGAAAGCCGAGCTTCTCCCGTTTGCGGAACAGGTCTGTGCGGAATGCGGATTCGCCCCCTCCGGCTTCGGGATCGGACTTGCCCGCAGCACGTGGGGAACATGCAGTTCGAAACGCAAGATCATGCTCAACGCCGGACTCCTCTTTTTCCCGCCGGAGATTGTGCGCTACGTAATCATTCATGAGGGCTGCCACCTGACGGAGATGAATCATTCGCTCCGTTTCTGGTCACTGGTCCGCCGTTTTTATCCATATCCGGAACATGCCCGCGGCGTGCTGAACGGACGCAACAATGCGTTCCCCGCCTGGGTTCATGCGAAAATGTAAGGGAAACGCTGTTGCGCTCTTGACTTTTCCCCGTTTTGCTGTTAAGTTATCGGAAAGACTGCTTCAGGCATGCAAAAAAGGGGCTCGCTGGCACGCCTGATTCAGCCGTCCGAAAACAGGAAAATCACCAAATGCAGGAAGTTTTTTGCATCATCATGGCCGGCGGAAGCGGCGAGCGCTTCTGGCCGAGAAGCAGAAAAGACAAACCCAAACAGCTTCTCAACTTATTCGGCAGTGAAACGCTGCTCGAACAAACCGTCCTCCGTCTCAACGGATTCATTCCGGATGACCACATCTTCATCATCACCAACAGCTCCTACCAGGAGCAGATCCGCACGCTCTGCTCTCAGCTCCCGCCCGAAAACATCATCGGCGAGCCGTGCAAACGCGACACGGCGCCATGTGTCGCACTCGCGGCGGGAATCGTCAAGGCAAAAGCAAAAACCGCCGACCCCGTCATACTCGTCCTCCCGTCCGATCACTTCATCTGCAACCGGAACGCCATGCTCGGCGACCTCAAGATCTGCATGGAATATGCGGTGAAGCGCAACGCTCTTGCGACAGTCGGCATCATCCCCTCGCGTCCAAGCCCCGACTACGGCTACATCGAGTGCGGCGATGCGATCGACTCAAAAAACGGCGTCCACCGCGTCGCCCGCTTCCTCGAAAAGCCGGATGAGAAAACCGCTGCGGAACTTCTCGCCAAAGGCAACTACAAGTGGAACAGCGGCATGTTCGTCTTCCCCCTCCCCGTTCTGCTCGCGGAAATGGAGCGCAACGCCCCCGATCTGCTCGCCTTTGCGGAAGCCGTTGCCGCCGCATGGAAAACGGATGCATTCGATGCAACACTCCGCGAACAATTTCGGAACATCCGTAAAATATCCATTGACTACGCGCTCATGGAGCACGCCTCCGCAATCATCGTAAAGGACGCTTCATTCGACTGGGACGACATCGGAAACTGGACAGCTCTGCGGAATCACCTGGAACCTGATGAGCGCGACAATGTCAGCTCCGGCTCCAACCTCCTTCTCGACTGCACGAACTGCATCGCCTACACGGAAAAAGGCGCCGGCGTGCTTGCGGGAATCGACCTGAAGGACATGATTCTCATCAAGACCGCCGACGCCGTCCTCGTCGCACCTGTCTCCAGCGCACCGAAAATCAAAACTCTGCTTGCAAAATTCGGCGACCGCGAAGGTTTCGGAAAGTACCTGTAACGTTATCTCACGAACCGGATCACCGCGGAGCGTTTGACGGCGGGCAGATTACACCACCCATTGTCTTCCACCTTCAACGTCTCCCGGCGGTCCTCCAGCGGAAAATAGATTTCCGCCGTGCCGCGCTCGCCGAACCGGAAACATTCGTTCTCAGCCGTGCCGCCGTCTTTCGTGCGGAGCCAAAGCAGAACCGTTTCCGTTCCGCGCAAGCCGTAAATCCGCATGCGGTGCGACTCTGTACGGAACGGGCGGAAATGTTCCGCCGCAGGGTCCAGCCCCTCCACAGCCTTTGCGAAACGCTTGAAGTGATACCAGAGATTGTGTCCGGCAATATAGATGTGGTCCCAGTGCCACGGCTGCCCGCATCCGGCGGACCCGGCAAAGAAAGCGGCAAAAATCATGTCGTGCAAAAGCAGCCCTTCCCGGTCGTCTGCATACTGATCGGAATAACGCGAATGGTTCTTCTCCACTGCTCCGCACTCGGCAAGAATCGCGGGACGCGCGGGCGAACGGTCGAGCAGCTCCCGGACAGCATCCGCACAGAGGATGTCCATCGGACCGCGGCAGACGTCGAGTTCTGCTCCGGGATCGAAGTAACGGTGAACCTGCATCCAGGCGTTGTCCTTCACGGTTGCGAGCTGGTCGTAATTCCGGTAGCTGTCACGTCCGGAAAAACTGCCGAGATTCTGAACGATCATCTGTTTCGGGAAAATTTGTTTGAGCTCCGCTATCATATAATCGCTCCACGGCGCATAATCCTCAAGAGGAGCAGCTGCATTGATTTCATTCCAAAGCTCCCACGCAATCACAGCGGGCGAATCACCGAATCCGCATTTTGCGAGAAAACGCGCCTTGTCCAGATACGCTTTCCGGCACTCCGGCGAATTCATGTACTCATGCATGTCCGATGCCATCCCGATATAAACCGGATTGTTGAACCGGACAACTCCGGGGAACGATTCAGCCTCGTTCTGTTTGCGGATGGAACGGAAGTGTTCGAGAGTGAATTTAATGCGCAGTCCGAGTTTTTCCGCTAAACCGACAATATACCGGATATGCGAAACTGCATGCTCATCGTATTCACCGACCCGTTCCGGCATGACATTGAAGAAGGGAACGCCAAGCCAGATGCGGATAAAGTTTCCGCCGTTCTGCGCAAAATTTGTCATCCAGGCTCGGTAAGTTTCCAGCACTGTCTCTTCCGGCACGTCCTCCGAGCCGCGGAAGAAGCTGAGGTTGCACCCGATCGGGAGATACGTTTTCCCTTCTGCATCCGCAAAATACCGCGAATCAACTGGGCTGACGTCAATAAACTTTTTCATAGCTGTCTTTCTTTGTTTTTGAATTTTATATGGGCTCCTGTGGCTTTCCGCAAAAGAACAGTCATCCGATGGAGCCTCCCCTGTCACCAAAAAGATGGAGAGTAAAAGCATTGAGCATGACAACAATCTCATTTTCTCCCCCCTTCGCACCAGCGCTTCATCACCTGCGCGGCGGGCTTCCCGTCAATCGTGAATCCCTTGTCGCCGGCGGGATCGTCGTGGAACTGCGGACGGTAATTCTACTCGTCCCACTTCCACCAGAGCAGCCCGCCCCACCACGGCTCCGCCGAGAACGCGCGGATCACTGCCGCCAGGTACTTCGCCTGTTCTTCGCCGTCGTACTTTCTGCCGTTGTTCCAGAAGTACGGACGCATTGACGCCGTTTCCGTTGCACAGCAGCCGCACTCGCCGAAATAGAAATTCCCGCCGTAAACTTCCGCAAACTCGCGGCAGTTGCGGACATCTCCCGCAAGATATTCCGCCATCTCTTCAATGGTTTCTCCGCCGTTTTCCAATGCAGGGTGTCCTTCAGCAGGTTTGCATAATCCTGCGTATTAATCAATTCAGAACCCATAAAGCCTCCTTGTCTCTCCATTTATTATAATCGAAAACCTCAAAAAAACAATACCGCAACAGCCGTTTTTCATGCATAATTATGAATCAGAATATGCAAATATTTCTTGAAAAAAAGATTTAAGGGAGTATAGTTCCGGAAAGGAGAAATAAAAAATGAAACAGGTCAACGGACGCGATGTGGCAAAGGCGGCGGGAGTGTCGCAATCAACAGTTTCGCGTGTAATGAATTCAGATGCAAGAATTGGACATGACACGCGGTGCAAGGTGCTCGCCGCAGCACGGGAACTCGGTTATGACATGCGCCCCGCTTCAGGGAGATGGAGCATCGGCGTCCTGCTCGGCTTCCACGCCCGCAATGCAAACGGCTACTACGCAGAGCTCTTCGCCGCACTCTTTCAGGAAATCGAAAAACGCGGGCTTCACCTGGAAGCGATCTGGAAAAAATTCGATATGGAAAATGAACCGCGCCCGATCCGCGGACTCCTCATTCTTTCCAACCCGGAGCCGCAGACGCTGATCCAATATTATCCGCTTCCCATCGTCTGGATCAACGGGCGTTCCGACCACCTGCACAACATCTGTTCCTGCAACACCGACAGCACGGCATCCCTGCGCCTTGCAATTCACCACCTCTGGAAACTCGGACACCGTGATATCCGTTTTCTCTCTTTGGAAGGACGTACCGCGGAGGAGCGGAAATACACGCACCGCTGGCAAAGTTTCCTTGAGCTTATGCGGGGATATGGCGTTGAAAACCCGGAAAGTCAAGGCATTTTCCCCGATAAAAACTCTCCCGATGCCATGCTCAGCGCCGTCAAAAATGCCGTCAATGACGGATGCACTGCGTTCATCTGTGTAAATTCCCAGCACACACTGCTGCTTAACGCCGCACTGCATGCGCTCCGCATTTCTGTTCCGGATGATGTATCCGTCATTGACTGGGAATTTGACGGAGTATCTGCGTATCTTGATCCGCCGCGGACCGCGCTTGCCGTCAACTTTGCCGGCCTCGCCCGGAGTGCTCTGGATATGCTCACGACTATGGTTGAAAAGCACACAACTCCGCCCGATGCGCTGGTTTCCTCCATACTCATCCGTCGCAAAAGCTGTGCCGCTCCGCGGCAAATCCAGCCGTCATGACGGATATCCGGAAACAGACCAAAAAAAAGCCGCTCTTGCGAGCGGCCTTTCTGCGGAATGTTTAATCAGCCTTTGCGGCTTCTGAGCCTTCCGCGCTTGAGGAATCCATCGTAATTTTTCATTACGAGGTGCGACTCCATCTGACTCAAGGTGTCGATCGTCACGCCGACGATAATCAGCAGGCTTGTGCCGCCGAAGAAGGACGCGACGTTGTACGGAATGCGGAACCATTTGTAGAGCAGCATCGGGAGGATCGCAAGGCCGAGCAGGAACAGGGCGCCGGCGAAGGTGATGCGTGTCATGGAATAGTCCAGGAAGTCGGAAGTCGGCTTTCCGGGGCGGATGCCCGGGATGTAGGCGCCTTCCTTCTTCAGATTGTCCGCCACCTGAATCGGGTTGAACATATTGGCAACCCAGAAATAGGAGAACAGCAGAATCAGGATTCCATAACATACCATGTATGTGTAGGTGTCATGATTAAAGTATGCGGACATTCTCTGTATCGACTGAACCGGAATTGCCCGGAGCAGGACGCCCGGGAAAATCAGGATCGCGCCGGCGAAAATGATCGGCATAACGCCGGAGAAGTTCACTTTCAGCGGAATGTATGTGCTTCCGCCGGTCATTTTGCTTCCGATGATCTTCTTCGCCATCTGAATCGGAATGCGTCTCTGTCCCTGCGTGAGGATCACGGTAAGAGCCGTGACGACCGCAAAGAGCATGAGGAGGATCAGGAGATGCACGGGACGGAAACGTCCGCCTCCGGCAGTGGCTCCGCTGATCATCATTTCATACAGTCCGGCGAGAGCCTGCGGAAGGCGCTCAATGATGTTGATGGTGATGATGATGGAAACACCGTTACCGATGCCGTGTTCGGTGATGCGTTCGCCGAGCCAGACGAGAATCATGGTTCCGGCGGTGAGGATGCAGACGGACATGGCGATGAAACCGAAGCCCGGATTCGTCACCAGCGGGAACGCCGGATCAGGAGCGGGCAGACCGAGGTTGCTCGGAGTGGTCATGGCGACAGCCGCCATTGCACCCTGAACGATACAGATCAAAATGGTCAGATAACGCGTATACTGATTAATTCTTCCCCGCCCGACTTCCCCTTCACGGGAAAGCTTTTCAAGAGACGGAACGACCGGCACGAGCAGCTGCATGATGATGGATGCGGAGATGTACGGCATGATACCGAGCGCTCCGATTGCGAACTGCTGCAAAGCGCCGCCGCTGAAAAGATCGAACATACCCATGAACTGCCCGGCGGCGGAATCCGCACCGAAGCTGTCAAAGTATGTTTTCAGATTTTTCGTATCGACACCCGGGCACGGAATGTTTGCCGCGATACGGCAGAGCACAATCACGCCGGCTGTGAACAAAATCTTGTTTCTCAGCTCTTTGATTTTGAAAGCGTTTAAGAACGCGGAAAGCATCTTAGCTGTCCCCTTTTAAAACGGTCAAACCGGTTCTTGAACTGCGCCGGTTCTCCGCGGGGGAGAACCGGACGCTGATTCCGGGAAACCGGATTGCCTCGTGAATAAGAACGAAGCGGGAAAAGTTATCCGAGCGGAGCTCAGATGACTTCACAGGTTCCGCCTGCCGCCTCGATTTTCGCTTTGGCGGATGCGGAGAACTTGTTTGCCTTGACGGTGAGCGCCTTGGAGATCTCGCCGTTTCCGAGGATCTTCAGGGGAGCATCGGCCTTGCCGACGATACCCGCCATGCGGAGGGCGTTTTCATCAACGACCGCGCCGGCCTCGAAGAGCTCCTGGAGGGTCGCGACGTTGACGACCTCGCAGACTTCCTTGATGCCGCTGTTGAAGCCGCGTTTCGGGATTCTGCGGAAGGTCGGGGTCTGACCGCCTTCAAAGTGGTGGCGGATGGCGGCGCCGGTACGGGACTTCTGTCCCTTGTGACCGCGTCCGGCGGTTCCGCCCCAGTTGGAACCGTCGCCTCTGCCGACTCTCTGCCGGCGCTTTTTGGAACCGGGGGTCGGAGTAAGTTCGTGCAATTTCATGTCAACACTCCTTCTTATTCAGCTTTGGCAATGCCGCGTTTGAGCAGGACGTCCTGTTTGGAGCGCATCTGTTCGATGGCCTTGAAGGTCGCCTTGACGACGTTTGCGGGGTTGCCGGAGCCGAGGGATTTACCGAGAACGTCAACGATACCCGCGAGATCGAGGACCGCGCGCATGGCGCCGCCGGCGATGATACCGGTACCGGCGGAAGCGGGGCGGAGCAGGATCTTGGAGCCGCTGTATTTGACGAGGACCGAGTGCGGAATGGTGGTTCCGAAACGCGGGATGGTCACGAGGTGCTTCTTGGCAGCTTCCTGCGCCTTGCGGATCGCATCGGAAACTTCGTTGGCTTTGCCGTAGCCGTAGCCGACTTTGCCGTTTCTGTCACCGACGACGACGAGAGCGCCGAAGGAGAAGTTGCGGCCGCCTTTCACAACCTTGGAGCAGCGGTTGATGCTGAGGACGAGCTCTTCCATCTCGCCGGCGGGAGCGGCTGCCGGCTGAACGGAAGAGAGGTCGATTTCCTCGACATTGGCTTCCTGTTCGATATTCTGTTTTTCGATTGTCATGTTCAACTCCATTAGAACTTTAATCCGGCTTCGCGGGCGGCATCCGCCAGCGCTTTGACTTTGCCGTGATATTTGTGACCGCTTCTATCGAAAACCACTGCGCTGATGCCTGCTGCGACGGCTTTTTCACCGGCGAGCTTGCCGAGAGCCGCGGCGGCTTCAACGTTGCGCTTCAGATTGAGAGCCTTGAAGTCCGCACCGAGCGTGGAAGCGGAAGCAAGAGTCTTGCCCGCTTCGTCATCGATAAACTGAACGTACATATTGTTCGCCGTCATGCTGACGCAGAGACGGGGTCTTGCGGCGGTGCCGGAGACTTTACCGCGAACGCGGATGTGACGTTTGATTCTTTTTTCTTTTGCTGTTTTCATTCGATCCAAACCCTTTCAATTACGCGTTGGTCTTACCGGGCTTGATCACAACATGCTCGTCAGAGTAACGGACGCCTTTGCCCTTGTAGGGTTCCGGCTTCTTGTAACGTCTGATGCGTGCGGCGACTTCGCCGACGAGCTGCTTGTCAGGTCCTGCAACAACGATCTTGACACCGTCGGTCACGGTCAGCTTGACGCCTTCCGGAACGATGTACTCGATCGCGTGGGAGTAACCGAGGTTGAGGGTCAGCTTGTTTCCGGCGAGCGCGGCTTTGTAACCGACGCCGACGATCTGGAGTTCCTTGCTGTAACCTTTGGAAACGCCGACAACCATGTTGTGAATGAGGCTTCTGGTGAGACCATGGAGGGCGTTGGCGCTCTCCTTGAGGCACTTCACATGGACAAGTTTCTCTTCAACTTCCACCGCGATATCCTGGGGAATCGCGAAGGAGAGCTTGCCGAGCTTGCCCTCGACATTGACGACACCGTCGACGACAGCGATTTTCACATCCGGAGTGAATTCAACCGGTTTATTTCCGATTCTAGACATCTTCAATACCTCGTTTCATCACCAGACGTAGCAGAGAACTTCTCCGCCGACATTCTGTTTCTGTGCATCTTTGCCGCTGAGGACGCCCTTCGGGGAGGAAAGGATCGCAATGCCCAGTCCGTCCTTGACGCGCGGAATCTCCTTGCTGCCGCAATAGAGACGGCAGGAGGGCTTGCTTACTCTTTCCAAGCCTTCGATAACCGGACGACGCATGTAATATTTGAGTTCGATTGTCAAGGTTTTCTTGACGTCGCCATCGACGTGGAATCCGGCGATGTAGCCTTCGTCAAGGAGGACCTTGGCGATCGCGGCTTTCATCTTGGATGCGGGCATGACGACTTCCTTCTGGGAAGACATTCCTGCGTTGCGCAGACGTGTCAGCATATCAGATATGGGATCCTGCATACTCATTTTCTAAGCCCACCTTTCATCACCAGCTTGCCTTGACGATGCCCGGGATCTGACCGGTGAGGGCCAGTTCGCGGAAGCACAGACGGCAAAGCTTGAATTTGCGGATGTATGCGCGAGGTCTGCCGCAAGCCTGGCAGCGGTTGTAGTTCCGCACAGCGAACTTACTTCCGCGTTTCTGCTTGGCAATAAGACTTTTCTTAGCCATTTTCTATTCTCCTTCAGCGCGCAAACGGGATTTCCAGCATAGTGAGCAGCTCTTTGGCGTCTGCATCGGTCTTTGCGCTGGTTACCATTGTTAAGTTAAGTCCGAGGGGATATTTGATCTTTTCGAGGTCAATTTCGGTGAAGATGGAAACATCGGGCACGCCGAGGTTGTAGTTTCCGACACCGTCAAATCCCTTGTTCGGAACGCCGCGGAAGTCTCTCACACGGGGGAGAGCGTTATGCACGAAACGGTCGAGGAAGTCGTACATCTTTTTGCCGCGGAGCGTGACCATCAGGCCGACCGGCATTCCAACACGGAGTTTGAATCCGGCAACGTTCTTTTTCGCCTTGCAGGTGACAGGAGCCTGTCCGGCAAGAGCGGTAAGATGCGTTCTGGCCTCAGCCATCGCGTCTTTTTCCATTTTGGAGCTGATACCGGTGCTCAGAACGATCTTCTGGAGCTTCGGCACCTGCATAATATTGGTGATGCCGAGCTTCTGCTTGAGAGCCGGAACCACTTCTTCGTTGTATTTTTTCTTCATGTCAGGCATAATTGTTCTCCGATCTGTAATCAGTCTTTCTTCCTGACGTTAGAAACATGAACCGACACCGCTCTGTCCACAAGTCCGCCCTTCGGGTTCGCCTGGGATTTCTTGACGGTCTTCTTGCCGAGACGCTCCGCCTGTTTTTCAGCGGGGACGCTCTGGATCTCAAGAACGACACGGTCCGTCTTCTTGATGACGGCGATGATCTTGCCGGTCTCTTTTTTCCACACGCCGCTCAGTACTTCCACCACGTCGCCTTTTTTGACGTGATAGGATTTCGCGCATTTCTCAGAAAACATCAGAGCACCTCCGGAGCAAGCGAAATGATTTTCATAAAGTTCTTCTCGCGAAGTTCGCGGGCGACAGGACCGAAGATACGGGTGCCCTTCGGGTTGTTCTGATCGTCGATCACAACAGCCGCGTTGGCGTCGAATCTGAGGTAGGAGCCGTCTTCGCGGCGGATCTTCGCAGCGGTTCTGACGATGACGCACTTGACGACGTCGCCCTTCTTGACAGCGCCGCCGGGGATAGCTTCCTTGACAGCCGCAGTCACAATGTCACCGATCTTTGCACAACGGCGCTTCTGGCCGAGAACCGTAATGACGGTCACGCGTTTCGCTCCGGAGTTGTCGGCAACTTCCATATTGGTTTGCATTTGGACCATTGCAGTAATCTCCCGCCCGCTTATTCAGCGCGGCTGATAATTTCCTCAAGGCGCCAGCGTTTCTGCTTGCTGAGGGGTCTGGTTTCGCCGATTCTGACCGTGTCGCCGACTTTCGCCTGATTCGTCTCGTCGTGCACGGCATAGCGCGTACGGACTTTCACGACCTTCTTGTATTTCTTGTGCGCCGCTCTCCGCATCACTTCGACGATGATGGTCTTGTTCTGGACGTCGCTGACCACCATGCCGACTCTGTGCTTGCGGTTACCGCGTTCCTGCGGTGCGCTGCTGTTTGTTTCATTCATGGCACAATTCCTTTGTTATCATCAGGCCTGCACAGCCGCGTCCCTGATGTTCTTTTCAGTCAAACATCTTGCGATGTCCTTGCGGATCTGACGGATCCGGGCCGGATTCTCAAGAGTTCCGGTCTTGGACTGCTGACGGAGGGTGAAGTGTTCCTTGCGCAGCTCGGCGACCTTGGCGTCGATCTCCTCAGGAGTCAGTCCCTTGATGTCTTTCATCTTCATTGTAACGTTTCTCCAATCAGACAGCATGCGTACGCATGATGAATTTGCATTTGATCGGGAGCTTTGCGGCGGCAAGGCTCATTGCCTCTTTCGCCACGTTTTCCGTGCATCCGCTAACCTCGAAGAGCATTCTTCCCGGCTTGATCGGAGCAACCCAATATTCCACGTTTCCTTTTCCCTTACCCATACGGACTTCCAAGGGTTTCTTGGTGTACGGCTTGTAGGGGAACACTCTGATCCAAACTTTACCGCGGCGTTTCATATGGCGGGTAATCGCCACACGGGCGGCTTCAATCTGGTTTGCGGTCAGATAGGTGCGCTCAAGTGTCTGGAGTCCGAATTCGCCGAAATCGAGTTCGTTGCATCTCTGCGAAAGACCCCTGTTGTTACCGCGCTGAACCTTTCTGTGCTTTACTCTTTTTGGCATTAACGGCATTTTGCATTTCCTCCGTAGGCTCTTTATGACAAATCCAGACCTTCACGCCGATCTTTCCAGCGGTCGTGTTGGCTTCGGTGAACCCATAATCAATATGGGCCTTCAGTGTGTGGAGAGGAGTTCTTCCCTCTTTGTACTGCTCAGTACGCGCAAGTTCGGCACCGCCGAGACGGCCCGCACAATGAATCTTGATGCCTTCCGCACCCAGTTCCATTGCAACCTGAATCGCTTTCTTCATCGCGCGGCGGAAGCCGATACGGCGTTCCAGCTGCTGAGCAACACTCTCAGCGACAAGCTGAGCGTTCGTTTCCGGCTGCTTGATCTCGACAACATCGAGAATCAGCTCTTCACCCTGGGCAAGCAGCTTGGAAACGCTGGCTTTCAGCGCATCAAGTTCCGCTCCCTTGCGGCCGATCAGGATGCCGGGGCGCGCCGCATAGATCGTCACGCGAACGCGGGTTCCGTAACGCTCCACCAGAATCTTCGAAATAGCGGCGTTGTTGAAATTCTTTTTGATGTAAGAACGAATCTTGAGATCTTCGTGAAGCCAATCACCGAAGTTGTTCTTATTGTCTTTTCTTGCGAACCAATGAGAACTCCAGTTCTTGTTCAGAGCCAATCTCAGTCCAATCGGATTAACCTTCTGACCCACTATCAGACCCTTCCTTATTTCTCATCCGTCAGAACCACCGTGAAGTGGCTCGTACGTTTTCTGATTCTGCCGGCCATACCACGCGCTTTCGGACGGAATCTTCTCAGCATCGGGCCCGGATTGGCTACCGCTTCCTTGACTGTGAGGGACTCTCTCTTGAGCTCGTAGTTGTTTTCGGCGTTTGCCAGCGCGCTTCTCAGTGTCTTACCGAAAAGTCTTGCTGCCTTTCTCGGACTCAACTCCACCATCGCGAGCGCATCGACGACTTTCTTTCCCTGAATCGTGCGGGAAAAGTCAGACGCCTTCTGCGGGGAGATGTGGACGTATTTTGTCATCGCCCGAACTTCCATTCTACTTCTCTCATTTCTTTTGGTTGTTTATGTTTTGAAAAGCTCCCATGAGCTTTTCCTGAGTTCACTTTCCCGACGCCCGTACTTCCATTCCCGGCGCCAGCTCCTGAAACCGGCCTTCCGCAACCACTGCGGCGCTTGTGAAATTTCTCAAAGCGACCACTTTCAGCACGGCTTTATCCGTTCTCAGGATCTGCCCCGCCCGGATTCCATCCCGATAACCCGCCGACAGAATCACAAGTTCGGGCTTCCCGTTCAGTTCATAAATCCGGCAAACCTCCAGTTTTTCCGGAGGTTTCGCGGGCGCCGCAAGCAATGCGGCCTTCATCGCATGTTCTTTCAAAGTCTCGATCTTCAGGCGCAGCCTTGCGGCTTCCAAAGTATTCGGTACAGCGGAGGAAATCATCGCGGCGGCTTCATCGCAATACTTCAAAACTGCCACGGAGAGCCGCCCAATCGATTCCGCGCAGGTCTTTAAATCAGCTTCCAGGTCCATCTCCCTGGTGCCCATATACACCGGCTCAAGGGTTTCGATGGTCCCGGCTGCACTTTTTTCCACGCGCTTCAATCGACCGGCCTGCGTCGAATACTTGTCAAGTGTTTCAATCAGCTCCCTGCGAAGGACTCCGCTTTCCTCCCGGAACTCGGTTTTCAGACGCTCCAGTGTTCTCCGAAGCTCCGAATTTTCTCTCTTCAGACGCTCATTTTCCGCCTGAATCTTCGCAAGGTCTTTCGTCTGGTCATGCTCCTCAGCCCGCAATCCGGGCAGGATACTCCCATACAGAGCTATTAATATAACTCCACTTCTGAGAAAATTCCAATTTTTTTTA
This sequence comes from Lentisphaeria bacterium UBA4640, assembly GCA_002405835.1. Classification (GTDB taxonomy): domain Bacteria; phylum Verrucomicrobiota; class Lentisphaeria; order Victivallales; family UBA1829; genus UBA1829. The sequence continues at coordinate 41,491 of DHMO01000002.1, read as the reverse complement.
AAATTTTTTTTGTTTTTCGTCATCTGACCCGGTGACTCTCCATGACTTTCAGGCTTCTATAATACCACAGCACCGCATTTTTTGCAAATAAAACTCCGCCGAAAACTGCAATTATTCAGAAAAATTTTCGTCAGAAAGCCCCAATGTCTCCGGATAATGACGGATAAAACGGCGCACCGCGGCAAGGTAATTCCGGATTTGCGGACGCGAACCGCAGATGCACAGAGCTCCCGCATGACCGCCGTTCTCCGTCGGAATGCGGACCGAACCGAGCGTCACAAAACCGTCCTTCTGAAAATCCGTCATGGGGCTGATAAACATTTCCGCATCCCGGATAATCGAAATTCCCATCGTTCCCACGATTTCATTCAGCGAAAACGGCGCAAGAATATTCGCGACATGATAGAAAAACGGATGCAGCATCGTGCAGAGCGAAAGAAATTCATGACTCTCACCGTAGCCGTGACGCGCATCCGCCATCCTCCGGTTCATCTCCTTCTGGAAACGCAAAAAACCGCGCAGGGAAGCGCTCTCCGAACGGTAAAAGCCCGGACGGATAATCAGAAGTCCCAGTTCGCGTTCACCCGACTGCAAAATTCCGGCGTCAATCGGCAGCAGCATCTTCCGGTCGCGAAAAACGGGATGATCCGCAAGCCCCCACATCAGCAGACCGGCAAGCGAGGCGGCGCCGTTCATCTGCGTCGTATAACGCTCGTTTAAAAATTTCCGCAGACGCAGAAGCGGAGTCATATTTATATAGACGCGCGCGCGATAAATGCCGTCACCGCAGTTCTGCGTTTCCGGAGCGGAAACCAACCCGTTGAGCGCGGGATAGACGACAGGACCGACCGCCCCCCACTGACGCTTCAGATCGTCGAGGACCTCCTGCATCGGAGCTCCGTCCGCGGTGATGTGGTTAAACTGAAACCAGAGGTCGGCTTCGCGCAGATCCGCTGTAAAGCGCGCGGCGATGCAGAGCATTCCCCACCCGGGGTGACGCACGTTCCGCAGATTCGGCATACGGAAGCGGCGGCGCGCCATCCCCTCTTCAGGAGACGGAAGAATTTCAATAAAAATAAAAGCCGCACTCATGACACGTTCCACAAAACGCTGCACATTCCGCCGGGTCAGAATGTGCAGACGGTCATATCGGCTCCGCACCCACGCTTTCAGCGCGGTCTTTATCAGCCCCGGGCGCGCCTTTGTGTTTACTTCATGAAACTGATTGCAGATGCGGACCACAGCATCCAACGCCTCCTCCATCTGCGCTTCCGAAAGATTGAAATGCGGATTCCGGCGGTCAAACAGAGGAGAAAGCGAAAGCAGGGAACCGCTGCAATCGACCCGCGCTTCCACAATGTCGCAGGTTGAAATGCGGCGGCGTCCGAACGAAAAGATCCCGGGCTCAACCGTCCAGTGCAGCTCCTGATGAATCAGCAGAAAACCGTAGAGCTTCCGGAGAAGCAATCCGCGCGCCGCTTCAACCGATGCAGGAACAGCTCCGGAGCAGTAGTCCAGACGAAAACTGGCAAGCATGAACTTTGAGTATTCGCCGCGCAGGAAAACGGTGGTCAGTTTGCGCCAGCCGTGCGCCTCTGCACGGAGACCGAGCAGACGGAAGAACTGGAGCAGACGCAGGCAGGCGATCACCGGAAGCATCCCCGGACACCAGCGGTCGAACAGCCGGCTGAAGAGAAGAATCCCCCGTTTCGGCTCCGGCGCCGCAGGTTTCGGCAGAGCCGCGACAGGCGCATCGGGCATCCGCCGCCCGATAAACACCGTCAGAAGTTTCGCGACCGTCTCCGGAGCCTCCTCCTGCGGAATATGCCCGCAGCCGGGAAGACGCAGCGTCCGCGAATTGTGCAGCAGCCGTCCGAACGCTTCCTGCGACTCCTGCGGCAGCATCGTGTCCTTCTCCCCGATCAGAATCAGGGTCGGAAGCTCTATGCCGGAAAGCGATTCCGCCAGATTTTCATTCTCCGGATTGCGGATGTATTCCCCCGCCGCACGGATAATCGAATCCAGCCTTCCGGGATGGCGCAGCATGCCGGAGTAGACATCCAGCGTATGCTCCGGAATCACCGAGTCGCGCCCATAGACATACCGCAGCAGAACACGCGCAAGAAAACGAGAGCGCGCAAACTCAAGCACCCGTCCGCCGCCCGTCAGCGAGAGCGAGGCAAGTTTCATGATGTAATCCGGCACGACCTCATCCGGCGGACGAGTCGCAATCAGGCAGATGCGGTCCAGACGCGACAGAATCCGCGGATCCGGCGCGAGAAGCATCGCAACCACTCCTCCGTAGCCGTGTCCGACCAGCGTTATACGGTGCAGGTCAAGATGAAAGATGAGACGTTTGATCAGTTCCGCCTGCTCATAGACCGAAAGAGTTTTTTCCGGATCCGCGAGAGAAAATCCGAACCCGGCGAAATCCGGACGAATGCAGCGGAGATTCGGCGGGAGCTGATGCACAACCGCTTCCCACGTCCACGAAAACGAAGCGAACCCGTGCAGAAACAGCACAACGGGTCCCGTTCCTCCCGAATCACGGCAGGCGACGATATCATCCCCGATCCGGAGATGCGTGTATTCCGGACGCGGCTCAACGGTTCCTGTCATCTTCACCTTTCCGGATCAGCTCCTCGAAAACCTTTCTGTCCGCTTTCTGATGCGCAGTCGGCGATGAAAGGAGAATATACGAAAGGTTGCTTTTGAAAACCGCGCTGTTCATGATTCCCATGTGCCCGCCGGGAAAATGGTAAACTGCTGTCCAGTCTACCGGAGAGACAGGGTACGGAAGCCAGTTTTCCGCCGACCGGGAATCAAGACGCACGCTCATTGCGGGAATCTTGCCGTCGCCCGCGCTCCGTTTCGCAACCGTGACCCGGCCGGTCTCCGGATTGACTTCCAGTTCGGAGTTGGTCAAATGCGAGTCGCCGACAAACAGATACGAGGAAACGCTCTCCGGACGCACAGCGGGAACCCGCATGGCGGCTTTGAACTGACGCGCCTTTGCAAGATTCTTCTTCAGATGATCCAGCGCAACCCGGTAACGTTCCTCTTTCGTTGCGACACCGGGGAGGAGCACCTTGAGCCATTCATCTTCGGCGGGATCGGCGAGCCCCCACTTGTAGCGGAGCCAAAGTTCAGGATTCAGATAGTCGACCGGATCGCCCGACCCGGCATAGACGATGCAGCGGTTCTCCGGATCCGGAAGCATTTCATAATAGGAAGTGAAAGATCCGATGACGGCTTTCGGATAAACCGGCGCGGCCGCTGTCAGGCGGAGTCCTTCGACGAGTTCCAGAAAGGTGTCGGGATAGCCCGCATTCGGCGTGGCGATGATGACGACCCTGTCGACAAACTTTGCGCCCTCCCAGTTCAGCGGCGGCAGCGAACCGTCATCGGCAAGCCGCGTGCCGCCGTAACGCATGAAATACCGCGCGACGAGCCCGCCCATGCTGTGCCCGATAAGATCGAAATGGACGTCATAGTTCCGCAGCCCGTAGAGTTCGTCGTAGACAGCCTGAAGATAGTGTTTCTTCTCAAGAATGAACTCTTTGAGCCGTGCGGCGTTTTCCGAAATATCGCGGCGCCAGTCATAATAGAAGATGAACTGCGAATAGAATTTTTTATTGTTCGGAAGCGGACGGTCGTCGGGGACGAATCCGCTCGCGGCGAGCGTGTCGACGAGCGTGTTGTATCCCTCGTAATCGAAGGAAAGCCCGAGGACCCGTATCTGGGAACGGTCGAGCAGCCCGCGCGGATGAACCGCCGAGCGGAGAGAAGAGAGCGGCACGCCATACTCCATCGGATGAGCCAGTCGCGAAAGTTTGTTTCCCGAGAGCATCTCCCCGAGCGAGAAACTTCCCCAGATATTGACGCCCTTCCCGTCGACGAGTTTGGAACCGAGAAGTCCGTGAATGACGATAACCGGATTCCGTGCGGGTCCCTCATACTCCATGGATTTTTTCATAACTTCGGAGTAGACGACCTGCGAATTGACTTTCGGGTCCTGATAGGAACCGGATTCGACGGTTCCACAGGAATTGAGCAGCATCATAGCGGGCAGAGCGCACATCAGCGCTTTATGTTTCAGATCTTCGGTATCCATCATATCCCCCTTCCCTTATCCGGTTGAAGAGAGTATAGCCCTGAAAACGGAATTTTCAAGGCGGAAAAATTATTTTTATTTCTAAGTGCCTGAAAATTTGAAATATTTTTTATTTTCGAGCTTGCATTTATGCTTGGAGGGGTTATATTACATTTATCATTCCATGCGGAGAGATGCCTGAGTGGCCGAAAGGAACGGTTTGCTAAACCGTCGTACGAGTAACATCGTACCGCGGGTTCGAATCCCGCTCTCTCCGCCATTTTTTTTGCCTTTTTCCAATCTACCCCGAGAAGTGAAAAATTCTGACTTCCGCTAAAACTCGTTTACTCAAAGGGTTTTATAACTTTTCTGACCGTGTGCATGAAACACACTCAGAATCCGTCGAGCGGCTGATTTTGCCGGAATAATTCTGAGAATCGGCCGAAATTCTGAGTTTTTCCGGCGTTTTTGGCGATTTCCTGGGGAGACTTCAGATTTTTTGTGATACCCTTATCTCAATTGGTCAATTGAGAGACCGAACACCGCCCTTTTTCAGCCATTTTTCGGGGTATCCGTTTCCCGTTCCCTATCCGCTTTTTCATCGGGGGTAAATCAAAATTACACTCAAAACACCCCTATTGTAACTTGCGAGGTTATCCATAATCCTAAATTCGATTTTTTCGTGTGAGGATACGAACCCTCGGTATGCCGAAAAAGGGTTTCTGCTGGCGGTCGGGAGCGATCCCGGCCGCCTTTTGCGTTTTAAGGGGGGGGGGCGAGTCATCATATCCGGGACGCAGCCGAACCGTTGTCTCGCCACAAAAATTTCATTTCCCCGCGGTAAAAATCTCTTTCATGCGTTCCAGGAATTTTTCGGCGGCATCAGAAAAGATCCGGTTCTTTTTCCAAACGATGTTCAGCCCGACTTCCAGTTTGGGACTCAGCGGGCGGAAGCACAAGTCGCTCTGGCTGGTCGCGTTGATCAGTCCCGCTAGTCCCAAGGCGCACCCCATGCCCGCGCGGATCAGCAGTGCGGCGTTGAAGATCAGATTGTAGGTCCCCGCAACCTTGAGCGAGCTGCCCCATTCCCCGAACCAGTCGGCAATAATGCCGGTCAGTTTTCCATTACGGAACGTCTGTCTGGAGAGGAACAGTGGCACATCGGCAAGATCGGCCGGACGGATCGTTTTCCGTTTGGCAAGCGGGTGGTCTCTCCGGAGGATCAGTCCCCAGGTGTCCTTGAGAGGCAGCGGCAGACTGTCGTAGCGGGAAATATCCGTGGGCTGGATCAGGATCCCGAAGTCCAGAATTCCCCGGTCGAGCCGTTCCGTCACATCCTCCGCGTTGCCGCTGTGCAGATGGAACCGGACCTGCGGATGATCGGAATGAAAAATACTGATGACCTCCGCCAGCAATGAGAGCGCCTGACTTTCCCCGCAGCCGATGTAAATATCCCCGGCGACAGCCCGGGAACCGGCATAAAATTCGGCTTCCGTCTGGTTGACGATCTCCATGATCTCTTCCGCGCGCTGACGGAGCAGCATTCCATCTCTGGTAAGGGAAACGTGATGACTGCCGCGCACGAACAGCTTTTTGCCGAGCTCGTATTCCAGATCCTGCAGCTGCCTAGACAACGTCGGCTGGGTGACGTGCAGACTGTGTGCGGCGGCAGTCATGCTGCCTGTCCGTGCCACGCTCAAAAAATACTTCAGGACTCTGAGTTCCATGATTCGCCTTTCTTCCGGTTCATGAGATAATATACTTTGCGTATTCATGCTTTTCAAGCATATCATCATATAAAAATAAAGTATTTGCTATTTCATAACTCCGCACTTATATTATACTCCAGGCACAAATCCCCATCAACGAAAGGAAAACACAAAATGAAGACGATCGGAAGAATCATCGGTCTGACCCTGCTGTCAGGAATCACGATCACAACTTATGGAAAGGAGGCCGGCAAAATGACCGACATGAAGAATCCCGGCGTACAGGATGCAAAACTGCAGCTGACCGAAAAGTGGGACAAGATTTTCCCGAAGAGTGAAAAGGTGGACCATTGCAAGATAACATTCCACAACCGTTTCGGAATCACGCTTGCCGCCGACCTTTATAAACCGAAGAACGCTTCCGGCAGACTTCCCGCCATCGCGGTTTCGGGTCCCTTTGGCGCGGTGAAAGAGCAGTCCAGCGGGATCTATGCCCAGCAGCTAGCGGAACGCGGTTTCCTGACCATCGCGTTCGATCCCTCGTTCACCGGGGAAAGCGGCGGTACGCCCCGCTTTGTTGCGTCACCGGACATCAACACGGAGGATTTTTCCGCCGCAGTGGATTATCTGAGCAACCGCTCCGATGTCGACCCCGAACGGATCGGCATTGTCGGCATCTGCGGCTGGGGCGGCATGGCGATCAACGCCGCCGCCATCGACACCCGCATCAAGGCGACGGTCGCCGTCACCATGTATGACATGACTCGCGTTATCGCTAACGGCTACAATGATGCGGATGACAATCCCCAGGCGCGGCGGAAACTGCGTCAGGCTCTGAACGCCCAGCGCACGAAAGATTATGCCGCCGGGTATTATGAACTCGCGGGCGGCGTGATCGACCCGCTGCCCGCCGATGCGCCGCAGTTCGTCAAGGAGTATTATGACCATTACAAGACAAAACGCGGCTATCATCCGCGCTCGCTCAACTCCAACCGGGGCTGGAACAAGACGTCCGCTATTTCGTTCCTGAACGCCAAACTGCTGGCTTACGCAAGCGAGATCGAATCGCCGGTCATGGTCGTCCACGGCGAAAAGGCGCACAGCCGCTATTTCGGCGAAACCGCCTTCAAGATGCTCAAAGGCGACAACAAGGAACTCGTCATCGTTCCCGGCGCAGTGCACTGCGATCTTTACGACAATATGAAGGTCATACCCTTCGACAAGATCGACAGATTTTTCCGGAAGTATCTTGGGAAGAAGTAAGAACAATGAAGCGCGGAATATTTCGCGGAATGAGCACGGCCGCAGTATGCCTCTGCCTCCTAGCAGCGACGGCATGGTTGTCTGCGGCCTGCTCGAAAAACGAAGGATCAACGGTCACGGGAAGAAATATGTCTGAAATCAAAATCACCATCGCGGGAAAGGATTTCACCGCAGTTCCGGCGAATACCCCGGCTGCGGCAGAGTTTTTGAAACGTCTTCCGCTGACGCTGCAGATGAACGAATTGAACGGGAACGAGAAATATGCCGGGCAGCCTGACAGACTCCCCGCCGATTCCGCAGATATTTTTATAACCGGATTTGGCAGCTTCCGTTCCTTCTTCGCAGACTTCCGGCAACTGATTTGCCAGTCATTTTTTCCATATCTTCGATCCTTTTTCCGGCAAGTTCAAATCGGAATGCCGGCAAGTTCATTTTCCTTTTCATTCCTGCATTGATTTTTGCAAGCAGAGGATTCCGGCCTCCGGAGACAAGGAATCCGCCTTAATATAACACTTGCTGCGAGTGATGTAAACCGCCCAGATGAAATTTTTTTGGAATTTTCCGTGGGGAAGTCTGCCGTGAACCGTTTACGGCACCTCTCCTCTCACTGTGCGCGGCGGTACTCGGCGGGGGGATAGTGCTGATATTGACGGAATACCCGCGAAAAATAATAACGGTCAGGGAAACCGGTCAGTTCGGCAATCTCGTCGATCGTTTTGTCCGAATAACGCAGATAACGGCACGCGGCTTCCACACGGATCCGGCGGCTGTACTGCTGCGGACTCTCGCCAGTCTCCTTGCGAAAATGGCGCAGAAACGTACGCAATTCCGTGCCGCAGCGCATGGCAAGCTCCGCATTCGAAAGCGGATGCGCGATGTTCTCCCGGATCAATGCAGAGGCGCGTTCCGCCAGAGGTCCAGGCGACTCACGGTAGAGCATACGGTCGCGCGGCAGACTGAGCAGAGCATGACAGAGCACCGCCGCGGCTATCACTTCACAGCGGAAGCTGTACTCATCGCCCGCCTCCTTCAACTCAAGCCACTCCAGAAAAAGCGCACGGCATTCCGGAGTCAGCGGAGTCTCATGAATCCCCGGTTCAGAGAAAACAACATGTTCCGGCGGGACAAAATGAATGTAAAACTGCTCGAACGGCTTCCGTGCAAACGTCGAAAAACGGAAGTGTCCCGGAATAACGTAAATACGGTCGGTCCGCATCTCAAACTCCCGTTCCCCGACTTGGAGGCAGCCGCCTTCGGACGGATTCCAGTAACAGCGCCAGAACGGAGTGAAAAGGTTCGGCTGACGCCACGGGTATATCCCCGTTTCGTGGCGGGTCAGATAAATTTCCGGAAGCATTTTATCGTGTACCATATATTCTCCATTCTGTCGCGAAAAGATACATCTTTCGTTATAATATCCATTTCATTTCCCCGTTTGTCAAGTATATTAGCTGATAAAATCAGAAAAAATCAGGAGAGTGCAAAATGGCTTTTTCAAATACCAGAGAGTGGAACGCATACTGGATCTCCGCCGGAGCGGAGATGGTCGACTGGCAGGCAAAAGTTCTTCCCGCCCCCTGGTTCCGAAAAGAGTTCCGGATCGACGGGGAAAAATCGTGCGAAGCATTCGTCTGCGGACTCGGCTATCATGAAATCTGGCTCAACGGACGCCGCGTCGGAAACGCCGAGCTTGCTCCCGCACCGACCAACTACGACCGTCATGCCGGGTATCTCCGATACGACATCTCCGCATACCTCAAGCCCGGGCTCAACACCATCGGCGCCGTCCTCGGAAACGGACTCTACAACTGCCACACTGCGGAAACCTGGCACTTCGACAAGGCAACCTGGCGCGACTATCCGAAACTTCTCCTCGAAATTGTCGCAGACGGACAAATCATCCTCGCAAGCGACGACTCGTGGAAGGTCACGGCAAGCGGCCCGATCACCTTTGACGGTCTGCGCAACGGCGAATATTATGACGCCCGTCTTGAAATTCCCGGATGGGCGGAAAACGGATTCGACGATTCCGCATGGAGCCGCGCCGTCATCACAGCCGGTCCCGGCGGATTCCTCTTTGAACAGACCGCTCCGCCCTGCCGCGTCCGCGAGCTCTTCCCGATGAAACAGATCAAGCCCGGACTCTGGGACGCCGGAGTCAACATTGCCGGACGCGCGGAACTCACCGTCCGCGGCACCCGCGGGAGCGAAATCCGAATCCAGTACGGCGACGTGCTCAACCCCGACGGGTCGCTGCATCTCAATGACATTGCGCGGTTCATCAAAAGCGGCGAATTCCAGACCGAACGCTATATTCTCAAGGGCGGCGGCGCGGAAAACTGGCACTCGCGATTCACCTACCACGGCTTCCGCTACGCCGCAGTCGAAATCTCCGGCAATGCGGAAATTCTCTCCCTGACCGCGCAGGTCATCGGAAGCGACTTTGCGGAAACCGGCGGATTCTCCTGTTCACATCCGGACATGAACGAACTCGGACGCTGCACACGCCGCTCCATCCTCAACAATTTTGTCGGCATTCCGACCGACTGTCCGCACCGCGAGAAAAACGGCTGGATCAACGACCATCAGCTTGCCTCCGATTCCGTTCTCTTCCAGTTTGACGCATCCGAACTCTACCGGGAATTCCTGGGAACGCTCCGCGACTGCCAGCGTCCGAACGGACAGCTTCCGGGCATGGCGCCGACCTCCGGCTGGGGATACAACTGGGGCAGCGGTCCGCTCTTCGACAACTTTCTGCTCGGAGTTCCGCGCAACGTCTACATCTACCGCGGCGACAGCTCGCTCCTCCGCGAAAACTACGACGCTTTCAAGCTCAATCTCCAGTTTACAAAATCGCTTGCAAAAGACGGCATCGTCCGTTTCGGGCTCGGCGACTGGTGTCACTACGACCGCACCCGCGCGGTTGCCCCCAAATTCGTCACAACCGCCTGGTACTTCCGGAATCTGAAAATCTTTGCGGAGACGGCATCGCTGTTCGGCTTCCGCGAAGACGCCGCAAGGGCGCTCGACCGCGCCGCAGAAGTTGCGGAGTCGTTCCGCAAACACTTTTCCAACGGCGGCGGTTCATGGGCAAAAGATGAGAAAACCGCACTTGCCCTTCCCGCCGCATTCGGACTCTGCGATGATGCGGAAGCGCGTCTTTCCGCCGCGCTTCTCGACCGCAAAATGCGGGAAGACGAATGCATTGCGGACTTCGGAATCGCCGGAGCGAAATTTGTCCCGCGAGTGCTTGCGGATTACGGGTACGAAAACACGGCATTCCGGATTTTCACTCAGGAAAAGTTCCCCGGCTGGTGCAAATGGATTCGAGACGGCGAGACTGCGCTTCTGGAAGATTTTGCCGGACGCTGTTCGCACAGTCATGTCATGTACGGCGACCTTGCGGCATGGATGATGCAGTATCCCGGCGGAATCGAGCCTTCGTTTACGCGTCCGGGCTTCCGCGAGGTTGTCCTGAAACCGAAATTCATTGATGCACTTCATTCGATGAACGCGCATTACGATTCCGTCTACGGCCGGATTTCCGTTTTCTGGAACCGGACCTCATCCGGCATAGAGCTGACCGCCTCAATTCCTCCGGGCATTCCCGGAACCCTGTTTCTTCCGGACGGCACCTCGCACACGTTCAGCGGAACACAGCATTTCCAGATAAAATAAATGTTTCATTATACACCGAAGGACTCCGGAGAAACCGATCCGGAGTCCTTCGGGACTTTCCCGTTCAAGGCAAATCCGGGATAGATGATCACCAGTTGTGGAATGCATCCACATCGTAGAGATTCAAATTCTCTACATAGGGAGAAGCCGTCGAACCGGACTGCGGCTCCTCAGCCAGCAGACGAAGAGGACCGGTGACGCCGCCAAAACCCCAGCGGTCAAACACGCGGATCATCAGAACGTTTTCTTCTCCGAACCGGACCGCACTCGAAGGAACCGGATAATTCCGGATCCGGGAATAGGAGTCGGGATGCTTCGCAAGCGTCGTTTCGCCGATCTTCACGCCATTGAACCAGGTTTCATCCGCATCGTCAACCGGTCCGCCGGAAAGACGGATCGAATACGATTTCCAGTCCGCCGGAATCCGGACAGGAATCCGGATCCATGCGTAACCGTCGTACGGGATCTTCATGTTCGCCGGAGCATTTGCCGGATACCTGTAATGCGGATTCACTTGAGTGAATCCCTGTTTCTCCCACGGAATCCCGGGCTTGTACGGCTTGAATCCCTCCGTATCCGAAACCTTGCCGCTGTTGCGAGGATCGAGTTTCAGAAAACCTTCGGTCAGTGCAAGCGATGCGCTCTCCGGAGTCTTCGTGTTGTGACGCATCCGTGTATTGCCGAAAAGACTCAGCTCCTGCTTGAGCGGCAAATTCAGATTGACAAACAGCGTGTTCCAGATCCGGGTTGCTTTCTCCTTGTTCCAGAACGCATCCTCAAACATATCGGGCGTGAAGCCGACGTAGACAACCGCTCCGCCCTGATGAAAACCCGTGCGGGCAAGAACCGCGGGACGTGCGGCGACCGTCCAGTCCGGCGCTTTCACAGCATTGAGTTCACGTGCGGTGCGGAAATAGAAATCAGCCTCGGTCATGCCCGCGAAGAGCGGATCATTTGCCGGCAGCTCCGCACGGAACATCAGCTTTTTCTCCGTCGACATGGGCACGGGAAGAAGATCCAGCGGTGCCCCGGGGAGACAGACGACGATTCCCTTTGCGTAGTGACCGCCGGAAAGATACGCTTCAAAGTTCTTGCGGAACCGTTCGCGCATCTCTTTTGGAATCGCATTCCGCCCGAGAATCACAATACCCTTTGTGAGGAATCCGTTCGGGTCATATGCGTTGCCTTTGACATAACCGACGCCGAGACGTTTCAAAACTGCTTCATTTTCCGCATCGCCGTAATAGACTGCCGTCTGATTCGAAATCGGAAGAGCCGGATTGGCGAATTCCGTCAGAATGTTGTCGACTATCCGGGTCGCAACAGGATCCTTGCCGTAACGGGAGGTCACATCAAGCTGGCAGAACAGCGCATAACCGCGTCCGTTCTTGTAATCCATCAGTGCAGAGAACATCAGATTGAATCCGCAGTCGACGATCGTCCGGAATTGTCCGTAAGAAGGCTTGCGGATGACGTTGCCGGCAACCATGCCGCCGTTTCCGATTTTCCATTTGTCGCGCGGATAATGGAACGTCGTGTCGGGGTTGCTGACGTGTTTCGCGGGACGCGTGTCGGAAGAGCCGCGCCAGTCGCGGAAATCCGCATCCGTCAAGCCCTGTATGTACGGGCTGTCGCTGCGCCGGATGAACGCTTCTCGGCTGTTCGGAGATTCGAATACGAAGTTCGCAAGGTTGCAGGGCTGCTGCTCGAAGAAAAGAATCTTCTTTCCGATGCGGAAATCGCCGCTCTTCTCCATCTCCTTCAGAAAACGGGGAACGTGATCTCCCAGAGCATCCTGTCCGATAATCAGGACCCGGTGCGAACGGGCTTCCTCTGCCGAGGAAATCTTGCGGAACGGATACCCCGCCCGCTTCAGAAGTTCCGCCGTCTTTCCGGCGGGATCGTAAAGTCCGGCCGGCTCGGTGAAACGGAAATCCGGACGCTCCGTCCGGGGGAAAATCTGAACGGCGAATTCATCCGTATCGAATCCTTTGTCATTGAGAAAAACGTCGAGCGAAAGTTTGCCTTCCGTCCGCGCCGCAACTTCCGGAGCGGTCAGATTGACCGGGAACTTGAGAATTGCGCCGGGTGCGGCGTCTTCGCTCAGCTCGCCGCTGTCAACGGTTTTCCCGCCGACGGTGAAAGTCCAGCGGAACCGGAGCTTCTGTCTGCTCATCCGGTCGTTCACAACGACGATGCTTTTCCGGAACGCTTCATTCGAGAAAAACGCGTGATCCTTGTTCGTGAAATCATCCGGATCGCCGGCAAGGAAAACCCGGAGCGGAGAATATTCCTTCTGAATCAGGCGTCCGAGCGGTTCCAGCTGCATGAAGTCCTGAACCACGCCCAGTGCGACATGATTGTCGGGACGGAGCCCCGCCTGCTTGACATTGTCATCGTCTCCCCAATACATCGGGTGATGACTGCCCGCCGCCGAAAGCCGGAACGCCTCATCCAGCGAAGTGAAATCTCCAAGAGACGAAATATCATATGCACGCCAGGAGCGGATCACTCGGCGGCACATTTCCGCGGCGCCGCGGATATAGTTCGCCGAATTCGGCGTAACCGGGGAAAACCGGAACCATTTGCCGAACTGCACGGGGGCGATCTCATCACGGAACACGGAGTCGCCGAAATAACGGGCGGCATGCTCCGCATTCATGTAGTGCCCGATCGGGCCGTCGAAGTAGGTAAACTGGAGCGGATAAGGGAAGGAGGACTCGAAGGAAACCAGCGGCTGCGTGTGTTTCTCCGACCAGATCTTCGGCCAGTCCTCCTGCTCCTGAAGCGGAGTTCCGAACGACTGGTAATTCATGGAACCGAACACCTTGCCGAAGTTTCCTGCCGCGTGCGGAACACATTCGCGGCTCGGGTCAAGCGAACGCATCGTGCGGTCCGCAACTTCAACGAACTTCCGCGCCTTCAGAACCCGCTCCTTCGGAACATATGACGTATCGTTCAGATAATAGGGATCCTGGCACGCCGCATAGCTGCAGGTGTTGAAGTCGGTATACCACAGAACGATGCTCGGGAAAGTCCCGAAGAACTCCAGATAATTTTCCACCCATTCACGGTACTGCGCCTCGTCGCCGCCTTCATAAAACGGCATGGGGAAGAAATTGCTGATTCCCTGACGTCCGCACTCACGCAGATAGGCCGGAGTATTGTAGAATCCCGCGTTGCGCTGAATGATGCTCGGATTGAAACGGACCGAATCGAAATTCATGCGTTTCAGCTGGGCGACATACTGCGCAACCGCACGGGGGTGCGAAAGATACATGTTCAGCGAATCAAACTGCGGATTTGCGCTCATGCGGAAACGCTTCTTGAAACCGTTGAGACGGAACTCGCCGTTTTCAACCCACAGTTCGCGGAACCCGAAGTCACGCTCCGGAAGCATGTCCGCCGTTTTGCCGTTCACGGAAAGCGCAACACTCTGCGCGTAAAGCTCCGGACTCTCCTCGCTCCAGAGAACCGGTTTTTTCCACGGTTCCGTAAAAACAATTCGCTGTTTTTCCGAACCGTCCAGGCGGAATTTTTTCGAGAAACTTTTTTCCGAACCCGCACGGCGGTAACGGAAAGTCAGCTCTGCATCGCCCTTCACTCCCTGTGGATTTTCGACCGTGGCGCGCATCTCCAGCGTTCCTTTGCGGACGGAGGGAAAGGCAACCGCGCTTTTCACGAAAACCGGCGAGGGACCGGCTTCCAGCCAGGCGTCGCCGAGAACGATGTTCCATGTGTCGCGCATGTCCGGTAGGTTGCGCCAGTAAAGACGGATGAAGTGTGTCAGGAAAACCGAAAGAACATTTTCCTCCTGAAGCAGATCCGTAACATCAATCCGCCGGGCATTCGGAACCGCGGCAAAGGATTTGTAATCCTGACGGAACGATTCGATCAGTTTCCCGTTCAGATAGACGCGTCCGTAATCCCCGTTCAGATTTTCAAAATTCAGGAAGATGCGTTTGCCCTTCCATGCCTCAGGGACTTTGAATGTGCGCTGGTACCAGTCCGCCGTTGTGCGCGGGCCTTCCTGAACATTGAGACTTTCCAGTTTTCCGTTTTTCCCGCGGTAAAGCTGGAAACAGGAGGAACGGCGGCTGCCCGGGATGCGGACATAGTGCTGTTCCGCCGGAAGAGCAGGCGAAAACGCATAGCTGTCGTCTTCAAACATCCGCCAATATCCGTTCAGGGAAATCGACTGCCGGACGCCCGAGTCAACCTTTTGCGCATCGTTCAGGTTCCAGAGACATTTTTCAAGAGCCCCGTCGGCTTTCCGTTTCAGTGGAGCAATTTCTTTTTCCGAAAACTCCGGAGCGGAAAGCGTGATGCCTTCCGCGGCATTGACAGAGTCCAGACCATCCCATCCGCCGGGCAGTTCCAGATATCCCTGAAACGCGTCGTCAAACCAGATTCCCGCTTTCCGTCCTTCCGGGCGGATGGAGAGTTTCAGCGGACGCGTCAGGTTTATGACATAAGGAGAATCCAGCAGTTTTCCGCCACCGTTGAGCGTGAGCTTTCCCGAAGCCCCGGTCGAGGAAACCGTAATCAGGCTTTTCCCGCTTTTCAGAGAGAGAAGCGGCTGGGCGTTCGAAAAACGCTTTACCGGAGCGCTGAAACGGAATTCCAGTTTGCCGTCATTCCGGCGGACCTGCTCCACGGGAACCGGGCGCATCGTTTTCGCGTAGCTGCCGAGGAAATCGGCAAGGACTTCATTGTCCGAGAGCTGGACGTCGTAAATTTTCAGGCTGTCGAACGCGCCCTCCGCGACTTCCGCCTTGAAGCGGTCGGAACCGCCTTTGCCGAGCCAGATATTCCACTGTCCTCTGAAATTGTATCCGGGGTCCTTCCACTCCGCCTGGGATTTGCGGGCGGCGGGTTTGCCGTCCAGATAGATCGCCTGCTCGCCTTTCGCAAGATTCCATGAGAAAGTAATGTGAACCCATTTTCCGGCTTTCAAATCCGCATTTTTCACAAACAGCTGACGCTGTTTCGGAGTGCAGACGCTCAGTTCCAGCTGACCGCTCGCATCTTTCACGAAAACCAGAAAGAAATCAGAGCGCCACTTCCCGGCCTGGAACAGATAATAGGATTTGCCGTCCTTCCGTTCCCAGTTCGGACGGAAGAAGAAAGAGACCGTTCCTTCGCGGGCGTTCAAGTCTGGCAGTTTGTTCAGATTCACCGCCGTGACCTGGTCGTAGGCGATACGCTGAACCGCAAGCGCCTTGCCGTCCACGCCGTCGACATAGCTGCTCTTGCCGGAAACAACAGCCAGGCCGCAGGGATTGCCGCCGCCGTTGAATATGGTCGGGTTTTCGTCAAACGGCACGATCACTTTCGGGAACGCCGCCATCAGACTGCAGGGTACAAAGAGCACCGCCGCAAGTTTTGTCATCAATCGCATAAGAGAGACCTTTCAATAAAGAAGGTTCCCGGGGACAAATCCACGAGGGACCTCCAGAGAAACAGGGGAATGCTTACTTCTCGGCGGAATCCGCAAGAATTTCCGCATCGGAGAGCTGTCTGTTGTAAATCTTCAGATTGTCGTAGGCTCCGCCCGCCGGCTCGTTGGCGTTCCGTCCCAGCTGGATATTCCACGGAGCCTTGAAGCTGTAACTGCCCTCTTTCCAGTCCTCACGCACGGTGCGGGCGGCGGGTTTGCCGTTGATGTAAATCACGCCTTCTCCTTTGGCGGTATTCCAGGAGAACGCAAGATGAACCCACTTCCCCGGCTGGAGATCCGCGTTTTTCACAAAGACCTGACGCTGCTTCGGAGTGCAGACGCTCAGCTCCAGCTGGCCTCTCTCATCCTTCACAAAAACCAGAAAGAATTCAGAACGCCACTTGCCCGTCTGGAACAGATAATGCGCCTTGCCGTCCTTCCGTTCCCAGTTCGGACGGAAGAAGAAAGAGACTGTTCCTTCGCGGAAATCATTTTCGGAAAGATCGCGGACCAGAAACGCCGCAGGTTTTCCGTCCACGACAAGAGCTTTTCCTTTCATGCCGTCGACATATTCCAGCTGTCCGATCATGCCGCCCTCCGCAATTTTTCCGCCGTCCGCCTTGAGTACAGCCGGAGTTCCGTCGAACGGAATGAGCGCGGCGGGATCGGCTGCCATCAGACTTCCGGGAACGAGAAGCGCCGTTGCGAGTTTCAACATCTTTTTCATGGTAGTTTTCCTTTCGTTTATATTATCTTTATTTGAGGAATCATTTCGGAAAGGTTTTGACGGCCTCTTCTGCACACCGGGCAAGAAAACGGGCGTCGGAATTGCCGATGCTATTCGGAATGAACCGGATATCATCCGCCGTTCCGCCGAACAGGGACAAATACCAGACACACGCCTGCAGGTATTCGCCTCGGTCATTCAGATGCATGGCGTCGCGAATGATCCGCATCTCTCCGGTCTTCTGATCCTTGCACCAGTAGAGCTTGCCGACCACATCTCCGGCCTGCGGCGGAAGATCGGGGAAGTGCAGAGTTCCCAGGAGTGCAGGATCATAGTTTCTGAATTTGACAGGTGATTTTTCCCGCGCAATCTGAACCGCAAGCCCCGTCGGAATGACACGTGCATGAATGGATTTTGCAAGCGCCAGATAGTTCGCCGTCAGCTTTTCATACATCGCATCCTGATCAAAGCCCCACTCTGAATCCGGAGGTATGACGCGCGGATCGTCGGAACGGTATGACCAGGTCTGCTGAATCACAATTTCCGCCTGCGGCTGATGTTTCCGGATGAGTGCAATCAGCTTCGGCGCGCCTTCAAACGTTTCGCCGCGCCAGCTCTCGTGGCTCGCCTGCTGAATGGTCACAATATCCCACCGGTCCGCCGTAAGCAGATCCTGCAGACTGACTTTGCCGTCCGGGCGGCCCGGCAGTTTCAGATTTGTCCAGTACGGACGGTGAGAGGGATCTTTTTCCGTCTTGCCGTATTCGCTGTAATGCCGCCAGATGGTGCAGCTGCCGATCATCGCCTCGCCGAGCTTCAGTTTCTTCCCCGAAGCGTCTGCGATTTTCGGAAGATAGGTCAGTACGCTCAGAGAAAAACTGTTACCGACCATCAGGACCTTGAGATCCGCGGCAGATCCGGAAAGCGAGAATGCCGCAAGAGCCGTCAACAGCAGATGTTTCCAGTTCATTCCCTTCCCCTCCCCTTACAGTCCCATGAAATACATCGAAGAACCCGGCGCGCGGATCGGAAGCTGGTTGAACTTGTGGCTGGAAACATGCCCGTCCTTGTAGAGCCAGTTTCCGCTCATTCCGCCGCCGTGGACGTTGCCTGCGGCGGAGATGTACGGCTTGCGGTCGCCCGAAATCGGCTGCGGAACCCAGTGATGCACGGCATTGATGTCATGCGGAGTATTGGAATCCGTTCCGGAGGAATACTTTGTGAACATTGCCTCTCCGACGATGATGCGTCCCTTGATGTCTCCGATCCGGCGTCCGTTCGGATTCTCCGCCGTCTGTCCCATGCTCCGCCACCAGGCACAGTTGTAGGCGGAACAGCTGGAATTGTCCTGGCACATCGTCGGAAGATAGTTGCTGGAGAAACGCGTGGACGGCGTTCCCTCGAACTGCGGGAAGAGACGCGACATTGCCGTCGGGCAGACATATGTTGATTTTGAAGAGTACCAGTAGCGCGCAGGCGTGTAGACCGACATGTACGCATAAGTTCCCGATGTCGGGCTGACCGATTTTCTCGCGTAGGAAGTTTTCCCATAATCGAAAATGCTGTCCGTAAACGATATTTCACCGCTCTGCCAGAGATTCGGCAGATAGTCGTTGTTGTCCACCGTATACATGGAAAGCTCCGTTCCAACCTGCTTCATGTTTGCCGTGCAGGCAATCGCATGCGCCTTTTCCCGCGCCGCATTCAGCGCAGGCAAAAGCATTCCGGCGAGGATTGCGATGATGGCAATTACCACAAGGAGCTCTATAAGGGTAAATTTATTGCTTCTCCGTCTCCGGAACGGCGTACCGCGGTGCATTGATTCTTTTTTCATTTTGTCTGACCTTCCTTTATTTTATGATTGTTGATTTCCCCGGTAATGTCCGGGACACTGTTTTCCACGAAAAGCCCCATGTTGATTGAAATCTCCACGGAGTTGCGGCAGCCGAGCATCGGGCGGTTATTGAGCAGATACTCCATCCAGCGCAACAGCTCTTCCATTGAAAAATCCACCCGGTCCAGTTTGTCGGTTTCTCCCGCCGGATTCATGTCCACGATGCTGTCGTAACTCATGATGCCGATGTTTTTCATCTCATCGGGAAGATTCGGAAGAACCGCCAGACGGAAAATCGAAGCGGAATAACACATGACGAACAGAATCGCCGTCGGATGTTTGTTCTGTTCAAAAAAATAGTTCCGGAAAAATCCGCTCAAATCGCTGCTGCGCTGTTCGAGAATATCAATCCGGCACTCCGGAGCCAGACGCTTCATCTCCGCGCAGAACAGGAAAATACGCCGGTCCGCATCTTTATGACGGAAATCCTTGTGGACCGCGATATGCCTGCGGTGCCCCAGACGGTACAGGTGCTGCGCCGCAAGCGAACAGCCGAGCATATCGTTGCAGCGCAGGATGATATCCGTATTCAACGCCGTTCCGAACATGGAAATGGAGAAGATGTTCGGATTTACTTTTTTCACTTCCGCGACAACGCTTTCATCCGGTTCCGAGCAGTAAACCACGGTTTCCGCATCCGTTATGGCATCCAGAAATGCAATCCGCTTCTCCCGGTGATTGGTCGCGACAATCGTAAAACCATCGTTCGAAAGCTGCTGAAGAAGAATCGTCCCGAAAAAGAGCAGATAGCGGTTGTTGCTGAAATCCACGACGATCTTCCTTGCTGCCTCCTGGTTGGCGTAATATCCCCGTTTGTTCAGCGCGTCAATCACACGCTTACGGGTTGCAGGACGGACAGTCGGTTCGTTGTTCAGGACGCGGTAAAGCGTCATGACGCTGATCTCCAGATCCCTTGCAAGTTGGCGCATGTTGATTTTCGTTATAAACTTTTTCGGTTCCATTGTCATATTCCGCCTTTCACGAAAGAAATTATACCACATTTCGGCGAAAATGTCAATAGGCAAACGAGAGAAAATGTTCTAAAAAAATGTGACATGCGTCACTTTAAAACGTCTAAAAAAAGCCGGCGCTGAATTACCCGCACCGGCGAAAAAAACAGAGAATTTTACTTCAGTTCCCGTTCCACGCAAACCGCGGAACCGTCCGTCTGAACCGTCTCAGACGGCAGATAAATTGCGGCGCAGATTCCGGCGGGAACCGCAAAGCGGACCGTTACGGCGCCGCCGTCCGATTTCAAACTTCCCTGAATCATTCCCTGCGGAGTCGGGACTTTCATCTCCGCGCTTTCCAGAACGTTCAGCAGCGGATTCAGTTCGATTTCACGCCAGGCGGGCGCCGTCTGCTTCAGTCCGAACACCAGCTCCGGAAGGTGCGAGATCGCATGAGCACTCCACGCATGGGAATACGACCAGCCCGTGCAGAACGTCTCCCAGACCGTTCCCGCAGGAACCATCGGCGCCCATTTTTCACGGATGAACGAGAGCACTTCCGCGCGCAGTCCGAACTCTCCCGCGACATCGAACAGGTAGGTCGCCCAAAACGACGACGGCTGCGCACAGCCGGAAAGCGTTCCTTTCAGATACGGCAGAATGCGCGTTTCGAGCATTGTTTTCTCCGCTTCCGGAGCGAGTCCGCACAGAAGCGCGAGCACTTGGTCGTGCACCGACGGAGTTCCGTTCTGTTTTCCGTTCCGGTCGAGTTCCGGGACAAACAGATTCTGCGAGGGATCGAAGAACGCTTCTTTGAGCAGAACGCGTTCCGCCGCGATTTTCTGTTCAAGCGAATGCGCATCCGCCGCGTATCCGGCATTCTTCAAGAACTTGCAGTAGAGAGTGACGGCGTAGAGATGCCAGAGGTTGAGGAAGGCGGGAGTGTTGTCGCGCGGCAGGTCGCACCAGTCTTCAAACAGCCAGTAGCGCGGATCGGCTTTCACAAGCCCGCGTGAATCACGCATTTGTTCAAAATAGGCAAGGATGTCTTCGGCGCGGGATTTCTGCTCGCGCAGATGATCCGTTTCGCCAGTCTGGAACCAGAGGTCGTGCAGAGTTGCAAGCCAGGTCAGGCAGAAGTCCGGCAGAACGCATCCGCAGTCCGTCGTCGGGGCGTCGGCGAAAGTGAGGTTGTCGGGCGCATGCTGTCCGGAAATGGAATGGATGCCCTGCCGCAGAAGCGAGGAATCCGCCGTCAGGAAGTGGGTGTTCTTCGCCTGAACCCGGGCATCGCCCCACCACTGGGACTGTTCGCGCCAGGGAGTATCCACAAACGCATCCATTGAGCAGACTCTCTGCGTGTGAACCGAAGCGCGGTAAATCCCGTTCAGCACCTCGTCAGAACAATGGAACGAACCGGAAATCTTCATCGGATAGACGGAGGAGCGCCAGGAAAGTTTCAGTTTCAGCGGACGCATATTTTCCCGTACAACAATGCTCACGTGGCGGACGCCCATGATCTGATAGAGCTCGCAATGCTCCCGCTCCGCTCCGGCGATCACGCGGGCCGCAAGCGAGATCAGACAGCCGCATCCAGGCTTCGGTTCAAAGCGGACGCGTCCTTCGGGCAGCCAGTGCGAATAGAGCAGATCGAAGACAAGCCCCGGCTCCGCGCCGTCGTATTCCAGAACGGGCGTTCCCGTAAGCCACTCCTCCGCACCGAGGTCGAATGTAACACAGCTCAGACGTCCTGCTCCGGAGGCGGGGACTTCACAGCAGAGAAAGTTTCCCTCTCTATGCGCGGACGGGATTTTTCCGTAAATGAGCGAATCCAGTTCATATTTTGCGAAATCCCACGCAATATTGTGTTCGGCATACGGCAGAGCCGACGCAGGTTCCGCACAGGTTCCGCAAGCAAACGAAACAACTGCCGCAGGTGCCAGCTCGTGCTCATCAAGCATCGGGATATTGCGGCGTTCAAGCGCTGACCACGGAAGACTGCCCTGAACGGCTTCCGCCGGATGACACCAGTCGGGCTGAGGCGGAATCCGGAAATCCGTTTCCGCGGTTATCCAGCTGCGGTCGTCATAACGCAGATCGACTTCCTCCTGCCATCCGAGCTGAATGCTGAGACGCGCCGTATCGTGTGCATACGCGGTGTTGCGGAAAACCGTCCACTCCTTGATGCGCGAAAGAATCTGAACGCCGTTGTCCCATTCCGCGGAACAGAGAAAGCCCGCGCGGTCGGCGTGATTGTACGCGAACGTTCCGATTCCCGGATTGTACGCTTCAACGGAAATCCAGTTGTGTCCGTTTTTGAGGTACGGCAGAATATCGACCACATCAAACGGCCAGTGATGCTGATATCCGCGCACAGGACCGCGACAGACATAGCGTCCGTTGACATGCAGACGGTAGCTTTGATCCGCCGTAATTTCCAGAGGTGCCGACGACGGCATCTTTTCCATGTTGAAATCATAACGGAATCCCGCATAACTGTTCTGCATGTAGAACGCGTTTCCGGGCCAGATCCAGAAGGCTTTCGGATTCATTTTTCTGCCTTTGCAAAAATTAGAGGTTGCTTGCGTGCGCGTATTTTTAATATACCGGGCTGCGCTTTCCTTTTCAAGATGAAAAGAAGAAATCCGCGTTATCTGAACTCAAAATATTTTTCCGGTTGCAACTTCCCGCACCGGATGTTATATTAAAATAAATTAAAAAACAAGAAAGGTCTTTCCTGTGAAGCTTGGATCCCTGTTTTCGGACGGAGCAGTTTTTCAGCGCCGCCAGCCGCTTCCCGTATGGGGTAAAACCGCTCCGGACACCGTCGTCAAAGCCTCGATTGCGGGATGTTCCGCGTTCGGCGTCAGCTCTTCCTCCGGAGATTTTCTGATCCGCTTCGCACCGGTTGACAAGACTGGCGGGCCGCATACTCTGACCGTTGAAAACATCTCCAACGGAGAGCGGGCGGAGGTAAAAAATATTCTCTTCGGGGAAGTCTGGCTTGCTTCCGGACAGTCCAACATGGAATTCCACGCGGACTGGTCGCCGCAGCTCGCGGACTTTCTGAAAACCTGCCGGACGCCGGATGAAATCCGGATGATCACCGTTCCGAAATGCGCAACAACCGCGCGCCAGACGGAGTTCAAAGGCGAGTGGCTCCCCACGACTGCGGAAAATGTCCCGCCGCTCTCCGCCGTCGCCCTCTGGTTCGCCCTGTTTCTGCAC
The DNA here is from genome assembly GCA_002405835.1 of Lentisphaeria bacterium UBA4640. Taxonomy (GTDB): domain Bacteria; phylum Verrucomicrobiota; class Lentisphaeria; order Victivallales; family UBA1829; genus UBA1829. The sequence goes on along the minus strand of DHMO01000002.1, from coordinate 18,509 downwards.
GAACAGCTCCGCGTCCCCGTCGGAATCATCCACAGCTCCTGGGGCGGAACGCGGATTGAAGCCTGGACGAGCCGGGAGCGCCTGATGCGCAATCCGGAACTTGCGCCCGCATTCACCGAATACGAGCAGACCCTTCCGGAAGCCTCCGGCTGGCTCGCCGCCGGCCCCGGATGCACTCCCTCATCCCGCTACGGAACCGTTCTCCGCGGAGATCCCGGAAACCGCGGAGAAAAATCCGGCTGGGCTTCGCCGGATTTCGACGACTCCGCATGGTGTGATTTTGAAGTTCCCGGCTCCTGGACTGAACGGAAACTCGCCGGAAACGGAGCTGTATGGATCCGCCGCGGAATAAATCTCCCCGACGGATGGGAAAAGGAAAATCTGATTCTCGAACTCGGCCCCGTCGACAAGCACGACGTTACCTATATCAACGGCGTCACCGCCGGCGCAACCGGAAGCGGATTCGACGAGTGTTTCTGGAACGTTCCCCGCTCGTATTCCGTTCCGCCCCGCCTGCTCTGCAAAGGCCGGAACATGCTTGCAATCCGCGCATTTTCTTTTCTGCACGACGGAGCGTTCCGGGGCGGCGCCCGGGCATACCGTCTCTATCCGGAAGGGCGCCCGGAACTCGCAATCTTCCTTGCGGGAAACTGGAAATTCCAAGTTGAAACCGACTTCGGCAAAGTTCCCCCTACTCCGGAAGTCATGGCAGCGGGACCGGGAATGCCCAACACACCCGCCATCCTCTTCGACGGCATGATCCGTCCGCTGATCCCCTTCTCCATCCGCGGGGCAATCTGGTATCAAGGCGAGGAAAACGCGTTCCGCCCGGAGGATGCCGCTTCATACGAACGCAAAATGACGGATCTGATCGACGACTGGCGCTACCGCTGGGGACAGGGGGATTTCCCGTTTTACATGGTTCAGCTCGCCAACTACCGGAAGCCCTCCCCCTACAGCCCGGATAATCTCTGGCCAGTTCTGCGCGAAAACCAGCGGCGCGCCTGCATGCACGCCCCGAACACCGGAATGGCTGTGGCGATCGACTGCGGAGATGCAGACAACATCCACCCGAAAGACAAACGAACCGTCGGTTTCCGTCTGGCTCGTCTCGCGCTGTTCCATGACTACGGCTGCAGGGGGCTCGTCCCCTCCGGCCCCCTGCCGGAGACAGTCCGGACAGAGAACGGAGCGCTCCGCATCTCATTCGCGTATGCGGACGGACTCCATTTCCGCGGAGCTCCGCGCGGATTCCTGATTGCCGGAGCGAATCGCAAGTTCGTTTTTGCCGACGGCATTGAAATTGACGGAACAAGCGTCCTTCTCCGCTCCGCGCTCGTCCGCTGTCCGGTGCATGTCCGCTACAGCTGGGCGGACAACCCGGACGGGAACCTGTACAATGCGGCCTCCCTCCCCGCCTCTCCGTTCGAATGGTGAGGAAAGAGCCTCCCGCTCCATGCGAACAGCTCATGAACGACTCCGGATTGCCGAGTCCGCGGACGATGTAGCTTGCCGTTCCCATCGACCCGGGGATGAAGCCGGTCTCATCCAGTTTCGCACTCGTCGCCCCCTTGCGGTGAATGTAGAGCTTTTCACCGAAATGCTCCTCCAACGCCGCGTAGTTGTGGTGGATGTTCATCTCGCGGAGGAAATTCGTTTCCGGCACAAACTCCTGAAAAAGTCTCTTTCAGAACCTTCATCATGCACTGACGGTTTTCGTACGCATAATGGAGCGCAAAAAGCATGTCGCGGAAGTAGTCGTACCCCTCTTCCTGAATCGGCAGAAACGCCAGATCGGGATCAGGAAGCGCTACACGGTAGCGTTCATTGAGAGTCGACGCCTTGCTGTGATAGAACTCCTCGACGCGTTTTCCAAGGTTGCGGCTACCCGAATGAATCATGAGCCAGACGAATCCCGCATCGGATTTCTGGATTTCGATAAAGTGGTTGCCGCCGCCAAGCGTTCCAAGATTCTTGCGGTCAAGCGTGTTCACGAAGTCGGAGACCTGCCCATTGTTGTCGAGATAGGACTCAAAGCCATCCCACTCCTGCTTCTCCTTGTGCCCGACGCCTTCGCCGACGGGGATCCGCTCTTTCACCTTCTCCTGAATGGCACGGCGGAAACTCATTCCGCAAGACGCACCGCGGGTACATCCGTCTCTACCACAACTATCCCGCAGCCGATATCCACTCCGACCGCCGCGGGAATCGCCGCATCAGCTCTTGACCGGAAGACGCCGCCACTCCTCAAACATTGTCCACCTCATATATTGACAAGCACCTTTCAAAATTTGACTGCAATATCCGGAAGGAAACTGCGCGCGGATGATAGGAGGGCCCGCATCCTCTGAACGACAAAAACAGGATGCGGCAGCCGCGCACAGCCCCTTCCCCGGGAATTCCCGGAACCGGATCAATCCAGCCGGATATTTTTGTTCATAGCAATCCGCGTGCCAACTTCTTCTGTATCAAAAAAAAGCAGCAATGATTCCGACTGTATGAGCAAGGATCTCGCCCGCTTCGGACTCTCTTTTCCCGGACTGAAACGGGAGCTCAAACCTCACGGATACGGTCGGTGTTCATCACCGAAACCGGCACGAGTTCATGCCGGTTTCTGCCGTCGTCGCGCCAGTTGAGATAGAGCTGCACGGCGCGGCAGCCGAGTTCGTAAGGATGCTGGTCCACCGTCACAAACGGAAAGACGCTCTGCACGCCGGGCAGATTCCCGAATCCGGCGAAAGTGATGCGGTCCGCGCGGACGGGGTCGAGACGGCGCAGAGCCTGCCAGAGCTCAAATGTCATAGTGTCGTTCTCTCCGACAATTGCGGTTGTATCGGGAAATGCGGAAAAAATCATTTTGAGAAGCTGCTCGCGGGAACGGTTGTTGCTGTAGAAAAACCGTTCCTCCATATCCGGAATCTCCGCGCGGCGGAAAGCCTCAAGGAATGCGGCGCAGCGCGGGTTCCGCGCAAACGGAAAAGAGGAGTACATGACGACAACAATTTCCCGGTGTCCCTTTTCGAGCAGAGCTTCCGCCATCTGAAGTCCTCCGGAATGCACGTCGGAAATGATCGTGTTGCGTTCCGGATCGGTGTCGAAAAAGGAGTCGATGAGCACGCCGGGCGCGGAGAGCGGGAAGTTCGCATAGGAGGCGAGGAAGACGCCCTCAATTCCGTTTGCAAGCATTTTCCGTTCGGCGATCCGGACCTCTTCGAGTTCGGGCGCCATGACGGAGAGCAGATAATTGTTCCGCAGCGCGCCGTCGATCACGCCATGCATGAGCTGATCGGCATAGAGGTTTCCGCAGCGGATAAGGAGTCCGAGCGTCTCTTTGACAAGTTCGGAGCGGTCGCGGACATAAGTTCCGTCGCGGGAGCTTGAGCCGCGCCGCAGATAACCGTCGGCGATGAGCCTGTTGACTGCCTTGTTGAGTGTGATGCGGTTGACTCCGAGTTCATCCGCAAGTTCATATTCCGACGGCAAACGCACATTGGGCGGATAAACTCCCCCGTCGATTCTTTTTTTCAGCAGTTCGGCGATTTCTTCCAGTTTTCCCATAGTCATCTCCTGTTTAAGAGAACTATACACCGCTTTTTAGATATGTCAATAAACTTTTTCTTTTTCCTGAAAAAGATATTGACTTTTTCGCACTTATGGAGTATAATGTAAACAGAGCGCAGAATATTGAATCATCCAAAACAGAAAGGTTGAGAGAAAAATGAAAAGAATTATCAAAAATTTCACCCTTATAGAACTTCTTGTGGTAATTGCGATCATTGCAATCCTTGCCGGAATGCTTCTTCCCGCGCTGAATTCCGCGAGGGAGAAAGCGCGCGGCATGCAGTGCCTCAGCAATCTGAAGCAGATCGGAACCGCCATGCAGAACTATATTGCCGATTACGATGGATATGTCGCCATGCAGGACAGGAATCAAGGGTATGAAACAACATGGGATTATGAGTATGGACGATATATGGGAGGAAAACTTTCAGACAGTGAGAAATGGGCGCATAAAGCCAATGCGCAATCATGGAAAGGCTTCCTCTGTCCCGGACACGACAACTATCCGGAACTGCCTTCCATGGGCGGACCGGCGCTTCCGCGCAGCTACGCAATTATGCGGATTCTGACACCCAATGCTCTGGCGCCCGTTGTTACGTTCAAGATTTCCCAATATAAGCGGATAGCCTCTTTCTATGCCATTGCCTGTGCAGATTACAAAGATCTTGTAAACAAAAATTCCACATACGAATATCAGAAACCGCCAACGTATGGTTTTCAGGAAGGCTCCATCGGAAGAACTGGAGGACGCGGCTTGCGGATGCTGAACTCTTCTTTCGGCATAGGCCCGAACCACAACAATTCCGGAACGATCCTGTTTCTGGACGGTCATTCCGCGACACGGACTCGGTGGAAGGGACGGGATACCGAAATTTTCTACAGCACAAATCAAACCGACCCGGACCCGGACAAACGGTCAAAGGTTGCTTGGGAAGATTAAAATTTGAAAGGAACAAACATGAAAAAACTGTTATTTGCCCTCATTGCAGGAAGCGCGATTGCCGCGTTCGCAGCACCCCTGGATTTTACGCAGAAAGAATATTCTGCCAAAATCCGTCAAAGCGGAGAAATTGCATCTTTTGAAAACGGCGTTCTCCGCATATTTTCCAAAGAACCGAAGCAGGTCGGCACCGTAGTAATTCTCAATATTGACGATCTCTTCACCCGAATCGGCGCTTGCGGAAAAACAGTGGAAATCACCTGGGAAAGTCAATGGAAAGAAATTACGTCCATCAATAAGCCGTGGGCGGGAATCAAGTTCATGCTGATGTATAAAAAAGCTGACGGTTCCATGATTTATGCCGGCTGCTTCCCGAATGGAAAAGTTCAAACTGCACAGGACTGGCAGCTCTTCCGCAAAACACTGAAGATTCCGGCAGGAATTCAAAAGCCCCAGCTTGTCCTCGGACTCCAGGGAGCTTCCGGTGAAATTGAATTTCGAAACATTCAGATTACAACCAAAGAGAACCGCTGATGAAAAAACTTTTTCTTGCATTATGTGCAGTCCTTCCGGCCGGAGCTCTTTCCGCAGGAGACATTTTATTCAACAGTTCTTTTGAACTGGGAACGGAAGGTTTTGCCATCCGCCGTTTCCTGACGGAAGACACAAATCCGAAACTCACTTTTACTCCGTGGAAGCTGGATGCCGGACGAACGGGGAAATACTCCTTGAAAGTCGAAAACCCGTTTAAAGAACGCACGGAAATCGTATCTGTGGAATTCCCGTTGAAAAAACAGGAGCTCTGGCGTTTCTCCATGTGGGTGAAAGCCGATGCCGAAAATCGGCTTGTAAATGCCGATCTGCTTACAATCGACCAGAAATGGGTATCATCCAACAAGCAGTTCCGCGCGGGAAAAGAATGGAAGCAGATTTCCATGGATGTGACAACGCAGGTTGATGGATTTTATCATATCTGTCTCTCGATCGGTCAGCAGAAAGGCACACTGTGGTTTGATGATTTGAAACTGGAAAGAATCGGCGTTGTAGCTTCGCAGGAGGCGGCTCTCGACACCTCCGTAGTTTCCAAAGAGCTGTATCATCTTGAAGACGGCTCCGCCGAACTGGAACTGAAAGTGTGGAACCGCTCAAAACAAAAAATTGAACGGGAACTGACTGTGCGCGGAATTGCGGATTACAGCGGAGATGAACTCTTCCGCAAAACATTTACGGTAACGCTGAATCCAGGAGAAACCCTCTCGCAAAAATTCACGGAAAAGCTGCAGCGCTACGGCTGTGTCCGCATTGAAACTTCGGGGAAAGATGTCCATGATTTCCCCGGCTGGTTTGCGGTAATCGGACGCTATGTACCCGGCAAAGTGGATGTGCGCAAAGATGCTGTCATTGCTTTCGACATGGATCCGCTCATGCGCAAACCGCCGGTCATCCGCCGTCCGTGGGCCCGCGGCTTTGGAATGGGTGTTGCCGACCGATATGCATTAGTTGCAAAAAGCGGCTGCCGCATGATCCGCGACCACTGGACTGCTGCATGGGGCTACATCGAAGAAAATCGGGGAGTTTTCGACTTTTCCACCGTCGATCAGATCTACGAACTGTGTGAAAAAAACAATTTTGTTTTCTTCCCAATTGTCCGTGGAGATTTTATCGAAGGACATCAGCCGTATGAACTTCCGCGCTGGCCGAAATGGGTTCAGCCGCTATGTACACGGGTAAAGAACGATCCGCCCAATGTTCTGGCGGCACATCGCGGCAAAATTCTGCTTCCTCCGCTCGACCTGTGGGGCAAATTCATCTACAAGTTCACGGAACACATGAAGGGGAAAAACTGCATTTTTGAAATCAACAATGAACCGAATCTGTACCTGAGCCCCGAAAATTACGTCACCTATCTTGCGGAAGCCAGCAAACAGATCAGAAAAGCGGATCCGGAGCGCTACATTGTCGGCTTCTGCATCTCTAGCGACTTTGCACAGTCGACCTCCGACTGGACAAAGGAGATCGTAAAGCTGGATGCGCTGAAGTATGCGGACGCCCTGAGCTTCCACCCCTATTTTTCCCGTCAGCTCGGCTCACCCAATCCGGCGGACAAAGATATTGCCGGACTGCGCGAAACTCTCGGGAAGAAAGATTATCCGATTTGGAACACGGAACTGTACTATCTTTTCGACCCGCCCAAAGACGCTCATTACGATGGGCGCCAGCAGGAACAGATTCAGCCGCATCACTTCGTCAGCAGATTCCTGATCGACATTGGAGAGGGAGTTGTGCAATCCAACTGTCTAAGCGACCATCACCTCTGGAAACGGCGTCATACGAATCATATCTATGACTCAACCTCTTCCTTGACAACTTTGACTCCATCAGACATATTTGTTGTCTGCAACTCTCTCGCCCGCCTTTTCGAAGCGGCAAAGCCCGTTCAGAAAATCCGGCTTCCGCATGACACGATCTGTTATGTTTTCCGCAAAGACAAACAGCTGATTGCCGGTCTTTGGAATTACGGGAACAGAAAAGGCGTTCACGCAAACTTCAACGGCTTTGAAGTGATGGATGTCTTCGGCAATCCGCTTGCCGAAGCAGACCTTCCCGTTACAGAATCCGTGCTTTATCTGAAGCAGGGAAAAATGTCGGAAGCAGAATATCTGAAACGTCTCGAAGGACTCTCTCTGCAGCTGGAATGTCCTGTTGAAGTTTCCGGATATTCCAGAGCTTTTAACGGTTCTGTTGCAGTCGGACTTTCCAATTACACAAAAACTCCGGCCGAAGTTCTGCTTTTCAGCGGGTCCGCTGTAAACGAACAGACCATTCAGCCCGGAGAAAACAAAAGCACACTGCTCACCATTGAGAATCCCGGGAAATCCCTGGATGTAAACTACAGAGTCGACGGACGGAACTTTTCCGGCAAGATGAAAATTGAAAAGAATCAATACCTTGCACAAGGGGAAAAATTCCGTTTTGCCTCCAAAGACGGTCAGCTTTCCGGATACGGAACCGTTATTTTCAACGGAGACCGCTGTGAACTCTCCATGCGCGTTCAGGACAAAACCAACGCTGGACCAAGCGGGAAACGCGAATTCTGGGAAACCGACAGTGTCGAACTCTTCATTGATCTCGCGCCCTGCGAACTGATTCCCGGCAAAGAAGCGGATTACAACGACTCCGTCTTCCGTGTATTCCTGATGCCCCGGGATTCAGAAAAACCATTTGCTCTCTGGAGTCCGGTTTTGAAGGAAAGCGATTTCCAGAGACATATCACAGCAGAAAAAGACGGTTATTCTCTGTCTCTGAGTTTTCCCGCACCCAAAGACCGCTGGCTCGGATTCGCCGTGAAAGTGAATGATGCGGAAAACGAAAAAAGCAAAACGAAACGCAGTGCCGGCTGGGGCTTCTCACCGATTGCAATCAGCAACCGTCTTGTCTTCGGAATCATAGACCGAACCCCTGGAATCGCTGTCCGGAAAACAATCCTTGAAGACTGCGCTGCACGCTGGATTGAAGAAAAGCCCGTTGTCACAGAATGCACAAAACGCACGGAAACCGGTGTTCGCGGAATCTACTACACCGGAGCGGAGGGACGCCGTCACTTCGCATGGATCGGATTTCCTGAATCGGCATCTCCGGAAAAACGCGTTCCGGGCGTTGTCCTGGTACATGGAGGCGGAGCAACCGCCTATGCAGACTGGGTGCGTTTCTGGAACTCCCGCGGTTATGCCGCAATTGCAATGGATACGAATTCCTGTCTGCCTGCAGAACGCGATTACCGGAAAATCGGGGCAACCGTTGCCGATGAAACACTCGGGGAAAGCATCCCGCAATTCAAAAACGGCGCCATCGGCGGACAATGGTTCTACCATGCGCTTTCCTCTGTAATCAGCGCACACAGCGTCCTGCGCTCCTTTCCGGAAGTTGATTCCGGGAAAACCGGCATTACCGGAGTCAGCTGGGGCGGCGTGCTGACAGAGGTCGCCGCTTCCCTTGATCCGCGTTTTGCCTGCGCAGTCCCCGTTTACGGAAGCGGAGCTTTGGCTGAAAGCTGTTTTGCCCAGCGGATCGCTGAACGCGCGGAAAACACCCGCGATTACTGGAACAATGAATTTGATCCGCTCAATTATCTTGCACAGTCAAAAATTCCGTTTCTGTATGTTACGGGAGTAAACGACCACGCGTTCTATCTTCCTCTCTGGATGAAAACCGTTGCCGCGACTCCCGGGGCGGAACTCTGTTTGAGACAGAACTACGGGCATGCACACGGCAAGAACTCCGAAGAGCTCCCCGAAATTTGCGCGTTCTTTGACTCCAAACTCAAAAGCAAAGAAGATACAGCTCCGCGGATTTCATCACTCCGCCGAAATGGAAAAACTCTGAATGCGGATGTTTCCAATTCCCGGATCAACTCTGCAAAACTGCATTTCACGCAGGATTCCGGAGCATGGAGAAACCGCAAATGGCAGACAGTCCCGGCCTCAATTAAAGACGGGGAACTCTCCGCACCTCTTCCGGATTCCTGGAACTGCGCCTATTTCGAGGTGAATTACGGAGAAAATCTGCTTCGCACTTCGCCTGTTCTCTTCAATTGAACGGCCCACGCTTTTTTTAACCTCGCACAACATCATCGGGGTGTTCATAGACACCCCTTTTTTCACTCTGAAAAACAGGAGATTTTATTATGGATTATCAGAGAGCCGACACCGCGTGGATGCGCGGAAACTTCGGAATCAGCGTGCACTGGACGTCGCACACCGTCATGCAGGACGGAACAAAACTGCCCTATGAGGACGCCGTCAATCTCTTCAACCCCGAAGAGTTCGCGGAAACTCTCGACAGCGCCGGGGCGCGGCACTGCATCTTCACGCTCACTCATGCGGAAGAATATCTTGCAATGCCGCATCCGCTCCTCGACAAACTCCTCCCCGGACGCACAACAAAGCGCGACCTCGTCGGAGAACTCATCTCCGCGCTCGAAAAACGCGGCATCCGCTTCATCGCATACTATAATCACTCCTGCAACGGACAGGGCGACCCCGCATGGAAAAAAGCCTGCGGATATGCGGACGGCATTCACGGAAATCTCGACCGCTTCGCTGAAAACATCTGCGGAATCGTCGAGTATATCGCAAAACGCTACGGAACCGGAATCGCCGGCTGGTGGTTCGACAGCTCCTATTCCGTCGATCCGCGCGGTCCGCACAACTCCATCTCCTGCGATATGACCGGATGGCAATTTCCCTGGCGCGCACTCACCAACGCCGCAAAAGCCGGATACAACGACTGCGCTGTCACCTTCAACGCCGGCGTCGGCTCCCGCTTCCTTTACGACGACTGTCAGGATTACTACGCAGGCGAAAGCGTTGAGCTCGACGAGCCCTTCTCGCCCGACGCCCTTCCCGGCATGACCGATCACCGCTGGATCTGCGCCGATTCCCCCGACTGGGTCTTCAACGCAAAAGCCCAAACCGCCGGATTCGCGCCGCTCCGCTTCTCCCCCGCACAGTTCCGCGAATACCGCGAAACACACTGCGCGGAAGGACGCATGGTCACATTTAATTTCCAGATCGACCAGTCAGGAAAGCTGAATCCCTGCATCCGCGAGCTCTGATTCCTTAACGAACTCCGCCTTTTTCACACCCTCTGTTCTCCGCCTTGCGGAACAGGGGGCGTTCTGTATTCTCAGAAAAATTCCGTTTCATATTTGCTGTTCAGCTCACAGCGGATGTTCTCCGGAACGCGGATTTTCAATCTTCCATTCTCCCAGCGGAAACGGATCGCTCCGCGAACCGTCGGAACCTCGCCTTCCGCAAAGGTCAACGGCCCGAACTCCGGCGCAATGCGAACCGCAGCCGCACCCGGTTCCAGCAATTCCACGCCGAACACGGAACGCGCAATCTGATACGCGGGCGTTCCGCCCCACGCATGACAGTAATCGCCGCAATTCCAGCACTCCTTCAAACTCTCCGGATGTTCCGCGACAACCGCATTCCAGCGTTTCAGAAGCGCAAATCCGTATTTGCCGAACCCGCCGCACTTCCGCAGCGCATCGAAGATGAAGTGCATGAAATAGGGCTGCGGCTGAAGCAGGGATTCATCGGACAGAACCCGTTCCAGCAGAGCCCGAGCCTCCGACTCCGGAACAATCCCCGATGCAGCCGCCAGAGCGTTGGTGTGCACGGAATATGCAGCCGAATCATCATCCGCCGGAAGCCAGAAGTTCGGGGCGACCGACGTCAGATGCGGAATGCCGTCGCGGAAACACTGTTTTTCCGGATCCCACAGTTCACGGCGGAACGCCGCCGAAAGTTTTTCCGCGCGCAGCCGGTACTCCGCCGCCTTTTCAGGCAGATTCAGCAGCTCCGCAAGTTTCGCCCCGTCATTCAGAGCCAGAACGTAAAATGCCGTCATGCATCCCATTCCGCGCGAAGCGGGCGGATGATGATAATCGAACTTTTCATCCGCCGCCCAGTCGATGAACAGATAGTTCGGTGCTTCGGAAACAAGTCCGGAAGGTCCAATGAATTCCGTAAAGCGGTTCAAAACGCTGTCGATCTGCGGGAAGACCTCGCGCGGAATGGAGAAATCGCCGGAATACATCAGGTAATCCAGCACCACCCGCGTATAAAGCAGAGAATAGGAGGTGTGGAACATGAATCCACCGCTCTGCCTGAGAAGATACGCCGTGCGCAGAATATCCGCGGCGGCAAGACGCGTTTCGCCGTAGAGCGCACAGGAAATCAGCGATTCAATCATGTAGTCGCCCGTGCAGCCGAGTCCCTCCTGATGAACCGGAGAATCAAGATGCAGACGCATCATGCAGAGCCGCATCGTGCGGTCGATACAGTCCCGGACACGCTCCAGCTCCGGATCGGAACAGCAGAACGGCGCCGTTTCCGGCAGAGGGAAGAAGCGCCTGTGCAGAACGACCGAATACAAACGCAGCGGCGAATATCCGGGTGACGCAAATCCGCTGCAGCTCACTGAAATTTTGACGTAACGCATGACATTCAGACGCGTCAGGCGGAACGTGCGGCGTCCGGCTCCGGTTCTGTAACACATTCTCTCATGCGTAAAGCCGCGATGCTCCTGAAAGTCAAACTGAAGTTCCGCACCTCTTTCCGCTTCAACCTCGAACTCCAGGTGTCCGGCCGCTTCGACAGGGAAACGGAGCAGGAAAACCACCGGAGGTCCCGGCTGAATCTCCATGAATCCGCCGCCACCGCACAGAGCTTCCGGATTCGAAATCCGCCGCGCCTGTTCTTCAAACGGGATCTGCACAGAGTCCGGACGGATCGTCTCCTCCTCAAGCGGAGGAAGATTCAGCTCTTTCAGCTTCCAGTCCGCCGCAAGCTCCGCAGGAACGGACTCGGCAAAATCCCAGGCGGAGTCATCGTACTCCGGAGCCAGATAATCTTCCGGAAACAGTCCGGTCTCCCAAAGCCGGGGTCCACTGTACGCAAGGTTCAGCGCCACCCGCCACGAGGAATCGGTCCGCAGCAGGATTTCCCCGTTCCGACGCAGTTCGAACATAAAACCGGAGTGTCCGACGGAATAATCGGTCTGCGCCTCCGGGACATTGACCAGTTCCGCCACAATCGTGTTGCGTCCACGCCGCAGGAACGGCGCAAGGTCGCGCCGCGAAACGAACCACCAGTCCGGCGCATCGGTTTTCGCGTAATCTCCGCCGACCTCAACCGGACCGTCATCCACGAACCGCCCGTTGACGTACAGGCGGAACTTCGTGTCGCCGGAAAAGAGAGCGACCAGATTCTCCGGCTCCTCTTCGAGCTCGAACACGCGCCGGAAAACCGCCATACGCGGATGAGCCACATGCGATTCATCAAAACAGGAGTGAAGAGTCTTCCCGAAATCGGGAAAACGTGCGGCGGGAGGGCGAATCCAGGAGACATTCTGCGGCATCTGCATGATCCTTCTTGCATGGAAAATTTGTCTGGGAAGATATATAAGCCGGACGTTTTGTTCCGGCCGAATTTTCAGCAGAATGCTTTAAAACAAAAATGGAGGCGTGAGTGGGAGTTGAACCCACCGGAACCGGTTTTGCAGACCGTTGCCTTAGCCGCTCGACCATCACGCCATATTGACTTTCGATGTTACAATATATCACCGTTTCCGGAAAATGCAAGCGTGTTTTCTAAAAAAATCGAAAGGATTATTTCCGCCCGGTCACACAGACGATCTCCGACGCCGGATCGCAATGGGCTTCAACCTCCGAAAAACCGGCGCCGGAAAGAAACGCGCACAGCTCCGCCGGAGTATAAACCTTCATCCCGTGAATGCGGTCCGTGTATCTCTTCGCCGTCTCAGGATTGCAGGAATCGCAGCAGACTGCAAAGGTTCCGCCCGGACGCAGCACGCGGAAAACCTCCCGGACGTCGTTCGCTGGATCCGGCCAGAAGTAGATCGTCTCGGATGCCGTCGCCAAATCAAACGAAGCCTCCGCGAACGGCAGATTTGAAACGCTTCCCTCCACCGCCTCCACCTGTCCCGCCCGCACCGCGCGGCGGTTGAACGAAAGCGTCTTCTTTACGGAAACCGGCGAATAATCCACGCCGCAGAAGTGCGCCTCCGGCGCGCGGCGGAGCATCGACGCGATGAAAAAGCCGCCTCCGCAGCCGATATCCAGCACCTTCCCCTGTTCCGGAATCCGGAAGAAGCGCATGGCGAACTCCTGAAGCGGACGGTGGTGTTTGTTCATTTTCCAGAACACGAGAAAACTTCCGGGAAAGACTCCCGGACGGGCAAAATTCTGTTTCCATTTCCAGTAAAACATCAGAGACCTCGTTGAAAATATCCGAAATATATTGCCGGAAACGGAAAATGTCAAACTTTTCAGCAAAACCATATGAAAAAATAAAATATCCGTTGGACTTTTCAAAATGGAGTGCTATATTAAGACCTCAACTGTAAAATATCCCTGTGGTGTAACGGTAGCACAAATGGTTTTGATCCATTTAGTTCAAGTTCGAATCTTGGCGGGGATACCACTCCCTCCATGCTTTTCCTGAAGAAAAGCGGAACGAAACGCATTCCGCCACTTGAATTTTTCCGAAAACGGTGTATAGTTCAAACTCCGTGTTTATATGCACGGCAGGATGAATTGTATCAACTTCACAGATAGGAAGAAAGGAAACAGAAAATGAAAAGAACGTATCAGCCTTCGAAAATCAAAAGACTGCGCAAATGCGGCTTCCGCGCCAGAATGGCTACCCGCGGTGGACGTCAGGTCCTCGCCCGCCGTCGTCAGAAAGGCCGCAAGAGACTCGCTCTCTGATTGAAATGACGTCAGACAGAGTGGACAGCGCGTCTTCCGTTTCCCCCGTCGGGGTCTGCAGGTTCCGGCTCAGCCAGGACAGCAGGCTCAAGCTGAAAAGCGAATTCGATGCGGTCAAGAACAACGGAAGACGTGTCACATCGCGGTACTTCACCGCGCTGGTGTCCGGTCAGGAATTCGGCATTTCCCGGAAATGCGGCGTGATATGCAGCCGGAAATTCGACAAACGGGCCGTCCGCAGAAATCGCGCTCGGCGTCTCGTACGCGAAGCGTTCCGGCTTCTTCAGCCGGAGATCGTTCCGTGCGGAATCGTCGTCATCCCCCGAAGAGAAATTCTCCGGGTCAAAATGCAGGTTGTCAAAGCAGAGCTTGCAAAAGCCCTGACCAAAACCGGAATGATGACGAAAATCTGAATCCGCCCTCCATCGCGGCGCGGATTCTCATGATTCCCATCCGCATTTACCGTCTCTGCATTTCGCCGCTCCTCCCTCCCTGCTGCCGCTTTACTCCGACGTGTTCCGCATACGGTCTGGAGGCGCTCCGGGTTCATGGCGCCATAAAAGGCTCCATTCTCACGGTGTGGCGGATTCTCCGATGCAATCCCTTTTGCCGCGCCGGATACGACCCCGTTCCTCCTAAAAAGAAATCTGCCGGAAACGACTCCGCGGTCAAATGCCGGTCCGAAAGGTTTTTCAAGTGAAATTTGACAAAGAAACTCTTGTCGTAGTCCTCATCTGTGCAGCCGCTCTCATCGGCTGGTCCGTTTTCTATCCGCGATGGCAGGCTAAAAACGCTCCCGCTCCGCAGCAGGTCCAAAACGCGGCGCCCGCAGCCCCTGCTCCCGCCTCCATCACTCCGCAGGCTCAGAGCACTCCCGCCCTTCCCGCAGGAACCCCCGCCGACGCAGCCGCAAAGCCCCGCGTCCAGACGCTCGATTCCCGCGACACCCACTACTATTTCAACTCCAACGGCATCCTTGATGAAGTCGTTCTCAAAAACTACTTCCGCACCGCCCCGCGCGATACCGCAAAGGACGCCGAAAAACAGCCGGTAGCCGTCCGCGAATCCCAGGGACTCGAGCCGTTCGCCGTCTCCATCCCCGGAATCACCGTCAAAACGGTCGCCATGAAAAAAGTTTCCGCCAGCGAACTCATCGTCACCCGCACCTATGCCGGAGCGGTCCCCCTGACCCTCACACAGACCTTCACGACGGACAAGGCAAGCGACGTTCTCAAGTGCCGCATGGAAATCTCCACCTCCGCGCCCACCGGAGTCAACCTCCCGCAGATCGTCGTCTGGGGCGGAACGCTTCCCCCGCTCAAACAGCTCGCAAACGATGACCTCCGCGACGTTCACAAAGTCGAACTCTGCCGCGCCAACGGCGGCGTCACAACCGTTGACCCGACGGCGAAAGATGAAAAGTTCCAGAAGGCCGCAACCTCCGATCCGCTCGAGTGGGTCGCCGTCTCCAATAAATACTTCGTCTCGCTCCTCGCCGCAAAACCCGTGTTCAACGCCGGCTGCAAAATCGTCAACCCGTCCAAACGCGACCTGAACGACTCCGCAGTCTACCGTCTCCCCGGCGCCGCAGGCGTCTATGCGGACGTCAATGTCTACCCCGGCAAACCGTTCGTCTCGGATTACCAGTTCTACCTCGGCCCCAAAGACCTCAAGGTCATGACCGACCTCCCAGCGAGCGCGACGAACGCCGTCCACCTCGCCTACTGGAGCTGGCTTGAACCCCTCTGCCGTCCGATGCTCTATCTGCTCAATCTGCTGAAAGACATCACCGGATCCTACGGACTCGCAATCATTCTCCTCACCGTTCTGGTGAAGCTGATTCTCTGGCCGCTGATCCACAAAGGCAACAAATCCATGCGCCGCATGCAGCGCCTCCAGCCGAAACTGAAGGAACTGAAAGAGAAATACAAGGACAATCAGCAGGAATTCAGCCGTCAGATGATGGAGCTCTACAAGCGCGAGAAGGTCAGCCCCTTCGGCGGATGCTTCCCGATGCTGCTTCAGCTTCCCGTATTCATCGCGCTCTACTCCACCCTCGATTCTTCCGTGGAACTGCGCCATGTTTCGTTCCTCTGGGCTCAGGACCTCTCCCGTCCGGACCTCATCGGTCCCACGATCATGGGAATCGGTCTGCATCCGCTGATTCTGATCTCGACGGGACTCATGGTGCTTCAGCAGAAGCTCTCCCCGCCGATGGCCGACGCCTCCCAGCAGAAGATGATGATGCTCATGCCGATCATCATGCTCGTCTTCTTCTACAGCTTCCCGTCGGGGCTCGCACTCTACTGGTGCGTCAACAATATTTTGAGCATATTGCAAATGAAATACAGTCAATACGCGGCGAAAAAAGAAGAACTTGCGCTGAACAACACAAAACCAGCCTGACCCTTTTTCACCGCACAAACTCAGGAGAACTGAAATGGAAAATGAAGAAATCCGGAATCCGGAAGTTTCCGCTGCAGCGGAACCGGTCGCAGACCAGAATCTGAATACCGCGGCGGAAGAGACCGTTGCCGTCGCAGAAGAAACCGTCGCCGTCGAAGCCCCGGCTCCCGAACGCAAGCCCCGCCCGCAGATCGAAGTCACCGATGAAATGATCGAGAAGTCCTCAAAGACTCTCTCCACCATGCTCGATTTCCTCGGTCTCGACGGAACCGTCAAGGCGGAAAAACGCCCCTCCAAAATCAACCTCGTCATCTCCAGCGAAGACGCCGGACGCATCATCGGACGCAAGGGACAGTCCCTCGAAAGTCTCCAGCTCCTGCTCAACCGCATGATGCAGAACGGCAACGAGGATTTCCCCAAAGTCTATATCGACATCGACGGCTATTCCTCCAACGGCAAAACCGTCGGCGGCGAACGCCGTCCCTCCCGCGACCGCGGCGAGCGCGGAGAACGCCGTGAACGCGGTGAACGCAGAGGCGGACGCCGTTTCGACTCCGGCAAAGAGGACATTCTCCAGCAGCAGGCGCTCGACGCCGCCAAGGAAGTCCGCCGCTGGGGTGAACCCGTCACCCTCCCCGCGATGAACTCCCATGACCGCCGGATCATTCACATCACTCTCGAAAACGAGCCCGATCTCCACACCGAGAGCATCGGCGAAGGCGCCATGAAAAGCGTCGTCGTCTCCCTCAAAAAGTAAACGGAGGAACCCATGAACAGCTTGAAGGGAAAAGCCATCGTCTTCCTCGCGGACGGCATGGCCGATGAACCCGTTGAAGCGCTCGGCGGCAAAACCCCGCTCGAAGCGGTCGACACCCCGTACATGGATTCCATCGCGCGCAACGGCGCGTCGGGAACGTTCCTGACCCTCCCCGAAGGCTTCCCCACGTCATCCGACGCCGCCAACATGTCCGTCCTCGGATATGAGCTCGCCAGCTTCTACCCCGGACGCGGTCCCATCGAGGCGACCAGCCAGGGCATTCAGCTCGGACCCGATGACATCGCGTGGCGCTGCAACCTCGTCACCGTCGAAAACGGAATCCTCCGCGACTACTCCGCCGGGCACATCTCCAAAGAGCGTGCAAAAGCGTTCATGGACGCCCTCGCGGCGAAGTTCAACAGCGACAAGGTCACCTTCTACAGCGGCGTCAGCTACCGCAACCTGCTGGTTCTCCACGGCGCGGAATTCTCCGCGGAAGTCGATTACTTCAAGCCCGACTCCTCGCAGGATCTCCCCGTCTCGGAACTGCGCATGAAGGCGAAAACACCCGCCGCGCAGCACACCGTCGACTTTGTCGAAAAGCTCATGGCGGACGCCGCCGCGTTCCTTGCGGATCACCCGCTGAACAAAAACGGCGAAGTTCCCGCAAACTGGATCTGGCCCTGGAGCCCCGGCCACAAACCGTCATTCCCCGGCTTCTCCGGCAAATACGACGGCCGCACCGCCGCAGTCATCACCGCGGTTGACGTCATCTCCGGCATCGCCAAATGCGCCGGCATGGACGTCATCCCCGTGGAAGGCGCAACGGGCTACCTGGACACCAACTACGCGGGCAAAGCGGAAGCCGCAATCAAAGCGATTGAGGATCACGACTTTGTCTATGTTCATCTGGAAGCGATCGACGAGTGTTCGCATGAAGGCAATCTGCAGCACAAGATGCAGGCGATCTCGGATCTTGAGAACAAGATCATCAAGCCGGTCATGACGGCGCTTGCCGGACGCGACCTGACGCTTGCGATTCTTCCGGATCATCCGGTTCCGCTGCATCTGCGCGCGCATACGCGCACGCCGGTGCCTGTTGCGATCTGCGGACCGCACATCGTCCCGGACGCCATTCAGCATTATTCGGAAAAGGATGCACCACATGGCTCCCTGGGCTTCATGCACGGCGAAGAATTTGTCCGGAAGGTGTTGAACATCGCAAAATAAACGTCTTCAAAGAGTTGAGAGCAGATCGGCCGCCCCTGAAAAGGCGGTCGATTTTTTTGTTTTTTCCTCTGAAAACGGCGAATCTTTCACGAAAAAGACGGAAAAACAGAAAAAAATTCAATTTTTTTTGAAAAAGGGGGTTGCCAAAATCGCGATTATGTGGTATAATGTAAGCCATAACATTCGTGGATTAAATGAAAGTCATGTCATTTAACCCCAAGAAAAACTTTTTTAAGGAGAAAGAACAAAATGACAACAAAACGTAAAAATCGTGGGTTCACGCTCATTGAGCTCCTCGTGGTAATTGCGATTATCGC
>DHMO01000039.1 GCA_002405835.1 Lentisphaeria bacterium UBA4640 | reverse complement strand
AAGATATTGATAGAGGTTCCCTAAAGTTTACAAGTGTTCAAATACTGGCGAGTTCCCCATTTTGTTGTCGAAATGTGTCTGAGTCTTGCACCGACCAGCATCATGCCGGAATAGACATCCGGAAATGCTCCGATTACGCGGGTTCTGCGGCGAATCTCTTTCATGATCCGTTCCAAAGCATTGTTCGTACGCAGACGTGTCCAATGCTCATAAGGGAAGTCCATCTCCCTGTCTTGTGCACATGAATCGCCTTCCGCATTGCGTCAATACTTTTTTGGGTCGGAATAATAATCAATCATGGGAACTGGCTTTTTCAAACCTCTATCCCATCAAATGTGCACAATTTCTCGAACGTTATCATCATCATCGAATCAAAGTTTTCGCCCTCCTTGTAGACCAGATTCGGGGAGGCTTCAGCAAATGAGAAGGGACGGAAGCGGTCAAGCCTCCGTCCCTTCGGTTGTGTATTTGTCCTGTCGGATGCGGTCAAATCGCCATCTTGATCCGTTCGATGGTGCAAGGATAAAGTCCCGTTCTTTCTGCTTCTGTTTGAGCTCCGCCTCCTTGCCCTTGCGAGTCAACACGCCGGTTTCATCAAGCAGCAGCTTGAGCCTGCCGCGCAGTTCGTCGAGACCGTGATTCAGTTCTTCCATCGGATCAACTGTTTCGGAGACAGATTCCGGGTTACGAACGACTGCTTGCACTGGAGTGGTCATGACTCTCATTTCATTGTTTTCCATTACAAAGCTTGATTCTCTATAAGACTTTGCGCGGATTGTTCCGGTCGACAAGCGGAGATACCGCAGCAAACAGAGCGACAAAGTTCTTCGGCAGTTCGCTAACAGAGCTGGGTTCACCCTCACAGGGAATCCGCCACTCCACATCAGACATCGGGAACAGAGTCCTCTCCCCAACGCGCAGAGTTCCTTCGTTATACCTGAACTCTCTTAAGATCACATTGAACTGGAAAGCATTCATCTCGACTACTGCTGGTATTATGATCCCTATAGAGAACGTTATATCCTTTTCATTGATGTATGATGCGTTTTGATAACAAGAAAGCCCCAAACGGTACTGACGGTACTTTATGGACATTTTTGAGTGTAAAAAATGGCGGAGAGAGCGGGATTCGAACCCGCGGCGAGGAGACCCCGCGGCGGTTTTCAAGACCGCTGCCTTAAACCACTCGACCATCTCTCCGAAGTTTAGCATATATTACACGCTTTTATCAAAAATGCAAATCATATTATGCGCTTTTTTCATTTTTTTCCCGATATTCCGCCCTCTTTTTTCCGTTTCCCGCTTGACAAATCCGGAAAATGCGCTAAATTATAAGATTAACACGAGAATTATCGACCTTGATCCGCTATTGAGGATGCAAGTCCGGACGCGCAAAACGAACGGACATACCCAGAAGGTTGACGCAATTGCCGGGCATCATCCCGTCTCTGCGTTCCGCATCTCTCCGCGATCAGGCGTATTCCCGAACTAATAAGGATTGCATCAACGGAGGCAACGCGGAGTCATTATGGAAGGTAATGCAAGAGACATCAGACTGTACAGCGGTACAGCGAACCCGGAACTGGCTAAATCTATCGCAAAGTGTCTGGGGATGGAACTCGGTCAC
Source organism: Lentisphaeria bacterium UBA4640 (assembly GCA_002405835.1). Lineage (GTDB taxonomy): Bacteria > Verrucomicrobiota > Lentisphaeria > Victivallales > UBA1829 > UBA1829. The sequence goes on along the minus strand of DHMO01000039.1, from coordinate 28,209 downwards.
GTCAACATCGAACGGTTCCCCGACGGCGAAATTTTCGTCCAGTATAAGGACAATCTCCGCAATGCGGACATGTTCATCATCCAGCCCACTTGCAATCCCGTCAACGAGCATCTCATGGAGCTGCTCATCATGCTCGACGCAGCCCGCCGTGCTTCCGCGGCCCGCATCACCGTCGTCATCCCCTACTATGGATATGCACGTCAGGACCGCAAGGACCGTCCCCGCGTGCCCATCACCTCGAAACTCGTCGCGAATCTGCTCGTCAGCGCCGGCGCAAACCGGATTCTCGGCATGGATCTCCACGCCCAGCAGATTCAGGGATTCTTCGACATCCCCGTCGACCACCTCTACGCGTTCCCGGTTTTCATCCAGTATCTGCGCGAAGTGATCAAAGTCGATGAAGAATCCGTTATCGTTTCCCCCGACTCCGGCAGCGTCAAGATGGCGCACAGCTTCGCGGACCGTCTCAACTGCGGTTTCGCGGTTATCGCAAAACGCCGTGTGAACGCCACAACGGTTGAATCCGCACACCTCGTCGGTGACGTCGACGGACGCACCTGCGTGATTGTCGACGACCTGACCTCCACGGCCGGAACGCTCTGCGCCGCGGCGGATCTGCTCAAGCGCAAAGGCGCAGCAAAGGTCTATGCGGTTGTATCCCACAGTCTGCTGACGGACAAGGCGAGAACGAACCTTCTGAACAGCCCGATTGAGCAGCTGATCACGACCAACACGGTTCCGAACACCTGCCACATCGAAGGCAAGCTGAAAGTTCTGTGCGTTGCCCCGCTTCTTGCCGAGGCAATCCGCCGCATTCACAACGGCGAATCGGTTTCGACCCTGTTCCGCGATCCGGAACAATAATCAGGAAAACTTGCTTATACAAGCATTATCATAAACGAAAGGACCAAGAATGACAAACAAGGCAAAGCATGTGCTCAATGTTAGCGACCGCGCGGTAAAAGGCAGCGCGGAAGCGCGCAGAGTCAGAGCTCAGGGTTTGATTCCGGCTGTGGTTTACAGCAAGGGCGCTACCGGCAGAGCAATCTCCGTTCCCGCCGCGGAATGGGAAGCCCTCTCCCAGCATGAATTCAACATCGTCTCCCTCGAATTCGAAGGCGGCGAAGAAGTCCGCGCTCTCCTCAAAGACACGCAGCGCAACTTCATCAAGGGAACCACCAGCCACATCGACTTCCTCGAAATCCGCAAGGATGTCGCGATCGAAGCCGAAGTTCCGGTTCACCCGGGATTCGAACAGCCGGTCGGCTGCTCCAGAGGCGGTCTGCTTGACCAGGTTCTCCACACCCTCAAGGTGGAATGTCTTCCCGATGCTCTTCCGGAACTCATCGAAGTCGATGTTTCCAAGATGGAAGTCGGCGATCTGATCCACGTTTCCGAACTCGTTCTTCCCGAAGGCGTCACCGCGAAGTCTCACGGCGACCTGGTTGTCTTCGAAGTCATCGACTCCACGAAGATGGCGGAAGACATTCCGGAAGCTCCGGCTCCGGCTGAAGGCGATGCCGCCGCAGAACCGGAAATCGTCGGTGCCAAGGAAAAAGCCGAGCGCGCAGCTGAGCGCGAAGAAGCCAAGAAGAAATAATCCTGGCCGGCTTTATGCGAATGGAGGAAACAGAATGCCGTCTGATCGTCGGAATCGGCAATCCCGGAGCGGAATATGCCGGAACCCGTCACAATGCGGGTTTCGAGGTGATCGACCGTTTTCTGCGGAAGTATCCGACGATGTTTTCTCCGCGGCGTGCGCGTAACGCGAACGCCTGGGAAGGGCGCTTCGGCGGCAGAAATGTGATTCTGATGAAGCCCCTGACCTATGTGAATCTGAGCGGCGACGCGGTGCTCCCTCTGATGAAGAGCGAGAATCTCGTTCCGACGGAGATCCTGATTGTCTATGACGACATTGATCTCACGGTCGGCCGCCTCCGGATCCGCAAAAACGGCGGAAGCGCCGGACACAATGGAATGAAATCCATTATCGAAGCGCTGAAGTCGGAAGCCTTTCCCCGTCTCCGGGTCGGGATCGGCGATGAGCATTCGAAGCGCAGAGCGGATTACGTTCTGACTTCGTTCGAAGGCGCGGAGAAAGAGTGCTATGAAAAGGCGCTCGACAAAGCCGTCGAAGCCGTTGAGCTGCTGCTGAGACGCGGCATCACGATGGCAATGAACCAGTACAATTCCACAGACTGCAGCCAGTCCGCGGAAGAGAAGACGAACTGAAAAAAGAATCAAAATACACCAAGAAAGAGGTGGGATCTTGAAAAAGTACGAGGCAATATTCATCCTCGACATCCGCAAGGTTGAGGACGAAGGAAAAGGATTCACCGAAGAATTCGGCAAGAATCTCGAAAGCTGGGGAGGCAAACTCATCGAAGCCAACGCCATGGGCCGCAAGCAGTTTGCCCGCGAAATCAACAAACGCAAAGCCGGTATCTACTGGGATTATGTGTTCGAAATGGACCCGCTGAAGGTCATCGAAGTCCGCAACCAGTACAGACTCGACGAGCGCCTCATCCGTCTCCTGGTCATCAACTATGACCGCCCGGAAGGCGTCCCGACCGTCGCCGGCGCAACGCTCGCCGACTGATAAAACAATTCACTCAGAGGAGAATCGCAGATGGCATCTTTCAACAAGGTACTTCTTATGGGCAATCTGACCCGCAAACCGGAACTGCGCTACACGCCGTCCGGAATGGCGGTCTGTGAATTCACGCTTGCCGTGAACAGAAGATACAGCCAGGGAAATGAAACCAAGGAGGATGTCTGCTTCGTGGATATCACGGTCTGGGACCGCCAGGCCGACAACTGCAGCAAGTATCTCGACAAGGGCTCCTCTGTCTTCATCGAAGGTCGTCTTCAGCTTGACCGCTGGGTCGATAAAAACGACCAGAAACAGCGCTCCAGGCTCCGCGTTGTAGCGGAAACCGTCCAGTTCGTCGGATCGCGCCGCGACGGCGGCGCACCGGCAGGCGACTACGGGGACGGGCAGTCCTATGCCCGCCGCCAGCCGGACGGTCAGCAGCAGTATTCGCCCGATGCGATGCCGCAGCAGTACAGCCGCCCGCGTCCGGCCTACGGACAGCCGCAGTACGGTCAGCAGGGAGGCGGAATTCCTCCGCAGATGCCCTCGCAGCCGTCCTACGAACCGCAGCCGCAGCCGTACACGCGTTCCGTCGCCCCTGCCCCGCAGGCGGCTCCGGAAATGCCCGAACCCGCGGACAACGTCCAGGGAATCGAAGACGATATCCCCTTTTGATCAACCAAGTGAAAATACCATAAAACAGGAGTTTTATAAATGGCAATGGTCCAGAACAAAAAACGCCGCATGAAAAGACGTATCGCAAAGCCGAAAATTTGCAGACTTTGCGAAAACAAAATCGCTTACATCGACTTCAAGGATGCTGAACTTCTCAAGAAGTTCCAGACCGAAAAAGGCCGTATTCTTCCGCGCCGCATTACGGGTACCTGCCTGAAGCATCAGAAGATGCTCGCGGTCGCCGTCAAGAGAGCTAGAATCGTCAGTCTCGTTCTCTAACTTCAACCCCTAACGCATAAGGAAGACATTACTATGGCCTCCATGAAATTGATCCTTCTCCAGGACGTCGAAGACCTCGGCCTCGCCGGTGAGGAAGTCCATGTCGCTCCCGGCTATGCAAGAAACTTTCTCCTCCCGAGAAAACTTGCCGCCGTTGCCACCACGGCCGCTCTCAGACAGCTCGCCGCGCACAAGGAAAAAATCGAAGCTCAGCGCCAGGCTGAATTCGAAGCCGCTCAGGGCGTCGCCGCCAAGCTCCAGGAACTCGCAGTCGAACTGCACCTCCAGGCTTCCGATGACGGTCACCTCTTCGGCTCCGTTACGGACCGCATGATCGCCGACGCGATCGCCGCTCTCGGCGTCGCCGTCTCCCATCAGAGAATCCACCTGGATTCCCAGATCCGTACCTGCGGCGAATACATCGTCCCGGTCAAGCTGCATCCGAAAGTCGTTGTTGACGTCAAGGTCAACGTTGTTCGTGCGTAATAATGCCCGATCTCACGACCCAGAATCCGGTCGGAGCACTCGCTCCGGCCGGTCCGGATTATCATCCGCGTACGCTGAAAATCGCGTCCGCGGATTCTCTGCCTTTTGATCTCGAAGCGGAAAAATCCGTTCTCTCCGCCATCTTTCTCGATCCGACAAACTTCACAACCGTCTCGTCCATCCTCGGCAGCGTCGCCTCTTCCGAAAAGAAGAAGAAATACGCAAAGGAAGCCGCCCCCGCTATGGGCAATCCCTTCTTCCGCCGCGTCGCCGCAACCATGTTCCATGAGCCGATGCACGCCGCAATCTACGAGGCGATGCTCAACCTCTCCGAAGGAAAACTCGCCATCGACGTTCTTTCCGTCAGCGACTGGCTCTCCCGCGCCGGACGCCTGGAGATGATCGGCGGACTCGAAGCGCTTGTCGAAATCCAGACCTACATCGTCAGCGCGGCGCACCTCGAATCGTGGTGCCACCTGCTCCGCGACTACGCCATGCTGCGCGAAATGATGAAAACCTGCTCCATGTCTCTCGAACTCTGCAAGCAGGGACACGAAAACATCAAAGAACTTCTCGACACCGTGGAATCCGAGATCTTCCAGGTGCGAAACAAATTTGTCCAGTCCGAAATCGTCGAACTCCGCGCGCTCCTCAAATCCACCTTCAACGACCTGATGGAGATCGCGCAGCACAAAGTCGCGCCGGGTATCCCGACTGAATTTCCCGACCTCGACCGGCTGATCGGCGGAGGACTGAAACCCGGTGAAATGTTCGTCCTTGCGGCCCGTCCCTCCATCGGAAAAACCGCACTCGCGCTCAACATCGTCCGGAACATCATCAACCGCGAAACCGACGGCCCGGCAAGCCGGAAAAAAGTTGCGTTCTTCTCGCTGGAAATGACCGACAAGCAGATTATTCAGCGTCTGCTCTGCACCGAAGCCAAAGTTCCCCTTTCCGCAATTTACGAAGGTTCGCTCCAGGACGTTGACACCCAGCGTCTCGCCGCCGCAGTCGACAGCCTCCGGCGCGCCAATCTTTATATCGACTCCACCAGCGCAATCTCCGTTTTCGAACTCCGCGCAAAAGCCCGGAAGCTGAAGGAGCTGAACGGAATCGACCTCATCGTCATCGACTATCTCCAGCTGATGCGTGCGGGCGACCGCTCCGCAGAAAGCCGCCAGGTTGAAGTCGCCGCGATTTCCGGCGGACTCAAGGCCATTGCAAAAGAGCTGAACGTCCCCGTTCTCGTTCTCGCACAGTTGAGCCGAGAATCCGAAAAATCGACGAACCCGAAGGAGAACCCCCTCCCCAAACTGAGCCACCTGCGCGAATCGGGCGCAATCGAACAGGACGCCGACCTGGTCGTCTTCCTGCACCGAAACCGCGATGAATCCAAAGAGGACAACGCCGAAGGGCAGAAGGACGGAATCAAGTCCATGCTCATCGTCGAAAAGAACCGTAACGGACGCACCGGCATTGTCAACATGCGCTTCATCCCGCAGCTCATGGAGTTCCGCTGCATCGAACACAAATACGGCAACGAAGACGTTCCCGTCAAGAAAGATTAACCAACAGGAGCCCCCCCGCACCATGAAAAAAGACAGTCTCTCCGCTCTCTGCGTCTGCTTTCTCCTCTGCTCCGCCGCATTCGCCCAGGAACTGAATTCCGTCTCGTTTGAACAGCCGGACAGCGGGCGCTTCACCGACGACATCTTCCGCATGAACGTCCAGAGCCGCAAAGGTGCGCGCTACGACGAACGCACCGTCAACGACGACATCAAGCGCCTGCACGCCACCGGCTTCTTCTCCGATGTCACCGCTGAAACGAAAAAGGCTCCGAACGGCAAAATCGACCTGGTTTTCCGAATTGCCCCCAAAGCGATCATCAACAAAATCATCATCACCGGAAACGAAAAATTCAGCGAAGAGAAACTGCGCGAAAAAATCACCCTCTCCTCCGGCGGTCTCCTCAACGACAAACGTCTCATCGACTCCGCCAACGCCCTGCGCAAGTTCTACTCGGACGCCGGACACCACGACGCGCAGATCGACCCGCGTCTCATCACCGAGAAGGACGGCTCCGTCACCATCGAATTCCGCATCAAGGAAAATCTCAAGCAGAAAATCGACCAAGTGGTTTTCACAAATGCCGCGGCGTTTTCCGAAAGCGAACTGAAAAATGCGGTCATGAACCGGCACTCCTGGCTCAACTGGATTCCCTTCCTTGACCTCGGGCTCTTCAACCGGCGTGAACTCGACAACGATATCGTGCGTCTCCGCGACCTCTACTGGACCAAAGGCTACCTCGATTTCGTCGTCAAGGAGGTGCGCGTTCACGAAGACAAAGCCGATCCGGAACATGTTTCCATCGAATTCATTCTGGATGAAGGCGAGCCGTACAAAATCGGTGAAGTTTCCATCACAGGAAACGAACGTCTGAAAACGGAGGAGCTCACACCGCTCCTCACGCTGAAGACAGGCGACACTTTCAGCAGTCTCGCCGAACGCGCAACCACCCAGGCCGTCGACGACCGCTATTCCCCGATGGGTTACGCGGATCTCGTCTGCCAGGTCAAGCGCATTCCCGACTACCCGAATCATAAAGTAGATCTCATCGTCGATATCGTCGAGGGCAAGCCCTACAAGGTGCGCGACGTCTTCATCTCCGGCAACAAATGGACGAAAGATCATGTGATCCGCCGCGAACTTGCCATCGAACCGGACGATCCTGTCGACAAGCATCTCATCAGCGCCTCCAGGTCGCGTCTCATGGGCATGGGCTACTTCAACAAAGTCGAAGCGGTCTCCATCAATTCGCCCGAAGCGGACAAGAAGGATATTGACATCCGCGTCGAAGAAAAAAACTTCCTGAACGCCAAAATCGGCGCCGGCTGGTCGGATTCGGACAGCCTCGCAGGCATGATCGAACTGACCCATTCCAACATGGATATTCTTGATCCGTACAACTACTTCACCGGCGGCGGTCAGCGCGCACGAATCCTCGCGATGTACGGACTCAAACGCTACAATTTCGAGGCGGACTTCACGGAACCGTGGCTCTTCGGCATTCCGCTCCGCTGGGACGTTTCAGGCTATCTGCGCAATGTGGAATACGATGACTGGGAAGAACAGCGGCTCGGTGTGACAACCGCGCTCACCAAGCGCATTTTCGACGACTTCACAACCATCAGCGGCGGCTACACCTTTGAACACGTCCGCATCCACAGTATGAGCAAACACATGTCGGAAATCTTCCAGAAGGAAAAAGGCGGAAGCTACGTCGGACGCTTCCACCTGAGTCTGGAGCGCGACACGCGTGACAACGCGCTCGACCCGACCTCCGGATACATGGTGAACCTCCTCGGCTCCGTCTCCTCCGAACTTTTCGGAGGAAGCAACAACTATTACCGCCTCGAACTCAAAGGCATGAACTATTACCCCATCTTCGACAAGATGTTCATCTGGTCCATCGGCGGAAAAATCGGCATGATCGGCTCCATCGGAGACTGGAAAAAGGATCCGCCGCTCTATGAACGCTACTTCCTCGGCGGCGGCGACTCGGTCCGCGGCTTCCCCTACCGCTCCATCGGACCGACCGACCGGAACAAGGACAACTACGGCGGCGACTTCATGTATGTACTCACCTCCGAAGTCTCGCACCCGATCTGGGATTTCATCCGCGGCGCGGTCTTCGTCGACGTCGGCAACGCCACTCATTCACGCTTCGGTCCGTTCTCCTCTCCGAACATCGGCATCGGTTACGGACTGCGCATCAAACTTCCCGTGGTCAACGCCCCGATCCGCCTCGACCTCGCCTACCCGCTGCTCAACAACCAGCGCGGCGTTGCAAACCGGATCCGCTTCCACTTCAGCATGGGAATCTCCATGTTCTAAGCAGCCCGGAAACATCCCGTCCATCCCCCCGCCTCAAAAAACAGTTTTGCGGCGGGGTTCTTTTTTTCAGATTTCCGCTTGACTTTTCCGCCTTTCAAAACTATATTGCAACAGTTGCAGTAAAACAGAAAAATTCAAGGAGGATTTTCTATGACGGATGCGGAATACCGCGCAAAAGTATTGGGCGCATGGCTGGGCAAAGCCGTGGGCGGAACGCTGGGACAGCCCTGGGAAGGCAGCATGGGACCGCTGAACCTTTCATATTACGATCCGGTTCCCACCGCGATGATGCCGAACGACGACCTCGATCTGCAGGTTCTCTGGGCATGCAAACTCGACAAGGAGTGGAACGGCGTTGTCAGCCGCGAACTCTTCGCGAAGGTCTGGCCGGAATGCATCGATTTCCCGTTCGACGAGTACGGACTCGCCATCCGCAACATCAAACGCGGAATCCCCGCGCCGCTCTGCGGAATGTACGACAACTGGTTCGTCGACGGACTCGGCGCCGCCATCCGCAGCGAACTCTGGGCGTGTCTCGCGCCGGGAAATCCCGAACTCGCCGCAAAGTTCGCATACGAAGACGCGTGCGTCGACCATGCGGGCAACGGCATCTATGCGGAACAGTTCCTCGCCGCGCTTGAGAGCCAGGCGTTCATCGAATCCGACCTGCGCAAACTCATTGAGACGGGACTCGCCTGCATTCCAGCGGAATCCACGCTCGCCCGCGCCATCCGCGACACAATCGGCTGGTGCGAAAACGGCACGCCGGAAACCGTCCGCGCCGAAATCATGAAGCATTACGGGAGCGCGAACTTCACCGACGTCAAAATGAATCTTCCGTTCATGGTCATGGCTCTGCTGCTCGGCAACGGCGATTTCGGAAAAACGATCTGCCTTGCGGTCAACTGCGGACAGGACGCCGACTGCACCGGTGCAACCGTCGGCGCAATTTTCGGGCTCATCAACCCGGAGCTCGTCAGCGGCGAATGGCTCCGCCCCATCGGACGCTCCCTCGTGGTCAGCAAGGAGGTTACCGGCATTCAGGCTCCGGCAACGCTCGACGAGTTCACCGATCTCGTGGTTGCACTGAAGGATAAAGTCACACTGAAGCAGACTCCGGTTCTTCCGTTCGACCTGAAGCCGTTTGCGATCCGGGCGAAACGTTCGGTGTTCCGTCCGTGGTTCGCGGAGGACTACCGCAAGTTCAAACCGGTTCCCGCTGCCGATGCAAAAGAGATTCTGCTTCCGGGAAATCTGACGACCGTCGACTTCACCGCGCTTCCCGGCGAATCGCTGCTGATGCTGGAAACGGAGTTTCACCTGGCTGCCGACCGCACGGTCCGTCTGCTGGTCAACACTCCCGCAAACATGCTGGTATGGGTTGACGGCGAGTTCCGTTTCGGACGCGAATGCGGCGTGATGGTTCCGGCGTTCCACCGTGCGCCGCAGAATCAGCTTGCGGAACTCGAACTCAAGGCGGGCACGCACAAACTGGTGATCGGTCTCGCCCCGGCATCTCCGGAAATGAAGAACGCGGAGCTGCTGTTCGGCGTCGCTGACACGCGGAATCAATGGATTCCGGACGCTTTTTGAAAAAGGTCAGTCTGAACATCAAACCGGCTCCATGTAATTCTTCGGAGCCGGTTTTTCATTTTCCCTGCGGTGCCGTTCGCGGAATTCGCGCGGGCCGCATCCGGACGACCGCCGGATGAACCGCGAAAACGTCTTCGGGTCGCGGAATCCGCACTCCCGCGCAATTTTTGCGACCGGATAATCTGTTCCGCGAAGAAGCGAATACGCACGCGCAAGTTTTCTGTTCAGGATTTCCCGTCCGGGAGACCACTTGAAATAGCGGTGGAAAATCTCCGTCAGCTTGGAGCGGGAGATCAGCAGTTTTTCGCAGAGGTAATTAACCCCGAGCTCCGGATTGGAAAGCTGCTGCTGAATCAGATCCAATGCCTGCTTGAAAAGCTCTTCGGAAGAATTCAATGTTCCCGCAGGCTTGCCTACATGGGAAAAAATATCGAGAAACAGCGCAAGCCCGTGACATAAAACCATCTGACTGTTGGAAGAAAGCACCGCGACAAGTTCTTTCCAGATCGCCTCAATGTCATCGACCAGCGAAAGAAAGCGCGGGAAAGAATAGGAAAGCAGAATCGCTTCCGCCAGCGGTCCATGAAAACCGACGATGCGAACTTTGCCATATTCGGAAAGACACTCCGCCCGGTAACCGTCGCGGAAAAGCGCATAGAAGAGATCACCCGGATTCATCATCTGTTCCTCGCCGCAGATTTCCGCTTTCCACTGTCCGGAAACCACCAGAAAAAGATTCCCCGTTTTTCCTAAAATTCCCCGTCTTGAAACGATTTGCCCCCTTCTGAAGTCTGCTTCAAGAGCGACCTCAAGGACAAGAGGCAAGGAGTGCATGTCCGTAACTTCTTTGATATTGTTAAAAAAATTTTCCATCAGCCTCCGACGTTCCTTCAACTAATGTTCCACCTATTCCGACAAACTGCCCGTTGACAAAAAGCATAAAATAGCGTATAATTTATAGAAGTCAAGAACAGAAGGAAAGTTTCTTATGAGATTTCAAAAACCGCTGTTTGCCTATCGCTCGTTCTGGAAGGAACTGCATACGGTCAAACGCTTTTACGACGCCGGAGTCCGCGAATTCTGCATATTCCCGTCCAATACAACCAACACGCTTGGTCAGCCGTACGGGCAGTATCCGCCGAACTGGCTCTATTTCGACGCCTACGAATTCGAACATGTCGATCGGCAGATCAACGACATTCTCTCCGTCGCCCCCGAAGCGGAACTGCTCTGCATGGTCGATCTGAATTCCCCGAACTGGCTCGTCCGTCAGATCATGTGGGCTCTTTGCGACAGCACGCTCGGCGTCACCGATGCACTCACAACAGAACGCTGGCGTCAGGAAACCCTCAAATACATGCGTGCAGTGCTGACTCATATTGAAACGGCTTTCCCCGGACGCGTCAAAGCCTACATTCTCGCCGGAGGTATGACCGATGAATGGATGGACTACTCAAGAGGACGTGAAATCGCGGCTAAGCGCGAAGCGTTCCTCGACTGGTGCGGAAGAAACGGCTATCCCGTTCCGGATTCAATTCCCGATATTGCCAAACGCTACCGCTCCGACGCTCCGCTCGGACTGCGCGATCCGCAGAAAGACGCCGACTCCATTCACTACTGGAAGTTCATCAGCGAATGCATCACCGACGGCATGAGCATGTTTGCCCGGGAAGCGCGTAAAATCATTCCCGAAACCACGGCGCTCGGCGCGTTCTACGGCTACATTCTCCAGCTCGGATTCGAACGTCTGGTCCAGTGCGGACACCTGGCTTACGAAAAGGCATTCTCTTCCCCCGACCTGGATTTCTTCATCAGCCCCGGCATTTACAATGACCGCGCAATGGGAGGCGGCGGAGGCTTCATGAGCCCGAACGGAACCATTCACCGCTTCGGGAAAAACTATTTCCATGAAATCGACCACGGAACCAGCACGGCGAATTACCGGCTCACCAGACATGTGGAGCTGAAATGGATGCAGCGCTGGCCCGATGAAAAAGCCGATATCGCCGGAAACCGGCGCGAATTCTGCCGCTCGCTCATCCACGGAACTTCCCTCTGGTGGTTCGATATGTGGGGAAAATATTACGAATCCCAAAAAGTCGTCGATGAAATCGGCAAATACAAGCGCATCAGCGACGAACTCGCAGACGTCACCCGTGAACCGGAAGCGGAAATCGCGGTCATCGTCGATCCCGAAAGCGCCCTTTACATCGACGACAGCCTCGGATGCTACGAGCACTCGCTTGCCGGAGATGTTTTCACCGAACTTCTAACCCTCTGCAACCGTCTCGGAACACCATATAAAGTCTACTCGCTCAATGACATTCCGCACCTCGCGGATTTCGGCAAAATCAAATTTGCCATTCTCCCCGGACTCTTTGAAGTCACTCCGGAAAAAGAGGAACTCCTCCGCAAGTTTGTCCTGAAAGACAACCGCACAATTCTCTGGACATACGGAGCCGCGCTGAATGACAGAATCCGCAAGACGCCGGAAAACATGCTGAAACTGACCGGAATCCCTTGCGGAACAGAAGAGACAATGCAGGCCACCATGAACGGCTGGACCAGTCTGTTCTCCCCTTCAACCCCTGCGCTCTCCGTTCACCAGCTCCGCAAATACGCGCAGGACGCCGGAGTTCACTTCTTCACAGGAATGGAATGTCCCGTCTGGGCGGCGGAAGACCTGCTGATGATTCATACGACGGAATCCGGCAAGCGCACCATCCGCCTGCGCCGTCCGGCAAAGCTCCGCACACTTCTCGGCAACCCGGTTGCGGAACAGGTCTGCACGGAATTCGAATATGAGTTTTCCGGTCCGGAAACTATTTTGATTCAACTTAACAACCAAGCATAAAGGAGGCAATCCATGAACATCAGACGAAGCAGGAAGTGCAAATTCACCCTTATAGAGCTCCTGGTAACGATTGCAATTATTGCAATTCTAGCCGGGATGCTTCTCCCCGCATTGAACGCCGCCAGGGAAAAAGCCAGGGCGATTTCATGCGTCAACAATCAGAAAACATGCGGAACCGGATTCGCCATGTATGCCGCGGACAGCGACGGTTATATCACGACCCTCTATCCCGGCGCCCAGGCGGACGGCGGAGAAATCATCTGGCACGAATCGATTTTCACCCATCCCGGCGTCGCAGACCGCACCCAGACAATCAAGTCCTACATGTCCGGACAGAGAAGCAGCGTGCGCTGTCCGTCCGCGGAAGAAAAATTCCAGTATTTGGCCGAGTACGGTTCCAAGTGGCGCTACAGCCAGGTCTACGGCGGTCTGTTTGAACAAAACCTCATCCGGGAAATCAACGCGGGAGCCGTAATCTCCTCAATCACCATGATTTTCCGCACGGAAGCGCTGGCGAAACTTGAAGCGAAAAAAGGACAGAAAATTCCCGTCATCGGCGAAGTCGTCAACACCATTCCCGAAGTTGATCCGGGCTGGTATCTGTACGCTCCGACTCAGCACGGCAACAGCATCCTGCGTCTCCGCCACAGCCAGCGCAGCAATGTTCTGATGAACGACGGGCACGTGGAAACCGCTTCCAAAGCAAGCGCATACGAGAACTTCAATATTCCGTTCAACAAAATGTTCTGAGGATAAAACATGAAAAAAATCATCACCGCGCTCTGCCTTTCCGCCCTCGTCTGGGGCGCATCGGCAACCGAGCACTTCCGCCTGACTCCGGAAAACGCCATTTCCGGAGAAGGAATTCTCTTCCAGACAAAATATATGGCTCCAGACTGGCAACAGACAGCCGCCGGCAAAGAGAACTGCGCCATCACGGACTCGTTCAAAGACAATGGCAGGCAGGCACTTTCCGCAAACTGGAAGCTCGCAGAAGAGACCGTCCGTCTGCAGAGCAGCATCACCCGGCGGGGAGAGAACAAACTGAAACTTGCGGTTTCCATCAATCCGCCTGCGGAAGGCATTGACGGACAGGGCTTCATCATCAGCGCGGTTCTTCCTCTTCCGCAATACGCCGGAACCAAAATCTTCGCGGATGAAAAAGATCTTTCGTTCCCCGAAAAATTCACTCCGGTTGGCCGTCAGAAGGGCGGAACATGCAAGGAACTCGCATTTCACCTTCCGACCGGAATTCTCTCCGTCAAAGGGGATGTCCATTACCTTGTTCAGGACAACCGGGCATACAGCGGGCAGAGCTGGGAAATCCAGATTTTCTTCCGCTCGCAAAAAAAGAACAGAAGACTCGGCTACTCAAACTGTGTGCTGAATTTCGAATTTCAGCCCTATGCCAGTTCCCCCGTTTCGCTGAAGGATGCCGCAAACTCCGGTTTTCTGGATGAAACAGCAGAAGACCGGAAGGGCGGCTGGACGGATCAGGGGGCGGAAAACGACTTCCGCATGTTCCCCCAGGTGTCCCGTGAATTCTGCGGGATCCCGTTTGATATTCTCAATGAAAAGGATAATCCGGGCAAAACCTGCATCGTCCTTCAGGGAAAAGAGCGTCCCTATTTCGCAAAGAAAGCGGAAATTGTTCTGCAGAATCCGGTAAAAGGAAAATATCTTTATCTGCTCCACTGCGCTGCATGGCCGACGCCGGATCCGGAAGAGATCGGGGAAATCTCCGTGGAATCCGCTTCGGCTGAATTCGTGGAAAAAGAGGTTGTCACACACAAAATCTCCTGCGGAATTGATGTCGGAAACTTCTGGGATCCCAAGCCTTTGAAAAATGCGCTTGTCGCCTGGAAAGGACGCAACTCCACGACGGCGGTCGGACTGTATCTCTCGCGCATTCCGCTTTATGGAATTCCCATCCGCAAAATCACACTTGAAAGCGCAAACAAAAGCGTCTGGATGATCGCCGGCGCAACCGTCTCCGACGCGGAACTCAATTTCAACTCGCAGGAACCGCAAAAACTTGTAATGCGCGCAGATAAAGAGTTCATGGAGCTCAAGGAGCCCGAAACCTTCTTCCGTGTCGAACCGGGCAGCATTCTCGACTTCTCCAAAACGCTGGACGCTCCGGCGGGGAAATATGGATTTCTGAAAAACAGAAACGGTCATTTCGAGTTTGAAAAGCGCCCCGGCGTACCCGTCCGCTTCTACGGAATCAATACCACGGAAGAACTGCATTACATGTCCGATGAGGATATGGACCGCATGGTCGATCACATCGCCGCAACCGGTTACAACCTTGTCCGTTTTCATCATTTTGACCAGCGCCTCGCAAAACCGACTCCGGAAGACCCGTTCGCATTCGATTCCCGCCGCAGAGAGCGTCTTGACATGCTCACGAAAAAGCTGCGCGACAAAGGAATCTACATCACCGTTGACATTTTCACCGGACGCACAATCCACGACGGGGAGATTCCGGGATTCAGCGGGAAAATCAATTATATCGCATACAAAGCGCTGCTTTTTGTCCATCAGCCCGCACTGGACAACTTTCTCGCGTACATGACCAAACTCATGACGCACAAAAACCGCTACACCGGGCTCAGCTGGGCAGAAGATCCGGCCGTCTGCATGATCAGCCTGGTAAATGAAGATTCCATTTCCCACAACTGGAACACTACGCCGGAAATCAAAGCCCTGTACGAAAAGCGCTTTGCAGAATACTGCGCAGAAAAATCGCTGAAAGTCTCCTCCATAAACCGCAATCAGCTCTGGAACCAGTTTCTGGTGGACACCTACGCAAAGGCATTCCGCCAGATGCGGGCTGCGTGTGAAAAAATCGGAATCAAAGCTCCGGTCACCGACCAGAACCACAACACCAACATACAGACCGCCCTCTCCCGCGATCTCTATGATTACGCGGACAACCATTTCTACAACAATCATCCGGTTTTCATCGGAAAGCGGAAATGGGCTCCGCCGATCCGCGAAGATATGACTTTCATGGTTGAACGCTACACCGGAGCTCTTACCGGAATGGCAACATCGCGTCTACTCGACAAACCGTTCGCCGTTTCCGAATGGGACTACACGAACCCGAACCCGTATGTCGTCGAAGGCGCTTTTGAAACGGGTGCCTATGCCGCCGCACAGGACTGGTCCATGCTCGCGCGGTTCTGCTACGGCTGGAGTCCGCATCAATACAAACTTCCGCAGCCGATCCACACCTTCACGGTGGTCAGCGACCCGCTCCGCCTGCTTTCCGAACGCGCCGGCGCCCTCTTTTTCCTGCGCGGAGACGTCCGGAAATCCGAACGCTGTTACCCGCTCATTCTTCCGCGCGACTACTTCAAGCGCAACAGCCAGGAGCCGAGCCCGATTCTGAACCGCCTTGCCCTGCTCGGCAAAACAGGTCTGATCCTCTGCGATTCCGTCCAGTCCGCAAGGCTTCCGGAAAACACCGTGCAGGCGTTCTCCCTGGATGAAAGCGCCCTCCCCATGCCGCGGATTGCCAGAGCCTCACAGGCGCTCGGCAAACTGAATCTCGGTGCATCCCTCTTCCGCAATGATACCGGAGAGCTGGAACTGAATGCGGAACAGGGAACCTTCCTCGTCCGGACACCGCGCAGCGAAGCGTTCGTTCTGAAAGAAGGCGCCGGACTCAGCGGAACGTTTGCAAAAGTCCGCGCCGACAAGAGTTTCTGTTCGGTTCTCTGCTCTGCAATGGATTCGCGTCCGCTGACTGAAAGCAACCGTTATCTGCTGCTTCATCTCACCCAAACGACCAATGCCGGAATGGAATTCCGTTCGCAGGACGCCACCGTCCTCGACAAGTGGAGAACCGGGAACGCTCAGCTCCTGATCCGCCGCGGCGAAGCGACAATCACGCTGAACCGTGATCTCTCCGGATTCCGCCTCTATGCGCTGAACCTTGCGGGAAAACGCATCGGCGAGCTTCCCTTCAAGACTGCGAACGGCAAAACGGAAATCCGCATGAAAACAGATTTCAACGGAAAAGTCGTTGCGGCTTACGAACTCATCCGCAAGTAATCCTCCGCAAAAAAGAGCAATCCATCGCACAGGCGGCTGCTCCGTCAAGGGGCAACCGCCTGCTGCATAAATTCAAATACCGTCCGCTCCACGCACTGAAAAATTTTTTCCATAAAATTCCTTTTTCTCCGCTTGACAAAATAAAAAGCGCAGAGTATAGTAAACTCGGAACACTTAGTAACTAATTCACTAACTCAAAAATAAGGCGAGAGCAGACAATGCGGCTGAGAGAAGTTTCCCGTTCTGAACTGGTTGAACAGTATATTCTGGAGAATATTGTTGCGGCACGCAACCCAGGGGACAGAATCCCGTCAGAAGCGGCATTGTCCAAAGAAATCGGGGTCGCCGTTCCGACCGTCAACAAAATTCTCGCAAGTCTCACCGACCGCGGAATCCTCTTCCGAAAAAAAGGACTCGGAACCTATGTCGCGGAGCAGAGCCCCAAAGGAAAAGTCGTCCGCGTCATCACACAGTCGGCAAAAAAGTATATTCCGGGAAGCACGGTCAACTGGTTCAACTACCAATATGTCCTCGAAGGATTCTCCAGAACCGCCCGCGAATACGGAATCATCACCGAAACATTTTTCTTCGACCACTACCGTCCGGTCAGCAAAGAAACTCTTGATGAACTTCTGAGTCCGGGCGCGGAAGGATATCTCTATCATCCCGTCCTGGAATCCGACTGGACATGGGCCGAAGAACTCGGCAAAGCCGGAAAAATCGTTCTCGCCCGAAGCTATAAACCCTCCCCGCTCTGCCACACCGTCTGCTCCAGTCTCAAAGATCCTTACATGGAACTCCTTTCATATCTGAAAAAGCAGGGCAGACGCCATCTTCTGTTCTTCCATGAACCGGTTCATGCAACCGGGTATGCGGAAGAGCACTGGAAGGATTTCCACGACGCCGCGGCCGATGCCGGGCTGGAATTCGCTCCCGAATATCACAAAGAGTGCGGACTCCTTGAAAAGGACGGTTATACCGCCATGAAGGAAGTTCTGCAATCCGGACTTCCGGTTGATGCGGTCATCGGGGGAACCGACAGCCGCACCTTCGGCATCATGCACGCACTCCAGGAAGCGGGGAAAAAAATACCGGAAGACATTGCCGTGATCGGAGCGGACGATCTTCCACAATGCACAGATCAGCTTCCCCCGTTGGCGACCATCACTTATCCGATGTATGAAATCGGCGCGGAACTCTGCCGGATTTTCGTTCAGGCCCTGAAAGAAAACAACCGCAGAATCATCAATTCGGAAATCAAACGGAAGTTCATCTGGCGCGAATCCGCCGGAACCGAAGATTTTACGCCGGGCACGTAATTTTTCACGGAATAAATACAGGAGGACTCCATCATGAAACAGGCAACTTAGATTGAAAATGTACAGAAATTTCACACTGGACAAACTCAAGAGAATCTCAAAAAAGCTCACTAAAAAGCAACCGGAAAACAAACAAGAGGCCGACATATGAAAAAACAAAATCAACCGACAGTACATACCGCTCCGCCGATTCAGGAGAAACCAATCAGATTCACGCTCATAGAGCTCCTTGTCGTAATAGCAATCATTGCAATTCTTGTAAGCATTCTTCTGCCTGCGCTGAACTCGGCACGAGGCAAGGCGCGGGATATCAGCTGCACCGGAAATCTGCGGCAGACCGGACAGGCTTTTCAACTCTACAATGCAGATTTCAAACGGATTCCTCCCGTCGCACTTTCTGTGGAAAACTACATCAGCTGGCAAGACAGAATCGCGGTCTACGGACTTTCCAAAGGCAAGACAAACCTCAAGGACGCCTCGCTCAAAAGCAACGGAACGCTTGAAAATCTGTTTCTATGCCCCGCCCGTCAAGGAACCGAGACTTGGAGAAACTACGGTCTGAATCTCTTTCTCGCCGCCGATGCGCCTAAAGGAACCGACTGGCATCCGACGCTGGATCTGGATCAGTCTCTCGACATTCTCCGGATCCGCCGCCCCTCGGAACACCTGCTGGTCGGCGACAACGACTGGAACTGGGCGAATCAGGACAAAGCTCCCTGGAACACCCCGGGCGCCGGAATTTTCTATCTGCGCGTTGCAAAGCGTCACAACTCCGGACGC
Organism: Lentisphaeria bacterium UBA4640; assembly: GCA_002405835.1. Taxonomy (GTDB): domain Bacteria; phylum Verrucomicrobiota; class Lentisphaeria; order Victivallales; family UBA1829; genus UBA1829. The sequence continues at coordinate 9,674 of DHMO01000039.1, read as the reverse complement.
GGAATCAACACGCTTTATGTGGATGGTCATGTCGGCTTCCGCGCCTTCAACGACATTTACGGCGATCAGGGATGGAGTCAGTATTTCTGGCGCGGGCTTTACATGAAATAATCTCCGGAAGGAACTTCTCTTATGAAAAACAAAGCTGCTCTTTCCATTTTAATTCTGCTTTTTGCGGCGTTTTCCGCACACGCGGAAAACCTGCTGCTTTCGCTCAAACCGGGGAAACATGGAAACACGCAAATTGTCAAAACCGCCGATGCGGTATCCGTCACGGCCGAGGCTTCGCACGGGGCTTCCTTCCGGGTTCCCATACCCGCCGGAACCAAACAGCTCTTCCTCAGTGTCCGTCTGGAAGTCGACGGAGTTGTCCGCGGCGCCGCCGACTGGCAGAATGCACGCCTGGGAATGAGATTCTACGACAAAAACGCCAAACCGACCGGCCCCTGGCCGGATGTCATCGGCGCAAGCGGGACCCGCAAGGAAACACTCTTTGAACGGGTCTACAATGTTCCGGAGGGAGCAGTCTCGCTGAAACTCGACCCCTGGAACTACGGAACCGCCGGGAAAGCCTTCTTCAGAGAGATCCGGCTCTTTGCATTGCACGAACAGAACGGCGCAGACAATCTCTTCCTTTCCACGCCATACACGAAGGCGTCCGGGACCACGGTTTCCCGCGGTGAAAACGGAGTCTCCGTCCGGATCTCCGGTTCTTCCGGATGCACATTCCGCGTTCCGCTGCCGCAAAAAGCCAAACGGATCCTCCTGAAGTTTGAAATGGCGACCGATCAGGTGATTCCCGGTTCCGCCGACTGGCAGAATGCACGCTCCGGACTGCGTTTTCTGGACCGGAACGGGAAAGGCGTCGGTCCGGGACCCGAAGTTTTCTCCGCGAGCGGCACAACCGGATTCCGCCGCTGCGTAAAGCTCTACGATATTCCCGATGGAGCCGCATTCCTTGAAGTTCAGCCTTGGAATTACGGAAAATCCGGTTCCGCCGAATTCCGGAACATGCAGCTCCGCGCTCTGGAGGGAACGGAAACTCCCGTCATGGATGAAGATTCTCCCTCCGCTCCGGCGGCACAGCTCTGGGACCTCAACGACGCCGCACGCCGCGTCACCGGAACCAGAGAGGAAATCTGCCTCAACGGACTCTGGCGCTTCAAGCCCGTTCTCTCGGCAAACGAGGGGAACACGCTCCCTGCCAAAGGTTCCGGATGGGGATGGTTCAAAGTTCCCGGCAGCTGGCCGGGCAACTACGGGAGCCTTGAAGTCGGACGCTCCCAGACCATCTTTCTCTCTCCCTTCGCTCCGAAATTCGATCCGCTGAAGCTGAATCAGGCATGGTATCTGCGCACCGTTAAAATTCCGGAAAACTGGACCGGCAAACGCATTGAGCTGGAAGTCACATTGATCCAGACCTGCGCCCAGGTTTTCATCAACGGAAAACCCGCGGGCGAATTCTATTATCCGGGCGGCGACATTGATCTGACCGGTTTTGTGAAACCCGGCGAAACCGTTACGCTCTCCCTCCTTGTGACGGCCCGTCCGGATGAAGCGGTCAAATCCGTTTTCATGGCTCCCGGACGGCTCACAAAAACAACAGGACGGCTGGAACACCGCGGAATCTGCGGCGACATGTTTCTTGCAGCATACCCGCGCACCGGAAACATCCGCGATGTGCTGATCAAAGCCAGTGTCAGAAATAAAACAATCTCCTGCGATACGCGTCTGGACAATTTACAGACCGGAACCTACACACTCTCCGCCCGCGTCATGGACCGGGAAAACAAGGTTCTGGAATTTGAATCGAAGCCTTTTCAGGTGAAGGAAAAACAGAAATCGCTTCAGCTGGAATTCTCAACCCCGTGGGCAAACCCGAAACTGTGGGATATCGACCGCCCGGAAAACCTCTACACTCTGCATCTTTCGCTGAACAGGAATGGAAAAACCGTCGATGAACTCTATCCCGAAACATTCGGATTCCGTGAATTTGAAGTCAAGGGACGCAACTTCCTTCTGAACGGAACCGTTCTGCATCTGCGCTCTCTGATTGTCGACGGAACCCGTGAAGGCGCAGCGGCAAACGCGCTCTTTACGGTTCAGCGGAAAGTCCGCCGCGCACGCGACCTCGGGTTCAATCATCTGACCGGTTACGACTACAACTGCGCCCCCGGCATAACCGGATATCTCGGAGACTATTACCGGGAAAGCTCGCGACAAGGCATGCTCACCTCCCTGACCCTGCCCCACGGAAGCCAGTTCGGCTGGAAACTTGATTCTCCGGAAGTCGCAGCAAACTACAAAGCTCTCGCGGAATACACGGTCCGCCGCTATCAGAATCTCCCCGGCGTCGTCATGTATTCCATGAACCACAACGCCGCCGGATATTACGGAGATCAGAATCCGCAGACCATCGGACGGGACATTGCGGAAGAAGAACTCTCCGCCGACCTCCGGAAGTGCCGCGCACAGTCCCTGATCGCGGAAAGAATTGTCGCAGGCATCGATCCCACCCGCGTCATCTATCATCATGCCGGAAGCATCGGCAAAATCCACGCCGTCAACTGCTACCTCAACTGGGCTCCCCCGCAGGAGCGGAGCGACTGGCTCGAACTCTGGGAGAAAGACGGCACGAAACCCATTATGATGAGCGAATGGGGACTTCCCCATCTGGCAAGCTGGTCCAGCATGCGCGGTCCCTCCTTCATCTGGAGCGGTCCCGCAAAACAATGCCTCTGGATGGATGAATTCAATGCGGAAATCCTGGGAGAACAGGCGTATGCGCTCGACCCCGCCAAAATCCAGATGATGCGCAATGAAGAACGCGTCCTCAAACGCAGCGAATCTGTCTTCTTCGGAGAACTTCTGAAAGGGTTCGGGAACGATGGAAGACTCAACGTCATCGCGCAGTTCGCAAAAGAAAATTTTCAGGCATTCCGCATCCGCGGACTCTCCTACCTCCTCCCCTGGGATCAGGTTGTTCTCCTGAAAGCCGCCCCCGGACAGCCTGCACGAAGCGGAGCATGGCCCGGACAGTTCGACAACCTCAAGCGGCCGGGCATCGTCCCCGACGTCGCGGGAACTCACTGGGATTTCATGAAAGACCCGTTCCGCGAGTTCGTTCCTACGCTTGCCGGAAAAGACTCCCTCCCCTACCTGCGCACAATCACCGGATGGATCGCGGGAAAACGCGGCGACCTGACGGACAAGAGCCACACATTCCGTCCGGGAGAACTCATTGAAAAAACACTGCTCACGGTCAGCGACCTGCGGGAAGCCGGAACCGTCCATATTGCCTGGAACGTCCCCGAACTTCAGCTGTCCGGCGAGGAACAGGGCGAGGTCCGTCCCGGAGAACGCCTGGAGCTTCCCTTCTCCCTGCGCATTCCTCCCGTGACGGAACACAGCAAACTCACCCTGAACGCGGAATTCCGTTTCCCCGACGGAAGCGGCATGAAAGATTCGTTCGTATTCGACATTCTTCCGGAGCCCCGGCTCTCTCTTCAATCCGGAATCGCGCTGTTTGATCCGGAGGGGACCGCCGCCGATCTTCTGAAGAAACTCGGACTTTCATTCCGTCTGATTAAAAATGAACACGAGTGGAAAGAATCCGAACTTCTGGTTCTCGGACGGAACAGCATGGAAAAACTTCCGTTCGGGCTCAACACAGCTCTTGACGAAGGACGGAAAGTTCTGATTCTCGAACAGTCCCCGGAAACGCTGGAGCGGCTGGGTTTCCGCTGGAACATTCAGGGCCTGCGCACCGTGTTCTCCGCGACTCCCCTTCTTCCGGATCTGCATCACTGGAGAGGCGCGGCAACGTCTCTTCCTCCGTTCATGCAGCAAGCCCCCGGAGAGCACAGCGTTCCGCGTCTCACCCGCAACAGATACACCGCCAGCCACGTCTGGCGCGCCGGGAACCGCAACAGCGTCGCAACCGTTCTCATCGAAAAGCCTTCCGCGGGCAATTTCAAACCGCTTCTGATCGGCGGATTCGATCTCCAGTATGCGCCTCTGCTCGAATACACTTTCGGACAGGGAACCGCTCTTTTCTGTCAGCTGGATCTTTCCGGACGAACCGAAGAGGAACCCGAAGCGGAAAATCTTCTGGCAGCTCTTCTGGAACACCTTGACCGCCGTCAGCCGCTCCCCCCGCGCCCCGTCTTTTACGACGGAAATCCGGAAGGACGCGCACTGCTGAACCGGCTGAAAATTTCCGTCAAAGACACTCAGGAAGCAGCCGCCGGCGACATTCTGGTCATCACCTCCGGAGCCGACATCCGGAAAGCCCGGTCCGCAGCAGAAGCGGGCGTTCAGGTATTCGCCCTCGCGCTTGCGAAGAAAGAGCTTGCAGAGCTTCTTCCGGAACTCCCGGCGCAGGAAGGGAAATTCTTCTCCGACCTGACAAAAGATCTGCGGAAAGAACCGCTGTTTGACGGCATTTCCAACAGTGAACTTCACTGGCGCATCGAGTTGCCCATGACCTCCTTTGAACCGGAAGGCGCCGGCGGACGCGCTCTGCGGACTCTTGCCGTCGGGAAAGGAAGAATCACCGCGCTTCAAACGGCGCCGTGGCTTTTCCCGGACGTCTTCCGCAACCGCACGACTCTGCGGCGCCAGGATTTCCTGATTGCCCGTCTGCTCCACAACATGCGTGCGGAACATCATGCATCCGCAGACTTTCTGAGTCGCGGCTACCGGGCGGTCACCCGTCAGAACCTGCTCTCCGGCTGGCGCGGAATTGCCGATCCGGAGAAAACCGGACGCACCTCCGGCTTCCAGCTGCCCGGATTCAGCAAAACGAAGAATTGGCGTTCCATCACCCCCGGACGCGGTTTTGAGCAGCAGTTCCGCGACCTCTCCGCTTATGACGGCTGGTTCTGGTACCGCCTCAATTTTTCGCTGGATCTCCCGCTCTCTCCGGAAACGGAATATGAGCTTGATCTGGGAGCCGTTGACGACGAGTCATGGGTCTGGCTGAACGGAGAATTCCTCGGTGAACTCACGCAGAAAACGCATCCGGACGGTTACTGGGCTTTGCCGCGCAAATTCACACTGAAAGGCAAACAGCTCAGGAAGACAGGCAACACACTTGTGGTTCTCTGCAACGACCTCCGCGGCGAAGGCGGCATATTGGGGCATCCGGTCATTGGACTCAAAGCCGCACCGGACGGCCTCTACACCGACCGGAACCTCATGGAGGACGACCCCTACCGTTATTACCGCTGGTAATGCAAACAAGTTCGGACAATTCGGCTTTCATAATTGAGCCGGAGACCGAAGCAAAAAGCGCGCACCGGAATTTTCTCCCGGTGCGCGCGCTTTTTTTACCGTTTCGTCTGACGAATCAATGCTCGACAACAAACACCGTGCCGTCGTTGCCGCCGATCCGGAGCGTGCCGTTCTCCCACGCGCCGTTCCAGACCTCTTTCACAACGCCCGAAACTTCAAGCGGGCATACCGCCTCCTCCGGCTCGTAGTTCACCGCGACACACACCGTGCGGTGCGCATCCAGCGGATGCTCCGTAATGCCGACTCCAGGCAGAAGTTTCGTCACAACTCGGCGGATTCCGGCACGCTCCATCGCCTCACGGTAAAGCAGATACACCGGATTCAGCTCTTCGCCGTGGAAGCAGCCCGGCAGTTCCGCAACAGCCATCCGCTCAACCGCAAGATTGATGTAGAAAATCTGTCCCTTGCCGTACTTGCCGACCGTCATCACCGGATTGCCCGTCGAATCCGCCGCAAGGACTTCCGCCGTCTGCGCAGTCATCATGCAGCGGTACGCGCTCACCGCACGGATCATCTGCTCCGAATGCGATTTCAGTGCAAACTCAAACGAGCAGCTCTCTTGGAAACGCGCGTCGATCTCAACACCCGTAACCTCTCGGAATGTTGAAAGACAGCCGCGTCCGTCGGAGGTGATCAGCAGGTTCGCTCCGGCGCTCACTTTGTCCAGCAGCGCCAGCCACGCCTTGCGGGAAATCTCGCTCGAACCTTCGACCGACGGCAGAATATAGAAATCCGATTCCGGCAGCGGCTGTTCCGCTCCCGCGAAACGGATATCGAAGCCAGCCTGACGCGACAGCAGGAATGCCCCAAAGCAGCGCACCCATCCTTTTTCCTTCTCCGGCGCAACGCAAACGGCGTCAACTCTGCGCGCGGGAAGATCGAAGGGAAGACTCTTGCGGAACGCCGCAAAGTCGCGCATCACAACAGCCGTCGGCTTCGCGGAGCGGTCTACGCGGAAAAGTCCGAGCTCGCGTTCAATTGCCGTCCAGTCATACGGCGGGAAATCAAGATGGCTCTGATCGAATCCGCACCACCAGAGATATCCGTGAAGATCGTTCGCCCAGCACGAGAAAAGCGCCATGCGGACGTTGCGCGCCGCGCGTTCATACGAACAGACCGTCGGTCCGAGCGATCCCGCCTCTTCCGGGAAGCAGGGCTTGCCCGCGACATCCGCATACAGCATCGATTCCGCCGAGGAGTGCAGAGCGTTGCGCATGGTGTTGAACGGCTCGTGATTGCATTCCGGCGTGAAGAGCGGATACGGATGCGTGGTCAGAACGTCCATCAGTTCGCCCTGATCCTGCAGATTCCAGGTATCCTTGAAATTCGTGCTGATGCCGTGCATTCCCGAAACGATCGGGCGTGTGCGGTCTTCCAGACGGATTGCGGAGGCGATGATGTTCATCCAGTTCCACGCCTCCGCCGGGCTTTCCAGATGCGCCATGCAGTTGCATTCGTTGCCGAGGTCCCAGCCTGCAATCGCCGGATGATCCTTCATCTCCTTCACAAAGCTGCGGACGAAACGGACTTCCCACTGAATCGCCTCGGGATCCTTGAGAACGTTTTTCGTCTCAAGCGCGGGAGGCACAAAAAGGCGTCCGCTCATCCAGCCGGTCAGGAGACCGACGACAAGTTTGATTCCGTTCTTCTCCGCCGTGTCGCAGAGGAAACGGAAACGCTTCATCATCTCCGGCTCCATGCAGGCGGGATTCTGAAGCGGTCCGCCGTTCTGTCCGAACTCCTGTTTCATTCCGCAGGCGCCGTAGAAACGGGTCAGCGGCTGGAAATCCGGCCACAGCGGGAACACGCGCAGAACGTTCATGCCGTATTCCGCGATCAGTTTCAGATCCTGTTCAACATCCGCCGCACTCCAGTTGCGCCACATGTAGATTCCCGCATGGGACGCCCAGTAGTTGCAGCCCGTAAAAAAGCTGTTTTTTGCAAAAATATCCATTGTCTCACCTTTATTTTCCGGTTTTCTGTATTATATTCTGAAAATGCATCGATTGCAAGCCCGATTGATGAGACAAAATGAAACAGAGGTGTATTCAACATGCAGAAAAAGGCTCCGAAAGTGACGGTCCGCGAAATTGCGAAACAGACAGGTTACGCCCATTGCACCGTCGCGCGCGCCCTCTCCGATGCGGGAAATGTTGCGCTGGAAACCCGGTCGCGCATCCTTGCCGCCGCCCGTGAGCTCGGCTATCTCGGACGCAGCCGCAAAAACATCGCCGTCATCATGCACGAATTCGGCACGGGACTCTGTTCGTATGAAACCTCGCTGACCGGCGCGCTCTCCACCGAACTGAACCAGCAGAATTTTTTCTATGAAATGATTCCGGCCCGCCAGCTCCGCAATCTCAACGAGAAAGTTCTCGATGGTGCAATCTCCCTCTGCCACGCCGGGCGCATCGCGCGGAAATGGCCGGAACTGAACCCGATCCCGCTGGTCTGCATCAACGACTTCAGTTATCATTCCGAGCGCATCTATTCGGTCTGTTCCAATGACCGCGCCGCGATGTCCGCAGTGATATCGCACCTGTGTTCCGCCGGACACCGCCGTGTGCTTTATCTGGATGGGCGCGTCGAAACCGGGAATCTGAATCACACGAACCGCCGGCGTTATTTTCTGGAATTCGCCGCCTCATCGGGCATAAAGGTCTATTGCGACACACCAGCCTCCCCCGAAACCGCGTGGCTGAAAACGCTGAAACGCGAACATTGTACAGCCGTTATCTGCCCGTTTGAAATGACGGATCTGACGGTTTTTGCCGAACTCCAGCGCAATGGTTTCCGGATTCCGCAGGATATTGAGCTGATCCACTGGCACGTTCCCGGTCTTTCCGATATTCTGATGCCGGGACAGTTCACCCTCCGTCAGGATTTTCCGGAGCTCGCGCGTCAGGCGGTTCAGCTTCTCAAAGCCCTCCTTGCCGGACGCTCCCGCATCAGCGATGTTCTTGTGAGTTACCGGATCCCGGGCGAAAACGCTTGAGTGAAAAATCAGCGCTAGCGCTGCAAACGTACATAGAGGATACTTGACTCATCAAGCCTTGCCACTGTATGGTCCGCAGATATAGAACAAGATAAATTTTACATACCAGAGTCCAATCCAGTATGCGAGGAAACAAGCGGCTTTTTCATAAACCGGAAGGTCCGATACGCGGCAGAAGAACAGTGATGAGATTATACATGTCCAATACAACAATCAGGAACACCGGCTTCACGGTGGACAGTGCGTTGAAAGTACTCAACAAAACTTGTGAATGGGGTGTGGAGGTGTCAATTTTTATCAGCCACTAAGCGGAATCCGACAGTGCTGTACGCTCCGGCTGGTCGGCGACCTTCACCCCGGTAATTTGTTTTGCAACTGCTGGCATTAGCGTACCATGAACCACCCCGGATGGCATTGCATTTTTTCCCACGTTCTGCTCCATTGCTTGCTGTGATTTTGGTGCAAGTCCAATCCCACAAATTACCTGCCATATCAAAAACGCCGTATACACTCGAGCCTTCGGGATAGTAATCAACTGGAGTGGTGTATCCCCCCTCATCAGATAGCTGTCTAAACAGATCGGTGTAAACAAACCCCGTATGCTCCCGGTGATTGATCCAGCCGTGGATACCATTACGTCCGCCCAAGGAAATCACAGCTGAAAGTTTTTCTTTCTTTCCTTGCCGTGAAGATTTCGGGTGATAATAGGTAACCATCATATCCGGTGATTTTTTTAGGTAATATGCCGCCACAACCCCGTTGAAATTGAAATTACTTTTCATCACTCCATCGACGAGATGGAATCCTGCCTCATTGCCCCATGGATATTCTAATTTTTCCGGTCCGGCAGCAGCATTTTCCCATTCTGCTTCGGTCGGCAACCGGAAAGTCCAGCCAGGATATTTTTTCCCATACCACTTGCAATAAGCCACCGCATCATCGTATGAAACGTTCAATACCGGATGTTTCTCCTTCCCTTGCGGAAATCTTCCATTTTTCCAATGGCGGGGAGTCCTATGTCCTGTTGAATTGCAGAATACCTGATACTCTGCATTCGTTACCGGATACTTGGCAATGCAGTATGCTTTGTCAATCGGGGAGGCTTCGCCTGGCTCTCTGCTGCGAGGATTCATCCCTCTTGCAAAAACAAAATCTGGATTGGCCGGAATCCGAACAAAATAATCATTGGGAATATCAGTAGCATTTAAGCACAAAGCAAGCACTGAAACAACGGCAAGTAGACTTTTCATAAAAACCTCTCGTTTATTTTATCCATATAACGAAAAAGAGACCAACTTTATTGTATTATCGCTGGCGATAACGTCCAAGAAATTCCGCGCATTTGACGGAATAGAGGCTTGAAAAAGTTTGCAAATCTTTTTGT
>DHMO01000018.1 GCA_002405835.1 Lentisphaeria bacterium UBA4640 | reverse complement strand
TTCGTTTTAAAACAAAAAGATTTTGTGAAAGTTCGGAGAGGGATGATGGAGAGGATGATAAAAACGAAAAGATGAATTTGATTTTCAAGAATCTTATATTATATTGTAAAATAAAACTGGAGGCGTTGATCCTATGGAAAATTTGCGTTTCTTAGATGAGGCGAAAAAACGTAAATATAAATTAAAACGATGGCTGGTTCGACCGCGGACAATTGCAAAGACTGTGCGTGATCCGGAGGCTTGGCAGGGATGGAAAATTATTCCGAAAAAAGACTCTGTATATAATTTCCTGAAAAAAATATTCCGGCGCGGAGACTGGTTTATCCTGGACTTCGGAGAAGAGTTCGTCGGGCGTCTGAAGTTAAAACTCTCAACTGCACCAAATTATAATGATGCTCCAGTCCGTTTGCGTTTAATTTTTGCAGAGTTTCCTCTTGAAATCGGCGAACGGAACCGCAAATACGGGGCCGCTCTTGCAGAGTCATGGCTTCAGGAAGAAATCGTGACGCTTGATGATCTGCCGCAGACTTACACGCTGCCGCGAACCTATGCAATGCGTTATCTTTATGTGGAAGTGATCGGCGCTCCGGAAAAACTTTTATTTCAGGACATCGCTTTTGTGGCTCAATCTGCTGTGCGAAAATTTGTTCCGCCGCAGAAAACGTTTGATGCTGAGGCTGTTGAACTGGATCGCGCTGCTCAGCGAACTCTCCGGAATTGTCTGCAGGAGGTTGTCCTCGACGGACCGAAGCGCGACCGTCGTCTCTGGCTCGGCGATTTGAGGCTGGAGGCACAGGTCAATTCCGTGACTTTCCGCAATTACGATCTGATCGAACGCTGCATTTATCTGCTTGCGGCATTTCCGCGTGAAAACGGGCAGATTCCAGCCTGCATCTTCGACAAGCCTTATCCGTATGGAACAAAGTGTGCCATTTCCGATTATTCATTTCTTTTTGCCGATCTTCTGCTCTTTCACTATCAGCAGACCGGCAATCTCGCTTTGCTGAAAGATATGTATTCCCTTGCAGCTCAGCAGTTTGCAATATTCCGTCCGTACTACCGCAACGGGATTGCGGAGCAGGAACTGCCCGGATGGAATTTTATCGACTGGTGCGAATTGGACCGCCGGACCGCCAGCGAAGGAACTTATATTCTCGGACTGCGCGCTCTTGCGGAAATTGCGGGGATTCTTGGACTCAAAACGGATCAGAGAAATTTCAGACAGGAAGCGGATTTTCTTTCCTCCCGGTTGCGGGAAGAGGCGTTCGACCGGAAACTCGGATTGTTTACGAGTGGACCGAAGCGGGAAATTTCGTATGCGTCGCAAATCTGGATGATTCTTGCAGATGTCGTATCCGTCACCGAAGCAAAGGAGATTCTGGAACGGCTGGAGCAGACTCCGGGGGCGATTCGGCCGGAGACTCCGTATCTGCATCATCATCTGCTTTCCGCGTATGAACATGCCGGAGAAAAAGAGAAACTGGATCGTCATCTGCGCGCTTACTGGGGGGAAATGCTCCGAAAGGGAATGAATGTGTTTCCCGAAGTCTTCGTCCCGGAAAACGAACGTCTGACTCCGTACGGAACGGACCCGCGCATTAACAGCGCATGCCACGGCTGGAGCTGTGCTCCCGCATATTTTCTGCGAAAGATGTAAAGCCGCCGGAATGAGATGAAGAAGAGTTTCCTGATCGGCTCCGCTCTGCTCGTCCTTTTCGGAATGTGCTGCTTTCTTGTGCCGTATTTCCAGAAAAAGTATTCAAAATATTCGGCCGAAGCGGCAAGAGTTGCTTTGCGCAGGCAGATGGATGAACTGAATGTCAAATATAATGCGGACTGCGAAAAGTTTTTGTCTGCATTTTCCGGGGAGCTTGAAGAAAAAATTTCACCGGATTTTGACAGAGCCGCCGATTCGGTTCCTCAAGTCGTCGGGGAACTCTGCCGGTTCAAAGTCTGCATGAAGCTCTGCTACAAGGCGGCAAAGGATAAACTGCGGGGAACGCATGATTTCGCGGATGCTTATATGAGTGTGCTGGACAAACCCGTCATCCAGCCCTGTCTCCATGCAAATGCGGTTGCGACGGATATGCTGCAGAATCTTCAGCAACGGCTGAAGGAGAGACACACACAGTATGCAATGGAACTTGCGGCAGTTTGCAAAAACACTCAGGACGCAGCTCGTCTCTCGGAAAGCCAGGAAGAGCTTCTGAATATGCTCAATGAATTTTCCGGAAGCGTACAGTGTGCGGCTTTGAAGACGACTCTGGCGGGTGTTGGAGTCGTTCTTGAGGCAATCTTCATCCGGGAAACCTGCAGGTATGCTGTAAAGTTTTTTGCGAAGCCCGTAGTTAGAATTTGTGCTTCTCTTGGAATCGGCGGGATTTGCGCAGCGGCTGACGGTCCGCTGCCGGTCGGCGATATTGCCGGAGCGGTACTTGCCGTCGGCGGGCTGGTATGGACCGTGTGGGACGTCTATGACGTGAGCCGTATTATGCCGGAAAAACTGCAATCGGAATTGTACAGCAATATCAGCACAGCGAAAACAATACTGCTGAAGGAGTCCTGCGAAAGGGCGGGAACGCTGCTGTCGCTCTATCTGCAGGAGGGCAAGCGGCTGGATTCTGAATTGAAAAATTATCTGGAAACGGAGGAGATCAAATGATTTTGCGGAAAATTCTTTTTGCGATTGCGCTTGGATTCGTTTTTCTCTCGGCGGAAGCGGGCGGAACGAAGTTTCTGGCAAAGGCGATTGATGAAACTCTCGAATTCGCGGCCAAACGAAGCGGACGGACTTTGGCGGAGGGAACTAAGATTACATTGAGCCGCGAGATGCTGAAAATCTCTGCGCGGTATGGCGATGATGTTCTGCCGCTGGTCAGGAACGGAGGACTGGAGGTGCTGGAACAGGGAATCAGGCACGGGGATGATTTCTGGCGGCTTTGCAAGGCTGTCCCGGAGGCATCGCGGAGTCTTGCTCTGTATTCGGAGCAGCTGCTTCCGCTGGCGAAGAAGATGGGACCGGACATCCTGAAGATTGAGGCGCAGGCTCCCGGGCTTTCTGTCCGGTTTGCGGAGGAGTTCGGGGAGAGCGGCGTGCATTATATTGCTCAGCATTCGCCGGAGGAGGTGCCCCGTCTGCTCGGATACATGGCGAAAGCGGATTCTCCGGCAACAAAGAAGCTGTTTGCCGAAACGGTCATGAAATTGAAAGAGCCTTCTGTCTTTCTGCGCGCCCTGAACTGGAAGAACATCATGGCGGGCGGGCTTACGACCGCTGCAATCATTTCCGCCTACAAGGTTTCGGACGGTCTGCAGGAGGGGTTGAAAAATCCGGAAGCGGCGGAACATGTGACCAATACCGCGCTGGCGCCGTTCCGGTACGGATTGTATCTGCTGTTTGCGGTCCTTCTGCTTCCGCTTGTCATCAAAAGCGTCGGTTGGAGCATTGCAATCTGGAGAAAGAGCAAAGCAAAAAATAAAGCGGAATGAGGGGAATCAACGGTGTTGCGCACGCCGCATTCCCCTGTTTTTGTTCTAAAGGGGACAATAAAACCGCCCGGAACGAATCCGGGCGGGGTGTGTTACCACTGATGGAAGGCGTCTCCATCGTAGAAATCAAGATTGTCGATGTAGGGTGACCGCGAAGGGACGGTCGCTTTTTTCGCCGTGACCTTCAGCGGACCGACGATGCCTCCGCCGGACCAACGGTCGAATACGCGAATCTCAATGACATTCTTTTCTCCGAATTTCACAATTTCCTGCGGAATCGGATAATGACGGATTGCCGACCACGGAGCTTTGCTGTTACGGAGGGTTGTTTCGCCGATGGCTTTCCCGTTGAACCAGGTCCAGTCGAAATCGTCGATCGGCCCGCCGTCCAGAGAGAGCGTGGCGCCTTTCCAGGATTCGGGAATGAAGACTTCCATGCGGTACCACGCATAACCGTCGTATGGATTGTTGCGGTACTGCTTTGGTGTCTCCTTCGGGAGTGTGTAGAATGGATTCTTCTGTGTGAATCCCTGCTCTTCCCACGATTTGCCGAGCAGAACCGGTTTGAAGCCGCCCGTCTGCCCGGGCTTGCCTTCATTGCGGAAATCGAGTTTGAGCTTGACGTTTTCCGGAACGGCTTCACCGAGGTGGGGAATGACGGTGTTGTGACGCATCCGTTCTCCGCCGAAAAGCGAGAGTCCACGGCTGAGTCCGATATTCAGATTGTTGAAGATTGTGGACCAGATGCGGGAAATTTTTTCCGCATTCCAAAATCCTCCGACCATGTCCGGAGCGACGTTGAGGATAATGTACGGCCGGGCATTGCTCTTCACTTTCGCGAAAAGCGCCGGTTCCGTTGCAACGGTCCATTGCGGTTTCTCTGTCAGAACGGGAAGTTTGCGGGCGTCGCGGAAGTAGAGATCCGCGTCCGGAATGCTTTCAAACAGCGGATCGTCTTTGGGGGCGGAAGCGCGGAAGATGTCCTGAACCGTATTGCGCAGTGTCACTCCGGAGATTGTTTCGAGCGGGAAGCCGGGCAGGAGAATGACCGGTTTGCGCCCGGATATCAGACGCAGCGCATTTTTTCCGCCTGCATCCAGAATGATTGCCTGCGCGGCATTGAGTCCGGCTGCATCGTTCGGGGAGACCCGGGTGTATTCCACGCCCATGCGGTCGAGAATTTTTGCTCCGGAGTCGCTTCCGGCGAACGCGGTGCGGACTGGACCTGCGGGAATGTGCGGGCTGCTCATCTGTTCCAGAATGTTGTCGGTGACTCTGGTTGCCGCCGGATCCTTCAGATAACGGCTTGTGACATCCAGCTGGCAGAAGAGGATCGTTCCGTGCTGTTTCCGCAGTTCCATCAACGAGGCGAAAGCGAGGTTGAAACCGGAGTCGACAATGATTTTAAAGTTGCCGTAATCGGGTTTGCGGATAACGTTTCCGCTGACAATTCCGCCGTTGCCCCATTTCCATTTGGACCGGGGATAGTGCGGAGTTTCTTCGGCGGAGAGCACGTATTCCGGAACGGTGTCGGAGGAACCGCGCCAGTCGTGGAAATCCTCCGCTTCCAGTCCCCGGATATAGGGGCTTGACGGTGTGCGGATGAAGGCGTTGCGAAGACTCGGAGATTCGAAAACCAGATTGGCCAGATTGCACTGCTTCTGTTCAAAAATCAGAATCTTGAGTCCGCGTTCGATCATGCCGGAACGTTCGATTTCCTTCAGAAACTCAGGATTGGTACCGGAAAGTGCATCCTGTCCGATAATCAGCAGTCCGTTGGATTCGATCTCTTTGAGATCCGTCGTTTTGCGGAACGGGAATCCGGCTTTCTTCAGCATCGCTTCCGTTTTTCCCGCAGGATCGTAAAGAACGGCTGAGGCCCGGCTGAAATCTTTCGGCGCGTGTTTTGGAAAAAACTGCAGCTTCATCGCGTCTTCCGCAATGAGGATGCCGTCGACTTCCGCTGTGATGCGGAGTTCGCCGGAGGTGCGTTTGAGAACGGCCGGGCTCTTCAGGAGAACCGGGAGTTTCCGGATTTCCGCTGGGGCGAGCCTGACGGTTTCTCGTCCGGAATCAAGCGGAGCCGGGGTGCCGTTGAGGAAGAAGCTCCAGGAGACTGTGACTTCTTTTCCTGTTGTATGGTCATTGACAAGCACGATGCTTCTCCGGAATTCCTCCTCTGACCAGAAGGCGTGTGATTTTTCCGTGAAATTTTCAGGTTCTCCGCCGAGGAAGACCAGGAGCGGAGCGAAGACCTCTTTCAGCGTTTCCGTCTGGTAGTCCGGCTGAGAGTAATCTGTGACGTCATGGCGCTGCGTCTGGCTTGTTCCAATCAGAATATCCGGTTTGAACCCGCGTGTTTTGACGTTGATGCCTGCCGGGGTGATGGAGTTGTGCTGACTGTAGGTGCGGGCCGTGTGGATCAGATTCCAGCCGCCGTGAAAGTCGGCATACGCGGAAACGTCGTAGGCGCGCCACGCTTTGACGACGCGGCGGTAGTGCAGATCCGAAAGCGCGAGCATGTTGGCGTTTTGACGGTCGAACGGTTCCGCCGCCTGATAGATGGAGAAGTACGGAGTCGGGAACTCCTCTTTCGCATAAACCGAGTCGCCGAGGTAGCGCGCGGCATGTTCCGCACCGAGTGATGCTGCTGCACGGTTGACGTCAAAGCGCATCCACTGGCGGACGTACGGGAAGCCGCCTTCAACGGACATCAGCGGCTGAGTGTGGCTTTGGGACCACATGGAGGGCCAGTCTTCCTGTTCCTGAAGTGGAGTCCCGTAGGACTGGTAGTTCATGGAGCCGAACACTTTGCCGAAGTTTCCACCTGCGTGGGCAAACCATTCGCGGGAGGGATCGAAAGCCGTGATTGCTTTTGCGGCGACGGAGACGCGCGAGCGCGCCAGCCGGATCTGTTCCGATTTCGGCTGATACTCGGTGTCGTTCAGTTTCGCAGGTTCCTGATTCCATGCGTAATGACAGGTGTTGAAGTCGGTGAACCACATCAGAATCGACGGGCGGTTGCCGTAAAAATCAAGGAAATCTTCCACCACCTTTGTGTATTCCTGCCGATCCTGATCAACGTAGAATGGCATAGGGAACAGGTTGTAGAGTCCCTGCCGGTCGCATTCATCCAGATAGAGCGGGATGCTTCCAACGATTTTACCGAGGCTTGCGCGGACAGTGTTGAAGTTGAGCTCTTTGAAATGCGCCACAAAGGATTTCATCCGGTCCGGCTGTCCGTAGAAATAGTGATAACGTTCGAGCGGGAAATCGGAATACATGCGCATGTGCATTTTATTCCCGTTGAGACGGAATTCGCCGTTTTCAATCCAGAGTTCGCGGAAGCCAAAGTCCGTGGCGGGGAAGGTGTCGGCGGTCTTGCCGAAAATATCGAGAGAGACATTCATGGAATAGAGTTCCGGATGTTCCGAATCCCAGAGAACTGGATCTGTCCATTTCTCTGTGAACTCAACCAGCTGCTCCGGAGCGCCGGAGAGCTCGAATTCCCTGCGGAACGTCTTGTCCGCATTTTTGCGGAGGAAGGCGAAGGTGAGGGCGGCTTTGCCGGTTTTGTGTTCCGGGTTCAGCACTTTTGCGCGCATCCGGATGTTTTTGCTGCGGAAAGAGGGGAACGCAAGACAGCTTTTCAGAGAGAGCGTGGAGGGGGCGGATTCCAGCCATACATTGCCCAGGGCAATTTCGCCGTGGTCTTCGATGCTCATCCAGCCTTCCCAGAGAATGAAATCGCGGTCAATGAAAACGGTCAGCAGATTTTCGCCGGAGACGGAAATGTGTTCCGTAACGTCGATTCTGCGGCGGTTGGGGGCGCGGTTGGTTTCCTTCAGATTGACCGTGGAGGAATCGACCGTTTTCCCGTTGAGGATGATTTTTGAAAATCCGCCGTTCATGTTTTCAAAGTTTAGGTAGAAACGGCTTCCGTCCTTCTTCAGGTGGTCCGGAATGCGGAACGCACGCTGATACCATGCCGCGCGGAAACCTCCATGCTTATTTGCAAGAGTCTGCCCCTGCCACTTCCAGTTCAGCGATTCGAGCTTGCCGCCTTTGTCGCGGTAGATCTGCCAGAGCGGAGAGCGGAAGGAACCGGGAACGCGCATGTAGCCCCATTTTCCATCCGGAACAGAGGTGTATTTCTGCACCGGATTCACACGCCAGTATCCGTTCAGCGTGACGCCGGAGCGCACGCCGTTTTTGACACGTTCCGCATCATCAAGCAGCCAGAGCTTTTCCTCGAGCGGAGAGAGCACTGTTGTTTTCAGAAGCTCCGCATTTTTCTTTTCCGCCGCAAGGTCGGGCGGACGGATGACGCTGTCTTTCTGAACGGAAAGTTTTGCTGCAGCCGCACTTTTCCCGGAGAAGGGGAGCAGGCCCTGCGTTATGCCGTCAATCCGGCACTCCATTGCTCCGTTTTTGCGGACAAGCGAGATTTTGATCGGTTTTTTGAAGTCGGGGAGACACGCCGATTCGAGGAATCCGGTTGTTTTCTTCCCGTTTCTTGAGGTGAATGCGAGACGCCCTGATGCGCCTGTCATGGAAAGTTCCACGGAGTTTCCGCCGTCAAATTCAATCGCGCAGACTTTTACGGGAACCGGCGGGACGTTTTCGCTGAAGGAGAAGAGGAATTCCGCTGCGTTTTCCGTTGAGGAGATTTTGCCTGTGGACGCCGGTTCCAGTTTGCCGGAAGTTTCGTCCGAAGCAAGTGCAAGATTGCGGATTTCCCACGGGGTGAGGGCGCGGTCGTAGAAACGGAGGTCGTCGTAGGTCCCGTTTCCGACATTCGCCTTGAAACGGTCGCTGGACGTGTTGCCGAGGCAGATGACCGGCGCCTGCTGATCTGCGGGAATCCGCAATGCCTCTCTGCGTGTTTTTGACGCGTTTTTTTTGCCGTCGATATAAAGAATGACTTCTCCTTTTTCCGAATCCCAGGAAAAGGCAACATGCGTCCATTTTTCTTTGGTGAAGACCTTCTTCGTGAGAATCTGAATCTGTTTCGGTGCGGAAACGGTCAGTTCGACGGTGTTGTCCTTTCGTTTGAGAAAGTAGGCGAGGAAGTTTTTCTGCGCCTGGCAGTGAAAAATCCAGAATTCTTCGCGGTCGTTCTGGTTCCAGTGCGGTTTGAACCAGAAGGAGAATGTTCCCGAACGCCAGTCCTGAGTCGGGAGTGTGCGGAAATGGAGCGCGCCCGCCTGATCGTACGCATGACGGCGCAGGTCGATTCCTTTTCCCTGAACTCCGGCGGGGTATTCCACTCTGCCGTATTCCGTACCTGTTGAAATCTTGGCGCCTTTTTCATCGAAGACTTCCGGATTCCCTTCGAAGGGAATCCGGAAGCCGGATGCGGAAAGAAGCGTGGGGAACAGACAGCCGGAAAATAAAGCTGTTTTTATGAAGCTGTTCATGAATGTTTTTCCGTAAAATGTTTTCAGTTTGCCGTTGCTGCAAGTTTCATGATTTCCTCTGCGGAGAGCGCTTTATCGGAAATCAGAATGTCATCGTAAACGCCGTCGCCAGCGCTGCCTTTTTTCAGGAACATCGACGTATCACCGAGGTAGAGAAATGCTTCCTCAGTTTCCTCC
Source organism: Lentisphaeria bacterium UBA4640 (assembly GCA_002405835.1). Lineage (GTDB taxonomy): Bacteria > Verrucomicrobiota > Lentisphaeria > Victivallales > UBA1829 > UBA1829. The sequence continues at coordinate 48,749 of DHMO01000018.1, read as the reverse complement.
GGTACATTCAGATTTGCCGGATTGACGGCTTCGTCGGCTTTCCTGCCATTGAGGTAAACGATGACGGATCCCTTTTCGGAATTCCAGGTGACTGCGACATGTGTCCAGGCATCTTTTTTGAACCCTTTCCGTAGAATCATCTGGAGCTGTTTTGGTGCAACGACGCTCAATTCCACGCATTTGTCTTTGCGTTTCAGAATGTAGAAGAGAAAGCCGTTTTTGCTGCGGCAGTTCATGATCCACGCTTCGTTGCGGTCATTGAGTTCCCAGTCCGGCTTCAGACGGAACGCGATTGTGCCGTTTCTCCAGCTCATCGCGGGGATGGTGAATCTGACGAGTCCGGGATACGCGTTGTCGCTGCGGCGGAGTTCGAGTCCGCTTCCGTTTGCACCTGGAACGAATTTGAGTTTTCCCTTGACAAATCCTTCCGCGCATTTTTCCCCTTTTTCATTCAGAATGTCCGTGTTCTTTTCAAACGGGATTTTGAATTCTGCAGCGGTTATGGTCCCGGCTGTCAGGGCGGCGATCATGGTGAGAAATGCTGTTTTCATTGCTGCTCCTTTATGTTATAGTGTTGGCAGTTCAGTATTCATTTGTCCAGAAAATGTTTCCGGAAAAACGCGGAATCGCTGTGAATTTCGCATAGCCGACGTGGTAGTCGAGATACAGCAGATTGGTCCCATTTTCGTGTGGGATATTTGCCGGACTGGAGGCGTCGTGGTACATCCAGCTTTGCATGTTCGGGTTGCTGTAAAAGCACTCCATGACGAGACCTGTTTGCGAGATTGATTTCCCGGCTTTGCGTTTTTTGCTGATGAAATTGCTGTTGATGGCGTAACGGTAAGTGTCGTTCCCGATGCTTTTCGGGTTCAGAGTCGTTCCGGACGGGATGGGCGCGACCGGGGCTTTGCACCAGAATACCGTTGATTCGCGCCAGGCTTTTCCCTGAGAGTATTTGTCTTTGCACAGATCGGGATTCAGCCCGATATAGGCGGTAAGCGCCCATTGCCAGTCGAGAAATTCATAATTGCCTCCGCCGACGTCAACCGCGCCTTTGCTTGGGGGAATATAACTGTCGAAATCCGCCTCGTATCCGGCGAACGCCAGCCCTTGCTGTTTGAGATTTGAGCGGCAGACTGCGGCCTGTCCGGCGGCTCTTGCCTTGTTCAGCGCCGGCAGGAGCATTGCCGCAAGAATCGCGATAATTGAAACGACGACCAGAAGTTCTACGAGCGTAAATCCTCTGTTTCTGCGTTTTCCTGACCGGTTGGAATGCTGTTTTTCTTTTTTCATTGTGCTGATCCTTTCTTTTTTTATTAAAGATTATTTGATAATCATTTTCATAGGGATTTTTCGAATGTCCATTCCGGCTTTATCGCCGGCAAACTGGAGACGGAGCAGCTCTGCGGTCTCCTCCGCGATCTGCTCGAAGGGGATTTCATAACAGATTTCATGAAATCCGGAATTCTGCGGCGCAGAGAAGGCGTTGTGGACAAGTGCGCAGGTTTTCACAAGTTCCGGATTGTCCGCCATGAGAATCTCCGCGACCTCATTGTTGACCCAGAGCGTGTCGACAACGGCGTCGACCTGCACTCCGTAATGAACCATGTTTTTCAGCTCGGTCAGTGAAGAGCGGTAATCTTTCAGGAAGAATTTTTCGTTCAGCGGGGCTCCGGCTTCGCGGAATGCGCGGCGGAAGCCGTTGTAGGGGGCATTCCACGGTTCCTTGTCATGCAGGAACACGATGTTCCGGCGATTCTCTTTCAGAAGCTGCTTTCCGCAGAGATACCCCCATGCGTCATAGTCCGGAGAGACCGAGCCCGGTGTGAGCCGATGAGTTTCTGTGGTCGTGACCACTTTCAAACCCTTCTTGCGCAAGTCGCTGACAAATGAATTTCCGTCGACGACAACCAGAGCATTGAGTTGTTCATTCATAATATCGCAGATGATTTGCTTTTTATCGGAACTTCCGGTTGAAACGAGATGAACGATCGCAGGCATTGCGACGATTTTTTTCAGAAGTTCCGCAAGAATATTGCCGTAATACTTGTCCAGGTGAACCATCAGCCCGTTGCCGAGGGAAATTCCGATCAGCGGCAGCTGTCGTCCGAATGATGAAGGGGATATTTTGGCGGGATTGGTGAACGAGCCGATTCCGCGCCGGCCGATGATGTAGCCTTCCGACGTAAGTTCCTTCATGGCTTTGCTGACCGTCGGGCGGCTCACACCGAATTTTTCCGAAAGGTCATTGATCGTCGGTATCTGAACCGGGTCTTTCCCTGCACGGAGGATCAGGTTCATCACATACCGCCGGATCTTCATGTATTCCGATGTTCCAATAGCTGACATAGGCTCGTTCTTAGTATTTGTTTGTAAAGTTTTGCTTCTATTAAATTAGACCACAGAAACATAAAAAGTCAAGTCCCTTGCTGGTGAAAAAGTTGAAAAAATATCCATTTTTTTTTTTTTTTTGATTTTGGTTTTGAAAATATTTTGATTAATTTGGTTTTAATGTCTGTGGTGTCTCTTTGTTGTCTCTTAGTCGCCTCGCAGGGGCGGCAAATTGTTTTTGTCCGGGAAAACGGAGGTTATCTCTTCAATTTGCGTCTGGAAGAGCTGATCAGTTGGGCGGTGTCGCTGAATGTTGTGCGGTGTTTCAAGTTTTTTATGCTTCTTCCGTCAGTTTACGCATGTCCGGGGGAAGGGGGGCGGTGATGCGGAGTTCGGCGCCGCGGTAAGGCATGCGAAGTTCCAAGGCGTGAAGCGCCTGACGCGGAAGAAGAAGGCGCGCACGGTCGGCGTCGGTCAGCTTGTCTTCAATGAATTTCGTGAAAAAAGAATCATCCAGCCCGTAAAGTTTGTCGCCCGCCATCGGGTAGCCGAGCGAGCAGAGCGTGGCGCGGATCTGGTGCAGCCGTCCCGTGCGCGGGAAGACTTCAACTTCACTGAGTCCGTTCCAGCGCCGGAGAAGACGGAATGACGTCTCCGAACGTTCGCCGCCGGGAACCTGTTCAAAGGTGAAACGGCGCTTTTTGCGGATTGCTGCGGCCGGTTCATAGGAAAGCCAGCCGTCTGCCGTCAGCTCATCGGGGAAATCGCCGTGGACGAATGCGATGTAACGTTTGTGGACGCCAGCTCCGGTCAGTGCGCGGGTGAATGCGGCGGCGGTCTCCGGATTCCGGGCGACAAGGACCACGCCGGAGGTTTCGCGGTCGAGACGCGTCGCAATATGGATGTTTTCGCCGTACTGTTCGCGCAGAACGCTCCAGAGGGTGTTGCGGAAGAATGCTCCCGCGGGGTGGCACGGCAGGTTTCCGGGCTTTGCAACCGCCAGCCAGTCCGGAGTCTCTTCCAGAAGTTCAAACGAGCGGTCGACGGGCGGCTCTTCGGCGGGTTTCGGAATGAATGCGACTTTTTCGCCCGTCTGAAGGATGCGCGAGGGGCGTGTGCGGCGCCCGTTGAGCAGGATTTCGCCCTCTTCGATGCTGCGCTGCCATTCGGTCCGTGAGCGGTAGGTGAAGCGTTTCCGCAGATACAAGTCGAGCCGGAGACCATTGGCTTCCGGCTCGACGAGCGTTTCCGCGATTCTTGTTTCGGAACTGCGGTCCATTATTTTCCGACGCGGAGGACTCCGCCGGTATCCGCGCTGGTTGCGAGGCTTGCATACTTCGCAAGGTAGCCGGTTTTGATTTTCGGCTCGCGCGGTTTCCAGGTCTTGCGGCGTTCCGCGAGAACGTCGTCGGAAACCTCAAGCGTGACGGAGCGGTTCGGAATGTCGATGGAGATGATGTCTCCCGGCTCCACAAGTCCGATGAGTCCGCCGGCGGCTGCTTCCGGGCTGACGTGTCCGATGCAGGCGCCGTGTGTCGCGCCGGAGAAACGGCCGTCGGTGATCAGTGCCACGGAGGAGCCGAGACCGCGTCCCATGATGTACGAGGTCGGAGCGAGCATTTCCTGCATGCCGGGTCCGCCCTTCGGACCTTCGTAGCGGATGACAACCACATCGCCCTCTTTGACTTTTCCGCCGAGGATGCCTTCGCATGCCTCTTCCTGGCTTTCAAAGATGACGGCGGGACCCTTGTGGACGAGCATTTTCGGGTCGACGCCTGCGGCTTTGACGACGCATCCGTTGGCGGCGAGGTTGCCGAAGAGAATGGCGAGTCCGCCGACTTTGCTGTAGGCGTTTTCAAGCGGGCGGATGACCGTGCCGTCCGGATCGGGTGCTGCGGAGTACTCTTCCGCGAGCGTTTTTCCGGAGACTGTGGGTGCGGAACCGTCGATGAGTCCCGGAACCTTTGCGATTTCCTTGAGGATTGCCATGATTCCGCCGACTCTGCGGCAGTCTTCCGCGATGTGGAATTCGCCTTTCGAGGGGGCGAGCTTGCAGATGTTCGGGGTCATTCTGGAGATGCGGTCGAGCTCCTTCAGGTCAACTTTGAGACCGGCCTCGTTCGCGATGGCGAGTGTGTGGAGAACGGTGTTGGAGGAGCCGCCCATTGCCATGTCGAGCACGAGTGCGTTCTGGAAGGATTTCGCGGTGACGAAATCTTTGGCGCGCGGCGGATTTTCCATTTTCGCGAGTTCGACGATGCGGAACGCCGCTTTGCGCCAGAGCTCGACGCGTGCGGGATCGTCGGCGGCGATGGTTCCGTTGCCGGGAAGCGCGATTCCGAGAGCTTCGCAGAGACAGTTCATGCTGTTTGCCGTGAACATGCCGGAGCAGGAGCCGGGACCGGGGCAGGCGGTGCATTCGAGAGCTTCAAGCTGAGCATCGTCAATTTTGTCGATGACGCGTGCGGCAACGCCTTCAAAGATGGAGTTGAGGTCGGTGTCGTGGGGAGCGCCCGGGGTTTTTCCGGCGCGCATCGGACCGCCGGAAGCGAAGATGGTGGGGATGTTCAGACGCATGGCGCCCATGAGCATTCCCGGGACGATTTTGTCGCAGTTCGGGATGCAGATCATGGCGTCGAAGGGGTGTGCGGAACCCATGGTTTCCACGCTGTCCGCGATGATTTCACGGCTGGCGAGGGAGTATTTCATGCCGGTGTGTCCCATGGCGATGCCGTCGCAGACTGCGATGGTGTTGAATTCGTAGGGAACGCCGCCGGCTTCGCGGATGGCGTCGCAGACGATTTCACCGACCTTTTTGAGGTGGCAGTGTCCGGGGACGATGTTGGTGTAGGAGTTGCAGACTCCGATAAAGGGTTTTGAGATATCGGCGCGTTTGATGCCGGTGGCCATCATCAGCCCGCGGTGGGGTGCGCGCTCCAATCCTTTCTTCATAATGTCGCTTCTCATGGTGTTCCTCCCATCTTTTTTTAGAAAATTATTGAAACCATGGTTGAAATTTCGCGGTTCACTGCCATAATATAGGGGTAGCAAAACTGCGATTATCCGGTAATATAACACTGGAATTGCATTTACTCAAGCAGGAGAAGAATAAATATGTTCAATAATCTGACCGACAAGCTCCAGGAGGCGCTGCGAAAACTGCGCGGCGTCGCGTCCCTTTCGGAGTCGAATATCGCGGAGCCGATGAAGGAAGTGCTGAATGCACTGCTCGAAGCGGACGTCAACCGGGAGGTCGCAGAGGAGTTCGTCGCAAACGTTTCGAAGGAATGTCTCGGCGAAAATGTGCTCAAGAGCGTTACGCCCGGACAGATGGCGATCAAGATCGTCAACGACAAACTCGCCGAATTCATGGGAGAGGCGGAAGCCCCGCTCGCATGGAATTCCTCAATCCGTCCGAATGTCATTATGATGGTCGGTCTGCACGGCGGCGGCAAAACAACTTCCAGCGCGAAACTCGCCGCCAACATCCGGAAACGCGGAAAGCGCGTTCTCCTCGCCGCGTGCGACGTCTACCGTCCCGCCGCAATTGATCAGCTCGAAATCCTCGGCAAAGAGGTGGGCGTTGAAGTCTATTCCGAACGCGGAAACATGGACGTCTGCGAAATCTCGCGCAATGCCGCGAAACGCGCGGTTGCGGACAACTGCGATTACCTTATCATTGATACCGCGGGCCGTCTCCAGATCGACACCTCGATGGTGCAGGAGCTTGTCCGCCTGAAAGAAGCCGTTTCCCCCGCAGAAATTCTGCTCGTCGCGGATGCCGCTCTCGGTCAGCAGGCGGTTTCGGTTGCGAAACACTTCCACGATGCGCTCGGAATCACCGGTGTCGTTCTGACGAAACTCGACGGCGATGCGCGCGGCGGTGCGGCTCTTTCAATCCGCAAAGTCACGGGCTGCCCGATCAAATTCGTCGGCGTCGGCGAAAAAGTGGAGGATCTGCAGGTATTTCATCCCGACCGCATGGCGTCGCGCATCCTCGGCATGGGCGATATCGTCTCCCTTGTTGAAAAGGCTGCGGAAGAGATCGACAAGGAAGAGGCGGAAAAACTTCAGGAAAAACTCAAAAAGAACAAATTCGATTTCAACGACTTTCTCAGCCAGCTCCGCCAGATGACGAAGATGGGCGGAGTCGAAGCGATTCTGAAGATGCTCCCGGGCGGCGGCAAGCTCGCCGAAATCCCCGGTTTCGACGCAAGCCAGTTCCGCCGCATGGAGGCGATTATCTGCTCCATGAACAAGAAGGAGCGCGAGAATCCGGATATCATCGATATGTCCCGCCGCCGCCGTATCGCGAAGGGCAGCGGAACGACTGTGGAGCAGGTCAGCCAGCTGATCAAACAGTTCGGCAATATGCGCAAGATGATGAAGAACGTCGGTCTGTTCGGACATGCTTTCCGCGGCGGCAAGCTCGGTTCGATGGATATGGGCGCGCTTTCCGCCGGAGCCCGGATGCCGAGCTTCGGACGCGGTTCCAACTATACTCCGCCGAAAAAGAAACGCAAGAAACGGTGACCTCTTATGAATCGCGGCAGAAAAGAGATCTGGATCATTGCGGGTGAGGCGTCCGGCGACCTTTACGGTGCGCGGATCGCCTCGGAAATCCGTCGTCGCCGTCCGGATGTTGTTGTCTGCGGAATGGGCGGCGTTGAGATGCGCAAGGCCGGAGTCGAGCTTCTGGTGGATTCCAGCGAGCTCGGCGTGATCGGCCTGATCGAGGTCCTGGAGAACATTTTCAAATTCATCCGGATTTTTCTGTATCTCATCCGCGAGGCGAAGAAGCGGCGTCCGCTGGAAGTGATTCTGATTGATTATCCGGGTTTCAACATCCGTTTTGCAAAAGCCATGTGGAAAGCCGGAATCCCGGTGGTCTGGTACATCAGCCCGCAGGTGTGGGTCTGGCGCCGCGGAAACATCAGAAAACTTGCGAAATATTGCCGCAAACTGATGGTGATTTTTCCGTTTGAGCCGGAGGTTTACGAAGGTTCCGGACTCGATGTGGAATTCGTCGGGCATCCGCTCGTGGATATCGTAAAGGGACGCGCCGATGCGACGATTGAGCGCGATCCGAATACGGTTCTTCTGCTTCCCGGCAGCCGCAAGAAAGAGATTGAGTTCCTGCTGGAACCCTTCCTGAAAACGGCGGCGATTCTGAAGTCTCGCAATCCGAAACTCCAGTTTGTCGTGGCGTCTCCGCGCGAACGGATTCTTCAGATGGTGCGCGACGGCATTCAGACTTTCATGACGAAGCACCCTGATTATCCGCTTCCGAAGATTGAGCTGACGCGCGGCAAAACCGCATTCTGGATGCAGCGCTGCACCGCCGGACTCGCCGCGTCGGGAACGGTTACGGTGGAGTGTGCGATTGCGGGAATTCCGCTGGTGGTTGCATACCGTCTGAATCAGATAACCTTCCTGCTGGCGCGTCTGATTATCGGCAAGCTGTTCCGCGGATTTTTCACCATGCCGAACATCATCCTGAACCGCTGTGCGTTTGAGGAATTCCTTCAGTTCCAGGTTGTTCCGGAGGATCTTGCGGATGCAATGGAGCGGATTCTGCCCGGCGGTTCGCGCCGTGTGCAGGTGGAACAGGATATGAACGACGTTGTAGTTCAGCTCGGCGGCGGCGCTTCCGGCGCGATTGCCAAAGCTGCTGTCTGTGCGCTCTCCGCGATACCTGCGGGAAAGTGATTTTCCCGTCCGGGGGATGAAACGCTCATCCGCCGGACGGTTGTCTGCCGTGTTCCGGATGAAAAAGGTTTGTGATTATTTCTGCCCGCCGAATTTTTCCTGAATCCGTTCGAGAAACAGTCCGGCGGCTTTGGAAAAAAACTGATGTTTCTTCCACACTAGATTGAGTTTTGATTCGAGCGGCGGAAACAGCGGGCGGAAGCAGAGCGGCGAATCGCCGGATACATTGACGAGTCCTTCGAGAGAAAGTGCGCAGCCAAGTCCCTCTTCAACCATCAGGCGCGCGTTGTAAACGAGGTTGTAATCCGCCACGATGTTCAGTTTTTCAAAATTTCCGCCGAACCAGTCTATGCATTCGTTTCGTCCGGATTCCATCCGCTGCAGGAATTTTCTGGAGCAGATCAGCGGGACATTCTGCAGATCCTGGCAGGAGATATGTTCCTTTTGTGCAAGCGGATGATCTTTGCGTATGAGAACTCCGCGCATATCGCTTGCCGGAAGATTGATGAAGTCGTATTTCACGAGATCGGCGGGCTGAATCAGAAGTCCGAAATCCAGTCTGCCGTTATCCAGCCGTTCTGCGATATCCGCGTAACTGCCGCTGTGGAAATGATAGTGGATTTCCGGGAAATTCGTCTGTAATTCGCGAATTACCTGAATGATCAGCCGCATTGCCTCGGTTTCTGCTCCGCCGATATAGACATCTCCACCGACCAGTTCGCCCATGGAATTGAAATCGACTTCTGTCTTTTCGACGATTTCCATAATTTCCTCGGACCGCTTGCGCAGGAACATTCCCTCCTGTGTCAGGGAAATCGTGCGGGGGCTGCGGATGAGAAGTTTCTGGCCGAGTTGCCTCTTCTGATCATGTTCACCGTTCCTCTCGGTTTCCTCGGCATGTACGCGACTCTCTGGGCATCCGGCATGCCGATGTCCATGATGGGACTCCTCGGAGGAGTGATGATGATCGGAATCGTCGTAAACAATGCAATCCTGATCATGGATGAATGCGCCGTGCTGGTGAAAGCCGGTGTGAGCACTCACAAGGCCATGCTGCAGGCGACACAATCGAAATTTCGTCCGATTGTGATGACGAGCATTGCATCGGTTGCCGGCATGCTGCCGATGGCATTCGGAAACGGACTCGGTTCGGAACTCCGCTCCAGCTGCGGCGTGGGCGTGGTCGGCGGACTGGCGATTGCATCGCTCCTGACTCTGTATGTCATTCCGGCACTGTATTTCATTTTCGTGCGCGATACGGCGGCAAACGGATAATCCGTTTACAATAAAAAAACGCCTTCCGCCGTTTTGTGATGGCGGAAGGCGTTTCAGTTTCAGCTGAAAATCCAGTTCGGAATCAGTAGTTTTCCGCTTCGATCTGGAAGTAGGCTTTCGGGTGCTTGCAGGTCGGGCACATTTCCGGAGCTTTTTCGCCGATGTAGATGTGTCCGCAGTTCAGGCAGATCCATTTCTGCGGGGCGACGCGGGCGAAAACTTCACCTTTTCTGATGTTTTCGACGAGCTTGCGGTAGCGCTCTTCATGATGCTTTTCGATGGCGCCGACGCGTTCGAATTCGCGGGCAATGTCGTCGTAGCCCTCTTCGCGGGCCTCTTTTGCGAAATCCGCATACATGGAGGTCCACTCTTCGTGCTCGCCGGCGGCCGCGGCTTCGAGGTTCGCAACCGTGTCGCCGATGCCGTTCAGGTGTTTGAACCAGAGCTTGGCGTGCTCTTTTTCATTTCCGGCGGTTTCTTCGAAAATCGCGGCAATCTGATTGTAGCCTTCCTTGCGCGCCACGCTTGCAAAATAGGTGTATTTGTTGCGTGCCTGGGATTCTCCCGCAAATGCGAATGCGAGATTCTTTGCGGTCTTGCTTTCCATGAAATCAGCCATTGTCTTCCTCCTGGTGTTTTAATGAATGTGAATTAAGCGTTTTCGCTTTTCTTCTTGAGAATTTCCTTCAGAAACGTTGCAAGCTGGTCGGGACACGAGGTCGGTTTTGCGCCGCAGCGGACGCCTTCAAGCAGGTTTGCAACCTCTTCCGCCTTGCGTCCGCGGACGAGACAGGAGATTCCGGCGGTGTTGCCGGGACAGCCCCCGTGGAACTGCACGGTCTTGATGGTGTCTCCGTCCATGGTGACGGTGATTCCGCGGCAGCAGACGAGCGGCGACGGTGTGAAATTATAGGTTTCCGGCATAGTTTTCCTCCTTGAAACTTGTTTTCCCTGTATCTTACCCCTCTTTTTGAAAAAATCAAGGGCTGTTTCTGTTTTTCAGCAGCTTTCGCGGAGAACGAAGCGGGTCGGGAAGGTCTTGCGGACTTTTGCAGAAGGAGGATTGGTGATGATGGAGACGATTTCCGTGTTGATTTCCGCAATCGGGTGAGCAACCGAACTCAGGGCAGGGGCGGACATGCGGCAGATGAGGTCGTCGTCGAACCCCACGACAGCAATGTCGCGCGGGATCGGCACCGCGTGTTCGGCGGCGTACTTGAGGAAGCCTGCGGCCATGCGGTCGGTATCGAAAAACAGCGCATCCGGCGCATGGTTCAGAATGACCGGACCGAGCGAATAGCCGTCGTCGAATTCCGCGTTGCTTTCCAGAAACATCGGTTCCGCGCCGAACTCCGCCCCGAGTTCTTCAAACGCGCGCAGCACGCCGGTTTTTCGCGACGGGTTCATGCCGCAGTGCAGAATCCGGCGGCGTCCCGTGCGGATCAGGTGTTCGATGGCTTCACAGACTCCGCTTGCGCGGTCGATCATCAGACAGTGGTGATCCGGATGCAGCCCGCGGTCGACAAGAATGAAATCAAGCGGAAAACTGCGTAAATCCAGTTCGCTGTGGTGCGGGGGCAGTTCGAATACAACGACATAGTCCATCACGCCCGACCAGTCCTGCATCATCTTGTGAAAATCGGAGGAGAAGTTGTCCGGTCTTCCGAGAATCGGATAGAATCCGGCGGAGAAAAGCCGCCGTTCGAGGTCATTGACCTTCTGGAGGAAGACTTCCGTCTGGAAATTGGAGGAGAGAATGCCGACGAAACTTTTCTTCTGCAGCCGCAGATTCCGTGCGGCCATATTGGGCTGGTAGTGGTACTTCCTTGCGAGTTCGAGGACGAGTTCCCGTTTTTCCGGGATCACATTTGCCTGATCCTTGAGGACTCTGCTCACGGTGCGGATGGAGAGTCCGGAAAGCTCCGCCAGTTTTTTGAGTGTAATCTGCGCCATATTCCCGTTTCCTCTGAATCGGTAATTTAAATTCATTTTGCGATTTTTCAATAGCCGATGCCGTTTTTTCTGCGGAATTCGCGCGGAGAACAGCCGCATATACGCTTCACTTCTCCGCGGATTACCGGAAATATCTGTTTGCGGCACGTTTGCGGCATCACCTTAAACCGAACGTTCTGTTCATCGACGGACACGTCGGTGTTCAGGGTGGAATTGAGGCTTCGGCGGGGCCGGCGGTAAATTCAAATTCTCAGGAGTTCCGCATGTTCAGGTACTAAAGATGGATTGACGCATGAAGACTTTTGATGTAGAAATACTGATGCTCGGCGCGACCTTTTACGGATGCGGGCTCGCTGCGCGCATCCGGGATTCGCTGCTGGTGGAAAGTTCCATCCTTCCAGGCTCCGATGATGTCCTCGCTTTTTCTCCCGGCTCAGGCTGGGAGAATCCTTTTGTGCATCCTCTGGCGGAGGAATTGCGGCAGACTTTGCTTGCGCGTCATGCGCTGAACGATGGAAAACTGTGGACCGGGGCGCTGGCCCCGGTTTTTGCCGCGTGGCTGGAGAAGCACGGCGTACAGCCGCTGTTCGGTCTGACCCCGGTTGAGTATTCCGGAGACCGCATTCGCTTTTCGGATTTGTGCGGTTCGGAAGTGACCGTCCGTGCAAAACGGATTGCGGATTGAACTGCCCGGTCTGCTGATTTACAACAATACAATTGTTGAGCCGCAAAGCCTTCTGATGATGCTCCTCGGCGGACCGGAACAGATTTTGACGAACACCGGATTCTACAACAATCTTGTCGTTGCGGGAAATCTTTGCGCGCGCCATATTCTCTCCGGCTCCGGCGGACCTGCGGCGTTTTCGTGGGCGGGCAACCGTCTGGCGTTGACCTCGGCGTCCCCGCTGAGTCTGCCCTTCCTGACCGGACAGCTCTTTGCTCCGGCGGAGGTGCTCCGCGGCTGGAAACAGAATGATTTTCAGCCGGCTCACTGGTTCCCTTCCGTTCCTGTTCCGGGTGCGCCGCGGCAGTTCCGGTTCGCCGGAGCTCTGCAATCCGCGGAGGATGAGATCGCCGTGAAAACCGGCGTTCAGGAGGAGCCGCAGTGATGCGGCGTCCTCCGATTGTAATGACAGTTATTGTCAACGCTTTTTGACATTTTTCCTGTTTTACCTATTGTTTTTTCCGAAAAATCTAGTATAATGTAAGAAGACAACGGAAGAACTTTATGAAAAAAACAGGTTACAAAGAATTGGCAAAAGAAGCCGGCGTGAGTTTCAAGACCGTTTACCGGGTATTGAATCACGAGGCGAATGTGCGCAAAGAGACGCGCGACCGCGTGCTTGAAGTGCTCAGCCGCAACGGCCGGCTTGATTATTTTCCCGCCCGCAGCGGTTCCGTTGTGATTATGGCGAATCTCCTCATTCCGTATTATGCGCTGCGCGGAACGGAATTGCTGGGACTGCTTTCCACGGAATTCAACTGCTTCATTTTTGACAGCCTCCGAAACCGCGAAAAAATCGTCCGCTCGATGGAAGTTTCGGATATTGTCGTCTGTTTCGGTGCTATTCCGGATGGACTGGAAACGGAATTGCGGAATGCGAATCCGGCAGTGCGCATTGTCAATGCGTATGGGCGCGGCGGAGATATTTCCATTCTCGTCGATGAATGCGAGCTCGGATGCACTGCGGCAAAATATCTTGCGGAACGCGGACACCGGAAAATCTGGATTCCGATGCAGAAACGGACGGATTGTTTGGAAAGCATTCCGCGCACCTGGATGTTCAAATCGTACATGCAGGAACACTTCCCGGAGACGGATGTGCGGTTTGTGAACTATGAAGATTTCGATGAAATTCTGACCGCTTCTCCGTTCCCGGATGCAATCTGGGCGCCGCGGTCCGGTGATGCGGATTTTGCCTGGTCAAGACTCCGGGAGCTGGGAATCCGCGTTCCGGAACAGCTGTCGTTTCTGAGCACCGATCTCCCGACGGATCTGCCGTATCAAAAATTGTCAAACCTTGACACAGTCTATTTCTCAACCGGTCAGGTTGCGGAACTGATCCGCTACTGCATTCTCAAACAGCCGATTCAGAGGACGACCGGACATATTACGATGTCGACGGAAATCCGCATTTCATCATGCGGTTCCGTAAAAAATATAAACACAAAAGTAAAAGGATGAAGACAATGAAAATGACACTGTTTCTGGCCGCTGCGGCCGCCGCGCTGACTCTTTCGGCGCAGGAAGCAACTTTCCGCGTGGACGTTGACGGAATGCGGCAGAAAATCACACTGGAAGGCGAGCCGAGCGACACGATGAGCGCGGAGCCGATGAGCTGGATTTCGGATGCGGACAAACAGGCCTGCACGGTTCTTGCACAGGGACTCGGAGTCGCTCCGGAAGACTGGGAGGAATACAGCTTTTCTTTCACGCCGGAAAAAGCGGGCTCTGTTTTTCTGCTGGTGAAGTCGCAGAATGATCCGGGCGAGCCGCGCTGGGTTCTTGTCAACAGCATCAAGGTGAACGGCGCTCTTGTTCCGAACGGAGATTTCAAGGTGACAACGAAGAAAAAAGGCGGAAAACTTATGCCACGCGGCTTTGCGACAGGCGTAAAAGCAACTTATCTTCCGACGGCCGGAGCAAACGGAACTCCCGCAATGCTTCTCAGCCATGACAACTATCTCGGATTCAATCTTCCGGTCGAAGCAGGCAAGAGCTACAAGCTGAGCTTCCAGATCAAAGACGGTTCCGCAGAACTTGCAAAATAAAGAATGAAAGGCTGGCAACGCTATGAAACCCTTCAGTCAAAGGAATATTCCGTATCCTGATTCTGCAGGCAAATTCCGGAGGTTCACTCTTATAGAGCTACTTGTGGTAATTGCGATCATCGCAATCCTTGCCGGCATGCTTTTGCCTGCCCTGAATTCGGCCCGGCAGAAAGCAAAAGCGGTAAGCTGCACGGGAAACCTGCGTCAGATCGGACAGATGATGCAGGCTTACACTGATGCCGCAAACGGAATGTACATGAACGACTTCTTCAATCAGAGCTCGTATGTCCCCGGCGGAGATATCGGTTCCTGGGCGTACTGGCTGCTGATGGGAAAATATGCAGCTTCCGGAAAGGCATTGTGCTGTCCGGGAGCTCTTGAACAGAGCGCTGACAGCGCCCTGGCATTATCCAGATATACGGCTGAGAAACTTGCAAATGATCAGTGGGCTCCATATTACTGCCGGGGCGGTTACGGAATGAATCAGCATCTTTCCGGTTTTCGCCAGAGCTCAATAAAGACTCCCTCCGCGGTTGTCATGATGGCCGAAAACCGCTACAATGCGAGCGAAGAAAACAGAAATTATTCAGGCAAACCTGCAACGTCCACACATCTTTATGATGCGTATGAGGCTACCTGGGGCGAGGGCGGTCTCATCTATGCATGGAACGGAAATGCGGCGAATATCACATTTGCCGACGGCCATGTCGGAAGCATCAAAGGAGGACTTCCGGGCGGAATCGCCGACCTCTTTTCCAAACCTGTTTACAACGTCCTGAGCAACCGGAGACTTCACTGGTTTCCCGGCGGAACGGATGCTTCGTCGTACCGCATCCGTCTGGCAAATAAAAACAACCCGTAAAAGAAAGAAAAAACACGATGAGCAAACTGACTTTAAGCGCACTCCTGCTTTCCGCGGCATTCCTGGTATCGGGGGCGGCTGGCAAAGCGAAATCATACACCGTTACGGCAAATGCGGAATGGCGTCCGCTGCTGTATGATATGACAAAACCTGTTGTTTCCGGTTCTGCTTTGGATTTGAGCAGGGACGGCGTGAAACCGGTTGAACGTGTCGTTATCCGGAATGGACAGTTTTACCGTGAATCGGATCCGGAACATCCGATTCGTTTTTATGCCACTACAATCAGTTTCGGTTTCCCCTACCGGGTTCCGGTTCCGTTTTCCATGGGGCTTCGGGATCTTCTGAGAGGAAAAATCACGCGGGATGAGTGGCGTGAATCTCTTCGTGCATATGCAAAGGAATTGCGGAAGCGCGGTTTCAACATGCTCCGGATCGGCTGGCCGTACCTTGCCCGCGGCGGAGTCGTCATGTTCAACGATGAGTATTTCCAGCACACGCTTAAGCTGATGGACGAGAGCGCGAAGGCGATGGGGAAACCGTATGACAAGATTCCTTACTACGATCCTTCAAAAATCAATCCGGAATACACTAAGCAGATTGAGGACGATTTTGATTTCTTCTATGCTGAATGTGCAAAACAGGGAATCTGGATTCACCCGACGCTGGACAACAGCCCCTATTCGTGTCTGCGCTGGATTGACTTGTTCAAAAATGCTCCGAGCCAGGGGTTCCTCGTGCACTACGATGAAATGGCAAGAAAAGACTGGGCTCTTGCGGCGGAAGCATACATGAATCATGTGAATCCTTACACGGGACTGGCGACGAAGGACGATCCGCAGGTTTTGTTCTGCGTCGGCTACAATGAACAGGATTTCGCATTTCTGCGTCCTCAGGACTGGACTCCTCTGAAAGAGGAATGGAAGAAATTTACAAAGTCCGATATTCCGGCTCCGACTTACCGGGATTACATGAAGCGCGGAAAGAACTTTGATCTGATTCAGAAGTTTGTGTTCCACAAAGAGTTGGAGATTACGCGTTATTTCCGCGATGAACTCCGGAAAACAGGCTACAAAGGTTTTTATGCAAACTACGATGTTGCCTGCACCATGCGTTATTCAGAGCTGCGCAAAGAAGGAGATTTTGTTCTGTTTCACCGCTACTTTGACCATCCGGCAGACGGCGGACGCAAACTTACGCAGAGAAGTGTTTTCCAGGTGAACGGAAATTCTTATTTCAACCTTTCCATCGGAACAAAGTATCGTGATCTTCCGATGTTCATCGGAGAGTTTGACCTCTGTTATCCCGACCAGTACCGCAGCCAGAGTCCGTTCCTGTTTTCCGCATATGCCGCATTGCAGGGCTTTTCCGGTCTGACTCCCTGGGGAACAACGCTTGTTACGCATAAGAGTACCTATATCTCTCCGTTTATTCACGGCGATGATCCTGTTGCAACCGGCGGAGATGTTCAGAGTTATCTTATGTTTATGCGCGAGGATGTTTCCACTGCAAAAAACGATCTCTATTTGACTTACACTCCGCAGAAGCTGACTTCCCGCATGCTGGAAAGCTGTATTGATGAAAAACAGGCGAATCTCTCGCTCGTGACCCGTGTTCAGCTGGATGATTCGCAGAATGGGAAACCGACTCCTGGCGCAACAAATATTCAGGCGGCAATTCCTCTGAAAGTCGGCGGACGCCTTGTCGATGTAAACATCGGAACCAACGGGCATGTCGCGGCTGAGGGCGGCTCTGTCTCCGTGGTGTTTGGCAGCACCGGCAAGTTCGATTCCAATGCGCTTTTGCGAAGCTCCGGTCTGATCGGCAAGGAGAACCGCACGAATATTCCCTATGCGTATGAAAGCGATACAAAGGAGCTCTACTACAGCAAGAAGGAACGGTTTATGACCGTCAACACTCCGCGTTTCCAGGGTTTCTGCACCGACTTCGCTCGCAAGGAGAAGTTCCGTGATATTGAACTGGAAACCGCAGTTTCCCCCTCCGCTCTTTCCGCATCCGCTTATCACAAGGATTCTGATTTGGCGAACGACGACCGCGTTCTCTTCATCTTCACAACCAATGCTCTTGGAAGCAATATGGTTTTCGAGGATAAGACGATGAAGAAAATTATCGGCGGGGAAGTCCGCGATGCGTGGGGCACGATGCCGGTTCTGGTTCGCTGCGGCGTATTCAAGTTCTCTCTGAAAAACCGCAATGCGGCGAAGATGAAACTTTATGCGCTCGACTTTACCGGCGCACACCGCGAGGAGATCCCCGTAACGGTCAGCGGTGATACCGTTTCCGCCGTCGTGGATACGGCAAAGCTCAAATCGCCGACAGTTTACTTCGAGCTGGTGACAGAAAAGTAAACGGAAAAACAAAATTCGAAAACAGAAACTCCGGCCGGGTGTTCTCCGCCGGAGTTTCTGTTTTTCAGTCGCTGATGATGCGGTCGAAGTCCGTGCGGGTGCCGAGACGGAACAGACCGGAGCGGTTGAACTTGCTGCGGTCGGCAAGGAGATAACGTTTTTTCGCGACCTCCAGCACTTTCAGCAGAAGCGTGGAGTGATACTCGTGATTCGTTGTAACCAGATTGCCGTCGATTCCGAAGGCGGAGATGAACGCTTTCGAAATGGAGAGCCGTTCCAGCTCCCGGACAGCCGCCTGGCCGAGGAACGCATTGAGCTGAAGATCAAACGTTCCGCCGAGCGAAATCAGCACGTAATGAGGCGGGAATTTATGGAAGTTCTGGATGATCATTGCGGAATTTGTGACAATCGTCAGATTGGAAAACGAGGATTCCAGCAGCCGTTCCGCAAGGAAGAAAACCGTGGTGGAGGAGTCGAGAAAAATAATATCGCCTTCGGTGATTTCCTGCATCGCCAGTTCGGAAATCTTGAGCTTGAGTTTCTGGTTCCAGTTGATGCGGTCCTGAAAGGTGGAGGAGAGCACCGTCATTTTGTCTGTTGCTTCGACGGGGTCGACGTATGCCACGCCGCCGTGCACCTTGCGCAGCTGATTGTTTTTGACAAGACTGGCAATATCGCGGTGAATGGTCGCCGGGGAGACCTGAAAATGTTCCATCAGTTCATTGACTGAGCAGTATTTTTTCTCTTTCAGATAGTCAATGATTGCAAAAGTTCTCAGATTTTTCATTCTTCCCGTCTCCTTTCTCATGCGTTTCCGTTACTGTAACGCATAAAAGACGATTTTGCAAATGAGAAGAAATGAGATTTTCTCAAAAAATCTCAAAAGAACGAATGCTTTTTGTATTTACCGCCAGTCCTGACTGTGTCTGCTCTTGATGCGGCATTTTTGACGTTTGATTCTTCTGTCGAAAGAGGAATTTACGCGGTCGGTGGCAGATTGCAGCTGCTCTCTGGTTCTTGAAATGCTGACGGGCGGAACATGGTTCGGATATTCATCGCCCTCCTGTGAGACACAGGTCCTGGTCCGGCAGCTGGAGGTCGACTTTGGGCAGTTCCGCGTTTTTGTGGAAAAACACTGACCGTCTTCTCTTCCGGAGCAGAGAACGGTGAGGAAAGCAATTGCAAAAATCCAGAAAACCTTTTCCATAATGTAAATATCTCTCCTGTTATGTCCCTTTAATATACTTGCTGTCTTGCTTTTGTTCAAGCCGCAGCATCGTTTTTTTGCGGATTTATCAGATTTTAGAGAATAATGCCTCAGAATAAAAAATTGGAATCTTTTTCTTTTTTACTCTTGAAAAGTTTCTTTTACGCTATATTTTACTATAAAAAATAGCGTTAGAAAAACAAAAGGAGCTTTTTATGAACGTTTTAGTTACCGGAGGTGCGCGCGGAATCGGCGCGGGAATTGTGAGCGAACTGGCGAAAAAAGGTCACAGCGTCGCGTTCTGCGGACGCGGCGGGGCGGAAAAGTGCGCGGAGCGCCTGGCGGAACTGCGCGGCGCGTTTCCGGAGTGCAAATTCCAGTATTACCAGTGCGACATTTCGAAAGATGAGGACCGCAAAAAACTTCTGGATTCCTTCATTGCCGATTTCGGTTCGATCGACATGCTCGTCAACAACGCCGGCGTCGCCCCGGACGTCCGCGCCGATCTCCTCGAAATGAGCGAAGAGAGTTTCGACCGTGTGCTCGGCATCAACCTGCGCGGCCCCTTCTTCCTGACTCAGATGGCGGCAAAGCGGATCATGGAGAACAAAAACGGTGCGTTTCACTGCATTGTGAACATCGGCTCCGTTTCCGCCGACTACGCGAGCATCAACCGCGGCGAATACTGCCTTTCCAAAGCGGGCGTCGCAATGGCAACCAAGCTCTGGGCTGTGCGCCTTGCGGACGAGGGAATTCCGGTTTATGAAATCCGCCCGGGCGTCATCAAGAGCGATATGACGAGCGTCGTTTCCGCAAAATACGACAAGATGATTGCGGACGGGCTCACGCTTCAGCGCCGCTGGGGCTATCCGGAGGACATCGGACGCGCAGTCGCGGCGCTCGCCGACGGCTCGCTTGCCTATTCCACCGGACAGGTCATCAACGTTGACGGCGGACTCACCATCGAGCGTTTCTGATGAAGACTCTGAACACGCTCATCATCGGTAGCGGTGCGGCGGGACTCGCCGCCGCGGTCCGGCTGAACGCGCTCGGCGTGGAGGATATCGCGATCTACACGGAGGGACTCAAAATGGGAACCTCCATCAACACCGGAAGCGACAAGCAGACCTATTACAAGCTCGGCATGTACGGCGCGGAGCCCGATTCTCCGCGGCTTCTTGCGGAAGATTTGATGCGCGGCGGTTCGGTGCACGGCGATATCGCGCTGGTTGAAGCCGCGCTCTCCCCGCTTGCGTTTCATCATCTCGCCGCGCTCGGCGTGCCGTTTCCGCATGACGAGTTCGGACAGTTCATCGGTTACAAGACCGATCACGATCCGAAGCGCCGCGCCACCAGCTGCGGTCCCTACACCTCGCGCGACATGTGCCGCGCGCTCATCCGCGAGGTTCATCAGCGCGGAATCGAAGTCTGTGAAAGACGAGTCGCCGTGAAACTCCTGACCTCTTCCGCGAGAGACGGCGGAACGGTCTGCCGGGGTGCAGTCTTCCTGGATACGACCACTGAGCGTCCGGTCTTCGAGACCGTTTTTGCAGAGAATGTCATCTTTGCCGTCGGCGGGCCAGGCGGATTTTATGCGCGGAGCGTTTATCCGGCTGTTCACACGGGAGCGATCGGGCTTGCGATTGAGGCGGGAGCGAAGACGCGGAATCTTCCGGAATTCCAGTACGGCATGGCGTCGACGAAGTTCCGCTGGAATGTTTCGGGCAGTTACATGCAGGTGCTTCCGCGCATCGTTTCACGTGCGGCGGACGGCGTTTCGGATGAACGCGAGTTCCTGCGCGAGTATTTCGATTCCGTTGCCTCCATGTATGATTTCATCTTCCTGAAGGGCTATCAGTGGCCGTTCGCGGCGGGACACATCCCCGGTTCGTCGCTGATTGATATCTTTGTTGACATTGAAATCTCCAAGCGCGGACGCCGCGTGTTTCTGGATTACCGCACCGATCCGGCGGATTTTCGCTTTGAGGCTCTGAACGCCGAAACGCGTGAATATCTCACCAAATCCAACGCCGTTGCGGATAGTCCGCTGAAGCGTCTGGAGCTGCTCAACGCTCCCGCAATTGAACTTTACCGTCAGCACGGCATTGATCTTGCGAACGAGGCGCTGGAGATTGCGGTCTGCGCACAGCACAACAACGGCGGGCTTGCCGCGAACATCTGGTGGGAGTCGGAAAACATCAAAGGTCTTTTCCCGATCGGCGAAGTGAACGGTTCTCACGGTGTGACGCGTCCGGGCGGAACCGCGCTGAACGCCGGACAGGTCGGCGCGTTCCGTGCGGCGGAATTCATCGCGGCGATGCGGCAGTATGAACCTGTCAACATCGAAGATGCCGCGTGGCTTGCGAACTCCCAGCTGGAGGTGTTCCGCAAACGGATGCTTGTTCCCGCAAAGCTCAGCTGGCGAGAGGAACGCCGCAAGTTCCAGACCCGCATGAGCGAATCCGCCGCATTCGTCCGTGAAGAGCGGATGCTTGCGAAGGCGCTTGCCGAAACGCGTGAACAGCTTGCTCAGCTGAATGCGGACGGTCTCGGCGGACTCGATTCCCGCGCGCTTGCGGAGACTTTGCGGAACAGCCAGCTCCTGACTGCGCAGGTTCTCTATCTGGAAGCCATGCGGAAACAGGTTTGCGACGGCGTCGGTTCGCGCGGAAGCTCAATTGTCATTGCGGATCGCGGCGAATATATTCATCCGTCGCTGCCGCCGTACTGGCAGATTGAAAAAGAGAACACATCGTTCCGCGGCAAAGTTCTGACTGCGTGTCTGAATGCCGCAGGCGAGGCGGAAATGGCATGGGAGCCGTGCCGGGAACTGCCCGTCACCGACGGCTGGTTCGAGAACGTCTGGCGCGCTTGCCGCGAAAAGAAAATTTACGGGGAGGCATGATGGACGAAGAGAAAATCTGTGATTTCCGGATTCTGCGCGAACTGCGCCGGAGTCATGATCTGAGCATTGCCGATCTCTCCGCGCAGAGCGGCGTCTCGACGAGTGTCATTTCAAAACTCGAACGCAATCAGACCAAAGCCGAACTGGATACGCTGTACCGTCTGGCCCGCGTGTTCCGTCTTTCGCTCGGCGACCTGATTTCGCTTGCGGAGAACAAAGCACCGCATCAGGTCAACGAGGAGAGCTACCGTTCGGGCGATTTCTCGTTCCGCCGCGTCAGCTACGGCAACATGCGCTGCATGCACGGATTTGCGAAGAAGAGCGGCGCGCTCTCCAAGCCGGAACTGCACGGAGACGACTTCGAGACGTGCTGGCTGCTGAGCGGAAAACTGCGCATCGTTCTTCCGAATGAAGTCTGCCTGCTCGAACCCGGCATGTCCGTCCAGTTCGACGCGCTTCTTCCCCACACCTACGAAGTTCTGGAGGACTGCGAGGTGTTCATCGTTCATCTGAAAAAAGGAAACCGCTTTTAAGGAGATACAGTCATGGCATTCCGCAAAGTAACTGAATTCAAAACACCGGAAGCGTTCGCAGAATACGTCCGAAGCGAAAACTTCCACATCGGCGTCGCGCCTGAAGTGAAGGCCGACGGTTCCGCAGCGCTCGCTCAGCCCGTTTCATACAAAGGCCGCGTCATCGGAAACCGCTGGGCGGTTCTCCCGATGGAAGGCTGGGACTGCATGGATGACGGCACCCCGAGCGACTTTACCATGCGCCGCTGGCTCCGTTTCGCGCAGAGCGGCGCAAAGCTCATTTACGGCACTGAAGCCGGCGCCGTCATGCACACCGGACGCAGCAATCCGCAGCAGCTTCTCATTGCGCCGCACACCAGAGACGTCCTCAAGCATATCGTTTCCGAAATGCGCCGCGTTCACCGCGAAAAGTTCGGGAAAGACGATGATCTGATCATCGGCATTCAGCTTACTCATTCCGGACGCTATTCGCACCCGAACAAGGCGGATGTGCTCGAACCTGTGACCGCATATCAGCATCCGCTTCTCGACAAAAAATTCCATTGCTCCGCCGCGAAAGTCGTGACCGATGAAGAGGTCGGCAACATCGTTCAGCACTTCATCACCGCCGCGAAAGTCGCGCAGGACGCGGGATTCGATTTCGTCGACATCAAGTCCGCACACGGTTACCTCGGACACGAATTCCTGACCGCCTACGACCGTCCGGGCAAGTACGGCGGATCGTTTGAAAACCGCACGCGCTTTTTCCGTGAAATTGCGGAAGGCATTCAGAAAAATGTCCCCGGACTCGACATCTCCGCACGTGTCAGCCTGTTTGACATCTTCCCGTTCGTCAAGGGCGAGGACGGCGTCGGTCATCCGATGGAATGGCCTGCCGGCACACGCTATCCCTATGCGTTCGGCGGCGACGGAACCGGCATGGATATGGATCCTGATCTCAAGGAGACTGTTCAGTTCATCGACATGCTCAGGGAATTCGGAGTCGGCATGATCTGCGCGACGATCGGCAGCCCGTATTACAACGTCCATATGCAGCGTCCCGCGTATTATCCGGTCAGCGATGGGTATGCGATGCCGGAGCCGCCGCTCTACAACGTCGGCCGCCACCTGAAAGCGGTGAAACGGCTGAAGGAACTGCGTCCTGACATGCTTGTTGTCGCCTCCGGGCTGACGTGTCTTCAGGAGTATCTCCCGAATGTTGCGGAATATGCGGTTGCGCACGGCTGGGCGGATTTTGCCGGAATCGGCCGCATGGTGCTTTCGTATCCGGAGATCTGCGCGGATACGCTTGCTGGAAAAACGCTGGATCGCCGCCATATCTGCCGGACTTTCGGCGATTGCACGAATGCGCCGCGCGCCGGCATGATTTCCGGCTGTTATCCGCTTGACGAGTTCTACAAGAAGCGTCCCGAAGCGGTGAAGCTCCGCGAGCTGAAGAAAAACGCATGAGGTGAATAATGAACCCCAACGATTATCTGATTTCATTCCTGCCGCAGGATTTTTTTCAGAAGATTGAGGCGGGCAGGATCAATCGTCAGCTCTTTCCTCCGTTTTCGGACCGCGCCGCGTGGGAGGCGCTGAAGACTCAGCCGTCAAAGCGTACCGTCATCCGGGAACTGCTGGATGAGGCGGAACAGCTCCGTACCGTTCCGCCTCCGGTTCTGCTTTATTCCTCTTACTGTGAGTACGGAATCAACGGCACCCGCATCAACTTCGAGGCTCCGTATTTTGACCGCCGCAATCATCTCGGAACGCTTGTTCTCGCGCTCTGTCTGACCGGGGACCGCGACCGCTGGTTGATGCCGGTGCTGGATTACCTGTTCGCGATTCTGGAAGAGCAGTCGTGGTGCATGCCTGCACATGCGCGCTGGAACGGCGCGTTTCCGAATCCCCTGCGCTGTCAGTCCGACCTCTTTGCATCGGAGACTGCGGCACAGCTCGGTGCGGCGGTGAATGTGCTCGGCGACGTTTTTGAAGAGGTCTGCCCGGGACTTGTCGAGCGCATCCGCACGGAAACACTTGAACGCACGGTCCGCAAGGCGCTGGATCCCGCGATTTCGTGGATGCAGTTCTGGTTCCATTCGGAAGTTCCGGGAAACTGGACGCCGTGGTGCTGTTACAATCTCCTCTTCGCGGCGGTCTGTCTGGAAAACGACCCGCAGAAACTTTCGGACTGTTTTCAGGCGTATCTCCGCCCCGTCTCCCGCTTCGCGTATCATTACGCTGACGACGGTTACTGTGCGGAGGGACCTTCTTACTACAGCAAGGCGGGCGGAATGCTCTTCAAGCTTACCGACGTCATGGACAAAATGCAGCCCGGCTGCATGGACAAGTATTACGCGGAGCCGAAGACCCGTGCGATTTTTGAGTTCATCACAAAGCTCCGCATCGGAAACGACCAGGTTTCGTTCGGCGACTCGCAGCCGCATCAGCTGCCCCTGCTGTCGCTCGTGCTTCCCTGCGGCGAACGCTTCCGTTCTCCCGCGCTTCTGGATTACGGACGCGATCAGGTTCTGCATATTCAGTCCTGGTGCGGTGACGAGCTGTGCGAAACGCTCGCTCTGCTTTTCGACGCTCCCGCGGAATTCTCGCCGGAACCGGTGACTCTGCCTGCGGTCTCCACGTTCCATGACCGTCTGTCGGTTCTGCGTTCCGTTCATTTCTCTGCGACGCTGAAAGGCGGATACAACAAGGAGCCGCACAACCACAACGACCTCGGTCATTTCACGCTTTACAACGGCACGAAGCCGGTTATTGTCGATACCGGAAGCGGTCTTTACACCAAGCTCAACTTCTCGTCGCTCCGCTATACCATCTGGTATACGCGCGGAAGCGGACACAATGCGCCTGTTTTCGATGAGTATGAACAGCCGGAAGGCACGGAGCGGGCGGTTCTCGGCGACCCGGAGGTTACGCCGGAGGGGATGCGTCTGGTCTGCGATCTTTCCAAAGTCTATCCCGCCGAAGCCGGCGTCCGCTCTCTGAAGCGCGTGATGCTTTATTCGGAAAAACGGGTCGTCATTGAGGATTCGTTTGAACTTTCCGCTCCGCGCACGGCGTATATCAATCTCATCACGGCGGAAACTCCGGTTGTCGAGGGCCGCGCAATCCGTCTCGGCGATACGCTCCTGACGCTTGACGGCATTGAATTCTCCGGAACGGAGGCTCTGCCGGATCTGCTGCATGACCGCAGCCGGAAGCGCGCCTGGGCCTCTCCGCTGACCCGCATCGTGCTGAAAACGGCGAACACTCACTACAAGATGATCTTTACGACTGGAGGTGCAGAATGATTTACTTCTTTGCAGACGACCATTACGGCGTTCATCCCGGCAAGGTGATTTTTGAAAATCTGCCGGAGGAACTCAGAAAAAACATCCGTTTCGTGGAAAACGACTGGATGCTTCTTGAATCCGGCGACTGGCTTGCGGACTGCGAACTGCTGGTTCTGAACATGATCGGAACCACATGCAAGCTGCCGCATCCGGGCGAGGGTGCGGAACGCGCGGTCCGTTCCTATTGCGAACGCGGCGGAAACGCTCTGCTGCTTCACGGCTCCAGCGCCGCCTTCTGGGAGTGGGGCTGGTGGCGGAAAATCGTCGGGTACCGCTGGGTCCGCGGAAACGATCCAGACGGCGTTCCCGCATCCACGCATCCGACGAAGCCCTATTCGCTCCGTCTTGCCAAGACGCGTCATCCGCTGATGAAGCAGCTCGCAGCATTCGATCTCCCCGCGGATGAAATCTACACCGAACTCGAACAGGTTTGTCCCTCGATGGTCCTGATGGATACGATGATCGAAGAGGGCGTTTTCCCGCAGTGCACGGAGACGCTGACTCCCTGGGGCGGGAAGTTCATCGGTTTCCTCCCCGGTCATGCCCCCGCCGTCACCTCCAATCCCGATCTGATCCGCACTGTTGCGGTTCTGATGAACTATTTACTGAAAGGAAACTGAACCATGAAGCGTTTCAAATCCATTTTCCTGAGCAACAACCCGAAACAGATTGATTACGTCTATTCCGCGGAGCAGCAGAAGCGGATTGCGGAACTGACCGACCTTATTCCCGGCGTTCTCACGGCGGAAAACTTCGATTCCGCGGATCTTTCGGAGCTGGAAGTCATCTTCTCCACCTGGGGAATGATGAACTTTACGGAAGAACAGTTCGCAAAAATGCCGAACCTGAAAGCCGTTTTTTACGCGGCGGGGGCAACGGATGCGTTTGCGCGTCCGCTCCTTGCACACAAAGTCAAACTCTCGAGCGCATGGAAGGCAAACGCGATCCCCGTTGCGGAAGTCGTGGTCGCGCAGATTATTCTTTCGCTGAAAAACTATTTCACGAATACTGCGGAATGCAAGAGCTTCGAGGGCTGGCGCTCCGCGCGCCGCGGACCCGGCATCTACGGCGAAACGGTTGCTCTGATCGGCGCCGGTGCAATCTCCGCCCGCGTGCAGGAGATGCTCAAGGCGTACAGCCTGAATGTCATCGTCATTCCGTCGCGTCCCGAGCGCCGCACGGTTTCGCTGGAAGAGGCGTTCCGCACGGCGTATGTGGTCAGCAATCACCTTCCGAACCGCGAGGACAACAGGCACGTCCTGACGAAAGAAATGTTCGCTTCCATGCGCGAAGGCGCAACGTTCATCAATACCGGACGCGGTGCGCAGGTTGATGAAGCGGGGCTCTGCGAGGTCATGAAGAACCGTCCGGATCTCACCGCTCTGCTCGACGTCACCTGGCCCGAACCTCCGGAGAACGGATCGGAGCTTTATACGATTCCGAACATTCATCTCTCTTCACATATCGCCGGATCGCTGAACGATGAAGTTCACCGCATGGCGGATTATGCAATCTCCGACTTCCTGCGCTTCGCCGGTGGCAAGCCGCTTGAAAACGAAGTCACGGAAGAGATTCTCATGACCCATTGAGTCTCCTTCCTCCTGTCGGTTGACACTGCTGTTCCGGCAGACAACCGACAGGAGGTTTTATGTTTTATGCAGACATTGACAAAAAGCGTTTTGCCGCGCACGGCGGTTCCGCTTCGTGTCCCTCGTTCCGTCATTCGGAAACGGCGGAGTTTGAAATCTGTTTTCAGAATCCGGATAACACCCCGTTCGATTTGAGCGGCTGTACGCTGCAGATCGCACTTGACGATGATTTCGATCACCGCTTCCCGATGATTTCCCATCCTGCGGACAACACGGTTCATATCGTGAATGCCGCCGCCGGAGTTGCCCGCTTCACTGTTTCCTGTTCCTCCCGCAAGTTTGAGCGTGTCGTCCGTCATGGTCCGGCCGTCTGCTCGCTGGAAATTATCCGTACCGTCAACGGCAGTGCGGAAGGCTCGGTGATTCTGCAGGAGGAGAATATCACTCTTCTGCCCCGCCTTTACACCGATGAAAACGCTCCCGCCGCTCCGGAGAAAGATTACTATTACACCAAACCGCAGGTCGATGCGATGATCCGCGAGAACCTGACCATCCGTCTCGGCGCATGCGGCGGACTCGGCATTCAATACGGGGAGACCGGCTGCATTCTCTCGTGGACCGATCCTGATGACGTCGTTGTCAACGGCGCCGAGCTTGCCCGCTGGAAACAGACCGTTCTGATCCGCAAACTCGACGAATATCCGGCAGGCGTGTTCGATGGAGATTCCGTTGCGCGCACGGTGCGTGCGGACGGTACGAAGAATGCATATCGCAGCGGCTTTTCCGATCCCGCACTGGAAGCGGGAAGAGTCTATTGCTACAAACTTTTTTCGCAGACGGAGAACGGCGCATGGAATGACCTTGCAGCCAACTGCTTCCCCGGAACGACGGCGTATTCGTGGAATTTGGTTCAGAGCATGGTCCGTGCGGGCGCTGCTCCACGCATCTGGCCGGTCGGGACAGTGTTCGAGGTTCAGCACGGGGAGTATTCGCACAGCGACGGTTCCGGGCTGCTGTTCCGTGTCGCCGGCTATGACCAGGTTCCCGCCGCCGATGAGGCTTTGACCCACACAATGTGTCTGGAGATGACCGACTGTCTGATCTCCGCCCCGATGGACTGCGCGGAAAACGAGTATGCTCTGACGACGGATGTGTCGGCGCGTGCGGGAAAAACTTATTACGAATTCAGCGGTTCCGCCTACCGCGCTCTTTCCGCCGGAACGGATTATGAGATCGGGGAGCCCGTCCCTTCCGCAAAGTGGTTCGAGAAGAACATCGTGAACCGCGAGTCGATGGGCAACAGCCGTTTTTCGCAGTCGAATCTTCTGCAGTGGCTGAATTCAGACGGCGCGGCGTTCGGCTGGTTCTCGAAGCGGAATATCTGGGACAAATGCCCGAATGCATATCTGAGCAGAAACGGTTTCTGCCGTTATCTTGATGCGGAGTTTCTCTCCGTGGTTCAGCCCGCGCGTATTACGACGGCGCTGGTTCCTCTGGACGGTGGCGGTTATGAGCTGACGGCTGCGAAATTCTGGCTTCTCTCCGCTTCGCAGATCGACGGTTCGCGGGCGAACGGTGTTACGGAAAACATACAGCTTTCGTTTTATGCGGACGGCGGAAGCCCCGTCAAAACAATGCTGAACGGTTCCGGAACGGAGCTCCAGTGGCTGCGTTCCGCGTATGAACAGGATGTTTTCCGCAACCGGGTGATTCCGCTTTCGCGCTACACCTATTCCGGAAATCCCGCCCCGGGAATTTCTCCCGTATGCATTATCGCCTGAAGGAAGGAGTGGAAAATGAACATTATTGACCGTGAAACATTTGCCGCAATGGAAGCTGCCCGGAGAGCGGAGACGCCTCCGGCGGTGAAAAAGTACAGCACTCTCAAAATCATCCGCGCGCTCGGCAGCGAGTGGCCTGTGTACCGGGAACAGTTGGAGTCGGGCGGATATGCCGACCAGTTTTTCGCCGCGAACTATCTGGCCGGAGACGATCCCGTTTTCGTTTCGTTCCTTGCGAATGTGCCGGATTCGGTGAAAGCGAAGCTCGCCGAATGCGAATGGAGCGCAGAGTAATTTTCAATTCGCCTGTTCTGCACTGTCTTGCGGTGCAGAACAGATTGCTTTTTTTGCCTCTCTCTGGAATGACCGTTTGATTTCCAGCAATTGTCTCCGGTATTCGGCAATTTCCGGATTTTCCCGGTTCAAATCCCAGATGAAATTCGCTTTGCCGAGCAGAACGTTCAGGGAATGTTCATCGAGCTTCCGCCATTCATGTTCCCAGTGCTTGTTGAGGTAGTACATCTGCTGACGCAGGCGCCGGCGGTCTTCGCGCGGAGCGTTCATTTTCGAATTGACGACAATTCCGGTCACTTCCTGTCTCATGCCCTTGCGCATGATTCTGATTTTATCGTTGTTCAGCCGCAGCCCGGACTTCCGGAGTTCCTGCCGGCAGATTTTAATCAGCCCGGAGATTTCCCCGTTGTCCGGATTGCCGGAAAAGGTGAGGTCATCCGCATATCTTGTAAATTCGAGATTGTGGTCCAGTGCATAGAGTTTGAGGGTAAAATCAAGATCATGCAGCAGGAGATTGGAGATGTGCGGACTGGTCACCGCACCTTGCGGAAGATGCCCGTACAGCGTGCAGAGTTTCGCCAGCATGACCGCGGCATTTTCCGTTTCCGTATACCTCCGGAAAAGAGCAAGAACACGACTGTATTTCAGAGACGGAAAGAAATCCTTGACGTCGAGTGCAATGACGACCGGCCGGCCGCAATGGTTTTCCGCATTGCCCTTTATGGAAGTCCCCGGTTCAAATGCGGTTGCCGCAGACATTAAACCGGTGATTTCATTTCTGGTGACGTCCGCTTCCGGATCCTGACGCCGGAAGCTTTGGAGCGCTTTTGTGCAGCGGGTGCCGCCCAGCGAAATTTTATCCGGAAGAACAAAACGGAGGATATACTCCTGAATCCGTTTCAGAATGGCGCAGGGCGCTTCGATGGTGCGGAACTTTCCGTTCTTTTTCGGAATCCGGTAGATTTTATAGAACTCCGGTGTGCGGTTGCTCAGCAGATAAAGGAATTTTACATTGATTCCTAAATCCTCTGCCATTTTTTGTGTTGTGAATGTGTTCTGTTTCATAAATATCCTTAAAAATCCGGAGACGGCAGTCTTATCACTGAAAACAAATTTCGCGAACAGCGCACGGAACAGATACTCCGAGGCTTTGCGGCAGAGCGACTTGGAATTGACGGCGGCGGACCTGACTTGCGCGCAGCGCAAGGTGTGTCCGCCTAGGAAATTCCATGGCGAAATGACGCAAATGATCGGGGTAGATGTCCGGGCGAGGGGCGCGCAGGGAATGCGGGTAAACATTTGTTTCCCGGACATTCCTTTCCGGCAGCTGCCAGTCAGGGAAAGCGACTCGCCATCCCCGTTCATTCCGGTTAAGGAAGAACATAGAACTGATAAAACTGCCGCTCCGGATACACTTCCTGTCAAATTTTGATCAGTATAACTCGGTGTTTTGAGCACATGGGTTAAAACATTATATAATATACTTTGTATTTGTAAAAAATCAAATTTATTTTGTTGTTTAAAATGAAAAAATCCCCGGAGGACCGGGGATTTTAACAAAGGCGGCTTACGCCTTGACGGGAGCTTCCGCAGGAGCGGCCGCTGCCTGTTCGCGCTCGGCAATCATGTCCTCGACGCGTTCTTTCAGGGTCGCGAGCTCTTCGACGTTCATCTTCGCGAGCGGCTTGTTCTCGTTGACCGGGATGTCAAGTCCGTGGGCGCGCAGAAAATCATCGATTTTATCCTGGTTCTTTTTGTAGAGATAGAATCCGACTGCCGCAACGCCGACTCCGACGGCGGCTCCGACCAGATGATCTGTTGTGATTGCCATTTTTTCCTCCTTATTTTACTGGGTTAGTTGTGTTTTACAGGTTCATGCATGTCGTAGAAGAAAATCCGCAGAGAGTTTCCGACGACAAGAATTGTGCTTGCATTGTGCATTACCGCACCGAAGATCACCGGCAGCATTCCGAGACCGCCGAAGAGAAGTCCGACGGTGTTGATGCCGACCGAGACGAAGAAGTTCTGGCGGATGACGTCCATCGTGTGATGAGCGAGTCCGTAGACTCCGGGGAGCATCAGCGCGTTGTCGCCGGCGATCGTGATGTCGGCCGCCTCCATCGCAATGTCCGTGCGGGTCTTGCCGAGCGCGATTCCGACGTCGGCATAGGCGAGTCCCGGCGCATCGTTGATGCCGTCGCCGACCATTACGACTTTGTTGCCGCCGGACTGCATCCGGAGCACGGCGCGTGCTTTGTCTTCGGGCAGAAGTTCGGATTCGAATCCGTCAAGTCCGAGCCGCTGGGCAACGACATCCGCCTGCTGTTCGAGGTCGCCGGTCAGCAGAACAATGTCGTCGACTCCGGCGTAGCGCAGACGGTTGAGCGCTTTTTTCATATTTTCGCGAAGCGGGTCGCGGATGCCGATCAACCCGATGATTTCGTTGTCGCGAGCCACAAAGATGACGCTTTCTCCGTTCGAGAAGAGTTTGGACGCCTGTTCTTTCATCGGGTGGGTGTGGATGCCGCTTTCGTTCAGGAAGCGTTTGCTGCCGACCCGGATGCAGTGCCCGTCGACTTCTGTGTAGACGCCGCGTCCGACGACGGTCTGGATTTCTCCGTGCGGGGGGATGTGACCGCCGTTGCGCTGGAGGTGGGAGAGGATCGCGACCGCCATCGGGTGCTTCGAAGTCTCTTCCGCCGCCGCGGCGAACGCCATGATGTCCATGCGCTGGTACTGTTCGGAGTTGGTCGTGATGCTGACAACGCGCGGTTTGCCTTCGGTCAGCGTTCCGGTCTTGTCGAGGATCAGCGTATCGGCTTCGGTGAGCGATTCAATGGAACCGCCGCCTTTGATGAGCACGCCGTTGCGCGCCGCGGTGCTGATCGCCGCCGAGAGCGCCGCCGCTGTCGAAAGCCGGATGCCGCAGGAGTAGTCGATGATGAGCATGTTGAGCGCGCGGTTGATGTCGCGCGTTGCAAAGTAGACGACTCCGGCGAGGAGAATGTTGACGGGGACCAGCGCGGAGGAGAAGCGGTCCGCGTAGGTTTGGATTGCGGCTTTCTTGCCTTCCGCGTCCTCCACCATGCGGATGATGCGGGAGACCGCCGTCTGGTCGCCGACGGATTCGACGCGAGCGGTGATGACGCCGTCCGCGACGATGGTCCCGGCGAAGATTTTTCCGCCGGCTTCACGCGTCACCGGTTCGAATTCTCCGGTGATGGAAGCCTGGTTGATCATGGCGCGTCCGGCGACGATGACGCCGTCTGCGCAGATTTTTTCTCCGGTGTGAACGACGATGAGATCGTTGAGTTTCAGTTCGGAAACGGGGATTTGCTGAAGTGCGCCGCCGACTTCATTGTTGAGCGGCCGCCAAACCTGCTCGTTGTCGACGGAGAGCATGTCGCGGATGGCGTTGCGGGTGCGGTCCATGGTGTAGACGGTCATCGCCTCCGCCGCGTCGTGCAGGAGCAGGACGGTGAGAGCGGAAGCTGTTTTGCCAGTCAGGACGCTGGAGAGAACCGCCATTGCGCTGAGAGTGTCGGCGTTGGGCAGGAAGGATTTGCGGAGCGCGTCGAATCCGCTGCGGAAGAGCGGCGCCGCGAGCGAGAGTGCGCCGAGTCCGGTGAATCCGAAAAGGCGTCCGGTGATTGTGGCGGGGACGCTTGCGCGGGTGAGCCATGAGGCGAGCAGAAGTCCGCCGGCCGCGGCGCTGCGGAGGAGCATGGTGGAGAACGGTTCTTCATGCAGGTCGCGTTCCTGCACGGAGAGCCGGTTCCGTTCTTCGCGCTCCATCTGAAGCGCGTTCAGGGAGTGGGATGCGATGATGCTTTCGACGGAGTCGATCAGATCATCGGCGCTCGTCATTTCCGGATCGTAGTTGAGAATCACGGAGGAGGCGAGGCAGTTCATGCGGAGGGCTGTTACGCCGCGCAGTTCCGAAAAATGGGATTCGAGATCATCCTGTTCCTGCGCGAGATAGCGGACTGCGCGGCAGACAATACGCACGCGCCCGCGCATCTGATGTGCGAAGTAGCATTTCAGGAGCGGACGTTTTTGACTTTTCTGAAACAGCATGAAAAACACCTCGTATTACAGTTTAGCCAGGAAACGTTCCATAGCTTCCGCGATGGAGCGTTCGTCCTGTACATTGTTTTCGTTCATCCACTGCATGAAATCGGAGAACTTCTGCCAGGCGGAGTTGAGCCAGAGCAGGAGTTCCGCCTCGGAAGTCTTTGCCGGGTCATAGTTGATCAGCAGGTTCCC
Organism: Lentisphaeria bacterium UBA4640; assembly: GCA_002405835.1. Classification (GTDB taxonomy): domain Bacteria; phylum Verrucomicrobiota; class Lentisphaeria; order Victivallales; family UBA1829; genus UBA1829. The sequence continues at coordinate 15,574 of DHMO01000018.1, read as the reverse complement.
GGTCGCCGTTCCGAGTTCCGCACTTGTAACGCCGGAGAGATTTCGGACCGTTTTTTCGAGCACTGGCGCATACTCCTTTGCAAGGTCTGGAAATTCCCTGATCCCGTAAATGTTCACGCGGAGCCGTCCGGGGAGGGAGTGAACCACCTTGATTTTCTTCAGACATTTGAGATAAAGATCAATCAGCGGATTCATTTTTCACCTCAGCGGTCGATGCTTTGGAAGAGCCACCAGATGATGTTCAGTGGAGTGAACTGGCCCTGACCGTGCCGGCTCAGTCCGCGGATGAGCGAGATGGCGAGTGCGAGCGTCATGGCGGCGCGGAGGTCGACGATTCCCGCGGAGTTGCGCAGCAGCGCCTGGTCGATGGCGAACCGGAAGTTTTTGACTTCCTGCCAGAGTATGGATTTTTTGTTGCGGAGCGCATCCTGAAATTCGAAACAGTGGCTTGCGGCGGCAACAACAAGAGTCGGAGTCAAAAGCTGCGGATCGTATTGGATCAGCACGGTTCCGAGAAAGAGGTTGATATCCACATTCCGGATGCCGTTGAGACGCGTGATGCGCTGTTTGAAGTTTTCCGCCCCGACAATATTCCGTTTCAGAGACGGAATTTTGAGACGGATTCGTCCGGGCAGGGTGTGAACGACTTCGAGAATTCCGGCGAACGAAGGCAGACGCATCTTGTCCTTGTAAGAGGCGAAAAGAGCGGAGAACGGGTTGGTTCTCTGGACGCGCGGTTCTGAAATTGCACTGTTCAATTCAAATCTCCTGTTTTCTGCCGGGGTGTCCCGGCTGAGTCCTCTTCTGATATTCCCGTATAAGATAAGTGCTTTTTTTTCAGTTTCAAATGAAAATGCAAAAAAAAATAAAAATCTTTGCCCGGTCAATTCCTGTTTTGAAGTTTCAGGCGGCGCGCGTAGTAAAGAGTGAAGACAAAATCGGTCGCAACCATTGCCGTGTTGAAAACATAGATCCACAGTACGTGGTCATAGTGTCCGATTCCCGGAATTTTGTTGAGAAGCCCGCAGAAATAACCGATCAGAACCAGAGACATGAAGAGCAGGCTTTTGCCGGTCGGGTTCTTGACTCGGATGGTTTTAATGAGGGAAAACGGCCAGCTGGCGCCGAAGCAGATCATCATGACCGCTTCAAAAATGTTGAAATTATCCATGTTGCAGTCTTATTTGAAATGCGCCAGGAGCTGCGCCTGATACGAGGTCGGTTCCGTTGTGATGAGCGCGGTTGTGAGTTTGTCGAGCGTATCGGACAGTTTGCTGATTTCCTCTTTGCCGAGTGAAGCGCACATCTTTTTCGTGAGTTCGGTGAAGCCGGCTTCCGTTTCGCGGATTTTCTTTTTGCTGTATTCGGAAAGGGAGATGTTGACACTGCGGCGGTTTGTTTCGCTGCGGTTCCGGGTGAGGAGTCCGCGCTGAACAAGATTTTCGACCATTCCGCAGACGGCCGCGCTGGTGACATTGAGTGTTTCCGCGATGGTTTTCAGCATGACGCCTTCCGGAGAGACCGTGGATGTTTTGACGTAGATGACACGCATCAGACGCATCTGCTGGATTGTCAGATTCCAGTTTTCCCGGTTGTCCTGAACGGCTATGCTGCAACTCATGTCGCGCATGAGGTCGGACAGCGCAAAAACAGTTTTCCAAAAACGCATGGCGACTTCGTCTGATTCGTTCATCAGTACCGCATCCTTTCTCCTTCAGCGGGAATTATTTATTTATTGAAAATATAATAGGAAATAAATAATTTTCAAGCCTTTTTTTTGTTATTTTAAAAAAGGACTTGAAAAATCATAAAAATAAAGTATTTTAAAAATGCACCTTTGAGCAGGAGAGAATATGGAAGATTCACAGATTTTAAAGCGCGCCATCACGCGTTATGTAACACTGAAGGCGCGTCCCGCACTGACGCCGCTTCTGAACCGCATGGCGGGAAATCTTGATACCGTTGCAGATCTTAAGAAAAAAATCTCAGAGCTCAAAAATATTGTTGCGCATATTTCCGATATTGATGAAAAAAGCCGCATGTGGAGCATCATCGCTCCCGAAGACATCTTCGCATTCCGCAAAGCTCTGCGTCTTCCGCAGTCGAAGTTCGGACGTCTCTTCGGAGCGACCCGCTTCACGGTCAGCAACTGGGAACATGGGAAGACGATTCCGCATCTGGCTCAGCGCAGGGAACTTTTTGAACTTGCTGAGCTTTCCCTGAAGAATCTGGAAAACATTCTGCGCAAATACCGCGGCTGATTTACTCTGCCGGAAAGTTTCCCGGCGGGAGATATTCCACAAGAAATTCCCGGGTTCTCTTTTTCCCGAACGGCGCCTGGAATGTCAGTTTGATCCGCTGAAATTTCAGCGGAACGCGGCACCTTCTTCTGAAATCGTCAAACAGTTTTTCCCGGCGCGCAATCAGAAGTGCGCCTTTTTCATGAATGGTTTTCTGATATTGCTTCAGATAGAACGGATCGTTCGCTTCACACATCGGCGGCCGGTCCGGCGAGTAGTTTTCGATGACACATGCATACCAGCGGTCGCCGACGACAACCGGAACGGGTTCGGTGCTGTGCCGTTTCCAGAATTCGTATGCGGGATTCACGATCGCTTCCGGTTTTGCATGAATCCGGATCCGCGTGCTGAACAGCAGATCCGCCGTGGTCCCGATGAAGAGTCCGAGAGTCAGAAGCACCAGCAGCAGATAAAGATGTTTGAATACCGTGCGGTCGATGACAAACGGAAACGCCGCAACGGCGGCAATGCCTGTCCATGAGGCAAACGTGCAGAACCACATGAGGATCACGCCGTTTCCGGAGAGCGCAATCAGGAAGAAAAGCACAGACGGAATAAGAGTGACGATCAGCGCCGTGGAGAGAAGTTTTCTGTTTACCGTTTTGCGGACCCGTTCGCGGAATCGCGGAAACAGCGAGAGAACGAGTGCGAGTCCCTGTACGGCAAACGGGTAAAGCGCGGCCCCGAGGACGACCAGGGGAAGAAAGGGTTTCGGTTCGTCTTCAACCCGGTGTTCCACGTGAAGAAGACAGACGAAGTCATTCTGGATCAGCCAGATGAGATGCGGCAGAAAGACCAGAAAACCCGTCGCCGCGGCAAGCCACGGTCCTTTTGAGAAAAACTGTCTGCGGTATTCCCGCCGGAGCAGGAAAATGGTTAGGAATCCGGAGAGATGCAGAAAAAATGTGTACTTGTTGAGCAGACCGAGTCCGCAGATGGCGCCGAACAGAAGCCAGTGTCCGGTACGCCGGTCGCGCAGAGCCGAGAAGAAGTAATATGCCGCGGCGGGGGCGAGTGCGATTTCAACAAAATACGTGCTGAATTTTGTTTCGGACGGATTGTAGTAAAAGAGGAAAAAGAGGAGCAGGGCGGCGGCCGCGGCGGAATATTCATCAAGGAACAGTTTCGCGAGCCGGAAGACCTGCCACGCGCCGAACATCAGGCAGAACTGGGCTGCAAGATACATGCTCCAGTCTGCATGTCCGGAGATTGCGGAGAAAAACCAGCCGAGCCAGCCGGAAAGCGGCGGGTGCTTGGAATGACCGAGTGTCCCTTCCGCTCCCCATGCGATCGTCTCAAGAATATCGAGTCCGAGAATATTCTGCAACAGAGAACACTGCAGCGTCCACGCGAGCGCGGCGACCGTCATGAAGAGCAGCAGGGCGAGCGCGGGACGTTGCCAGAGAACGGAAAAAAAGCTGTTTTTTCCGTTTTTCATCGTTACTCGATTCCGAGGAACTTTTTCGCGCGGTCAAGGAACGAGGCATATTTCGGATAGGCGTCGTTCTTCTGCTTTTTGCCGGAGAAAGTGTCCGCATACTGTTTCAGCAGATCTTTCTGATCCTGCGTGAGTTTTTTCGGAACCTCAACGAACAGAGTGACAAACTGGTTTCCGCGTTTTCCGCCGCGCAGGGAGGGCATTCCCTTGCCCGGCATGGTGATGACTGTTCCTGTCTGGGAGCCTGCGGGAATCTCCAGCTCCGCCTTGCCTGTGACGGTCGGAACATCAATCTTTCCGCCGAGTGCGGCCGTGACGAAGTCAATCGGAATTTCGCAGTGAATGTCATCGCCGTCTCTCTGGAAGAGCTCGTGGTCGCGGACGGAGAGAACGACGAAAAGGTCGCCGTTGTGTCCTCCGCGCAGTCCGGGTTCGCCTTCGCCCGCAACGCGCATCCGCGTGCCGTTGTCGACGCCCGGCGGAATGCGGAGATGAACTTTGCGTTTGACGCGCGTGGTTCCCGCTCCGCCGCAGTCCGGACACTTCTTTTCCGGCATGGAGCCTTCGCCGTTGCAGACGGGGCAGGTGTGCATGACTGTGAAGAAACCCTGGGATACGCCGACCTGTCCGCTGCCTCCGCAGCGTTTGCAGGTCTGCTTGCGGTAGCCTTCCGCGCAGCCGGAGCCTTTGCAGGTTTTGCAGGCTTCCAGGCGTGTGAATTCGATATCCTTGTCGACTCCGAGGACGGCGTCTTCGAGATCAATTTCAAGGTTGTAGCGCAGATCGTTTCCATCCTGCGGCGCATCGGGAGAGCGGCGTCTTCCGCCGCCTCCGAAAAAGCTGCTGAACGGATCGTCTCCGCCGCTGCCGCCTCCGAAGAAACTGTTGAAGATATCGAACGGATTGCCTGCGCTGGAGGTTCCGCCTCCGCGCAGACCATCCTCGCCGTACCGGTCGTAGAGCTCGCGTTTCTGCGGGTCGCTGAGGACCTCGTAGGCCTGCGAGATCTGTTTGAACTTTTCGGCGGCTTCCGGGTTGTTCGGATTCTTGTCCGGATGATACTTGATGGCAAGTTTGCGGTAGGAGCGCTTGATTTCGGGTCCTTCCGCAGTCCGTTCAACCCCCAGAATTTCGTAGTAGTCAGCCATGTCAGATCTCTTTTTCGACGCCGAGGGTCATGAGGTCGGCGGCGCGTTTCGCGAACAGCGCGGGATCGGCGATCGGGCTGCCTTCCGCAAGGAGCGCCTGATCATACAGCATGTCGGCGAACTCGGCGAGCTTCGGATTGTCCGGAGTCTTTTCCACGAGTTTCGTCATGGCCGCGATCAGCGGATGCGACGGATTCAGTTCGAGAATCCGCTTGAAGGTCTGCGCGTTCTTGTCGAGCGCCTTCATGATGCGCTGCATGTACGGGCTGGGATCGTAATCGTCGCCCGAAAGACGCGAGGCGCTTTCCGTGAGTGCACCGGAGAATTTGACGTCTTTGACTTTGTCTTTCAGCAGGTCTTTGAGTTTGCCGAGCAGGTCTTTTCCGCCTTTTTCCTCGGATGCCTTCTTTGCGTTCTCTTCCAGCTCCTTCGCAACTTTGGAATCGTTGTCCAGTTTTGCTTTGGAGACGGAGACGAGCTTTTTGCCGTCGAATTCGGGCATTGCTTCAAGAACCCATTCGTCGATCGGGTCGCTCATGAAGAGCACGTCGTAGCCGGCCTTGCGGAAACTTTCGATGTGTGGGGAGTTCTCCAGGTAAGCGCGGGCTTCGCCGGTGATGTAGTAGATATCCTTCTGCTCCGCGGACATGTTTGTGACATACTCTTTGAGCGTGTGGAGTTCGCCCGGCTTTCCGTTCATGGTCTCATACATGAGCAGCGCCTGGAGTTTCTCCTTGTTCGCATAGTCGCCGTGAGCGCCTTCCTTGATCTGCCGTCCGAACTCCTGATAGAAGCCGACGTATTTTTCGCGTTCGTTTTCGAGCATCTTGGTGAGTTCGGAGAGAACGCGTTTGGTCAGTGCCTTGCTGATTCTGGAGATCTGCGGATTGTCCTGAAGCATTTCGCGGGAAATGTTCAGCGGAAGATCGGAGGAGTCGACAACGCCGCTGACGAAACGGAGGTACTCTGGAATCAGCCCCTTGCAGTCATCGGAGATGAACACGCGGCGGATGTAGAGGTGCAGATTGCGCGCCTTTGTTCCGGGCATTTCAAAGCCCCACGGCTTCTTCTCGGGGAGGAAGAGCAGCGCTTTGAATTCGGAGGTGCCCTCTGCGCTGTAGCTGATGCGCGCGAGCGGCTTGCCGTAATCGCCGGAAAGATGCTGATAGAAGGCGTCGTATTCTTCGGGCTTGACTTCGGATTCCGGACGCAGCCAGATGGCTTTCTGCGAGTTCAGAGTTTTGTCTTCGGTGGTCTCCTTGCCGTCCTTGTCCTTGCTGGTTTCGAGCATTTTGATGGGGTGCTCGATGAAGTCGGAATACTTCTTGACAATGGTGGAGATGCGCCACTGTTCGAGGAACTGCTTTTCGTCGTTCTTCAGATAGAGTGTGACGGTTGTTCCCTGCGTCTTGCGGTCGGATTCGCCGAGCGTGAATTCCTCTTCGCCGTTGGATTCCCAGCGGACAGCTTCGTTTGTCCCGGCTTTGAGAGTGTTGACGACGACTTTGTCCGCAACCATGAAGGAGGCGTAGAAGCCGACGCCGAACTGACCGATGAGTTCGGGATTCGCGGAGCCTTCGCCCTCTTTTTTGTTTTTCGCGAGATTTTCGAGGAAGGCTTTGGTTCCGGAGTGTGCGATTGTGCCGAGGTTCTGGACAACCTCCTCTTTGCTCATGCCGATACCGTTATCGGAGATACTGAGCGTTCCGGCTTCGGCGTCGGGAGTGATGCGGATTTCCCAGTTCTGGGCGAGTTCGGGATTGGTGAGCGCGAGGAAACGCGCCTTGTCGATGGCGTCGGCGGCGTTTGCAATGAGTTCGCGCAGAAAGATCTCTTTGTTGGAGTAGACGGAGTGGATCATCATGTGCAGAAGTTCGCGGACTTCCGTCTGAAAACGCATATTTTCCATATTTGTTTCTCCTTATGTGACAGCGGTTTTACTTCTTGGACGGGGTGTCGTGAGTTGCCGCGTGGTAATCGTTGCAGTAGAATCCGGCGCCTTTGAAGATAACGGATGCGCCTTTGCCGATTTTGCGCTTCAGTGCGTCTTTCTGACATTTCGGACACGTCTTGAGGTGATCCTCAGTCATTTTCTGAAACTTTTCGAACTGATAGCCGCAGCTTGTGCAGACATAATCGTAAGTAGGCATTTTGATTCTCCTGTATTTTAAAATGTTTTTGCCTTTTGATTCATCCTGTCACATCAAGCAATATACGTGCCAACTGATTTTTGAACTCGAAAGTGTATGACAAAAAGCGGGCAGCCGTGACATTCTGTCGCAGAAGAAGCTGAAAATTGTGTCACAGATTCCATCTGCGCCGCACAGAAGCTCTGTCGAGGCATGAAAAAAGAAAGACGGGGGGATTTAAAAAAAGAAATGGCGGAAGCGACGGGACTCGAACCCGCAACATCCACCGTGACAGGGTGGCACTCTAACCAGTTGAGCTACGCCTCCGTTTGAGTATGGGAAGTAATATAGCAGAAGATTCCGGAAAGTCAAATGGGAAAAATGAAAAAAGTGAAAAAATCCTGCAGATATCCGGATTTCAGCACGTCCCGCTGAACTTCTGGTATTCTTTCAGAGCAAAAGTGTCGGTCATGCCTGCAATGTAATCCGCAACGATGCGTTCGAGCGGGTCCTGTGATTTCCGCTGACGCGATTTTTTGCCGAGAAGTTCCGGATCATTCATGAAAACTTCAAACAGCAGTTTCATCTTTTCAAGCGATTCCGCATTCAATGACGCAATGTCGGGATGAAAATAAAGATTGTGATAAAGAAATTCACGCAGCTGAAGCGTGAGCGGTTCAAACTCGGGACTGAATGAAATCAGTTTGCAGGAGAGGGCGCGGGCGTCGGCGGAGCTCTTCGGCGCGTACTGCTCCAGAAGGTGATCTGAATACCGGATCGCATCGCCGACCATCATGTCGATGAGACAGCGCACCGTGTAGGCGGCGTAGCGTTCATCTTTTTCATGAAGTCCGGCGTCGCGCGCTTTTTCTGCCGCCATGTTCCAGAGCGGAATGGTTTCGAGCATTTCAATCGTGATGAGCCCGGAGTCCAGGCCGTCGTCGGTGTCGTGTCCGTAATAGGTGAGGTCGTCGGCGAGGTCGGCGACTTGCGCTTCAAGCGAGGGATGCGCGGGGAGGAGATGACCGTCGAGCCAGATCGGTTCTTCCCGGTGTTTGAGAAGTCCGGCGCGGATTTCCCATGAGAGATTCAGACCGTCAAAATCCGGATATTTGATTTCAAGGTCGTCGATGATGCGGAGCGCCTGAAGATTGTGGTCGAATCCGCCGTGCCGTTTCATGAGCGAATTGAGCGCGCGTTCGCCGGCGTGTCCGAACGGGGTGTGTCCGATGTCATGGGCGAGAGAGATTGTTTCCGCAAGATCTTCGTTCAGGCGCAGGGCGCGGGCGATCGTGCGGGCGATTGCGGCGACTTCGATCGTGTGAGTGAGCCGGGTGCGCAGGTGGTCGCCGGAACCGCTCAGGAAAACCTGGGTTTTGTATTCGAGACGGCGGAATGCGCGACTGTGCAGAACCCGGTCGCGGTCCCGCTGGAAATCGGTCCGGAAGGGATGGCTGATCTCCGGATAGCGGCGTCCGGCGGATTCATTGTTGCGGACTGCGAACGGGGCAAGATCCGTCTCTTCTCCGGAGCATTGAACGGAAAGGTCGCGGATCATGCGCAGATCTCCTTAAAGAACTTCCGGGAGATGGAGGCGGACCTGTTCGCGCATCTCGTTGTCGCTGATGGATGTTGTGCGTCCGCGGGCGTATTCAGCGTCGATCCAGTCGCGGATGGCGATGATGCCGGGATTGTCCTTGCGGATGCCTGCGCCTTTCGGCGTGTTTTCCTGCACCCAGTATGCGATGCCCGCAAGACCGGAGGTGTTGGAGACGGCGACGCGGCAGGGACGCTTCAGGAATTTTTCCGTATCGAAGATGTTGTAGATTTCCTCGTTCTTGGTCAGCCCGTCGGCATGGATTCCGGCACGCGTGGTGTTGAAATCGGCTCCGACGAACGGGAAGTTCGGGGGGATTTCGTGTTTGATTTTGGTGCGGAAGAAGTCCGCCATTTCCGTGATGGCGGTGGTGTCGATTCCGTCGTTGATTCCGGTGAGCCCCATCCAGTCGAAGACGAGTCCTTCGATCGGCGGGTTTCCGGTGCGTTCACCGAATCCGAGGAAGGTTCCGTTGACGGCGGAGCAGCCGTAGAGCCACGCGCAGACGCCGTTTGCGAGAACCTTGTGGAAATCGTTGTGTCCGTGCCACTCAAGCTGTTCGGATTTCGTATCGGTTTCAGAGAGAATCATGTCGAGCATGGCGGGAACTCCGCGAGGCGCGGGGACGTTGGGGAAGGGCAGACCGTATCCCATTGTGTCGCACAGACGGATTTTGACGTTCATTCCGGTTCCGGCGCAGAGGTCGTTGAGCTCGTTGATCATGGGGATGACGAATCCTTCGAAGTCTGCGCGGGTGGCGTCTTCCAGATGGCAGCGCGGACGGACGCCGTTTTCGAGAGCGGCCTCGACGATTTCCTTGTAGGAGTCGAGCGCCTGGCGGCGGGTTTTGCGCAGTTTCAGAAAGATATGATAATCGGAACAGGAGGTCAGAATGCCGGTCTCCTTGAGTCCCATGCTTTTGACGAGTTCAAAATCTTTTTTTACAGCGCGGATCCATGCGGTGATTTCGGGGAATTCGAAACCAAGTTCCTGACAGGCTTCCACGGCTTTGCGGTCCTGTTCGCTGTAGAGGAAGAATTCGCTCTGGCGGATGAGTCCGTGTTTTCCGCCGATCCGGTGCATGAATTTGAAGAGTTCGACTATTTCGGAAACGGAATACGGCGGACGCGCCTGCTGTCCGTCGCGGAACGTTGTATCGGTAATCCAGATATGTTCCGGCAGACGCGGGCTTACGGTTTTCTCAACGAGTTTGAAAGCCGGAATCCTGTCATAGGAAAAAATTTCCCGGAAGAGATTCGGCTCGGCTACATTTTTCAAAAGTCTTTTCATTTTTCCGCCAGCCTTTTTCCGTTATTTCCAATTTTGCAATTCTTTAAATATACGCCGTAAACTGTCATTTTGCAAGCTCCGGAAAATGAAATCCGCCCGTTTTTCGCTTTTGAGTTTGAAAAAAGAAGGATAAAACAGTATATTCCCGTTAAAAACAAGGATTAATCATGCCGGAAAACAAAAACTGTATCGTCAAACTTCTCCCTGCGGAACTGCACGATGTGCTGCGCGATGCGCTGGGGGCGCGCTGCTGGGATTTTTCAGAATTGCCGTATGCAAAATTCAAAGCGGTGAAAAATAAAACCAACGCAGTGCTTTACAACAGCGGAAAACTTGTGATCCAGGGTGCGGAGGCGCAGGATTTCGTCGATTTCATTCTGGAACCCGAAGTCTTGAAAGATCTCGCATTTCAGGAAAAACAGCAGGATTTCATCCCTCATGCGGGAATGGACGAGAGCGGCAAGGGCGATTTCTTCGGTCCGCTTGTTGTCGCCGCCGTTTATCTGGACAAGGGAATGGAGCTTTCGCTCGGCGATGCCGGCGTGCGCGACTGCAAGCTCATCAAAAATGATACGCAGCTGCGCAAGATTGCGGCGGACGCCATGAAGATTATCGGCAAGGGGTTCGGGTTCGTCGCGATCGGTCCCGAAGCATACAACCGCATGTATTCGGGATTCCGTTCGCTGAATCATCTGCTCGCGTGGGGACATGCCCGCGCGCTGGAGAATCTGCTGGAGAAGGTCCCGGAATGCAAAGAGGCGCTTGCCGACAAATTCGGAAATGAATCGCTGATTCTCTCGGCGCTTCGGGAGCGCGGACGGCAGATCCGGCTTGTTCAGCGTACCAAAGCGGAGAGCGACATGGCGGTTGCCGCGGCTTCGGTGATTGCCCGCGCCGCGTTCCTGAAACGCCTCGAAGATCTCGGCAAAGAGGCGGGGATGACTCTGCCGAAGGGCGCCGGGGAACAGGTCGACATCTGCGCCGCAAAACTTGTGGAGCAGGGCGGACGCGATCTGCTTTCAAAGTATGCAAAAATGCACTTCCGCAACAGTTATAAGGCGCTCGGTCTCCCGCCTCCGCCGAAGACCGAGTGGAAGCATCATTGATCAGACGCGGTCGAATACCCGGACGTGGTCAACTTCAAAGCAGTCTGGCAGGACGGCGTCGAAGAGCAGTTTGCACGGCGTGCCGGGCTTTTGGTCGTTCGGCGCAGTGAATCCGGGACCGCGGTAGCCGTGGCATTCGGTGGAAACAAGTATGAACTGTTCCACTTCGGATACCGGACCGACGGAGACGCTGCCCGGCTTCAGCCACGATGCGCCTTCGCTCTCTTTGACGATATGCTTTTCCTCCGCGCGTTCCGGCGGAACGACTTTTCCGGTGAGCTCGCCGTCCGCGTAGAAATCGTATCCTTCAGGGCTCCAGTCGACGCCGAAATAATGCCATCCGTCCGCAGTTTCCTTGCAGTCCCATGAAAAGTGCCCGGATGCTCCGCAGTCGCGTCCGTAACCGCCCCAGATATTGCCGCCGATGAGTTTGCCTTCGGTGTGCTGGCGGTAGTTTTCCATGATGTCGCATTCGACACCGGCGCGGCGCGGATCGGGATGAGAGCCGACGCCGGGAGCCTGAAGCCAGAATGCCGCATGCCATCCGGGATTTTTCGGCAGACGGCAGCGGATTTCATAGTAGCCGTAACGGTGCATGAATTTGGGCTGATCGAGTTTGCCGAACGGCCAGAATCCGCCGCAGTCTTTGGGATTGTCGTAGGTGAGCGCGCCGGTCTGGAGATGCGGCGAGAAGAAGTCGTCGCCTTTCCGGATCAGATGAAGTTTCAGATGACTGTTCCCGTCGAGTTCGATTCCTTCGGTTGTGAATGTATCGAACCGTTTCCCCCAGAAGTTGAGCCGGAAGCCCCACTTTGAGGTATCCAGTTCGGTTCCGTCGAATTCATCGTTCCAGATGAGTTTCCAGTTTTTGTTTTCGGGCAGAACGCTGTCCGCATGGTTGTCGAGTTTGAAGGTCTGCATATGATTTCCTTTTGCTTGAAGTGATGCGGATAATTATACCATCATTCTCTTGAAAAAAGAGAGAGAAGGAAGTATATTTGCTTCGGAAAAATAAAAAAGCATAAGGAATGATAAAATGCGTCTTCTCGGTGATGTTTCGATTTTTGAAAAACAGAAGGTCGCAAGCCTCTATAAAGCGCCGGAAGTCTGGATTCAGGGGACCGGAAGAACGGATAGTTCGGATGTGCTTGCGCTTCCTGAAGAGATGACCGTGCACGAAACGCTTTCCTGCCGCTACTTAGTCCGAAGCAATGTGCGGAATTACTTTTTTCAGCGCCGGAAAAATTCGCATTTCTATTCGCTGGAATATATCTATGAAGGCGAGTTCATGATCCGGAGCGGAAATTCCGCGTACATTGCGGAGCCCGGCGACCTCTGCATTCTTCATCCGCACCGGGATAACGATCTGCTCTATTTCCCCGGGAAAAACTGCCGGAAAGCGGGGGTTATTCCTGTCGGGCTTCTGCTTCCGGAACTGATTCATCAGCTGCATCTGGACAACGTTCTGACGGTGCGTGTGGAGCAGACACTCTGGGATGATCTGTTCAACCGGATGCGGGAGGCTGTTCGCGGTTTCCACGATCCATGTTCGCGCCGCCGGCTTTCCGGGGTGATGTTTGAGCTGCTGAATCTTCTTGCTGAACTTCACCGGGCTGATCCGGTTCCGGCGGAGATGGAGGCGGTTCGAATCCGTCTGGAGCGGAATTTCCAGGAACCGTTCCGCATGGAAACTCTTGCGGCGGAACTCGGCGTGAGCCTGCCGACCTTCAACGTCCGGTTCCGCGCAAGTTTCGGCGAGACGCCGTATCAGTATCTCATCCGCATGCGTCTGCTGCATGCCGCACGGCTGCTTGGCGGGAGCCGTTTGACAGTCAAGGAGATCAGCCAGCTGTGCGGTTACGGGAACCCGTTTCATTTTTCAACGGAATTCACGCGCTTTCACGGCTGTTCTCCGCGTGAATTCCGCCGCCGGAGTGTGAATCAGCGCAGCAGAAGCAGCGCCGAATAGAACATTCCGAGCAGACTGTACGAGCAGGTCACCGAGTAATCGGGACGCAGAAACGCTTTCAGAAAACGTTCGCGGAGTTCGGGAGAGAATCCGCATTCCGGTGCGAGCAGAACGCCTTCTGCGAGGTTTCCGGGAATCCGGACAACATCAAAGAGTCTTTCAAACTCTTCCGTCTGAGGCGGGCGAAGGTCGAGCTTGCCGTCCGGCCAGACGGCGGAACCGTTGGCTGCCTGCATCACGTGCATTCGTCTGGATTCGCGCCACGGACGCGCCGGACAGTACCAGGAGCCTGTCCACTGTTCGAGCTCGGGAAGATATTTTTCGCAGAGCATTTTTTTCGTGATTCCTGCAATCGTCCGAGAGATTTCAACGAATTCCGGCCGCGGATCAAGTTCGTTGCAGAGCGCGAGCGAGATGAGGAACTGTGAGAGTTCAAAATGGTTCCAGTTCTCTTTCGGCTCCGCCGCTCTGCGGATTGCCGGCTCAATGAGTGCATCATAAAGCTGTTTCCAATGTTCGTTGCCGGTCAGCGCATACGCTGTGCTGTAGAACATCAGAAGGCGCAGAATTTCATGCGGCGGGACATGAACCAGCTTGTTGAGAATGTTCGGGTATCCGTCGAGTGTTAGAATGCAGTAATCGTTTTCCGGAACGACCTCTTTTTCCGAACGTTCCGCGAGCATGACGACGAGCTCCACAATGCGTTTTCGTTCGTTTTCGGAGACGAGTCCGGAGTTGTAATAGTTCCAAAGTCCCCAGATCCAGAAGGTCATCTGATCGCGGGAGGAACAGGTGTAGCAGCTTTTTCCGTCGCGCGGGGAGACGCTTCGGACGATGTATCCGTTTCTTCCGTGGACTGTGGCGCAGAGTTCGAGGCCTTTGAAGAGTTTCTGTGCGAAAGTCCTGCATTCTTCCGTTGTTTCCGGGAAGAGCTTAGCGCGCCGGATGCAGAGATCGAGAGCGGTTCCGCCGCAGATCATGCTGTCTTCCATTCCGGTGGAGTACCCTTTGTTGTTGGGGTATCCGAGCTGAACTTCCTGAGCGGTCGGCAGGAAATCGAACCGGTGTTCATCGAGCGAGCCGACGTAGTCGTAGATGAGATTCGTTTTTTCGCAGAACAGAATCTGCGTCAGCTGTTTCCATGCGGCATCAAGCGCCTTTCGGAGTTCAGGTGTGATATTCATTTTGCGTTCTCCTGTATGTTTTTCCGGAAATATACAATGCCTTTTCCGGAAAGCAACTGCCGGAAGTCTGTTTTATGGAATTTTGAAAAGTCAGGCAGACTGCCCTTTCTGGCTGTTTCTGTAAGCTCTGGGGGATAAACCGGTCTTCTTTTTAAAAATTTTGGAGAAATGATAGGCATCGGAAAAATGCAGCTGATCCGCAATCTGCATGACCGTGAAAGAGGTGGAGACGAGCATGGAAAGTGCGGCATCAATCCGTTTGTTGAGGTGATATTCGTATGGAGTCATTCCTGTGTAACGTTTGAAGAGGCGGCGCATATAGCATGGAGTCATGCAGAACTGTCTGGCAATCCGGTTTAGATCAACCCGCGCATCGACGGAACGGTCGAGAATATACTGAAGCTGCATGACGCAGGTCAGTCTGGAACTGCTTTCCGTCTTTCCATGCAGATACAGAAGTTCGGCCAGGCGGCAGAAGAGCAGAGTGTCTGAGTCCTGAGTTTCCGCAGTTTTAGCGGGGTGATATTTCCGGTAGAATCTATAGAAAATCTCTTTTATTTCCGGTCCGCAGTTCTTGAACAGGTAGCAGCCGAGAAGCAAATACGTTTTCAGGAGCGCCTCTATCAGCGGCCCTGTGCAGTTTATATAGATTTTGCGCCATCCATTCGGGGATGTCGGATAGTATTTGTGGTTGTGTCCGAAGGGAAGAATGTAGAGATCTCCCGGTCCGACCATGTAGGAGGTATCGTCGATTTCAAGAATCCCTGTACCGGAAAGCACATATTCAAATGTCCAGCGCCGGTGATTCATGCGGACGAATTTTTTCTTCTGCCAGTTAAGGGCGAGCCCGCAGTAAATGATGAAGAATGGTTCAAAACCTTCCGGTTTCCGTTCCATGCCATGTTCAAAAAGCAGCTGCAGCGGGTTGATATCCTGCCGGTTCATTGTTCTAACTCCATTTTTCTGTACCATATCCCCGCATCCGGGAGTTTTCAAGAGGAAAATGTGCAATGTTTCGTTTTTTACATCTTTTTGTCTTTTTCCCCCATTTACAAAACAGCTTTTATGATATATATTTATCTCAGAACAGGTTCCTGTCAGAAAACAAGAAAACAATAAAAACAGCATGAAAGGCACGCAAGGCAATGAAAACAAAACATCCGGAACTGTCTCATCCCCTCCGTTTCACAGGGAAACTCTGCAGATTTACGATCATAGAGCTTCTTATAGTTGTTGCAATTATAGCAATCATTGCCGGTATGCTTCTGCCTGCACTGGGCAAGGCGAGGGCGGCGGCGCAGAAAGCGTCGTGCAATGCAAATTTGAAACAGACAGGGCTTGGGTTTATTCAGTACGGGAATGATTATGATGACTGGATCATGGTTAATAATTAGTGTCTGCTAAATAACTATT
>DHMO01000065.1:84863-88382 GCA_002405835.1 Lentisphaeria bacterium UBA4640 | reverse complement strand
GACGATTGCTGTCAAGTTCTGGGTGAAGTCCGAAAACGGCACAGTTCCCGGCTATATGTACCTGGATTTCGGACGCGGCGGACACAAAAAGCATCTTTACAAGCCGTACAAGTTCAACATCGAGCCGGAGTGGAAGGAAATTGTTCTGGAATACGCCGTCCCGACGGATACGGATACCTGGACCGCGCTGAAGGATGGTCTCTGCCGTCTGCGCATCGGTCTGAGCAAAACGGCGGAATCCGGCGCTGCGTTCATCGACGGCGTGGAATACAGCATCAAATAAGGATTGTTTATGGACAACTGGGATTTCCCGTGGGTGAAAGAGGTCGGCTGCCGGAAGGCTCCGGCTTCGGACAGAGTGTTTGAAGTCAACGACTTCGGAGCAGTCGGCGACGGTGTCGCGATTAGCACAGCCGCGATTCAGCGGACGCTCGACGAAGCGGAAAAACAGGGAGGCGGCATTGTCCGCCTCTCTCCGGGCATCTACCGTTCCGGCTCGCTCTTTATCGGAAACAATACGACGTTTGATATCCCGAAAGGTTCCGTCCTGCGCGGATTGAACGACATCGCGGCGTATCCGGTCATCAAAACGCGTGTCGCCGGGTTCGAGATTGAGTGGCCCGCCGCGCTGATCAACATCATTGACAAGCAGTGCTCCGCGATTACCGGAGAGGGAATCATCGACGGTGACGGCAAGGTGTTCTGGGATGATTTCTGGGAGAAGACGGACAACTACTACACGCCGAACGGTCTCCGCTGGGCGTCGGATTACGACTGCCGCCGTCCGCGCGGCATTCTCATCCAGAACTGTTCGGACATCCGGGTTGACGGCGTTGTGATTTTCCGCGCCGGCTTCTGGAGCCTTCACATTCTCTATTCGCATCACGTCACGGCAGAGAATATCTGCATTGCGAACAACATCGGCGGACGCGGTCCCAGCACCGACGGGATCGATATTGATTCCTCGGAATACGTCCTTGTCCAGAACAGCCGGATTGACTGCAACGACGACAACTTCTGTCTCAAAGCGGGACGTGATGCGGACGGTCTCCGCGTGAACCGTCCGACCCGTTATGTCCTTCTGCGGAACTGCCGTGCGGACCGCGGCTGCGGGCTTGTGACGTTCGGGAGCGAGACGTCTGGCGGCATTTCGGATATTCTTGTGGAGAACATGACGGCGCGCCACACGGGAGTCGGCATGAAGTTCAAGAGCGGACTCACGCGCGGCGGTTATGTCCGCGATATTTACATCCGGAACGTGAATCTTTCGGAAGTCGGTAAGGTGATTGACTTTGACCTCAACTGGTTCCCCGAAAGCATGGTGAAACTTCCGGAATCGTTTGCCGGCAAGCCGATTCCGGAGCACTGGAAGGTGATGACGCTGCCGGTCGTTCCGCCCGAGCGTGGCATTCCGGTGTTTTCCGACCTTCATTTCCGCGACATTGCGGGCGACAAGTGCCGTATCGCACTTTCCGGCAATGCCAGCACGCAGATTCCGCTCCGGAACCTGACGTTTGAGCGCTGCCGCATTTCCGCCAAAGAGAGCGGAAACGCCGGACATGCGGAAAATGTCCGTTTCATCGACTCCGAATTTCTCGGAGAAGATGGCTCCCGGCTGACGGAATAAAGATGCATCCGGACTCCGGGAAAACTGGAGTCCGGAACTTGAAAACCATTCTTTTTATGCTATAGTCAGGTAAACCGTTTTTATAAAAAGGAAAAAAGGGTATGCATTGGTTTGAAGAAAGCAAATTCGGAATGTTCATTCACTGGGGCGTCTATGCCGGCGCATTCGGGAATGAATGGGTGAAGTCCGATCTGAAAATGACGGATGAACAGTATCAGAAGTATGTCGACCAGTTCGAGGCGGATCAGTTCGATCCGGAGAAATGGGCGGAGGCCGCGGAGCGCGCCGGAATGCGTTATGTTGTTTTCACGGCGAAACACCATGACGGCTTCTGCATGTTCGATACGGCATTTACCGATTACAGTTCCATGCATTATTACGGACGGGATTATCTCCGCGAGGTGATCGATGCTTTCCGTGCGCGGAATTTCCATATCGGGATTTACTATTCGCTCCCTGACTGGCATCATCCGAACTATGTGATTGACGCCCGTCATCCGCTCCGCGATTTTCCCGCAGAGCGCGATTACGCTCCTTATACCGAGTATCTGCACAATCAGGTGATGGAGCTTCTCTCCAACTACGGGAAGATTGACATCATCTGGTTTGACGGCAGCTATCCGGATACGAAACATATCTGGAACGCTCCGGTGCTTGCCGCGAAAATCAAAAGCCTTCAGCCGGAAATCCTGATTTCGCGTCTGCCCGGATTCGATGATTTTTCCACGCCGGAACAGTCGCTGCCCGAAAACAGCAATGTCAAATGCCGCTGGGAGGGTTGCCAGGTCATAAACGGTCAGTGGGGGTATACGACGCAGAACGTGCATTGGCGCTCTTCCGAAGAGCTGGTGAAGATGCTGGTCGATCATGTGTCCAAAGGCGGCAATATGCTTTTGAATGTCGGACCGACTGGGCGGGGAACATTTGATCCGCGCTCTTCGCAGATTCTGAAAGAGATCGGCGAATGGTGGAATCAGCATTCCCGCGCGATTCTCGGCTGCGAGACCGCTCCGGAAAAATTTGCCGTTCCCGAGGATTGCCGCGCGACATGGAATCCCGTGACGCACCGCCTTTACATTCATCTGTTCTCATGGCAGAACCGTCATCTGCGTCTTCCGGGGCTTGCCGGATGTATCCGCTATGCGCGTTTCCTGCACGATCATTCGGAAATTCCGTTTCAGAAAAAGGAAATCAAGAATTGCCATATTGCGGGAAGTACGGAATCCGTGGCAGTTCTGACTCTTCCGGTCGAGAAGCCGCAGGTTGCCGTTCCGGTTGTCGAGCTGATCCTCGATCCTGTGGAGAAATGATCGTCTCTTCCCTGAACTAAAAGAAAACATTTAAAATAAAACGGGCTCCGGCGGGAAAACCGGAGCCCGTTTCATTTTAAAGGAAGATGTGATTATTCTTCAACCGGCGTCGCCGCAGGGAGCGGACCGTACTGGTTGTCTCCGTTGGTTCCTTCCGGAATGCAGAAAATCAGAACAATCAGATTTCCGATGATCGGAATCAGAGACAGGAGGATGAGCCATGCGGTCTTGCCTGTGTCGTGCAGACGGCGGGCTGTAACTCCGAGAGTCGGGAGCGCTGTTGCAAGATACCAGAGACCGGAAATTCCGCCGATTTTCGGAATGATGGCGAGGATGGAGCCTACGACAATTACGGCAAGAATCCACATCCAGAATTCCTGTCTGCCGGCGCGTCCCTCGAAGCAGAAATACTTCTTGGTGATGATCGTTTTGAAGTTCTCGATGAGCTGTTGGAAGAACATGGGGGATCTCCTTTGTTGTTTGTTCTTGTTGCTTGCTCAGTTTATATAGAACCCGTTAGGGGGATTCTCCAGTAATCTGTCACCAGCGCGGCGGAGGCGGCATGTGACGTCTCGGTGGAGG
>DHMO01000065.1:84658-84801 GCA_002405835.1 Lentisphaeria bacterium UBA4640 | reverse complement strand
GGCGGCATAGGTCTCGGCGGCGGTGGCATGTATCCCGGCGGAGGCGGCGGTGGCATGTGTCTCGGCGGTGGAGGTGGCATGTGTCTCGGAGGCGGCATGTATCCCGGCGGAGGCGGAGGAGGCATGTGACGTCTCGGTGGAGG
>DHMO01000065.1:49501-84609 GCA_002405835.1 Lentisphaeria bacterium UBA4640 | reverse complement strand
GGCGGCATAGGTCTCGGCGGCGGAGGAGGCGGTACGACATAAACGGGAGCCGGCGGCGGAGGTGGAGGCGGGGCAAGAATGTCCCCGACAAGCCCGACGATTTCCGCAGCCAGAGCGACTCCGCTGTCTCCATGATGTCTCGGCGGCGGAGGCGGCTGTGCGAGTGCGGCTATGACCGGAGCCGCAACCAGCAGACCAATGAGCAGTTTTTTCATAATTCTCTCCTGTTGGATGGTTGCTGTCTTTTGTTAAGGAACGGCCGGCGTCTGAGCTCCGAAGCCCTTGACTGCCCCGAAAAAGCGAATTGCGCTTTCGAACGGATAGGGATTGGCGAACATCGAAACGGAAGTTGTGATCTTTCCCTGTTTGTTGAGACCCAATGCGGCGCGGAACTGGTTGACCGGAGAATTCTCGTCATAATCGACCTGTTCGGTGCACGTCGTTTCGAGAAATGCTTTGAGATAGTTCATGTCGATTACACCTTTGAAGAGTGCGGGATCTTTGAGACCGGAGTTCTTGCTGACGCTCTCCATGCCTTCAACGTCTTCAAGATCATCGAATTCGTCGTCTTCGACCTTCATGAATTTGATGCTCGGACTGATGGTGATGGCAACGTCGGCTTTCTTGTTGAGGAAGAAGATGTTGTTGTCGAGCTTGACTTTTTTCTGTTTTGCATTGCCCTTTGTGTTGTCAAATCCGGCCATGCAGTTGAGTCCGAGGATATTGTGATGGATATTCGTGAATACGCCGGGATTGGTCCGGACCCCGTAGCCCATGTCTTCAAACGCTTTTGTGCGGGTCCAGGTGAAGAGCACGGTGTTGTTTGCGAACTCGTAATTGAGAGTGAACGGTTTGCCGTTTGTCGAACGGACATCCGCTCCCATCATGCGGTTGCCGATGAAAACGTTGTTGAGAATCCGCACGTTTCCGGAATACTGCGCGACAATAATGGCGTAGCTGCAGCCGTTGAGGAAAAGACAGTTCTGAATGACAAGCTGTCCATCGGTCTGCGCATAGATGAGATACTTGTCAATGGAAGGATACTTTGTGTTGCCTTTTGCGGGCGGAATGGTGAGCATTCCGTCCTTGAACCCGTTGGGTTTGCCTTTGACGGGGTGATAGCTGTTCGCGGCGGTGTGGTCGAAGATGATGCCGTCAATGAGGATGTTTGAGTTCGGACCGAACTTGCGCGTGTTGATGGTAAGCGTTCCATACGTCGGTTTCGTTGTGTTTTGAGCGTTTGACGGACGGAGCATGGTGCGGTACTTGAGAACATCGCGTGCGGAGAAATCGGGAGAATATCCGCCGATAAGGCTGACGGGTTTGTCAAGGTTGATCCAGCCGCAGGACATCTTCCCGGGATAATTGCCTTCCGCAATGAGAATCATGTCGCCGGGTTTTGCTTTTTCGATTGCTTTCCAGATATTTTTCAGGGGTGCTTCCGGAGTACCGGGGTTTTTGTTTTTTCCATTTGAGATGGATACATGCCAGTTTGCCGCCTGAACCTGAACTGCGGTCGCCAGCAGAAGAGTTGATAAAACAGCAAGAAATTTTTTCATGAAACACCCATCCCTTTTTATATTTATGAATTAGAAAAAAGACCGGCTGCGCCGAGCGCGAACCGGTCTCTGGTCAAGCGAAATTACTTGAACTTGATGGCGGTACCGGTCATGGTGACGGTGACCTTGTTGATGCCGAGGATGGTTTCCTGCTTGTAGTCCATCTTGACATCGATCAGATCGTCGGCCTTGAGACCGCTGAGAGCCTGAGCCTTGAGGGTTCCGTAGGAAGCATCGCCCATGTTGATTGCGGCAAAGATGCCGAGGAGCTTGGCTTCGGCCTTGACGCCGCGCTTGACAACGGTGTAGCTCTTGTCCTGGATCGGCTGGAGAATCGCGTTAGCCGCGGAATCGCTGTAGAAGCCGCCGCCCAGAAGAGTGACGCCGCCGTTCTGAGTTGTGACGCCTGCGCAGCCGGTCATGAGAGCCGCCGCAACAACTGCACCGCCGAGAAGAAGAGATTTTTTCATGTTTACCCCACTTTGTTGTGTTTTTTTTTATTGCTTGAAGCGCGGACACATTCCGCGTTTCTGACGTAATATAAATGTAGAGCAGTTGCATTTCAAGGCCTAAGAAATAAAAAATATGATTTTTATTTTTACGGGAAAATAAGAAATTGCTCTGAACGGATATTGCTTTTTGAAAAATCCGCTGTATAGTTATTCTTTCCTTTGAAAAACACAGCAGAGAACTAAGGAGTTTTTTTACGATGAGCACCCATGCGGACAGAGCGGCTGAACTCTTCACTTC
Organism: Lentisphaeria bacterium UBA4640; assembly: GCA_002405835.1. GTDB lineage: Bacteria > Verrucomicrobiota > Lentisphaeria > Victivallales > UBA1829 > UBA1829. The sequence goes on along the minus strand of DHMO01000065.1, from coordinate 82,300 downwards.
GGTTCCGAAATTCGGAAATTGCGCACAGTGCGTGGCGAAAGCGTTTGATGCGGACGACTCTTTTGTTTCCGAACTTTCCGCGTTCGGCGGCGGACGCGCCCCCGAAGGTCTCTGCGGAGCGCTTTATGCGGCGATGCAGCTTGCGGATGAAGCGGATCGTCCCGCTTTGCGTGCGGCGTTCCGGGAGGCCGCCGGAGCGGAAACCTGCCGCGAAATCAAGGGAACATGCAGAACTCCGTGTGCGGAATGCGTCCGTTTTGCGGCGGATTTTCTAGAGAAAAAACACAAAATCTGAAAAATCTCCGGATTTCTTTTTGCATTTTGCTTCTTGGGGATATATATTGCATAAAGATATTGAAAAATCAAAAACAACCAGAAGGTGTTCTTATGAGAAAATTGATGATGCTTTCCGTCTTCATGGCCGCGGCTGCGTTCTTCAGCGTTTCGGCGGATGAAAATCAGCTTGAGGCAGAGCCCGCCGCGCAGGAACTGTCCGCAGGCAGCTCCGTTTCTTCCGGCGAGGAATCGAATTCCTTCGGCAAAAAACTGCTGATGTACATCCCCAACCGTCTCCTGGATCTCCTCGACATTGTCACGATTGAACTGAAAAGCGGAGCCGTGATCGGTGCGGAAGCCCGCGTCACCCGCGCATTCGGCATCGGCGGCGAGGTCGGAACCTACGGTTCTGCACTCAAAGGCTACAACCGTCAGTACGGCTTCTCCATAACGGAAGGCGCGGAAGGACAGTTCTTGTTCGGCAGCGCAATGGATCTCGCCCGTCCGATTGTCTGGGGTGACGTTGAGCGTTATTGGGTTCAGGGAACGAACTTCCCGCTTCCCTCCAACCGCATTTACAAGGAAAAAGCCCGCGATTACTGGGCTCTGGAACTCGGCGCTTCCTGTCTCTTCGGTGTGAAAGTCGGCATTCACCCGGTTGCAATTGCGGACTTCCTGACAGGTCTCATTCTTATTGATATTGAGGATGACGATCTGGTTCTGAAGCCGATTCACGATTGATGAACGCCGTGTGCGGATCAGTCTTCGTGAGCTTCTTTATTGAAAAAAACAAAAAACCGGGGTTGAAAATATAGGAAAAACGGTTATTTTATAACCGCTCCGGCTTAATTTGAAACAAACGAGACGGATGGGTTCCCGCTGGAACCCTGATTCCGTTTCAACAACAAAACAGGATGGAAAAATGACAGTGATCGTCAGTGCAATTCTTTACACGGTTGCAGTTTTAATCGCAATTCTTCTGGTCGCTCTGGTATTGGTGCAGCCTTCGAAAGGCGGCGGCTTCGGTTCCGCGTTCGGCGGCGTCGGCGAAGGCGTCTTCGGCGCTCAGACCATGGGCTATCTTTCCCGCTTGACGGTTGTTCTCATTACCGTTTTCTTCGTCGTGACTCTCGCTTTGGCTGCTGTGTCCGGTCATCGTCAGAAGGTTTCTGCCGCTGCATCCTCCAGCGCTGCGCTGAGCAGTGCTGTCGAGACAAAAGCCGCTCCTGCCGTTGTGGAAAAAGCTCCCGCTGCGCCGGAAAAAAACGAGAAAAACGCTCCGGAAGCAAAAAAATAACATTTTTTTTGCAGTTTGTGCCTTGTTTTTTGAAAAATCCGCTTGCATTTTTCGTAAATGCATATTAGAGTTTTTCAGCAGGCCTTTCCGGAAGCACCGGAACCGGATGAAACTAAAAATACAGGAGTTTGAAAAATGCGCTTGAAAGATCAGCTGATGTTCGTTGGAATGCTGATACTTGGTCTTTCCTTTGCCGTCTGCGCACAGGATCGACAGGTGATAGATCAAAAAAGTATAACATGCAAGATGGACTTTTTCGAAGCTCCTACGCTCCCGCTGACCGGCGGCATACAGGTTTCGCCCTCTTCCGGAACGAAATGGCTCACTCTTCAGATCTCCTATACCCCCGAACTCAGTTATGAGGGCGGACGCGGCAAACAGCTGCGCTGGCTCGACGATCTCACTGTTACCGCTCATGTCATCGCCCCTGCCAAGAAGGAATTCGGCGGCAGCGTCCTCCTTTCCGGAACCCAGGTTCTCTGGAGCGTTGCGGAAGACGGACAGACACATCAGGTTTTCTTTGCCGTCCCCCCGCAGATTTTCAGACGTTACTGTGAACTCAATAAATTCACCAGAAGCGTTGCCCAGTCTTTCCCCGTCATGGTGGAATTCCGGAACAAGAACCAGGTCCTTCTCGCCCGTTACATTCATTCTCCGAAAAACATGAAGAATGCCGGTCGTGCCTTCCAGCGGATCATGAGCTCCAACGTCGGTTTCATGAAACTTCCGTCCGCGGTTCTTCCCAAAGACCGTACTCCCTGGAATCTGGTGGAAGTGGATGCGTTCGATCTTTCCAAAAACACTGTGGAAGGGAAGTGACCTATGGCCAAAAACAATTCTACTGTTCTCTGTGTTGATATCGGCTCGGATACCCTGAAAGCCGCAGAATTCGCCTATACCCACGAAGGCACGATGGACCTCGTGAACTTCGATTTTGTGGAGTTCGGTTACACGGACGCCGCCGCGCTCGAATCGCAGGAAACCTCGGTCGAGATGCTCATCGCCCTCAAAAAACTTCTTGCGGAAACCAAGTTTACTTCAAAACTCGTGAATGTTTCGCTTTCCGCGCAGAGCGCTCTGATCCGCTTCGTCAAGCTCCCCGCTCTGACGGATGATGAAAACAAGATCAACCAGATCATCGAATTTGAAGCGAAACAGAACTCGCCGTTCCCGATGGACAAAACTGTCTGGGATGCGCAGATTGTCGGCGTTTCGGAGGATTCCACGGAAATCGACGTCATGATCATCTATGTCCGCAGCGAAGAGGTTGAAAGCGTTGTCAAGCTGATTCGCGAATCCGGCAGAAAAATCGGCAACATCGAAGTTGCTCCGACTGCCGGTTACAATGCCTGCCGCGCGAACATGGTCGGGGAGAACGCCTGCGAGATGATTCTGAATATCGGCGGACACTGCTCGACTCTTTCGTTCGTCGATAACGGCAAACTGTTTGAGCGCACGATTCCGATTGCCGGCAACTCCATCACCCAGCAGATCAGCAAGGAATTCGGCATCTCCTTCAAGGAGGCGGAAGACCTGAAACGCCGTCACGGTTTCGTTGCTCTCGGCGGCGCATACGAGGATCCCGATTCCGAAGTCGCCGCGATTGTTTCCAAGATCGTCCGCAACCAGATGACGCGTCTGCACGGCGAAATCAGCCGTTCAATCAATCTTTACCGCGCTCATCAGAAGGGCAACAAGCCGGAAAAACTTTATCTCGCGGGTGGAAGTTCCGTGATGGAATACATGCCGCGTTTCTTTGAGGAAAAGCTGAAACTCCCGGTGGAATATCTCAATCCTTTCCAGATTGTTTCTGTCTCTGAAACGCTTCAGGAACCGATCGCTGAACTTGCTCATCTCTATTCCGAAGTGATCGGTCTCGGTCTCCGGAATGTCGGTGTCTGTCCGGTTGAGGTTTCGCTTGTTCCGGATTCTCTCCGCAGAGAGCGCATCGCAAAGCAGAAGGACCCCTACTTCTACGCTTCCGCATTCGCGCTTCTGCTCTGTCTCGGCATGACCTACTGGAGCTTCTCCAAACAGTATGAGACGGTTCATCAGGATGAAATCCGCGCGAAGCGCGAAGTGGATAAGGCCCAGCTTGCAACGAAGCAGGTCGATTCCGCTTACCGTAAACTCAACAGCGCGGTCGGCGATTTCCAGCAGACGCTGGACATGCTGAAAGAGCGCGATTTCTGGCCGGATCTTTTCAATAAGGTTCAGGCGGCTGTCCCGCCGGAAATCTGGTTCTCCTCAATACATCCGATCACCAGTCTGAGTACAACAGCTCAGAAATCGAAAGTCGCGGAAGCCCCGCAGGACGGCGGCTTCGGCGGTTTTGGCGGATTCAACGGCGGATTCGGCGCGCGCCGGGAAGCCGCCGCTCAGAAAACCGTGGAGCAGGAATACAAGTGGATTGAGTTCAACGGATATATCCGCACAAGCTCCAAGGACAAGGATCCCGCCCGCATTTACAATGATTTCAAGGCAAGCCTTGAGAAGACCGGTCTTTTCAAGCATTTCTCGATTGCTGACGGCGACCGCATGATTCAGAACTTCAAACTTGCTCCGAGCGGATCGAATATTTCTTCGTTCCGGATTGAAGCGGAACTGGTTACCCCGATAAAGAGATAAGGATGGAGAACGCGTAAAATGAAAATCCCCGTAAGAAACATTCCCCTGCTTGCAGTCCTCTCTTTGACGGCGCTGGTCTCTCTCTACCTGATTTATCTCGTGGTTGTGAAGCACTCCCAGGTCGCTGAAGTCAACACGAAAATTGCGGAGTATAAAGACGTTCTGGAAAAAGCGAACAGCCGGAAACCGCCTGCGCCGCTGACGGAAAACTACAAGAACATCACCATTGATACCGCCAAAGTCGAGATGGAGGCTTTCCTTCTTCAGCGTAAATTCGGGCAGTTCTACCGCAAGCCGCTGCTGCTGCTTGCCAATGCCGTCGGCATTTCCGATGATGCGCTGAAAGAGAGCTTCACAAAGTATTACGAAGAACTTCCGGACCTTCACAAGCGTGAAATCACCGGTTCCGATGAACTGATTGCCGATTTTCTTTCCGGAAAGGACAAGAACCGTCTCGAATCCGAAATGATCCGGTATCGCGACTATATAAACGAATCCGCCCTCATTAAAGCGTTTGCGGAATACTACAACGGTCTTCCGAATGAGAAACGCGCGATTATTCCGAACGAGGAGATCGACCGTCCGCTTCTCATGGAATTCCTGAGCAAATACGATGCGGAAAAAGTGAAAAAGGGTTTGGCGGATTTCCGCAAGGCAATGGAGTCCATTACCGCTGAAAAAGTGACCGATGACAACATTCACAAGTATGTCCTTGTTGCTCTGGGACTTCCCCGCACGATGGAACAGACTCAGTTCGTCGGTCAGCAGAACAATTTTGTTTCGGAACTGAACAGAAGAAGCTCTGTTCCCGGTGCGGAATCCGAGGAAGATGTCAAGAAGCAGATGGCCGCGGTCGAGATTGCCCCGCCCCAGAAAGATATTCCTCTTTACATTTTCCAGTGGTCGCTGCGTGAAGAGATTTTCCGCCGTCTGCGTGAAGCCGGCGGTGTGAAGAAAGACGAAGAGTGGCCGCTCAAGCTGATTTCCATTACGGAAAAGACCCCGGCGCTTCAGGGTGTGAAGCAGGGCAACTTCCAGTATTATGATTATGAACTCGTTCTGGAGGCCGCTTCCGTCAAGGAAGAGGCGAAAGACGGTTCCGAAACGAAGGTCGCCTCCGCGATGAACACGATCCGGAAGCTGATCAACACCTTCCAGACCGCTTACGAAGACGATATCGTCTATGTGGTCCGTGATATGGCAATGGAGCGTGTCGATGAAGCGAATGTTGAAGATCTGATTGATGCGCAGACGAAGAATCCGCTGATTCTTCTGATTGAGCAGTTCCAGATTCTCGGATATGAACTGAAGGAATCGGATGCCTACATTCTGGCTGCGACCTACGGCCGTCCGATGATCGGCGGCGAGAACCGTATCAAGGTGACCATGACGGTCCGGATGATTTTCCATACGGGAAATCAGCTGCAGCGCATTGAGCAGAAGAACTAAGAGAAAGGCGGAATTGATATGAACCTGTTGAAGAAACATTATGAGAAGTTCATCCTGGCAGCTCTTCTGCTGATATTCATTCTCCTGCTTGTTTTCCAGATCATCGTGATTCTGCAGGCGAAGGATATTGAAATCGGTGCCGTGCTCGGCGTCAAACCTCCGAAACCGGGGTATCCCCGGCAGCTGGATTTTTCCAAGCCGGAACTTACGCATAAGATGATTTTCAATTCGGAAAGAGCCGTTTGGCTCGGCAATCCGGCAAAGGCGGAATCCAACGATCTCTGCCAGGCGGAGGCGCTTACCCGCTGTCCGCACGGACCCCATCTGATCCCGCCTTCCGACTATCCGAAAATGCGTGCGAAAAAACCCGGAGTCTGCTCCTTCTGCGGTGAAAAAATCAAAGTCCTGGTTCCTCCCGGAAACATCAGTGAAGAGGACTCGGACGGTGACGGCATTCCCGATAAAGTGGAAAAACGCTGGGGACTGGATCCGAAGAATCCCGGTGATGCGGAACAGGATCTGGACAATGACGGGTTCTCCAACATTGAAGAGTACAAGGCTTCAACCGACCTGAAGAATCCGAAGAGCCGTCCGAACTATGCAAAGAAACTCTTCTACGAAACCGTTGAAAGAGAGCCGCTCGGCATGTGGATCACTCAGATCTCCTATCCGAACGACAAAGCGGACGTCAAGGACTGGAGAGTTTCCATCGCGTATTACAGAGAACTTGACAAGCGGAATCCGCGCAGAAAGAAACAGTACAATGATCTGAAGATCGGCGACACTTTCAAGATCGGCGAGAAGACCTACATCATCGACCGCATTGCGAAAGAGCTCAAATACAACGCGAAAATGTATCGGACGGACAACCTTTCCCGCGTCTTCATTCACGAGTATGACCCGAAGACGAAAGAGAAACTCGGTCTTCCGATTTCCGGACAGATCGCGACGGTCAAAGGCAAAACGGTCAACGGCGAAATCGTCAATCCGAGACAGCGCGTGACCTTCTACTTCGAGATCGACAACAACACGTTTGTGCAGTATGTCGGCGACAAGTTTACGCTGGGCGATGAACGCCGCGGCGAAGATGTTCTGGAACTGGAAGATGTTGTGAACAACGTCGTCCGGGTCAAGACTGCGACGGGTGAGCGCATTGAAATCAAGCGCACCGAACACAAGGAGCCGGGTATTCCGGAAAACATGTTCGAGAACGGACCGGAGATGATGCCGCGCCGCAATGGACCGCAGCGTCCCATGCAGCGCCCGATGCCGCAGCGCACCGGTCTGCCGTCGTTCGGAAACAACAGATAAAATCAGAATAAAAACATATTTGGAGAAGAGATACTATGAAAAGACTGTTGAAAGCCGGCTTTCACGCACCGTCTGCCATGACGCTGAAGTTTGCGTTATCTCTGGTTCTCTCCTGTGCGTTCCTCCCGGGACTGGACGCTGCGGATTACGCAGACGTCGAGGCCAGGGAAACGGATAGGCGCGATGCCAGGCTCGATGGGGTTGGCGCCCAAATAAAAAAGGCTGTCGAACTGAGAGACGCAGGGCGTTTTAAAGAGGCGGTTGAGGTATGCGCTGCAGCGTTGCAGGAGACCCAGACCCTTGAATGGGGAAATGGTCCGATGGCGGTTGACACAAGGAAAAATATCCGCAGTTTGGAGGCTGATATCCGCGCCCGCTGGGGACAGTCCTTGATTATGCCTGCCAGAACGCTGATTCATGATGCTTATTCTGACGCCGCGAAGGATACCGCTGTTTCCTCCGAGAAGGCCAAGAAGGCGATTGAGCTTGCCCGCGAGGCCCGCTCAGTATCTCCGACCTCCAGGGAAGCCGCGGAGCAGATTATCAAGATGGGTGAAAAACTGCTGAACTCCAACAACTATGTTGAGAAGAGCACGCTTGAAACTCTGGATCCCGACAACGCCTCCCGCAAAGAACAGATTGCCGTTTATCTGCGCGAAGCCGCTGTTTTCTACAAGAGCAAACAGTATGCAAAGGCGCGTGATGTGCTGGAACGCGTGCTTATTCTCGACCCCTACAATGAAAAGGCGGTCTATGACCTCAAGAAAGTTTACCAGCGTCTTTACCGCATCGCGGAACTGCGCAGAGAGAACGACATGCTTGAACACCGGAGCGAATCCGAGTGGAAGTGGAACAATTCCTTCCTGCCGCGCGGCGACCAGCTCGTCGATGAGCGCGGACCGCAGGAAGCTGTCCACGAAGGCAAGGCGAAGATGTACGAGAAACTCCAGTCCATCGTCATCCCGAATGTCGAATTCTCCGATCAGAGCATTACCACAATCGTGAGCGCTCTGACCAAGTTGAGCAAGATGCACGACCCCGAAGGCAAGGGCATCATCATCGTCTACTCTCCCTCCGACAAGGACATGCAGGAAGTTTCCCTGAGCTTCTCCAACATCCCGGTCGGCGAAATCATCCGTTACCTCTGCCAGTATACAAAGCTGAAATACAAGGTCGAGGATAACGCGGTGCGTATCGCCTCCGAGGGAATCGACGACATGGATACGCGTTATTTCAAAATGCGCTCTGACGTCTACGCCCGTCTGACCGGACAGAAACTTACGGACAACAGCAGAAAATCCGATAAGAAAACGCTTCAGCTCGGAGAAACGTCCAGCACCAGCAAGGATGATTTCTTCGACGATATCGCCAAAGGCGAAAAAACTGAAAACCAGGTGGATGCGAAAGCCTCTCTGGAAGCTCTGAAGAAATACTTCGAGGTCCGCGGCATTCGTTTCGAGCCCGGCGCGATGATCTCTTACGATGAACGTACCGGCCGTCTGACGGTCAAGAACACTCCGGACTATCTGCGCGCAATGGAGAACCTCCTCCGCGAAATCGACATTGTAACGCCGCTGGTTCTGATTGAGGCGAAGTTCCTCGAAATCAACGTTACCGATCTGGAAGAACTCGGTTTCGACTGGACCATGACGCGCGACAACAGCAATCCGAAATGGATGACCGGTATCGCCAACTCCGAAACGGGCAAAATCCCGTTCGACGGCGCTCAGATGTTTGAAACACTGGTCCGTCATTACGGAGGTTCCGACACGATCGGAACGACCGATTCCGCAAGCAACCCGGCGGCGCTCATCAACAACCTGAACATCATGCCGAACTTCGGTCCGAACGGCGCTTACAACGTCTTCCTGACCGTCAACGCAATCGACCAGAGCGACCGCGGCGAGACCCTTTCCGCGCCGAAACTGATCGTTGTTTCCGGAATGAATGCGACGATTGAGTTCGCCAAGCAGATGTACTTCCCGGATTCCTGGAACGATCCCGAGGTTACCACCTCGAACAACACCTACCTTTATACGCCGCCGTATCCGGATTTCGGAGATGCGACATCGGTCGGTGTGACGTTCTCGGTTACTCCGTATGTCAGCCCCAACAATCACACGATTGAGCTGACCCTGACTCCGAAGATTCTGGATCTGGTCGGATGGACGGAATATCAGTACGACATCATCATCGGTTCCACCCGTTCGCAGCGCGCGGCTATGAAAATGCCGGAACTCGCAGTCCGCGAAATCGATACCCGCGTGAAAGTCTACAACGGCGAAACGATTGTCCTCGGCGGCATTCTGGAAGATTCTTCCTCTCAGCTGGATGACAAGTTCCCGTTCCTGGGCGACGTTCCGCTGCTCGGCCGTCTCTTTGCGACGCAGGCGCACCGCCAGTCGAAGCGCAATCTGATGATTTTCGTTACAACCCGCATCATGAACCTCGACGGTGTTCCGGTCAAGACGAACGCCGATAACGGGCTCTTCGACTTCAACAGGTGATAACGATGAAAAACTATATGAACCATTCGGAGGACACAATGTTAAAGGCTCATCTCCCCAAAGCCTGCGTGGCTGCGGCGCTTCTGTTCTCGGTTTCGATGTCTGTTGAAGCTCAGTCTGCAACGGACAGCGCAACCCCGGGTGAAGATGTCTCCCTGCAGGCCACCTACAACGCCGCAGCATCCAAATATGCCCTGGATTTTGATATAACGGAACTGACCGCTGAACAGACAATGGCCAAGGCCGATGCGTTTGTCCGCGAAGCCGGAAAGGCTTATCAGTCCGGAGCTTATCAGAAAGCTGTTGATCTTTATCTCAAAACCATCGCCATTCTGAAGAAACTGCCGGAAAACCCGTCGGTTCTCCGCAAGGCGGAAAACTGCCGTCAGGCCATCTCCGCCTGCTACTACTACTGGGCGGAAAAGCTCTACTTCGATGCTCAGGCTTCCACGGATGCAAAACAGTATGAACAGGCAATTGACCTTTGCAAAAAAGCCATGGAAATCTGGCCGGCTTCCAAGAATAAAATGGAAGAGATGATCGCCAGAATTTCCAAGCTGGCGGCTTCGGTCGAATACACCAAGAAGGTCTCTCCCGATGTCGTCGATCCCGGACAGCCGGCACGGCTTTACAGCATTGACGTCCTGCTGCGCCAGGGCGACGTTCTCTACCGCGACAAGCAGTGGGACAAGGCGCGCGACAAATACGAAGAAGTGATTGCGATTGATCCTTACAACATCGCCGCGATCGATGCGATCCGCAGAGTCAATCTCCAGCTTCTCAAGAGCGCAAAAGCGCGCAAGTCTCTTACGGAAGAGGAATACAAGACGGAAGCGGAATGGAAGTTCCTCTCACCGCTTCCGCCGAAGGTCACCTTCTCCGGAAAGTCTGCTGCGGAGGAAGGCCCCGTTAAAAAAGAGGGCGGTCAGTCCTCCATTCAGGATAAACTGAAAAACATCATCATCGACCGTCTTGAGTTTGAAGAGGTTGAAATTCCGGTTGCCCTGCGCTATCTGACCCAGAAGGCGAAAGAGGGCGATACCTCGGAAACGGATCCTGCGAAGAAGGGAATCAATATTTTCCTGCTTCCGGAAGCCGAGCCGACGGAAGGCACCGCGAAGACCGCGAACACGGAAGACGCGGAAGATGCCGAAGAGGCTTCCGGCCGCAAGATTTCCATGACCGCGGATTCCATTTCTCTCGGTCAGGCGATCAACTACATCTGCCGCACGGCGAACCTGCGGGTTAAAGTGGAACCCTATGCGGTGATCATCGCTCCGCCGGGAGTTGCACTTGAGCAGATGGAAACGAGAATCTATCCGATTGAAAAAGAGGTGGTCGACAGCCACATTGCCAAAGCGGCGGAAGAGAAGAGCGGGGATTCCTCCTCGCTGAAGATCGACCCGCTCTCGCTCTTCCCGCAGGTCTCGTTTGCGGAAGAGGGTGCGCAGATTGTCTACGACCCGGGCATCAGCCGTCTGTTCGTGACGAATACTGCGGAGAACCTCCAGGAGGTTGAAAAGCATCTCAAGACTCTGAACTCGGTCGACCCGCAGGTTCTGATTCAGACCAAGTTTGTGGAAGTTCATATGAACGACCTGGAAGAACTCGGTTTCCAGTATCTGTTCTCGAGACAGAACTCGAATGTTGAATATGTGAAGGAAGGCGATCTTCAGCACTACATTTCCGGAGACGGTCAGCTTCCGGATTACCCGATCAACATTTACCAGCGCGCCGGCTCCGGCTCGGGGTCTTCAACAACGCCCGCCGGAAACTGGTACAAGTACTCCTCGACGTTTACGAACGGCAAGGACAGCGCATCATCGCTTCCCTCCGAGTTCTACTACACGAAAGCTCCGATCGGAAACAAATCGATGTCTTTCGATCAGAATTCGCAGGTGGTCAGAAGCCTGAGAGATGTGACGACAACCGGAAGAGACTCCGTTCAGGATCAGCTCTTCAACTTTGCGCACTACAACAAGTACGGCTACAAAGTCCAGGCGACGATGAACGCTTTGGACCAGGCGGATTCCTCTGACATGCTGGCCTGTCCGCGCCTGACAACGATGAACGGTTACGAGGCCGTCATTGCGATGGTGACGGAGCGCTACTTCCCGGATGAATGGTCCGACGCGGAAGTCGGAACTCTCTCGACGGGCAACACCACGGTTCCGCTGCTGACTCCGTCGGTTCCGGAATTCGACGAGGCGGAGCGTCTCGGTATCGAACTGCGCGTCCGTCCGCGTGTGGATGACAACTACACGATTTCGGTTGCGATGACCCCGAGCATCCGCACGTTCGTGGACTGGGTTGACTACAGCTACGAGCTCAGCACGGAATCCAACGGATCCCCGTACTACTACACGAACATTCAGAAGATGCCGATCATCGAAGTCCGTTCCGTGAACACCTCGGTGCAGTGCTACGACGGCGAGACGATTGTTCTCGGCGGCATTATCACGGACAAGACGACGGGCATCGACGACCGTTACCCGATTCTCGGAAGCCTGCCGCTTGTCGGACGTCTCTTCCAGTCGAAGTCGAAGGATTCCTCGAAGGTCAACCTTCTGATCTTCCTGACCTGCCGTCTGATCAATCCCGACGGTTCGCCGATCCGCGAGCGCGAAATGAGAGGTCTGCCTCCGTTCCGCTACTGATCGTCCAGACTGAAGTCTTTTATCCGGCGGCTCTTCTGCGAAAAACAGAGAGCCGCTTTTTTTGAATTTGCAGCAGAGGAGTTTCAATGATGCAGAACCGGAATTCACAATCCATGATGTTCGGGCTCGGACTTGATTCCGCGGATGAGCACAAACGCATTACGAAGGGGGAGAATTTTGTGCTGGTCGGCGGGTCGGAGGAGACCCATGAGCGCATGACCGAAACGGCAATCAAAGTGAATGAAAAGCTCTCCGCCCGCGGCAAGACGCTGGATACCGTCGGGCGCGAAGAGTTTTTTGATATTGTTTCCGAGTGTTCGGAGTGAGTCTTATTTCAGCGCGGCGCGCCGGCGGAGGAATCCCGCGCCGAAGCGTTCAAACGCGGCGCGTTCCAGAGCTTCCCGGTGGCGCGGATGCGCAATGCTGATGAGCAGCGCGGCGCGCTCCTGAAGCGTTTTCCCGTACAGATTGACAACGCCGTATTCGGTTGCCACATAGTGCACGAGGTGGCGCGGCGTGGCGATGCCGGCACCCTGTTTGAGGAAGGGGACAATCTTGCTTTCCGCTTTTCCCGTTTCCGAGGCAATGGCGATGATCGCTTTCCCGCCTTTGGAGCGCGACGCTCCGTAGATGAAGTCGAGCTGACCGCCGACGCCGGAATACATATAGGGTCCGAGCGAATCGGCGCAGACCTGTCCGGTAAGATCGATTTCAAGCGCAGAGTTGATGGCAACCACATTGTCGTTCTGTGCAATGATGAAAGGATCGTTCGTGTAGCCGATGTCCTTCATGAGAACGAGCGGGTTGTTGTCGATGAAATCATAGAATTTCTGCGATCCCATCATGAAACTGGTGACGAGTTTGCCTCGGTCGATCTGTTTTCGGGCGCCGTTGATGACGCCTTCTTCAACGAGCGGCATAACGTTGTCGGAGAACATTTCCGTATGGATTCCGAGGTTGGCATGATCCTTCAGCGAAGAGAGAATGGCGTTCGGAATTGAGCCGATGCCCATCTGCAGACAGGCTCCGTTGTCGATGAGTTCCGCGCAGTTGCGGCCGATTGCAAGATCCAGCTCGGTCGGTGGCGGATTGACAATCTCCATGAGCGGGTGATTGTCCATGACGGCATAGTCAATTTTGCTGTACGGAATCAGGGCGTCGCCGAGGGTCCGGGGGGCGCGTTCATCCACAACGGCAATGACGGTTTTCGCCATCTCGACGGCGGCGAGCGTAATGTCGACCGAAACACCGAGAGAGACGTAGCCGTGCTGATCGGGTTTTGTGACTTTGATGAGCGCAACATCGCATTTGAAGACGCCGGAACGGTAGAGTGCCTGGGTGTCGCTGAGTCCGACGGGAAGATAGTCGCTGACGCCTTCCCGGATGCTTTTGCGGTTGTTTGCTCCGGCGAAGAACGCATCGGGAATGAAGATTCCTGCGTAGCGTTCTTCGGTGTATGGAGCTTTCCCGAAGGTCATGAGCTGGACGATGCGGACGTCATGCAGTTCGCCGGCGTCGCCGCGGCGGCAGAGCGCCTCGACGAGCAGTTCGGGCGAATTGGCAAATCCGCTTAAGTAGAGAGAGTCGCCGGATTTGATGACGGCGACGGCTTCATCGGGCGAAACGACCTGGGGGATTTTTCTCATGAGCGGAGTTCTCAGATGCTTCGGAACCAGCCGGTGACGTTTTCGACGGCTTTCGGGTTGCCCGCCGCCACTTCGTCGCGGTAGAAGCCGACGACTTCGTGTTCGAGTTCTTCTGCGGTCATTTTCTTTCCGGTGAGTTCACTGACGATCTTGAGAAGGTCGTGCTGGGTGAAATCGTAATTGTCTTTTTTGATGATCTCTTTGATTGCATCGACGGATTCGGCTTTGCCGAGGCTTGCCTGGAATTCTTCGTCGGCCATCAGTCTCATGCAGAATGCTCTGGCGCTTTCAACGGACATGTGAGTTCTCCTGTTAGATTTCTGTTATTCCGGTAAGATAAACGCATTCGGGGGTAAATTCAAATGCGGATAGCAGAAAATCAGCCAAAAAGTTTGCGTGCGAGGTCGAACGAGGTGAAGATGCCGCTCTGTGCACCGTTTTTGTCAAGGACGGCGAACATGGCGGATTCGGAACCTTTGGTCTGCTTCAGCGCTTCGCCCAACGGGGTGGCGGCGGAAATGCCGGTCAGGGGGAGCATGCTGTCCGCCGCAGTCCGCCGCGTCCATTCCTCTTCGCGGATTGCGAACATGGCGTGATACGCAGAGAATACGCCGATCCATTTCCCGGTCCGGTCATCGCGGACGGGGAACTTCGAGAGCTGCTTTTTGAGGCAGAGATCCATTGCTTCACGAACCGGGAGCACGGCGGAGACGGCGATTACGCGGTCCGCCGGTTTTGCGATATCCGCGATGGTGGCGGAGTGGAAGCCGATGGCGTTGTCGAGCAGGGCGGCGGCTTCCGCAGGCAGTCCTCCGCCGTTTTCACTCTCGCGCAGGAAAAGTTTCAGGTCCTCGCGCATCAGAGCGGAACGCGCTTCGTTGGAACTGCTTTTCTTTGCGATTTTCCTGCTGAGGAAGCTGGTGAAGGCATCGAAGAGACGGACCGGAATGTAGAGAATGTGATAGGTCCCGTAGAGCACCCAGATGATTTTTGCGCAGCGGACGCAGGGCGCCTGGCGGAAATAACTTTTCGGGATGATTTCGCAGATCAGCATGGATACGCTCAGGACGCAGGTCATGGCGAGCAGTCCGGCGGTGGAGGAGAGACCGGCGCTTTCCGCAAATTTTTTCGCCGCGAGCGAAGCGCAGACGACGCTGATGTTCACGCCGAGCAGACTGGTTGAAATCATCACACCGGGGTTGTCGAGGAAGAAGAGAATCATTTTTGCCGCGCGGCTTCCGTTTTCATACGCGTGTTCGATGCGCGGACGGCGGATCGAGATCATGCCGGTTTCGAGTCCGGCGAAAACGCCCTGCATGAGAATGAAGAAAACAAGAAATGCGAGACTTGTCAGCATACGATGGCTCCTTCCTGCGGGTCGGCGGATCCTTCGGCTTCATTCTGAATGCGCGAAAATTCGATTTTCGACGCGCGGTTGCCCTGCGTCTCCAGAATGCGGATGCGGAAGCCGTCGCACTCCGCTTCATCGTCTTTGGCGGGGAGGGTTCCCGCGAGTTCGCAGAAAACTCCGTTCAGGGTGGCGGATTCAAATTCCCGTTCCGGACGCCAGCCGGTATCATCCATGACGCATTCAATGGGGGTCAGCCCGTCGTAGAGCCAGACATTCTGTTTCGACATCAGCGGTTCGGTCGGCAGACTCTTTTCGCCGTCGATGACGTTTCCGGTCAATGCTGCGTAGATGCATGCGCGGGAGACGAGACCGATTGTAACGCCGTATTCATCGGTGACGAGCGCGGCGGCGATTTTTTTTGCGTTCAGCGTGCGCAGTGCGTGGATGACGGTTGCCTGTTCGGGAATGAACACGGCTTCGCGCACGATTCCGCTGGAGAGCCAGTGCGCGCGGCGTTCCGGCGGGAGCGCAAAGAAATCGCGCGACGGCATCAGCTGCGACGCCGTTTCCATGTTTTTGTTTCCGACGAGCGAGTACAGATATTTGCGGCTGAAGAGCAGTTCCCGGATCTCCTTTGCGGAGGAATCGCTCCGGATGAACCCGAGCGAGTTGACGGGGAGCATGATTTCGGAAACTTCGCGCGCGCAGAAATCAAGCGTTTCCTTCAGCAGCTCCTTTTCCGCTCCGGTGAACGCTCCGTTGCGGGTGCAGGTGTCAATGTAGGAATCGAATTCCTCATGGGTGAGGGGAACCGACTTGCGGCGTCCGAGGATGTCAAGAATCTTGTCGCAGATTTTTTCCGCGCACCAGACGACCGGGAAGAGAATCGTGCGCATGAGGCAGACGGGTGCGGCGACGATTTTCGACCAGGGATCGCAGTAGACATATGCGAGGGTCATGGGGGTGATTTCGCCGAAAAGCAGCAGAATCAGAATGCCGATGACCGCGGAGGCGACGGTCGCCGCGACTCCGGTCAGCCCGGTGTTGTGAATCACCGTGTCGTTCAGCATGGAGATGCAGCTGTTGACGAACATATTCGAGAGAATGATGGAAACGAGTGTGCGGTTGTAGTTGTCCAGAAGAAAATAGATTCTCCGTTTTGCGGGGGATGGATCGTCCTTGTAAGCCGCGACTTTTGCGCGTCCGAGAGAGAAGAGCGCCATTTCACAGCTGGAGAAAAATGCGGAGCCTGCGATCAGCACGATCAGCAGAAGGAATTGCAGAACCAGAAATAAATAACCGTCCATACAGTGCCGTTTCCGGCGGAACCTCCCGAATGAGTTTGTAGATTTATTTAATATAACAGGTTCGCCGGAAAAATGCAAATATGAAACGGCTGTTTTTTCGATTTATGCGTCGAGAACCGGTTTTTCGGGAGCTCCGGTGAGATGAATGCGGATTTCGGGCGGGGCGGTTTCGGCGTCATCCTCCTTGCGGTAGCCGCGGGCGCGGAGTTTTGTGGAGGCGTAAAAGCGCAGAAGCGAGCGGTCGCCTTCGAGAATCAGCTTTTGAATCTGCTCTTCGGCGAGGTCGTCGAATTCTTCCCGGAGGGAGACTATCAGCTCTCCGGCGTCGGGATTGGCGCGGATGAAGTCGTAAAGTGAAGAACGCGGGACGGCAAGTCTGCGGGCGATGGCGCTGATGTTGCCGTAAGTTCCCCGGGCAGCTTTGCGGAACGCGGAAAGAGTCAGTGGTTTCATGGGATCTCCTCTTGTTTTTTACGGAGGAAAAGAGGTGTCAACCGTAAAGATTGCATTTTTTTTGTTTTCGCGCTTGCAGAAACGGAAAAGCTGTATTAGATTATCGAACTTATGAAGCAAAAAAGAGAAAATCATTATATAAAGGAACAACCATGGTCATTTCCAAAATGAACAATGTGCTTGTCAAGCACAGCCGCATTCTGTTCGGCTTATTTACGGCCGTCATCATCATTTCGTTCGTCTGGTTTTTCACGCCGGGCGCGAGCGGAAACATTCTCTTCGGAACAAACCCCATGTCTCCGAACGCCGTTGTGGGATCGGTGTTTGAGAAGGACATCACCCGCGGCGAACTGATGGATATGGTTCGCGACTACTCCCTGCTCATGGCGGCGAACTACGGCGTGAAGCCCGCAATGAACGGTCTCGACGAGCAGCAGATCGAAGAGGCGTTTCAGAGAGCTGTTCTGCTCTCCGTCGCAAAACAGATGGGAATCTCGGTTCCGGAGGAACGCATCGGCGAATATCTCCGTGCGCTTCCCGCATTCGCCGGAGCGGACGGCAAGTTCAGCGCGGAAAAGTTCCAGACGTATGAAAAAGAGATGCTTCAGCCGCTGGGCTACAACGCCCTTGATCTGGACAGCGCGGTCCGCAATCTGCTGACCATCTTCGCTCTCTCCACTGCAGCCGGAAACGATGTTGTCGTGACACAGAACGAAGTCGCAGATTTCGGACGTTCGGTTCTCGAAAAAATCAGCGTCAAAACGATCCTTTTCCCCTTTGAGGCGATGAAGAAACAGCTCAAGCCGACCGAATCCGAGCTCCAGGCGTTCCACAAGGCGAATCCGCAGCTCTTTATGACTCTTCCGCAGTTCAAAGCGAAAGTGGTCCGCTTCAATTACAACAGCTACATGGATCAGGTCAAACTCGCTCCGGACGCTGTGAAGAAATATTATGATTCGCACAAAGCGGAATTCACCAAGAACGGCAAGACCGCGCCGCTGGCTTCCGTGACAAAGCAGATTACCGAAAAACTCAAAAAGGCGGAAGCGGTCAAACTCGCCCGCAAAGCCGGACGCGATTTCCGCGAAGCTCTCTATGATGCGACCGCCGAGACCGACGCCGCGGGATACGCCGTCGCATTCGTTCAGTGCGCCGCGACAAACAAGCTCGCCGTTGCGGAGAGCGGATGGTTCAATGCGGAATCCGCCGGCATGGACAATGTCGGACGCGAACCGCGTCTGGTGGAAGCTATTGCGGGGCTCCCGGAGCGTTCTCCGATCACCAAGACCGTGGAAGGCGATCGCGCGGTGTTCGTTGCGGTCGTTTCCGACCGGAAAGCCGCCGCTCCCTCCGAGTACAAGGCCGTTGCCGCGAAAGTCCGCGAAGCATGGCTGAACGGCAAGGCTGTTTCGACCGCACAGGAAAAGGCGCGCAATTTTGTTCTTGAAATGAACAAGGCGAAGAATCCCGCCGCACAGCTTGCCGCGCTCGCCAAAGACGCCGTTGTGAAAGATGTCCCCGCGTTCTCGCAGGAGGAGCAGCCGAAGGAGAATGCCGGAATCATCATGTCGCTCGCCTTCAAGACTGAGACCGGAAAACTTTCGCGCACGGTTGACCTTCCGGACGGCGTGTTCATGATTTTCGTTTCCTCCCGCACGATGCCGACGGCGGAGGAACTTGCAAAGCAGAGCGCAAAACTTTCCGAAAACTACAAGCAGATGAAGCAGTACGCGGTTCTCAATTCGTTCCAGACCTGGATCATGATGAACACGCGCAACTACATGCAGCGCTCCAATCAGGCGCAGTGAAGAAACTGTTTTTTCAGAGAGCCGGCGTCGCAGTGCTGAATTTTCGGCATGCGGCGCCATTCTCGTTATAAAAGGGAGCAAATTATGAGCGAAATTTTCAAGGAAGGCTATTTTACCGAACCGTGCCCGTCCCGTCCGGGATGTGCGCTTTCCATCCGCATTCTGGAGGCGCTGGACGCCGTCGAAACCGATTATCATCTGCTGGAGATCTTCAAAGGCGAGGGTTTCGGGAAGATGGTCGCGCTCGACGGACGCATTGCCCTTGCGGAGTCGGACGAGTTTGTCGTTAATGAAATGCAGGCGCACATTGCCGCCTTTGCGCATCCGGAGCCGGAGAATGTTCTCGTGATCGGCGGCGGAACCGGGGCTCTTGTGCGCGAGCTGCTGAAGCACTCCTGCATCGAACATATCGACGTCTGCGAGCGCGATGAAGAGGTCGTGAACCAGTGTTCCCGCTTCTTCCCGTGGGTGGACAAGGTGATGAACGATTCGCGGGTCGACATGCATCTGATCGGCGGATCCGCGTTTGTGAAGACACATCCGTGTTCGTATGATCTGATCCTTGTGGAGAGTGCGCAGCTGTTCAAGGAACCGTTCCTTTCCGACTGCAAAAAGGCGCTGCGTCCGTGCGGCCTCCTGGCGGTTCAGGCGGAGTCCCGTCTGCTTGCTCCGGAAGTCGCGGAAGCGCAGTTCCGCATGATTCAGAAACTTTTTGTCAACGCCGGTTACTGCACGGTTCCGATACCGAGCCGCCCGGGCGGTTCCGCCGGACTCTGTTTCGGGTGTGACGACCATGGGGTCGAGACGCCCTGCCGCCGTCCGATCGGAGCTTTTGTGCGCCGTCTCAAGATGTATTCGATGGCTGTCCACAAGGCGGCGTTTGTCCAGCCTCCGTTCTGGACGGAACGTTTTGAACCGGAAGAAGATTGATGAATGGCGGAGACCGGGAAAGCGGCCGTTCCTGAAACGGAAATAGTGCGGCGGGTCCGCTTTGTGACGTTGGTCGGGCTGGTTGTGAATGTCCTACTGACAGTTGCAAAAGCGGTTGGCGGTGTCGTGTTCCGGAGCCAGGCGCTGATAGCGGACGCCGTCCACAGCCTTTCCGATCTTGCAACTGACCTTGCGGTGATTTTCGGGGTGAAATACTGGTCTGCGCCGCCGGACAGTTCGCATCCCTACGGACACGGCAAGATTGAGACTCTTGTTTCGGCGTTCATCGGCATTGCGCTTGCGCTGGTCGCGCTCGGGCTTGTGAGCGATGCGGTTACGACTCTGCGTTCGGAGAACGACAGCGGGGGACCCGGTCTTCCCGCCTTTTTCATCGCGCTCTTTTCCGTTTTTTCAAAAGAATGGCTGTTCCGCTGGACGCGCCGCGAAGCACGGAAGCTGAATTCAAAAGCCGTGGAGGCGAATGCGTGGCATCACCGGAGTGATGCGATCAGCTCCATTCCCGCCGCGATTGCAATTTCCCTTGCATACTTTTTCCCGGATCTGCACTTCATCGACCCGGTGGGGGCGATTCTGGTTTCAATCTTTATTTTCCATGCCGCCTGGAAGATTGTGAAGCCGACTCTGCTTGAACTTTCCGACGCGGGCAATCCGGAGCGCGAAGCGAAACTGAAGTGGATTGCGCTTTCGGTGGAAGGCGTCCGAAGTGTGCATCAGGTGCGCTGCCGTCAGGTGGGGACCTCTTCGCAGGCGGATCTGCATATTCTTGTTGATCCGGAAATGACGGTGCGCGACGGCCATGCGCTCTCGCACCGCGTCCGCCGGGCGATTCTGGATTCGATTCCGCAAGTGACGGATGTCGTGATTCATGTGGAGCCGTTCAACGGCGGACCGCTTCCCTGAATTCGCGCGGTCCGGTTCCGGTGAACTTCCGGAAAGCGGAGGAAAAATTGAGCGGATTCTGCCAGCCGGTCATCTGCGCAATCTCCTTGATGGAAAGTCCGCGTTCCTCAGCGAGCAGCTGTTTCGCCTTTTCCATGCGCAGCCCGATGAGATGCTGATGCGGAGTTTTGCCATAGACCGCGCGGAATTTTGTGTTGAGTTCGCGTTTGGAGAGTCCGCTTTGCCGCATGAGCGTTTCTGTGCTGAGATCTTTTTCGAGATTGTCGCGCATGAATTCTGCCAGTCCGACGATTTCCGGTTCCGGCGACGGCGACGGGACCGGATAAGCGAGCAGTTGAAGCACTTCGTAAGTGAGAATGCTGTTTTCGGCCGGAGTATGCTCTTTGCCGTTCCCGAGACGATCAAGTATTTCTTCGAATTTCCGCCAGTCAAAATTACCGACATATTCGCGGCGGTTCAGTCCGGTGTATTCGAGGTAGGCATTGAGGAGTTCTCCGCGCACCTGAAAGGAGTCTTTGATGCAGAATCCGGCGGGTCCGGTCATGACTTCGCTGCATTCGCCGGGATGAAGGAGGAAGGCGTCGCCGGGCTCGAGCAGAAAGCAGCGTCCCTCCTGCCGTACGGCGAGGGAGCCGGCGCGGACGTATTCGATTCCGAGGTGCGGACTTTTTTCCTGTATGTAATGGTAACGGTCGTTGACGCGTCCGCGGAAGAGTCCGGGAATGAAGAGCGGCTGGCGGCAGTGCGGATTCCGCAGGTCGATTTTCCGGATTTCCTTCTGCGAAGTCGAGTGAAACAGGCGGCAGCCGCCGCTGTTCTGAAACATGTAGACGTCCGGATGATCGAAAACGGCTGGATTGTCAAGAATCTTCATAAAGTCCTTTTTCGCATGTATTGTTCTTTTTTCAAATGAAATATACTCTTGCATCTGTTGCTTTTCAAGCGTTTTCAGCGTATAATTTATAAAAAGAAAGCGCGCGGAAAAATGATGCGGCGCCGGAAGTCGACCCGGGAGCCGCAGAAGAAAAGGACAGAAAAGATGAAAAAACTGACAGCATTGTTTGCCGGGCTGACTCTGTTTTGCCTTGCCGCGGATTCTCCGGATTCGCCGTACGGGGTCTGCGCTCATGTATGCAAAGGGGAAGATTGGAAGCTGGCCGAACCGAAGTTCCGTGTGTTGAAGGACGGCGGAATCCGCTGGGTGCGCAACGGTTTCACCTGGGGGCAGGCGGAGCCGGAGCAGGGCGTCTGGGATTATTCCCGGCTGGATATCGTAGCGGAGACGGCGAAGAAACACGGAATTGATTTTCTTCCGATTCTCGCTTACGACGTTCCGTGGGCGCATCCGGCATACCGGCATCTTGACCAATGGCGGGAATATGTCCGCCGGACGGTCTCGCGGTATGCAAAACAATTCCGTTACTGGGAGATCTGGAACGAGCCGAATATCAATGAAAAGCCCGGTTCTCTGGTCCCTCCGGAAAATTATGTGGAGCTTCTGAAAGCGGCTCATGAAGAGATCAAAAAAATTGATCCGGATCTGAAGGTCGTGTTCGGCGGAACTTCGGGTGTGCCGGTTGCGTATCTGGAGAAATGCCTGAAGGCGGGCGCGGCGGATTTCTATGATGTCATGAACATTCATCCTTATCTGAACCGCAGGGAACCGGAGGCGGTTTTCAAGCTGCTGAATCCGCTGTTCGAGCTTCAGAAAAAATACAAGGCGGAAAAGCCGGTCTGGGTGACGGAATTCAGCTGGCCGACGCACAAGTTCGAGCCGGTGCTGAATCCGCAGGTCCTGGACGAGGCGTTGAAAATCTTCGGGCTGGACCGCAAAACGGTGCAGGCTGCGGTGATCCGGAATCCGGATCTTGAAAACTTCCGCGGAAAGGCGTTCACGCCGGAAGATTATACAGTGGCATTCCCGAACCGTAAAAATATTTCTTACGAAGACCTGAAGAATCTTGACGTCCGGCAGTATCCTGTACTGATTCCTTCGCTGACGCAGGCGTTTCCGCGGACATACTTCAAAGATGTCGTGGATTATGTCCGGCGAGGCGGAGTGATTGTCCACAGTTTCGGTTTCCCGTTTTACTGCGACGCCACGCGCAATGCGGACGGTCGCTGGATTCAGAATTCGGGTCCTGATGAGAAGATGATGAAGGCGCTTCATATCAAGTGGCTTGCCGGATGGCGTGACAATGTTCCGCGTTCAGGGAAGATTGCGCCTGCGCCGGGACGCTCCGTTCCCGCAATCCGTTTCAGAGGCAGCGAGCGTTATCTTTCCGCGGAAAACCTGAAGCCCGGAGATGAGCTGATTCCGCTTTACATCCAGACAAACAAGGAGTTTTCCGCTCCGGTCGCCGGGGTTTACAAGTTCAACAGCGATCTGAAAGGCGGGATGATTGCGGATGTGAATTTCTGGGAGAACGGCGTTTCGGAGGAGGTTCAGGGCGAATTCCTTGCACGCGAATATCTTTGCTTCCTCTCTTCGGGAATTCAGAAGATTTTCTGGTATAAATTCCGTGCGGAGGAGTATGACAAATCCTGCAACGGACACAATTTCGGCATTGTTCACCGGGATTATTCGCCGCGCGATGCGTTCAAGGCGTACCGGAACCTGATCCGGCTGTGTCCGGAAGGTTCGACGCGTCCGGTATTGACGAATGACGGCAATCTTTTCTCGGCGGAATGGAGACAGCCGGACGGAACAAAAGTGTGTGCTCTTTGGACTGTGAATCATCCGGTTCCGGCGAAGCTGCCGTTTGAAGTCCGCGGGGCGTTTGACCATCTCGGGAATCCGTTGAAGCCGGAGACGATCCGGACGATATCGGAAGGTCCCGTTTATCTGATTGCAGAATAAGAGGTGCAGAGATGAAAAATTACAGGAAAAACAGATCCGCCGCAGGGTTTACCCTTGTGGAGCTCCTCGTGGTAATTGCCGTGATCGCCATCCTGGCGGCGCTGCTGATGCCGGCGCTGAACAGCGCAATCGGGAAGGCGCAGGTGATTCAATGTACAAGCAATCTGCGCAATGTCAATCTCGGACTTGTGGGGTATGCGGATGCATATGACGGCTTTGTTCCGGCTTCGGGAGGAGCATATTCGGAGATTACCGTTCCGGGCGGAAAGCGCATGACGTGGGCGGGACAGCTGGTCTACGAAGGTCTGCTTCCGAACGGAAAAGTCCTGACCTGTCCCGGAATCGTAAAATGGAACGCCTATTGCTGGAAATATGCGTATGAGCTGACCACGCAGAGCGCAAGAGATTTTCTGGATGCGGGGAACGGTCTGCTCTGGCAGATGGGCTACGGCGGTTACGGCTTGAACTGTCTGGTTCAGGGACAGATTGGATTCGGCAGAACGTATTCGCGGGTGCGGCTCGGCTCGGTGCGTCAGCCCTCCCGGAAACTGCTTGTGGCCGATACCCGCGGAAATGACATTGACGGAACTCCGTCGGCGAATTCATCTCTGGAGCCTGCGAAAATGTCCGGGGGCGCGGGGGGATGCGGCGGTGGAGCCGCGTTCGGCTGGCATCAGGAGACGGCCAACGCCCTGTTCTTCGACGGGCATGTGAAGAGCGTTCACGGACCGAAGACCACGCCGGAGCTGTTCTGGATCTGGACCCGGTCGCAGCCGGAATTCTGTTTTGACAATACCCAGAGCGTGGATGTGTCGCCCTGGTTCATGCAATAACTTTCAGGAGTTTTTATGAAAGCGGAAATCAGATCGTTCGGCGGCGCGCCCGCCGTATTTCTCGACGGGAAACCGACAACGGCACTCATGCACTGGACAAGGAATCCGCAGAGCGCGGATACCATTCTGTTCCGGAACGAGGGCATTCATTTTTACTCGTTCATGGGGAATCTCGCCGTTCCAGCTCCGGAAGGAACGCCGGAAGAAGAACTCGAAATTCTCGACGGCGGACTTCCCCGGATGCTGCTGACGCCGGAGAATATCGACAGGCTCATGACTCAGCTTGTTGCGGACGATCCGGAAATCAAAATCCTTCCGCGTATCATCATGAATCCTCCGGTCTGGTGGGAAAAACAGCATCCGGAGGAACGGATGCGTTTCTATTCGTATCCGAAAATGTGTTATGTCGATGGTCCCCGCGCTTCGCTCGCTTCCGATTCCTGGCGGGAAACGTGGGAAAAACGGCTCGCGGAAACCGTTCGCCATTTTGAGGCGAAATGGAGCGAATATGTTTTCGGTTATCACACCGGTCTCGGTCATTGCGGAGAGCATGACTATATGTGGTGGGACAATGCGGCGGATTTCAGTCCGATGCATCACCGCGCGTTCCTCCGCCGGCTCGAAGCAAAGTACAAAAACATTGATGAACTCAACCGCGCATGGAGTTCGGCGTTCCGTTCGTTTGCGGAAATCCCGGTGACCGATGCGGTGCGGTTCGACCAGGCCGGGCCGCGCACGCCTGCACTTTTCCTCCCTGAAAAGGAGCAGGATCTGATCGACTTCCAGGAGTTCTGCTCCGAGCTTATGGCGGATACATTGCTCAATGAAGCGCGTGTGGTCAAACAGACTCTGCGCGAATGCGGAAGCACAAAGCTGTTCGGCGCGTTCTACGGATATGTGAATCTTGTCGCCAATTCCAGCCAGACAACCGTCGGACACAGCGCGCTGAACCGTGTGCTGGAATCGCCCGACGTCGACTTCCTCTGTGGTCCGCTGAGCTACGGCGCGCGTCAGGCGGGCGGCGCGGTGCTGCATCAGATGATTCCGGGAGCCATCACGCTTCACAACAAGCTCTTTTTCAGTGAAGACGATACGGGAACGCATCTTTACCCCGGACCGCATCACGGCTATCTGCCGGAAGACGCCGCGACTGCGTGCCATGCGTTCCGCCGCAATTTTGCCGCGACATGGAGTTCGGGCGGGACACAGTGGTGGATGGATCTTTACGGGTCCGGCTGGTTCCTCGACCCTGCGCTCGGTGCGGAGTTCCGGCTGGAGCGTGAATTTGCGGAACGGCATTTCGGCAGACGAGAAAGCGTTGCGGAAATCGCGGTCTTCGCATCGCTCCGGACCACGTATGCCATGCGCGACAATCCGGTTCCGCTGACCGGAAGTCTTATCGAACATCAGCTGATGGAGATCGCCGCGTGCGGAGCTCCGTTCGACCTGTTTTCTGAAGATGATCTGCCGCTGCTGGCAGAACGCGGAAAACTCAAGCAGTACAGGTTCTGCATTTTTCTGAACACGCTCGATCCCTCGGGAGCCGTGCGGCGCACGGTGCGCGAAGAGCTCGCGAAGAACGGACGCTCCATTCTCTGGTTCTACGCTCCCGGCTATTACCGGAATCATGAGCGCAATGCGGCGTTTGCAGAGGATTTGACCGGTCTGCGTTTCCGCGTCGCTGAGACGGGCATTATGCCGATGCTGACTGAAACGCTGCTGAACGGAATCCGCACGACATACGGTTTGACGCGTGCGGTGTATCCGCGTCTGGTCTGCGATGATCCGGCTGCGGAATCACTCGGATATTTCATCAACGGAACGACGATTGCGGGACAGCCCTGCGGAAGCGGAACCGCGCTGGCGCGGAAGAAGAACGAAGACTGGACCGCGCTCTGGTCTGCGTCACCGTGTCTGTCTGCGGCATGGCTGACAGAGTTTGCCCGCGATGCGGGAGTGCATATCTGGAGTGAGCGCGGAGATCAGATTTTTTCCGCGCCGGACTGGGTCGCGGTTCATGCGAAGTGGGATGGTCCGCTGACGCTGCGTCTGCCTCGCCGGATGTCGCTCCGCGCGTATCCGGAAGGAAACGTTTTTCCGGAAACGGATACGCTGGAGCTGAATGTCAGACGGGGCGAAACGCTGCTGTTTGAATATTGATCAGCGGCATGCCTGAAGAATCAGGTCGTGCAGTTTTGCCTCGTATTCATAAGTATACGGGTTGACCGCCTCGCCGCGGACGTATTTCGCAAAATTGCGGAAGAGCCAGTCGTAGCGCAGGTGAGGGGGGAAGACGACGGGGCGGCTGTGGTCGAATCCCGCTTCCACGCCGATGGTTTCCCGGGCGATGGTGTCGTCCCAGCCGTCACCACGCGGGAGTTCGATCGGCTGGATTTCGAAGCTGCCTTCCGTTCCGGAGATTATGAGGGAACGGCGGGCGGCGCCGTTGACTTCCGCCGCGCAGGTTTTGACGAAGGAGAGCCCGTTTTTGTAACGGAGAACGCAGAAACCGTAATCTTTGGAGTCTGCGTCGATTCCGGTGCAGGTGTTCATCGGGATGACCTCTTCGGGGAAGCCGCAGAAATGGACGACCATGTCGATCATATGGCAGCCGAGGTAGTACATCATTCCGCCTTTGAATTTGCCGAGGAAGCGGCGGTATCCGGGATCGCCGGTGACGCTCATCTGACCTTCCACGCTGAAGATGCGTCCGAGTTTCCCCTGATTCTTGAGATCGAGCGCGTAGCGGACCGCCGGGTTGCCGCGGAACATGTAGCCGAGAGTGAGAACGAGGTTCTTTTCTTTTGCGAGATTGCACATGCGGTGGAACTGTTCCGAATTCTGACTGCCCGGCTTGTCCATGTAGGTGTGGTAACCGGCTTCGAGCGAACGGATTGCTGTTTCAACGAGTTTTTCTTCATCGGTTTCGACGATGAAGGCGTCCGGCTTGCGCTGCAGAGCCTCTTCCCAGCTGATGAAGGGGAGTCCGGCATAGGGCGGGTTGTTGCAGATTTCTTCGCGGCGGGCGGCGTTTTCTTCGACGACTGCTTCGAGTGTGTAGAGTTCACTGAGTCCGCGCAGGGCGGTTGCGGCGTGTGCGGCGTGAACCGTTGGTCCGGTTCCGATCTGAATGACGCGCAGTTTTTCCATGAGAAGATCTCCTTGTTTGAAAAAATCAATGCTGTTTCTGAATTGCTCTTTTAATATAATTCCTGAAACCGTATTTGAAAAATGCGGGAATCTGTGATAAAGTTATAAAAATCAACGATTCTGGAGTTTTGCAGATGAAATCCGTTCTCTACAAAGGCGGCGTCTCCGCGTCAGAGGGACTTGCTGTCCGGTTCCATTCGATGGAAAAAGGTCATTGCACCATTCAGCACTGGCATGAGTATTGCGAACTGGAATTCGTTGTGCGCGGAACCGGTCTGCATCAGGTCGGCGGAAAGGAGTACCGCTTCGGATGCGGTGACTGCTGGCTGGTGGGGGGAATCGAAAGTCACGGAATTGTGACGGAAGAGGAAACGGAGCTTGCGAATCTCTCCTTTTTCCCCGATCTTCTTCCGGAGGAGCTCGGGAGCGTGCTTGATACGCGTCCGGTGATTCTCTGTCGTTTCCCGGCTGCGCGGCGGACGGAGCTTGCGGAGCTGTTCCGCCGCCTTGCCGCGGAGGAGACTCCGCACCCGTTCTCCCGTTTGAATGCATCCGCGCTGCTGGTTCAGATTCTGGTTGCGGTTCTGCGTGAAGCCGGTGTCGACGCTTCCGGACCGCCCGCATTTCTGCGGACTGTTACCGCGTGGGCCCGCAGGCATTTCCGTGAGGAGGCGAAACTTTCCTCGCTGGCGTCCGAGCTCTCCGTTTCGCCGAATCATCTCGGGAAGGTGTTCCGGAACGCAACGGGGATAGCTTTTTCGGATTACATC
The DNA here is from genome assembly GCA_002405835.1 of Lentisphaeria bacterium UBA4640. GTDB lineage: Bacteria > Verrucomicrobiota > Lentisphaeria > Victivallales > UBA1829 > UBA1829. The sequence goes on along the minus strand of DHMO01000065.1, from coordinate 54,146 downwards.
ACGGGATTGCGCCTGAACCGGGCATGTCATCTGCTGAGCAAAACCGATCTTCCTGTAAAGGTCGTGGCGCTGGACTGCGGGTTCCGTTCGGTGGAATATTTTCACACCGTCTTCCGCGCGCACCTCGGACGGACGCCTGCCGAGTACCGCGCGGAAGCGGAGAATTCTGAAATCACTCTTTCACAAGTTCATAGGCGAATACAACACCCTTGAACCTAAAGTTGTCAAGTTCAAACCGGAATCCGTGTTCCGTTTTGAGTGTTGTTACTTCCCCGATGCGGTTTCCGGCAGTGTCGAGCGCGTAGATTTTCCAGTTTCCCGGAAGGTTCAGCGAAAGAGTTGCGGTTCCATGTTTTGCCAGAAACGGCGTTTTGCCCCAGCTCTCCAGACGGTCGAGCGAGGCGTTGCCGAACCGCATCTCTGCTGCCTGCGTATTGGTCAGGTGGAACAGCGTCAGGCGTCCGGCGGACTTCAGTTCCATTGTGCCGACGGGGACTAGCCCGAACACCGCGAATCCGCTGCTTGCCTTTACATGCAGAAGTTTTCCGTCGAGTGCACGAACTTTTCCGGTCACCAGAACTTCTCCGCCCGGCGCGGCGGCGCGGAAGGTTTCCGCTTTGTGATTGATTTCAAGTTCTCCGCCCGGTGCGGTGAAGCGTCCGCTTGCGGCGTCATGGCATCCTTCGGGGAGCAGACCCGCCGCAATCAGATTCGGTATGAGTGATTTGTCCGCTTTGAAGACCGGCAGTTTCGTTCCGTTCCCGTTTCCTGTTCCGAGATCAATCAGAGCGTTGAATTTATTTTCTTCAGAGAGTGCGGTGACGCCACCGGTCCGCGCAAGATATCCGAGTTCGGTAAACGTTTCCGGCGCTTCGGCTTCGCCGCCTTTGCGGAGCGGATCGGTCATGATTCCCGCGAATGCGGCTTTTGCGGGAGAGATTCCGCCGGAAAGAAACAGATTTGCGCCGATTCTCTGCGAAAACGCTTTGACGGGGTCGGTTGCAATATCAAAGAATCCGTCTGTGCGGTTCGGGTCGGTGACGGAGCCGTTGCTGTGCGCGTAGGCAAAAGGAAACAGAGCATCCCAGTCCTGGAATGCGGCGGCCGCGGCGGTCAGAGCGGGACCCGCGGCGCGGAACTGGTTCGGGTTCGCATAATCGAATTCAGACACCGTAAACGGTTTTCCGAACAGACGGGTCGGGAACATCGCAGCGGGAACGTTGGATGCGGTGGCGACGGCGTTGCGCTGGCTTGGAATGACCGGAAGTCTCCACGCTTTTCCGGCGAACCGCGGATGATCCCAGTAGGCGTGATTGTCGACGAAATCATAGTGGCTGCGCGCTTCGGCGAGCGCGAGTCTGTTGAGAAAATTCTGGTCGGTGAGGAGCGTTTTTACTCCGAATGCGCGGAGATCGCGCTTCATCTGTTCATAGCGCGAGACTGCGAGTTCTGAGAGGAAACGGTCGAAGTTTTCTCTGGGATGTGTCTTCTGCCACTCTTCGAATCTCTCTTTGTAAAGCCGTCCGGAAGCCGGAGTTGCGCTCCAGACATGCGCGGGATTCGCTTCATTGACGAGCGACAGTGTGATCAGCGCGGGGTCATCCTTCAGCGCAAGTCCTGTATACGGGTTGACGTGTCCGAGGAATTCCTTCGCCCAGCGGAGCCAGTTTTCATAAACGCGGTCATCGATGTAGAAGAGTGCCTTGTACTCCTGCGGCGTCTGGATTGCGCCCACCCCGGGAATTTCGGAGGCGGGGATGCTGCGGCGTGAAACATAGACGTCTGTCGTGTAATAAATTCCGCGTTTCTTCAGAGTCGCGAGCAGATAATCAAGCCGTTCCATGCGCTTCGGATCAAGCAGAGAGCCATCGGCGGAATTGCGTGCGTAAATTTCATTGTCGTGGTGGTGAATGCGGACCGCGTTGAACCCGAATGCGGCGATGCGTTCCGCAAGTTCGTGTGCGACTTCATCCGTCGGCCGCTGCGAGTCGCCGACGAAGTTCGGACCGTAGAAGCGGACGGGAGTACCCGGACGGTCGCGGAATGCGAAATGTCCGTTGCCGTCAGGAACGACCGGACCGTATTTTCCGGCGGGTGCGTCGAGACGCGCGGAGAAGTCGAGCGCGCTTCCGGGCTTTACATTGCGGCTGTATTCGAACGCTTTCCATTCGGCGTTCTGCTTTGCAATGTACGGCGGCCGGCTGACGGAACCGAGTTTTTCTCCGAATTCGCCAGCTTTGCCGTGACGGACTGTGAATGAGAGTTCCGCCTTGCTGACCTTGCCGTCATGGGGAAGGAAGCCGATGCGCATTCCGAAGGTTGAGCCGTTCCATTTGCGTCCGTCCTGAATGCGGAAATGGAAATTGCCTTCAAAGAGGATTTCCCCGGTTTTCGAGGGAATGCGGACGCGCTTTGCCGTGCCGTCGAAGACGGTCTCCTTGCCGAATTCGACCGGAAATTCATGGAGCTTGCCGTCGATTTCAACTTTGTTGCCCGCATAGAGCGAAACGGGGAGGGGCGTCTGGAGACAGAGCGTGCGGATCAGCGATCCCTTCCGGAGGTCGAGAATGCCCTTGAATTTTCCATCGGCAAGCGCAAACGAAAGTGTGCCGCTTCCGGCGTCGGGAAGTTCGAGATTGAATTCCACGCGCTCATTTGAATTTTTGACGGGACGGAAAATGCGCGGAGCTTTCTGCGGCTGCCATGCGTGCCAGTTCTGGCTGAACGTGGTGGGCGTGCCGCGCCAGCCGTCGAGTTCAAGCGACCCGTCTTTTTGAAGAACGGGAGCTGCTGCGTTCAGAAAAGCGAGGCTTCCGAAGAGAAGTGCGAGTGCGGTGAGTTGTTTTTTCATTATTCTTCTCCGTAAAAGAAGAGTGCGCCCGCGCCGACCTGTTCCTGAATGCCCGAGCGCAGATTTGTCGCCGCATGGAGATCGGCGTAAAGGGTGTTGACGCGCAGATTGTGCACCGCCCAGTAGCGGTCGGTGTTGGTGCTGGAGGTGACGAGACTCTGTCCGCCGGCTCCCGACTGTCCGTCTTTGCCGCCGGAGAGTTTCGCCTGCATCCGGGTGTCGGCGAGCATGATGAGCCCGGCGGGTGCTTTGCTCATGCGGAGAAGACTTGTGTTTCCGCTTCCGCGCTGGAGCCAGGGTACGGAGCTGACAAAGTTTCCGCCCGACCAGCTTCCGGCGGCCTTGCCGTTGTAATAACCGTTGATGTTGGTTCCGTAAATGTATTCGTAATAGGTCCAGTTCGCATCGGTGGTGATTTTCTGTTCCGTGCACTGGAAGACTTTGTTGTGTTTTTTCGGGATGTAGTTGTTTGCGGCGAGGTACTGTGCGTAGTTCGCCCTGCTGCGGGAGGTGTTCGGATTGGGATGCACATACCAGCTTCCGCCGTTCCAGTACATGACAAACCAGTCGTTCCAGTCGTTCGCATAGGAAATGGCGGTGATTCCGATCTGCTTCTGATTGGAGATGCAGTTGATTGTCCGTGCTTTTGCGCGCGCTGAATTGAGCGCCGGAAGCAGCATCCCGGCGAGGATGGCGATCACGGCAATTACCACGAGGAGCTCCACAAGGGTAAATCTGCGGAATTTCCCCTTGAAATATGAGACGGAACAGTTGTTTTTTGCTTTCATAGCGTTTCATGCCTTTCTTTTTATGGCTTGCATTCTCTAATTATATTATACACGATAAAGATGAATTTGACAATGCACAAAAGTTGCATTATAGTACAGAAAATGCGCAAAATGCAAAAAGGTGCTGTCTGGATGAAAGAGGATATTGTATACAGCCGCAGACGTGACGGGCGTTCGCCGCTGGTGATTACCTGTGCAGGGGTGTCGTATTGTGACGGAAGTTATTATATCGCGCGCCGCGGAACGCCGGTTCTGGTGATGGAATATGTTGTCAGCGGACGCGGCGTGCTGGTCGTCGATGGGGAGCAGTACACGCCGGAAGCGGGAGACGTCTATCTGGTTCCTCCGAATTCCACGCATTATTATGCATCGGACCGCACGAATCCGTGGGTGAAACTCTGGTTCAATGTCGGCGGGACGTTCATCGCTGATCTTCTTGCCGCATACGGGCTGACCGAAACGGTGCTTCTGAAGAACTGTCCGCTTCGTGAGCGTTTCGAAGAGGGGCTGAGCGAACTGAAAACCTCGAAGGAGGTGGATGACGTCCTGGCTGCGCGGATCATTGTTCCCCTGCTTGCGGAACTGCATCTCTTTGCGGAGAAGGATCGCCGCAAAAAGACTGCCGCGGATGCCGTTCAGCATTATATTGAGAGTCTTCCGCCGGGCGCGCCGCTGGAGACGAAAGTTCTGCATCAGTACTCGGGGCGTTCGGTGTCGCAGACGATCCGCATTTTCAAGAAGGAGTTCGGTACAACGCCGTACGCATTGTTTCTGGAGCGGAAACTGAAGACAGCGAAATATCTTCTGAAGAGCACATCGTCCCCGGTGAAGGAGATTGCCTTGTCGCTCGGCTGGCAGAACCCCTGCTACTTTGCGCGCTATTTCAAACGCCGGGTGGGTCTGACTCCGAGCGAATACCGCAATCAGCCGCCTGTCGCAGAGCGGCGTTCCGGCTATCAGAATCCTGAAGGAAATGATTGATTACACTTTTTCGTTTGAAAAAATG
>DHMO01000065.1:0-49401 GCA_002405835.1 Lentisphaeria bacterium UBA4640 | reverse complement strand
TCGTTTGAAAAAATGTGGTAAGTTACACTTTTTCGTTTGAAAAAATGTGGTGGAGGCTTATATTATGAAAAATGGAAAGGATTGCGGAATGCGAAGAGCTTTGATGGAAAAATTGAAGGATTGGAAGGTTTCAGCAAATCGTAAACCGTTAATTATCCGTGGAGCGCGGCAGGTAGGGAAGACCTGGCTGATGAAGGAGTTCGGGAAAAATGAATTTCAGGAAACGGTCTATTTGAATTTTGACGGGAACAGGGAACTGACACGTCTGTTCGAAGATAATCTGGATGTCCGGCGGATTGTGGCGGGACTGGAAATTTTCAGCGGAAAACGGATTGAAGCGGAGAAGACTTTACTGATATTCGACGAGATTCAGGAGGCCCCGCGGACTTTGACTGCGTTGAAGTATTTCTGTGAAGAAATGCCTGAGATTCCGATTATTTCCGCCGGGTCTCTGCTTGGAGTGGCGCTTCATCAGGGAACAGGGTTTCCGGTCGGAAAAGTCGCATTTCTGGATTTGTATCCGATGAGTTTTACGGAATTTCTGAATGCTTCCGGTCATGCCAATCTGGCGGAACTGCTGGAAAAAGAGGATTGGAGTCTGATATCTGTCTTCCGCGAATCTTTTATTGAACAATTGCGTCTTTACTATTTTATCGGGGGAATGCCTGAAGCTGTGGAGACATTCCTTGCGGAGAAACTGCCGCAGGCGGTTCGTATGGTGCAGACCCGCATTCTGGAAGCGTATGAACAGGATTTTTCAAAACATGCCCCGCCGGAAACTGTTGCTCGGATTCGGATGGTATGGCAGCAGATTCCGTCGCAGCTCGCCAAGGAGAACCGGCGTTTTGTTTACGGAGCGATCCGCAAAGGTGCGCGTGCAAAAGATTTTGAGCTGGCGATTCAATGGCTGCGGGATTGCGGACTGATCTATCAGGTTCCGCGCATCTCAAAACCGGCGCTTCCGCTTTCCGCATATCCGGATGAAGGTTTCAAAATGTTCCTGCTTGATATCGGTTTGCTCGGTGCCATGAGCGGACTTGATCCGCGGATTCTTCTGGAGGGAAGCCGGCTTTTTTCAGAATTCAAAGGTGCTCTGACCGAACAGTATGTTCAGCAGCAGCTTCGCAGCGAGTGCGGGATTTCTCCGTATTACTGGAGTGCAGAGCATGCTTCTGCGGAAGTCGATTTCATTTTTCAGCATGGAATGAACCTGATTCCTCTGGAAGTGAAAGCCGAGGAGAACCTGAAAGCGAAGAGTCTGCGCTCCTATTGCGATAAGTACGCCCCGCCTGTGGCGATCCGGACTTCCATGTCGGATTACCGCAAGGAGTCGTGGCTGACCAATCTGCCGCTGTATGCAATTTCGTGCATTCCGGCGGTTGCGGAAAAGAGGTGATTCAACCTTTGCGGTGGCGGTCGCGCAGGAAACGGCGGCGGTCATAGCAGTACATCTGCCACGCGTTCCACATGTTGTGGCAGAAAATGTAGAAGATCGGTCCCATTGCGACCAGGGCGCTTGCGTAATGAAGCGCAAGATACATGGTGAAAGTCGTGTTCTTCTGACCGAGAAGCTGACTGCATTCGCGGCGGTAGCGTTTGGGTGCAAGATATTTCCCGAACCAGAAGTTGCAGAAGCAGATCACTGCGGAAATCAGAGCAATTCCGGCAACATTCCACATCGAAACATGCGGATTCTCAATGAAGTAGTTCCGTGCAATCGCCGCAAGAATGAACAGTGTGAATGACCACAGCAGAAAAGAAAATGTCTTCAGTTTTTTCGGAAGTTCCCGCAGTTTCGGCCAGATGGCGCGCAGAATCACCGCCATGATGAACGGAAATGCGATCACTTGAAGCAGCGTCACCGCAACACGGCCCATGAAGCTCGCTGTGAACTGTCCCGTCACCATTGGAAGGAGAAAGAGGAGCGAGAGTGAAACGAAAACGTTCGTAATCGTGAATCCCGTCAGAGCAAAGCCGATCCGCCCGTTCAGAAACGCGACGACAACCGGAGCTGCCGTCGCGGTCGGGGTTATGCCGACAAAGAACGCCGCATTTGCCAGCGAGGGATTCTGCGGGAACAGAAGTTTCAGCGCAAAGTAGGGAATCGTGCCCATCAGCAGGTTCGCGCCGAGAAGAAACCAGTGTTCTTTCCTCGGTTTGAGTTCGCTGAAACGGATTTGCAGACACGACATGAAGACCATCACGGTCAGCGCCCAGCGCACTGCGTTGTAAGGCGGATCGTTCAGAACATGCACCTGCGGGAAAAGCGCTCCCAGCAGGAACGGAATAAAAATCATTGCAGGCCGCGTAAAAGTCTTCAGCATATACCGCTCCGGAAAATAAAAAGCGTCCTGAATCAGGACGCTTGAGTTCAAACTGGAGCGGGTGAAGGGAGTCGAACCCTCGTGGCCAGCTTGGGAAGCTGGAGCATTACCGTTATGCTACACCCGCATCGGTGTTCTATATTATACTCTCTTTTTCGCAGAGTTCAAATTGAAATTGAATTTTTTTGCGTTTTTTCACCGTTTCGCCGTGAAAAACAGACGCGGGAAGCGCATCATGACTTTGCCGTTCGTCCGGAGCGGGTAGAATTCCGAAAGTTCTTCGCGGAGAACCGCAAGCAGTTTCTCCTGTTCCGGAGGTGTCAGGGCGGCGAGATACGGACGCAGACCGCTGCCGCGGTACCACTCCAGGATTCCTTCGATTCCGTCGATGGTCTGGATGTATGCCGTTTCCCATATGGCAAACTCCGAGGCGTGTTTGCTGAGAAGGTCGTAGTACTCTTCCGGCTGGCGTGCGTGAAAGTTGCGGACTCCGCGGATCTTTTCCCATTCGGGCTGCTGCTGGAGACGCCCGAGAATCTGGTACATCGGCATATTCCACGGTTCGGGAATCTGAATCGCGAGCGTGCCGCCGGGATTCAGCGCGTTCAGCATGTTCGGAATCAGCTCCGCATGGTCCGGAATCCAGTGAATGCAGGCATTGGAAAAAATGAGGTCGTACTTGCTGTCTGTCTGAAAGCGGGAATCGACTTCCTGAAAACGGAACAGCAGATTGGGATGTGCGGATTTTGCATTTTCAATCATGTTTTCCGAATTGTCGATTCCAAGAATCTCGGCGTCGGGGAAACGCTGTTTCAGCGCAAATGTGCTGTTGCCGGGACCGCAGCCGACGTCGAGAACCGTGTGCGGTGCGCAGTCCAGACGGTGAATCAGATCGCGCGACGGCTGAGTGCGTTCCTTCTCAAATTTCAGATATTGTCTGGAGTCCCAGTTTCCCATAATGACCTCCTGCCGAATTCGATTGGTTCTGTTCCATTTTGCGCAAGAGCGCGGTTGATCGCGGAGAACGGGCGGCTCCCGAAAAATCCGCGATAGGCGGAAAGCGGTGACGGATGCGCCGATTGGATGACTGTGTGACGTGCGGCGTCGATCAGCGGCAGTTTCTTCTGCGCCGGTCCTCCCCAGAGCACAAACACCACAGGATGCGGAAACGCGCTGACTGTCCGTATGACGGAGTCGGTGAATTCTTCCCAGCCGTGTTTCTGATGCGAGCCTGCTGCGTGTGCGCGGACAGTCAGGACGGTGTTGAGGAGCAGAACTCCCTGTTTCGCCCACTCGTCCAGCGAACCGCTTTCCGGAATCGGCGTGCCGAGGTCGGCATTCAGCTCCTTGAAGATGTTCCGGAGAGAGGGCGGAAATTTCACGCCCGGACGCACCGAAAAGGCAAGTCCATGCGCCTGACCGTCATCATGATAGGGATCCTGTCCGAGAATCAGTACGCGGACTTTGTCCGGCGGAGTCAGACTGAACGCGCTGAAGAGGTCTTCCCGCGGCGGGAAAATTTGTTTCTCCGCATATTCTTTTTCCAGAAATGCGGAGAGAGAACGGAACGAAGCGGCTTGCAGTGCGGGTGCGAGAAGCTCACGCCATTCTGCCGGAAGCTGTTCCGCCAGATTCATTCACGTCCTCCGGAAACGCTCTTTTCGAGCCAGTCGGAAACCTTTTCGGTGACGATTTCAAATTCATTTTCGATATCGCCGACGCGCAGATCGAGATCGGCGATCTCTTCCGGTTCCAGCACGGCATCGCGGTTGAGAATGAAGAGCGTATCGAGAATTTCCTTGTGGACATGCACCATGCCGGATTTCAAATCTTCCGGCGGAACCGCGCCTTTGTGCTCAAGGACGATTGCGGAAAGCTCAATGCGGCGGTCGGTCAGTTCCAGAAGCCGCTGGCGGAGCGGGGCTTTCGGCGAGTCGATGTTGTGACTGTAGCGGTCCGCCTGGTTTTCCCAGAGTTCTTCCACAAAGTTGAGATAGGCGGCTTCCTGCGCGTCGTCAGTGAAGGTGAATTTGATGAGATCTTCATGAACACGTTCGAATTCTTCGAAACTTTCCGCGCCGCTTGCAATGGTGTCGAGCATATACGCCTGGAGTTCGGTTTCATGAACCGGCGCATGGATTTCATGCAGGATGGCGTCGATGGATTCCATGGAGCCTTTCGAGGCGGAGAAGTCGTTCGGGGACATGTCGCCGAACGGACCGTCCTCCTGCGGAACATGCGAATGGTCGTGCCCGCAGGCGCAGCCGTGCGCGTGATGATGTTCGTGACCCTCTTCTTCCGTTTCTTCGCCGTGTTCGCGGTGATGCTCTTCCGGCTTGGCGGAGGTGTCTTCCAGCGCATCGTTGGAAATGAGCGTCCACTCGGAGCCGTCGCGGCGGAAGGAGATGGTCTGCATCATGTTGTGATAGAGGTCGATTGCCGGACCCGGCAGTTTGCGGATGTCGTTTCCGGACGCGGCTGCATAGATGTAGGCGTACATGATCTGTTCGTGGATTTCGAGGGAATCCTTGTAATCGAAACAGACGTCGGTGAGGGCGTTTTCGAATTTGTCGATCCAGCGGTCGATTTCCTGCGGAGTCGGGGAGTCGATGCGGGAAACGTGAGAGATTTTCCATTCGCCGTCCGCCCACGATTTGATTTCAAAGCGGATGTAGTCGCCGCTGCGGAACCCGGTGTTGCGGTAGAATTCGGAGAAATCGAAGGCTTCAAGAACCACGGGCATGGACTCGGAGAGCCCGCCGTGGTCGCGGATGGCGTCGTAGTTCTCCTGCGATTCGGCGACGAGCATGTCGATTGTTCCCGCAGGACCGAGCATGAAGAAGAGGTCGGAGACTTCCTTGTAGGGCAGGCGGACTTCGGTCAGTTCGAACGGAGCGGAGATTTTGCCGCTGGCGAATTCGAGTTCATCCGCGTAGAGTTCCGCCGGATGGAAAGGCTCGAGGCGCGCTGCCGGAATGAAGATGCCGCGTTCCAGTTCCACCGGTCTCGGCTTGCAGAGGAACGAGGTTCCGCGGAAAAAATTGTTGAGAATGTAATAGAGGTCGGAGGAGTGCTTGCGGGCGACAAACTCGCAGGAATCAAGAATGTTGCAGATGCGGCGGATGGTGTTTTCTCGCTCTTCTCCGGCCGACTGCGGGTCGAGTTCGGCGGCGAGTTCCTCCGCATCGAAGGACTCCTGTTTCGACTCCATGACAAATTGCATGACCGCTTTTTCGAGTTTGTCGTAGCTGAGCATCGGCGTCTCCCTTCTCAGAATGCGGAAAGATTCATCCGCTGAAGTTTTTTGTGCAGGAAATCGTTGACGGCGTTTTCCAGTTCGGGCTGTTCCCAGGTGCGCATGGTTTCGATGTCATAGGCATCGGCAAGGTCGAATTCGCCGCTGCGGATGCGGTTCAGACTGTGCAGACAGGCTCCGCAGCCGAGTTTCGCGCCGATATCCGCGCAGAGGGTGCGGATGTAAGTTCCTTTGGAGCAGTCGACGGTGAAATCCGCGAACGGAAGGTCGATGTTGTCAACCCGGATCGAGTGTATGGTGACCGGAACCGGATCGCGCTTGACCTCCACGCCTTTGCGGGCGAGGTCGTAGAGACGTTCGCCGTCTTTTTTCTTTGCGGAGACCATCGGGGGAACCTGCAGAATATCGCCTTCAAAAGACTTGAACGTTTCGCGGAGCATCTCTTCCGTGATGCCGTCGGCCGGAGCCGTGCGGATGACTTCACCGTCGAGGTCCTGCGAATCGGTTTCCGTACCGAGCTGGATGCGGGCTTCGTAGACTTTGTTTTCGCCGCTGAATTTCTGGCTGAGCTTGGTGAATTTGCCGAGGACGACGACGAGGAGTCCTGTCGCCGCCGGATCAAGCGTGCCGCAATGTCCGACTTTCGGGACATTGAAGCGTGAGCGGACAAAACCGACAACGTCGTGGCTGGTCCAGCCCGCAGGTTTGTTGACGAGAAGAATGCCGCTCCGGTCGAACGGGGGCAGACGGTGCTTATTGGGGTTGTTTCTCATGTTGGTTCAATTCCGTTTCAACATATTGCAGTAAAATTTTTTCCGCCTCTTCCATGGTCGGAGCGGAGATGGTGCAGCCGGCGGCCATTTCGTGTCCGCCTCCGCCGAGGGCGCGGGCGATGCGTCCGGCGGAATAAGGTTCGCGCTTGGTGCGGAGAGACGCTTTCCAGCCGTCCTTTTCCGGACGGAGTGTCGCCGCAATTTCAACTCCGTCGATGTTGCGCGGGATTTCGATCAGGCTGTCCGTTTCGCGCATTTCCACTCCGTACTTTGCGAGAACTTCCGGATCAAGATACATCCACGCGAACTTTCCGCCGAACGCCGTTTTCAGCCGGTTCAGAGCGAACTCCGCTTCCAGGCGGACGAAGCGTTCCGGGCGCGAGCTGAAGATGGAGACGATGATGCGCTTGTGATCCGCTCCGAGTTCCATGAGCTCCGCTGCCGTGCGGAAGGCGTTGGGAGAGGTGTTCTGGAACCGGAAACAGCCGCTGTCGGTGATGAGCCCGAGCAGAAGCCGCGTCGCGTTTTCTTTGCAGATGCGGAATCCGGCGTCGCGGAAGAGCGTGTAGAGGTTTTCGGTGCATGCCGCCGCGTCCGGAGCGACAAGATTGAGCGTGCCGAAGCCCGGATTGTCCGGGTGGTGGTCAATGTTGATGAGGGTCGGGCAGTGTTCGAAGGGATAGCCGCCAGCCGCAACCCGGTCCGGTTTGGAGCAGTCGGCGGTGATGAACACATCCGCTTCGATTCCCTCCGCCGACTGGAGGATTCCTTTGGCTGGCAGGAAGGCCGCAAGGTCTTTGGAGGGCAGTTCGGGCAGAATGCCGAACGCATGGAAGCCGTTGTCGCGCAGAATGGAGACGGTTGCGCCGAGCGATGCAATGGCGTCGCCGTCCGGGCGCACGTGCACTGCCACGAGAATGGTCTGCGCGGTGCGGAGCGCGGCGAGAAACGGGGAGTCCATCACTTCTCCTCCTCGAGTTCGCGGAGGATGTTGAGGACGCGGTCGCCCTCTTCAAGATTGCGGTCTGCGGTGAAGCGGAGAACCGGAGTGTACTTGAGCACGATTGTTTTTGCAATGCGCTTTTGAATCAGCGCGCGTTTGCTTTCGAGAAGCTGGATCACCTCGTCCTCGGCGTCCGGACCGCCGCCGTAAACGCTGACGTAAACCGTTGCGTTTTTGAGGCAGGAGGAACACTGGACTTTGGTGATGGAAATCAAAGTGTTTTCGCGCGAGATGTTCTCTTTTTCGAGGATCGCGGCGATTTCACGCTTGAGGATTTCGTTGACACGGGCTATGCGGTCGGGGGCAAATGCCATGATGAATTCTCCCGTTTGAAACGATGAAAAACGCGGTCCCGCGGGCGCGGGACCGGAGATTTTACAGCGTTGCTTTTTTCAGTTCAATATCGTAAATCTGAATGATGTCGTTGACGTCGAAGTCGGCAAAGTTGTCGAGCTTGATTCCGCATTCGAGTCCCTGCTTGACTTCGCGGACGTCATCGTGGAAGCGGCGGAGCGAGCGGACTTCACCGTTGAAGATGAGTTCACCGCGACGGAACACGCGCGCTTTCGCGCCGACTTTGACCACGCCTTTTTCGACGACGCATCCACAGACCTTCGGACCTTTGGAGAGTTCGAAAATCTGGAGGATCTTCGCCACGCCGAGTTCACGTTCGCGCTTCTCCGGCGCAAGGCGTCCGGTCAGAGCGTCGGTGATATCCTCGATCAGTTCGTAGATGATGCTGTAGAGGCGGATTTCGACGTTTTCTTTTTTCGCCAGCGTGTTGACGCCCGGGTTGACGCGGACGTGGAATCCGACCACGATACCGTGTGATGAGGCGGCCAGCAGCACGTCGTTTTCGGTGATTGCGCCGACTCCGGCGTGGATGACGTTGATGGTGATTTTGTCCGACGGCAGTTTCTTGAACGATTCCACGATCGCTTCGCAGGAACCGTTGACGTCGGCTTTGAGAACGACGCAGAGGGACTGTTTCTTATCGGATTCCATTTTGCTGAAGAGCGCTTCGAGGCTGGCTCCGGAAGCGGAAGTGCTTTGAAGGCTTTCTTCGCGTTTCTTTTCCGCACGGGCTTCGGCGAGCTCTTTTGCATGATGTTCGGAGGAGCAGACGACGAGTTTTGTTCCCGCTTCGGGCACGCCGCTGAGTCCGGCGACTTTGACAGGGGTTCCCGGTCCGGCGGATTTGATGCGCTGTCCGCGGTAGTCGGTCAGATTCTTGACCTTGCCCCAGAACTCTCCGCAGAGGATGGGATCGCCGACTTTGAGCGTGCCGTTCTTGACGACGATGCTGGCGGTGGGACCGAAGCCTTGTTCGAGCTGGGATTCGAGGACGTATGCGATGCCGGGGCGCTTCGGGTTCGCTTTGAGTTCAAGCATTTCCGCTTCGAGCAGAATTCGTTCGAGCAGATCCTGAATGCCCATTCCGGTGCGCGCCGAAACGCGGATCGCCGCAACGCTGCCGCCCCAGTCTTCCGACATGAGGTTGTTCTGCTGCATGTTGAGCAGAACCTTGTCCGCGTTCGCATCGGGAAGATCCATTTTGTTGATGGCGACGATGATCGGCACTCCGGCGGCCTTCGCGTGGTTCATCGCTTCGATGGTCTGCGGCATGAAGCCGTCATCTGCGGCAACGACGAGCACGACGATATCGGTGACGTTTGCTCCGCGGGCGCGCATTGCGGTGAACGCCTCGTGTCCGGGAGTGTCAACGAAGGTGATGGTCTTGCCGTTGAGGTTGACGACGGATGCGCCGATATGCTGAGTGATTCCGCCTGCTTCGCCGCCCGCGACGTCGGTCTTGCGGATGCGGTCCTGCAGAGAAGTCTTGCCGTGGTCGACGTGTCCCATGAAGGTGACGATCGGGCAGCGCGGAACAATGTCCTTCGGATTGTCTTCGTATTCAAAATCTTCCGGATGTTCGGTATCTTCCGCGGTTTCGGGCTTCGCCTCTTTCTCCTTTGCGCCGACGACAAGTTTGATTCCGCATTTTTTTGCGAATTCTGTTGCAACTTCGGGCGTGACGGTCTGATTGATGCTGGCGAGCACATTCATGCGCATGAGTCCGCTGACGACTTCATTCGGCTTTTTGCCGAGCGCCTCGGCGAGCGCCTTGACGACGATCGGCGGGGTGATGGTGACTTCAGCCCCTGCGGGAGCCGCTGCCGCTGTCTCTTTCTTCGGATGCTTTTTTGCCGCGAGGTCTTCGCAGACGAGTTCTGCGATTTCCAGCGACTCGGGAGGAATTGTGGAGGATGCGTTTTTGACGTTGTCAAGACCGCCCTGTTCAATCAATTCACGGATCACATCTTTCGGCGACAAACCGTATTTGCCTGCGAGATCTTTGACTTTTGTTGCTTTTGCAGACGCCATATTTTCATCCTCCGGAACCGGACCAGACTCTTACAGAGAAGAGTCGGCCCCGTTTTGTTTCGCTAATTTTTCAAGAATAGTACTGACCGTTTCGGGAGCGAGTCCTTCGATTGCTTCCAGATCGGCCACCTGCACGGCTTTCAGTCCGTCGATGGAGAGAAAACCGTTGTTGACGAGAATTTCCGCATCCTTCACCGGGATTCCGAGCTGAGCGGAGAGGTCTTCCGTGACGCGGTTTTTCTTTTCGTCGAACGACTCTTCGGCTTCCGGCTCTTCAACCGCCTTGATGTCGATCTTCCAGCCGGTGAGCTTCTGCGCGAGCTTGACGTTCTGGGCTTTTTTGCCGAATGCCAGACGCGAGTTCTCCGGGGTCACCAGGAAGGTGACAACCTTGTTTGCGGAGTTGACGGTGATCTGCTCCGCTTTCGCCGGATGCAGCGCGTTGGCGACATACTCCTCAATATCATCGGAGTAGTTGATGACGTCGACGCGTTCGCCGCCGAGTTCGTTTGTGATGTTTTTGATGCGCATTCCGCGCATTCCGACGCACGCGCCGACGGGGTCGATGCGGGGATCGTTGCTGCGGACGGCGATTTTTGTGCGGACGCCCGGATCGCGGGCGATGGCGACGATTTCGACGACGCCGTCATGAATTTCGGAAACCTCGCGCTCGAGAAGTCTGCGGATGAACTGCGGCGAAGTTCTGGAGAGAATCAGACTGGGACCGGCAACGTTGATGTCGACTTTGACGAGCAGGGCGTTGATGCGGTCGCCGGGCATATACTGTTCTCCGGGAACCTTGTCGCGGGAGGCGAGAATGCCTTCGGATTTCTGAAGATCCACGATGATGGATCCCGCATCGAAACGGCGGACGGTTCCGTTGACGATCTGTCCGACTTTGTCGGCGAATTCATCGCGGACGATCTCTTTTTCCGCCTTGCGGATCTGCTGCAGAATGGCCTGCTTTGCGGTCTGGGCGGCGATGCGTCCGAAATCTTTGGGCGTGACTTCCCAGCGGATTTTTTCGCCGAGCTGAACATCGGGCATGCGCTCGCGGGCGGTCTCCAGAAGAATCTGGTCGTTGTTCGGATTTTCGGCGACGACTTCGAGAAGCGCCCATGCGCGGATGTCTCCGGATTTTCTATCGATTTTCACCTCAAGCTCATTGGCCGGGTGAATGCTTTTTCTGGACGCGGTAAGCAGCGCTTTTTCGACGGCGTCGATGAGCTGACCCTTGCTTACGCCCCGCTCCTGTTCAATATATTCAAGAATGGCCAGAAGTTCGTGATTCATTGTCGTTTCCTCCACCCTGCGGATTGATAATGTCCATTTTTTTGACAACCGTATCAAAAAATAAGGCGGGAAAACCCGCCGGGGCACAGACACAGGGGCGTCCATGCCGGACAATCTCTATATATCACACATTTCGGGATTTTTCAATCCCGGAATCTGCATTTTACGGAATATTTCCGTTTTGTTTTTATGAAACAAAGGCGAATGAGGAAATTCCCCATTCGCCGCTTGTTCAGATAAAACTGAAACCCGGAGAAATTATTCGGGCTTGATTTCGACCGCAGCCGTTTTTGCAACGAGTTTGCCGAGGCGGGATTTCTTTCTGTTCGCCTGGTTCTTGTGCATTGCACCGGATTTGACGGCTTTGTCAAGAGCTGCATACTGGCTCTTGAGCATATCGCTTGCAGCGCTCTTGTCGCCGGCTTCAACTGCGGCTCTGAGTTTCTTCTCGGTGGTCCAGAGAGCGTTTCTGGTGGCTTTGTGTCTGAGACGAGCTCTTTCGCTCTGAGCGAACGTCTTCACAGCGGACTTTCTGACATCTTTTCCCGGCATTTTATACCTCTTGTTTATGTATGTTTTTTGCGTTAAGCATTGTCAAAAACCTTAATATAACACGTGTTTCCCGTTTTTTCAAATCAAAAACTGTTTTTTCTGTAAAACAGTTCGAGAAAAACGGGAGCTGCGGGTTGTACAAGGCATCTGTTTTTCACTCTTTCTTTTTCTCTTCCGCCTTCTTTTCCGTCTTCATGGCGCGGAGTTTGGACTGGGCGGAACGGATGGCGGATCGGGTGGCGGTGTCGTTCGCGTAATCCAGAGCGTTCATCTCTTCGTTGCTGATCGCCATGACGTCGCTGCCCTGCAGGACAAGATATTCCGCGATTTCCGGACGCGAGTAGCGCGCGGCCCACATCAGCGGCGTGTAGTTGCGGTCAATGACGCCGTTGCGCGCAAAAAACTTGTAGACGCCTTCCATGTTGAGCACCTCCGTTGCTTTGTAGGCAAGGGAAAGGGTGTTGTGAAGGTCGACTCCGCGCTCCGTCAGAAGTTTGACCCAGTCGAGCTTGTTGCGGTCGATCGCAATCACCATTGCGGCCTGACCGAGCGGCTGGAAATCCTTTTCCTTATAGCTCGGAATCTGATTCAGAAGATAAAACGCCGTGTCCGGCTGACCGTTCCGCATCGCTGTCAAAAGCGGGGAGTGCTCCAGATCAAGCGGTCCGGGCATGAGATCGTTCCGGCTCGAAAGAAACAGTTTCAGAAGCTCCGTTCCGTTTTCCGGCGCGAGCGCGGCGTAGACGACTGCGTTTCTGCCGAGTTCGTCTTTCAGCGCGGGATTCGCGCCGTGTTCCAGAAGAAGTTTGACGTTTTCCAGCTTTCCGAGACGTGCGGCTTCCATCAGCGGAGTGCGTCCGCAGTGTCCGGGGGCGTCGACGGCGGCGCCCCGGTTGAGGAGCATCCGCAGGATGTTCGGTTTCGAGATTGCGGCCGCCGCATGGAGCGCGGTTTCACCGTGCGCATCTTTCAGATTCGGATTCGCACCGTGCTCCAGCAGAATTTCGGTCAGGACGAGATCCTGTTTCGCGGCGGCGGAGATCAGGTACGGAACGCCGTTGCGGGTGGTTCCGTTCGGGTTCACTCCGCTGTCCAGCATTGTGCGGGCAAGATCGGCATTGGAACGCAGCAGGGCGATTTCCATGCGGGTCTGTTCCGGCGTGGGCGGCGGAAGCGGTTCGGGTTTCGCTGCGCAGCCGGCGAGAAATATCAGGGCGGCTGCGGCGGAGAGAAGGCGGATCATGACTCTTTCTCCTTTCTTGCCGAGGCGCGGAGCTGTCCGCAGGCGGCGGAGGAATCGGCTCCTTTTTCCACGCGGACCGTCACTTTGACGCCGGCGGATTTCAGCGTGTTTTCAAAGCGCTTGATGGTCTCTTTCGAGGGGCGTGTGAACGCTCCGTTGGCCTTGTTGTACGGGATGAGGTTGATTTTCGCGTCGGCTTCTTTGGCGAGTTTGGCGAGCCGCGCGGCCTGTTCGGTGGAGTCGTTGATGGAATCAAGCATGACGTATTCGAAGGTCAGCAGACGGGTTGTGGCTTCACGGTGGAGCTTGCACGCCTGGATGATGTCGCGGATGTCGCGCCGGAATTTTGTCGGAATGAGCAGAGCGCGGGTTTTGTCGTCGGGGGCATGAAGCGAAACCGCGAGGTTCCACTGGCGTCCGTGGAGCGCGAGCTGTTTGATGCCCGGAGTCCAGCCGCTTGTGGAGATTGTGACGCGGCGTGCGGCGAGGGCGACGCGGTCCGGGTCGCAGATGCGTTCAAGCGCGGCGATCAGGTTGTCGAGGTTGAGCATCGGTTCGCCGATGCCCATGATGACGACATTGTCGGGCAGGGAGTTGATTTTGCGGCAGGCGCAGAAGAACTGTTCGACAATTTCCCCGGCGGCGAGGTTGCGGACGAATCCGCCCTTTCCGCTGGAGCAGAAGGCGCAGTGGACGGGGCAGCCGACCTGCGTGCTGAGACAGAAGGTCATGCGTCCGTCTGCGGCGGGAATGAGTGCGCATTCGATGAATTCTCCGTCGTGCAGACGCAGCAGGAGCTTTCCGGCGCCGTCGGAGGAGAAATGTTCCTCCGCGATGGAGACAGTGTCACAGAGGAATGCGTCATGGAGTTTCTGACGCGCGGTCTGGGAGAGGTCGGTCATGGAATCCGGGTTGACGGTCCAGCGCTTGGAGACCCAGCGTTCGATCTGTTTTGCGCGGTAGGATTCAACGCCGTTGTTTTTCGCAAAGTCCGCAAGTTCCTGTGCGGACGCCATTGCAAGGTAAGGTTTTTTTTCCGTAGTCATTGTTTGTTGTCCTGTTCGTTGCCCTGTCTGAGTTCCCCTTTCCAGAGGTTCAGGTTTTGACGCCGGTATTCCCGGCTGAAAATATTTTTCCATACCCGGTCCGGACGGGCCGGAACATCGGGGGAGAGAACGTAAATGGTCTGTTCTTCGGACGGAAGTTCGGAGACGGATGTCATGGTCCGGACGCGTGCGCCCGAGTAGAAACTTTCGGAGTAGAGTCCGCGCAGAACGGAGTTTTTGTAGATGAGCACAGGTCCCGCCGGTTCCTTCGCCAGCGCATCGCGGAGGGCGTATCCGAGTTCGGAACGCGAACGGTCGGTCTTGGAAGGAATAATCACGCCCCAGTTGAGCAGGAGGGCGGCGGTCATCAGCAGGACCAGGTTCTGCCAGACGGGGGTTCCGGTCTGCATCCGGCGGAGAATCAGCAGAAGGGAGAGCAGAAGCGCACATGCCGGATAAAGCCAGACGCAGAAGAAATAGACCGGCTGTGTTTTAATGCTGAACTGCGGAAAGTCGATATGCAGAGTGCGGCGCAGTTCGGGAAAGAAGTGATAGAACAGAACCGCCGCGGAACAGACCAGCAGAATCCATGCGGCAGTTCTGATGATCCGCTGGTACTGCACGCCGTAGCGCCGGACTGCAATCCAGTAGTTCAGGGCAAGCAGAACAGCGAACGGCGGAACCAGATAGGTGAATTCGCGCCCTTCGAGTCCGGGAGTGAACCAGAGGAGGGCGACGAGAACCGTGAACAGAGTTCTCAGGTATTTCCCGAGGAGCGGATTCTTGTCGAGCGTGATGAGTGCGGGACAGAACGGCGCCCACACGAACAGGCTCCACGGGAAGAGGCGGATCATGAAGTCGAGCGGAAAGAGAGCAACCTGGGTGAGATATTCGCCCAGAGTCGGCAGAGGGGCGGGATCGGGACGGAAGGGACCTTCGAATCCCGCCTTGAGCCTGGCTCCGCCCCAGAGGAGAATGAACAGTGCGGTCAGCAGAAAACCGATCGCGAATCCGTAGCCGCGCGGTTTGCCTTTGAGCGAGAGAGGACGGCGCAGAAAGAGCAGCGGCACAATCAGCATCACCAGCGCCTGCCAGCCGCCCGCGTAGAAGGTCAGCCCCGCGGTGATTCCGGTGAGAATCCAGGCAAGGTTCCAGCGTCCGCGCCAGGAAGCAAAGTCGAACCAGATCATCCACGAGGAGAAGATTCCGAGCGCGGTCAGCAGAGTGGGGAGCCCGTCCGGCACCTTGTCGATGACAACGAGAGAAGAGAGCATGACCGCAGAACCGACGGCAGCGGCGGGAATTCCGGCGGCGCGGTAGCAGGTGATGAAAATCACCGTGCAGAGAATCAGCAGGGAGATTCCGGGGATGAGCCGCAGACAGTATTCCAGTCCGAGTCCGGTGCAGGAAAGCGCTTTCGCCAGGAGCGGATAGAGCGGGTATGCGCCCTGCGCGGGTTCTCCGTGAATCCGCAGCACGGGGAGATACGAATCCAGTTCCGCGATCATGGCGGTGTACGCGCCTTCGTACCAGGCGAGTTCGCGCAGACCGAGGAGCCAGGGAGAGACGGCAAGAAGGAACGCCGCACTGAGCAGAATCAGCGCGGCGGCAAGGTTCGTTTTTCGTTCTTCATAAATCATGGGTTATCGGAAGCGCGGTTCGATTTGTCCTTTGGAGCCGACGCGCGGGGTTTCGCCCGAGGGATCCAGCCGGTCGACAAGGGTTGAGGTTCCGGTTGCGCGGATGAGAATGTCAAACGTTTTCGCAGGAGCGGTTCCGCGTTCCCACGGACGGCGGTATTCGAGTTTGATTCCCGCTTCGCCGGGACCCGACACGGCGAATGTGTAGATTTTGACGACGGGGGCGCCGGTGAAATCCGGAGGAGTGCCCGGCAGATCCTCGTAGCGTTCCCCTGTCATGCGCAGGACGCCCATATCGGGCAGTGCGCAGCTCCAGGAATACCCGGTTGACGGGTTTGCGGGGAGCCGGAGCTCCAGCGTGTCGCCGACTTCGGTTTCGAGAATCCGTCCGGAATCCTTTTCCGTCAGCACAAGTTTTCCGCTTCCGCGGAAGATTCCGCAGGAGACGCAGAAAAGAACCGTCAGCAGAAGGACGGCAAGCTGTGCGGTTTTCCGGATCATGCTTCCTTGCTTTCGGGGACGAGATGATTCCGGACGTAGTCTGCGACAGTCTCTTCGAGCGGATGCGCGCCGCGTCCGGTGTTCAGGGCGTTGAACTTGGTCATGTCGGCTTTGGTGAAGTACTGATACTTGCCTTTGAGCGTGTCGGGCATGTCGATGTAACGGATGTCCGGCGTTTTGCCGAGAGCTTTGAACACTGCGGTAGCGAGCGCGTTCCAGCTTTCGGCGCGTCCGCTGCCGATGTTGTAGATGCCCTTTGCGTTATGCTCCATGAGGGCGAGAATCATCTGAGCGACGTCTTTGACGTAGATGAAGTCGCGCTTCTGTTCGCCGTCCGCATATTCGGGGCGGTCGGAGCGGAAGAGCTCGACGTAGCCGCGCGAGGTGATCTGTTCGAAGGAGCGCAGAACCATGCTGCGCATCGGGCCTTTGTGCTTTTCGTTGGGACCGAAGACGTTTGTGAACTTCATGCCGGTGATGGAACGGAGAATTCCGGTGCGTTTCGCCCAGAGGTCGAACATGAGTTTGGAGTAGCCGTACATGTTCAGCGGGCGCAGCTCGTGCATCTTCTCTTCGTTGTCAATGTAACCGTGCTCTCCGGCGCCGTAAGTTGCTGCGCTGGAAGCATAAAGGAAATGCGCCTGGTTGGAGACCGAGAATGCGGCGAGCTCCTTTGTGACGTTGAAATTGTTGTCGGCAAGGTAACTGGCGTCGCGCTCTGTTGTGGAGGAACACGCGCCGAGATGGAAGACCGCCTTGATTCCGGTGTCGTTGAATTTGCCTTCATAGAGGAGACGGCGGAAGATATCCTTTTCCAGATAATCGGTGTACTGGAGACCGCGCAGGTTTTTCCATTTTTCGGAAGTTCCGAGATGATCGACGATGAGGATGTCATCTTCTCCCGCTTCGTTCAATGCGGCGACCACGGCTCCGCCGATGAGTCCCGCTCCGCCGGTAACAATGTATTTCATTTTTCACCACCATCCGTCGGTAAACACCGACTTGTTGCGATTTTCATAAATGGTTTCGCTTCTCCGTCCGCCTTCGCGCCACGGGAAGACCTGATAATTGTCGAGCTGTCTTGAATCCATGCGGTGAAACCGCTTGTCTTCCTCCTCCTGTTTCGCCATGAATTTTTTCCAGCCGCTTTCCGTGGAGACGTCCTCCCGTTTCGGCGGCTTTTTTGCGGAACCGGTTGAGGAGCATCCGGCGAGAAGCAGGGCGGAAAGGAGAATCAGAAAAATCTTCATGCGGAACCTCCTTAAATATGTTTGATGAGGACCATCGTCTGATCGTCCTCCTGGTCTTTCGGAACTTCGGAGTAGGTGTCGACCGCCTTCATGATGGTGTCGATTGTGCCTTCGAGCGAGTCGCCGCGGACACAGCTGTCCTTGTAGATTTCGGTCAGGCGCGGAATGCCGAAGAACTCGTCGCGTTCGTTGGTTGCTTCGTTGATACCGTCCGTGAACATGAGCATGGTTGTCTGCGGGGTGACTTCCGTGCAGAGAGTGTCGAAGTCGGAGAGTTCGGAGGGGAGCAGTCCGAGCGCGGAGCCGTCCGGGTTGATTGCGCGGGTGTGTTCGCGCAGGTAAAGCAGAAGCGGCGTGTGACCCGCGCGGGCGTACTCAATGGTTGATTCCTTCTTGTCGATCAGACAGCAGCCGAGGGTGATGTAACGCTCGTCGACGGTGTCGCGGTAGAGGTTCGTGTTGAGTTCCCGGAGGAGTTCCTTGAGCGAGGTGAAATGTCCGATGTTGGCGCGGATGAACGAGCGGGTCATTGCCATGATCATGCAGGCGGGAATCCCCTTGCCGCAGGCGTCGCCGATGACGACGAGCAGACGGTCGTCGTCGATCTGCACGAAATCGTAGAAATCTCCGCTGACCTCTTTCGAGGCGCGTGTGAAGGCGTGGATGATGAAGCGTCCCCACATCGGGAAGCGTTTCGGCATGAGGGAGAGCTGGAGGTTGCGCGCGAAGGCCAGTTCCTGATTGATGCGCTGCTGTTCGCTGAGGGTTGAATAAACCTGGATGATGTTCTGGGCGAGAACCACCTGCGAGGCGATGAATTTGAAGCGTCCGAACTGCTCGGTCGTGAACGGCATATCCATGTGTTTGCTGTTGACTGCGCAGATGACGCCGGAGACTTGCCCCTCGTTGACGAGCGGAACCGCCATGAGGGAGTGGATCGGAACGGCGGAGTTGAGGAAATCACTGATGCGCGGGTCGACGGTCGGATCGGGCAGGAAAACATCTTCGCGCTTTTCCGCCACTTCACCGATGAAGCCGGTTCCGATTTTGCAGCGCTCGCGCTTCAGGGTTTCGAGAATGTATTTCGGTTTCGTGAGGACGTAGTCGCCCGCGCGGCGGTTGGAGAGCAGGGGGAACGCTCCGAAGACGCCGACGGCGCGGAGGTAGTCGCCCTCAAGCGCGAACACGCAGATGGACTGCGCTTCAACGAGGTCGCCGACGTAACGGGCGGCGGTGTTCATCCAGGTGTCGACTTCATCGTTGCCGCGGAGGTTGCGCGCAAAAATATCCATGAAGCGTGTTGTTTCCGCGCGCTTGTGGTAGGAATCCGCGAGTTTTTTCCGCAGAATCATAATGCGGATCCGCATGTGCGCGCAGTAGACGATCAGAATCGCGAGAATTGCGATCAGAATCGTAAAACTGTAAATTGTCGTATTCAAATTTCAAGCCTTCTTCTGTCTCCTGGGAGACTTTATTGCACAAACGTCCGTTTCCCTGTCACGGAACGGATATCAGCCGAGGATGCGTTCCATGCTGTGAATGGCGTTGCGCATGAGCATGGCGATGGTCATGGGGCCGACTCCGCCCGGAACGGGGGTGATCGCGTATGCTTTCGGCGCGACTTCATCGAACGCAACATCTCCGACGATGCGGTATCCTTTCGCCGCCGAGGCGTCCGGGATGCGGTTGATTCCGACGTCGATGACCACTGCGCCTTCCTTGACCATGTCGCCTTTCACGAATTCCGGTTTGCCGATTGCCGCGACGATGATGTCCGCGCGGCGGAGCTCCTCCGCCAAATCGCGCGTGCGGGAGTGGCAGAGTGTGACGGTTGCATCCGCGCCCTTGCCGGAGAGCAGGCACATCATCGGTTTGCCGACGATGTTGGAGCGTCCGAGGACCACGGCGCGTTTTCCGGAGGTCGGGAGTTTGTAGTATTTCAGCAGTTCCATGACACCCGCGGGGGTGCAGGGGAGGTTGCCGGTCAGGTCGCCCTGAAGCATCCGCCCGGTGTTGTACGGATGGAAACAGTCGACGTCCTTTTTCGGGTCGATGGCGAGGATGATTTCCTCTTCGTTGATCTGCGGCGGGGGCGGGGACTGGACGAGGATTCCGTGGATTTCCGGATTTTTGTTCAGGGAGTCGATGACGTCAAGAACCTGCTGCTGAGTGGAATCTTTCAGGAGTACGATTTTTTCGGAATAGATGCCGAGCTCACCGCATTTTTTGACTTTGGAGGAGACGTATACCTGAGATGCGGGATCGTCGCCGACGAGCACGACCGCGAGACCGGGACGGCGTCCGTATTTCTTTGCCAGTTCCTCGCACTTGCGCGCGTTTTCCGCGTTTACCGCGGCGGCGACCGCCTTGCCGTCGATGATGATTTCCGCCATTATTTCTTCTCCGTCTTGTTCAGGGTGTCGATTTTTTTCTGCAGCGCTTTGATCTCTTCGTCGAGCTGGATGAGCCGGTCATTGATTTCTCGGACGTCTTTTTTCGTGTCGAGCGCGAGCGCGAGGTTGCGGTGCATGATCATGATGTTGTCGTGCATCCGCTTGAGATTTTTGTCGGTGCGGATGTGTTTCATTCTGGTTTCGGTCAGATTCCGCATCTCTTTGTTCCGCTGAGCCTCCATTACTGCCAGGCGTCCTTTCAGGAGTACGGGATCCTGATCGGGGGTGTCGGCAAAGACCGCTGCCGGCAGCAGAAGCAGGGCGAACAGAGCTAGAATATGTTTCATGACTTCAACCTTCCATAGTTTCTTGACAAGATACTCTTTTTTTGCGATTTTTCAAGTGGTTCCTTTTGTTTTTTTTGCAGAGGGAACGGGAAAAATCCGTGATTATTGTTTTTCGCGGCGGTAGAAGAGCGGGGAAACGCCTGTTTTTTCTTTGAACCAGTTGGAAAAATAGAATTCGTCGCGGAAGCCGACGAACTCCGCGATCTGGGAGATTTTCGCTTCTGTGTTTTCCAGATACTGCTTTGCGAGATCCAGCCTCTGCTGCTGAATGTACTGACAGGGCGTGGTGTTCCAGTCGTGCTGGAAAATCCGCATGACCTGTGAACGGGAGCGTCCGATGAGCTTTGCCAGTTCCTCCAGCGGAACGGAGCGGCGCCAATGGCGGTCGAGATGAGTTTTCAGCTTCAGCCCTTCCGGCGACTTGCGTGTTTCCGGATGCTGCTGACGCCACCGGTTGAGTCCGGCGAAAATCCGGTGCAGCGCGAGTGAAAGCTGCGTGTAGGAATCCGCCGGACGCGTCCGCGCGGTTTTCAGTGCATCACGGAACTCCTGTTCGAGCGGGCAGGCGGGAAAGTGAACGGCGTCGGTGAGCCGATAGACTTCGATGAGGCTTTTGACGAGCGGACCGCGGAGATTGAACCAGATTTTTTCCCACGGGTTCTCCCAGTCGGCATGGTATTCATGATGGGTATATGGATGAATCAGATAGACGTCTCCCGCGTTGACTTCGCAGGAATTGCCCTCGAACCGGAGGTGACCCTTTCCGGAGACGATGTATTCGAGCACGGTAAGGTCTTCGCATTCGCGGCGGACGCGGTAGCGGCGGTCGGGGTGCGTGATTCCGGCGGCGCAGAGGATGAGCGGGTTGTCGAAATCCGCGGGGGGCAGAACAAAGATTGTTTCTTTTGTAGCGGGCATAAATAAAAAGGGCTTTCGATCCCGGGAGGCAACCGAAAGCCGTGAATTTTTTTTTTCTGAAAAATTAAATTCAGAACTCTCTGGGAGGACGGTTTTCACGCGGACGGAAACCGCCGTCGCGGGGGCCGTCGAAGCGTCTCGGGCGGTCGCCGAAGGAGCGCTGCGGACGCTCTGCGCGCTCGCGAGCCTCGTTGATGCGGAGTCTTCTTCCGCCGAATTCGCTGCCGTCAAGAGCCTGGATTGCACCGGCCGCGCCGTTGTCATCCATTTCGACGAAGCCGAAGCCTTTCGGACGGTTTGTCTCTCTATCGATTACGAGTTTGACGCGGGTGACTTCTCCATGCTGGGAAAAAAGATCGCGGACTTCGTCTTCGGTTGCGCTGTAAGGCAGATTGCCTACATAAATACTCTTCATGATACCTTTGCTTCTCCATTTTGACCGGGTCTTCTCCGAAGCTGTTTCCGGTCATCGTGCAATTGCTTGCGGCACCGGAATCTGTTCCGGTTCCATTTCGAACATTTCTTCTCGGAAATGCTCCCCTTCGTCCTCCGTCTGCGCAGCGCTTGACCTTTTCCCTCCCGGAGAAACTGCCGACGCCAATCGTATACTTTGGCTTTCTTCGATTAACTTATACGTCCGTTTCAAGAATGCAAAAGAAAAACGGCAAAAAAACTGATTTTTTTTATGTTTTTTGCCGTTGTTTCTCTAATTTTCTCATTATTTGAGAAAATTAAACGCCTCTATTTCCGGATATTTGTTATTTTTGCTTCCGGGCAAATTCGAAAAACACCGTTCCTGTGCGAAGTTCCGCAGTGTTTACGGCCGCCTCGCATTTTCCGTTCCGGATGAAGGCGGAAAGATTCTTCCCATCGGCTTTCCCTGAAGCGTCCTGTTCCGGAACGGACTGATGACGGTAGAATTTCCACGGTGTTGATTCTGCCGCCGTGCAGTTCAGCAGAATCAGGAAAAGTGAAAAAAACGGAACCAGTTTCATGAGTTTTTTCTCCGGAATTAAAGCTGAATGGTGTTCAGAGCGGCGTCAAGTGCGGTCGCGCCTTCCCCGTGACAGTCGCGGACCTCCTGCGTGCTGAGCGCCCGGGCGGAGCCGTCGCCGAAAACCGCATTGCCGCGTTTTGTGTGACGGAATTGAAAGCGCAGGACTTTCCCCTTTGCCGCATCGGTGCAGAGCGTGTAGGACTGCACATTTGCGGTTGTCGGGTGCGCACTGTCTCCGAAAACAATGAATTTGCCTGGGACTTTATACATCAGAAGACGCGTGAACGAATATGCGGACGGAGATGTTCCGTAGAAGAAACTTCCGGTGAGACCGTCGTCGAATTCGCCTTTCCAGGGATACCCGTGTGCACCGTAGATGGAGTTCGCGTCGACGCGGAGGCGTCCTTCTCCATCGGTCCAGAACGGTTTTGCGGATTTTCCGCGGGAGGGGCAGCCGAGCGACTGAGCCTGAAGTTTCATTCCCATATCGCGCCAGATGTCGCCGTAATTGTACTTGCCGTCAAAGGAGACCATCCAACCTTCCGCGTCGTTCATATACATGGTGTTGATCGTTCCGAGCGATTTGAGATTGGAGAGACAGGAGATTGCGTGTCCTTTTTCTCTAGCCGCGTTCAATGCGGGCAGAAGCATCCCGGCGAGGATCGCGATGATGGCAATCGTAACGAGGAGTTCTATAAGCGTAAATCTGCCGGATTTGCGTTTGAAGCGCTTTCTTTCGACTGTGTGAAGTTTCATTGTGTGACCTGCCTTTCGTTTTTTGTTTATAATTTTATTCCGTTCCGGAATTCTGCTTCGATTTTTGTTCCGTTTCTGCCCTGGAGACGGAAGCGGAAGTTTTTCCAGGATCGCGGGACTGCCGGAGCGATTCTTGCGGAGCCGTCCGGATTGAATTGCAGAAGCATGCTGTTCAGCGCATGAACCATTTGCGCTTCCGCGGTCGTGAACCAGGGACGGTATCCGCATGATCCGATTTCAAAGAGTTCGCCGAAACACCCGCAGTCCAGCGTGAGGTCTTCCAGCAGTTCGCATGCGCGTTCTCCGTTTCCGAGAGCGCTTTCCGTGAGAGCCTCCCAGCATTGATACCACGAGCAGACCCCGCTTCCGGTGCCGGCGTACATTTTGCCGCACTCTTCGCGCGACCGGAGATAATCGAGATATGCTCCGTGCTGAAGCGGATCATGCGGAGAGAGCACGCCGTAAGGGAAAATTCCTGCGAACTGACCGATGGAATGAACCTCTTCCGGACAGCCTTTGTACGGGATATAGCGTGATTCATTGTGCGGAAGATTGCTTTTGAGCTCTTCCGCAAGTTTGCTCCAGAGTTCAACCAGATCGGAATCGCGTCCGAGGAGTTTTCCCGTTTCCGCCGCCGCCCGGAGCGTCGCGATGACGGAGCAGGCGGTCATGAAGGGATTGCGGCGCATTCCGCGCAGACGTTCAAGGTCGGTGCAGGCACCGATTTCCGCCGTTCCGTTTTCTCCGCGGACAATATGGAAATCGCGGAGCCATTCCGTGCATCCCCAGATGAGCGGATACCAGATTTCTTCGAGCCGTTTGCGGTCGCCGGTGAACCGGAAGGCTTCGTATGCGGCGAGCGCGATGTGCGAAGCATGGAAAATGTGGTCATACCAGAAACCGCGCCGCGAGTTCTCCTGTCCGTTTTCATTTGAGACCCACGGATAGAGAATGACTCCGGGTTCACGGGCGGTCTTTTCTCCCTCCACGCGGAACCGGGCGGAGCCGATGAGCGAGTGACGGAACGCCGGAATTTTCGCCGCCGTTTCCATATGTCCGCTGGTTGCAAGCCCCATGAAATCGAAATATTCATCGAATGCAAAATAGAGCCCGTTCCAGTGCGAATCGAAAATTCCGGTCGGCATTCCCCACTGAGTGGAGGAAATCCGCAGATGATACTGCGCCAGATCATACATCTTCTGAATGTTTTCAGAGGGAATTTCCACGAATCCTTCTTCCCAGTATCTGTTCCATTCGCTTCGGGATTCTTCCAGCAGCTGCTCCGCTGAGCCGATGGGTGCGGAGTCGTCGAACCGGAGAAACAGAGTGAACGCATCCGCCTCCGTCTCCCAGATGAAACAGTTTTCTTCACGCCGGAATGTAAACGGGACATCGGCTTCGAAACGGATGAATCCTTCAAACATGCGGATGCCTTCGATTGCGTAGCGGATTTCTCCGTTCGGATTCCACGCCAGTTCCGCATATTTCGGGGAAAAGTGATAGCTTAGACGGAAGGGGCGTCCGGCGAGACGGGCAACCTGCCGCCGCTTCAGATCCGGAAACTTGCGGAGGAGTTCAATATCAGTCAGACCTGGCTGGAGAAGTGTTTTCGGGAGAAGTTCCGCATGACGCCTTATGAATACCGTCAGAACTGCCGGATGGAACAGGCAAAATACCTGCTGACGCATACGGAAAATTCGCTGAAAGAGATATCGTACCGGCTCGGTTACTGCAATCCGTACTATTTTTCCGCGGAATTCCGCCGTCTCGCCGGTGTTTCTCCGAGCGAGTTCCGGAAGAAAATTGCGGGAACCCGGTGAAAAACAAAAAAACGGCATTGAAAATTCAGGAAAAAGAGAGGATTTAAAAATAAAAAATTGCCGGATGTTTTTTGCGCATCCGGCAAATGGAATTTGTTTTTACTTCAGTTTCAGTTTCGGCGCCTGGCGGTGGTATTCCTGAATGCTGCAGACTTCCATGCGGCCCATTTCGTTGATCGCTTTCAGACCCTCGATGGCGGTGTGGAGACCTTCGATCGTGGTCGTGATGGGAACGCCTTTGATGACCGCATGCGCGCGCATCTGGATCTCATCGGTTCGCGGCGCGGCGCCGGTCGACGGGGTGTTGATGATCCATTTGAGTTCGTGGTCGTTGATGGCGTCAATGACGTTCGGGCGGCCTTCGCAGATCTTGAAGATCGGCTGAACCTTGAGACCGGCGTCATAGAGCGCAGTCGCGGTTCCGCACGTCGCATGGATTGTGAAGCCGAGGTTTGCAAGTTCTTTGCCCAGCGGAACAAGCGCGTGCTTGTCGGCGGGACGGATGCTCATGAAGATGTCGCCGCCCTTCGGGATGGAGTTGCCCGCGGCGACCTGCGTCTTGAAGTACGCAAGACCGGGGAGAACATCGATGCCCATGACTTCGCCCGTCGACTTCATTTCAGGGCTGAGAACGATGTCGATGCCCGGGAAACGGACGAACGGGAACACCGCCTCTTTGCAGCAGTAGTGTTCCGGGATGACCTCTTCGGTGAAGCCCATGTCTTTGAGTTTCTTGCCGACCATGACGAGCGCGGCGAGTTTCGCGAGCGGAACGCCGATCGATTTGCTGACAAACGGAACCGTGCGCGAAGCGCGCGGGTTGACTTCAAGAACGTAGACTTCATCGCCTTTGACCGCGTACTGGACGTTCATCAGACCGCAGACGTGGAGTTCACGGGCGAGGTCGAAGGTGTTCTTGTGGATCGTGTCGAGCACCTTCTTCGAAAGGGAGATGGTCGGGATCATGCATGCGCTGTCGCCCGAGTGAATGCCGGCGAGCTCCACATGCTCCATGATCGCGCCGATCACACTGGTTTCTCCGTCGGAGATGCAGTCGACGTCGAGTTCGGTGGCGTCTTCGAGGAAGCGGTCGATCAGGACCGGGCGTTCTTCGGAGGCTTCCACAGCCTCAACCATGTATTTGCGCAGAAATTCTTCGTTGTAGACAATCACCATGGCGCGTCCGCCGAGAACGAACGAGGGACGGACGAGAACCGGGTATCCGATCCGGTTTGCCGCGGCGACGGCTTCTTCGACGTTCGTTGCGATTCCGCCCGCCGGCTGTTTGATGCCGAGGCGGTTGACGAGTGCGTTGAAGGTTTCGCGGTCTTCCGCCGCGTCGATCATGCTCGGACTTGTGCCGATGATGTTGACGCCGCAGTTCTGGAGACGGTGCGCGAGTTTCAGCGGGGTCTGTCCGCCGAACTGGACGATGACGCCGTCGCATTTTTCACGTTCGTAGATGTGGAGAACGTCTTCCAGCGTGAGCGGTTCGAAATAGAGCTTGTCGCTGGTGTCGTAATCGGTGGAGACGGTTTCGGGATTGCTGTTGACCATGATGGTTTCGTAGCCCGCATCGCGCAGGGCGAAGGAGGCGTGGACACAGCAGTAGTCGAACTCGATGCCCTGTCCGATACGGTTCGGACCGCCGCCGAGAATCATGATTTTTTTCTTCTTCTGAGCGTCCGGACGGCTCTCGTCGACTTCGCCGTAAGTCGAATAGTAGTACGGAGTGTACGCTTCGAATTCGGCGGCGCAGGTATCGACGAGTCCGTAAACCGGCATGACGCCGATCTCCTTGCGGGCCTTGTAAACCTCCTCTTCCGTGGAATGAAGGAGGAATGCAATCTGGCGGTCGGAGTATCCCATTTCCTTGATCTGCCGGAAGAAGGGCTTGTCCTGCTTGAGCTGTTCGAGCGATGAAACTTTTTTGATTTCCTCTTCAAATGCGGCGAGTTCGTGCATATGGCGCAGGAACCAGCGGTCGATCTTGGTGAGGTCATGAACCTGTTCCACAGACCAGCCGCGCTTGAACGCTTCGCGGACGTAGAAGAGACGTGCGAAGTTCGGACGGATGAGTTCCGCGCGGACATGCTCGTCGGAGAACTTGGAGTACTTGCCGTCCTTGCCGTCGACGCCGTATCCGCCGCGTCCGGTTTCGAGCGAGCGCATGGCTTTCTGGAGGGACTGCTTGAAAGTGCGTCCGATGCTCATGGTTTCGCCGACGGATTTCATCTGGGTGGAAAGCGTGTCGTCCGCGGTCGGGAACTTTTCGAAAGCGAAGCGCGGGACTTTGGTGACCACATAGTCGATGGAGGGTTCGAAGCAGGCGGGCGTTTCGCGGGTGATGTCGTTCATGATCTCGTCGAGCGTATATCCGACGGCGAGTTTGGCGGCGAACTTGGCAATCGGGAATCCGGTCGCTTTGGAGGCGAGGGCGGAGGAGCGGGAGACGCGGGGGTTCATCTCAATGATGATCATGCGTCCGTTTTCGGGATTGAGCGCCCACTGGACGTTGGAACCGCCGGTTTCGACGCCGATAGCGCGCATGACCGCGAGGGAGGCGTCGCGCATCCGCTGGTATTCGCGGTCGGTGAGGGTCTGCGCGGGAGCTACGGTGATGCTGTCGCCGGTATGCACACCCATGGGGTCGATGTTCTCAATGGAGCAGATGATGACCGCGTTGTCCTTGCGGTCGCGCATGACTTCGAGTTCAAACTCTTTCCATCCGAGGAGAGATTCTTCGATGAGAACTTCGGAGTTCATGCTGGCGGCGAGACCGCGGGCGACGATTTCCTCGAATTCCTGTTCATTGTGAGCGATGCCTCCGCCTGTTCCGCCGAGGGTGAATCCGGGGCGGATGATGAGGGGGTACTTGCCGATCTTCGCCGCGATGACGCGTGCTTCCTCCATGGAGTGAGCGGAGCCGCTGACGGGGAGTTCGAGACCGATGCTCTGCATGGTTTCCTTGAAGAGTTCGCGGTCTTCCGCGCGGCGGATGACGTCGGCTTTCGCGCCGATCATTTCGACTTTGTAGCGGGAGAGAATGCCGGAGTCGTAGAGTTCGAGCGCGAGGTTGAGCGCGGTCTGTCCTCCGAGAGTGGGGAGGATGGCGTCGGGACGTTCGCGGCGGATGATTTCGTGGAGGATGTCTTTGGTAAGAGGTTCAATGTAGGTGCGGTCCGCGAAATCGGGATCGGTCATGATCGTGGCGGGATTGCTGTTGACGAGGATGACTTCATATCCTTCCTCTTTGAGTGACTTGCAGGCTTGAGTTCCGGAGTAATCGAATTCGCAAGCCTGTCCGATGACGATCGGGCCGGAGCCGATCAGCATGATTTTTTTGATGTCTTCCCGCTTTGGCATGATGCACTTCCACTGAGTAAAAGTTGTTGCCGGAGGCTGCCGCGCGAAACGGATCCGAGCGGAGAACTCCTCCAGCTTTCGGAAGAAGAAATATACACCATATTTGCGTTTTTTCAAGACGCCCGATGCAAAAGACCGGGGGAACGGAAGCGGAGGATTCAGGATGCTGAAAGCACGTGAATTCTGGCAAGATAAAAATCTTACTTTGTCGGTTGAAAAAACAATTTCTTATGCTAATGTATAATATAATTTTGGAAATAAAATGCAGAGGACTGTATGCGAAAGAAAACATTTCTAAAAATGATAATCCCAGTGGTCGCTTTAGGTTTGAGCGGCTGTTCTGCAAATAAATATGTGGAACATTTTTCTCCTGTTGCAAATGCTGAATTTTGTCCATCCGATATTCAATATCCTCGGTTGCTTGAACTTGCAGATAAGGAACAATTGGAATTGTTGTTGCGGGATGATAATTATGTCCTGATAGGAATGTCAAGCTTTTATGATTTGTGGGTTCCTCGGACATTTGTAGTGGATTGTGCGAAAAAGTATCAAGCCGAACTCGTAGCCCTTTCATATAAGGTCGGTGAAACTGTTAAAGAAAGTACGGTGATTAATGTTCCAACACGGGAAATAACATATCATTCCGGTTCGGTGTATGGTGCTTATGGTTCTGTAAATTATTATGGAACATCCACGACTTATGGTTCAACTCCAGTTGTGATCAATTATAAGAATACATATTACCATCAGTGTGCTTACTTCTTTGCAAAGAGGAAATATAAAAATTCTTTTGGTGTGTATTTTCAGTTTCCGGAAAACATTCCGGGAAAGGTTGATACAAGAACACGAGTCGCCTTTGTTGCTCCGAACTCTGAAGCCGAAAAGAAGGGAATTAAAGCCGGAGATATTGTTCAGCGCATCAATGGAAAGATAGTTGCCTCTTTTGAGGACTTTCAGCCTTTTGTTTTGGGTGAAGAAAAAATTCATACATTAGAGGTGTCGCATGAATAAGATTGTTTTAGCCTTGTTTGTATGCATGGTCGTCTCCTTTTGTGGATGTTTAGAAGTTCCGCTGGGATATACGCCAGAAACAGAGATTCAACCTTTGTCTCATTCCAGGAAATATTCTGTAACCTATTCTGTTGACTATATTTCGGATGGAGATGTTAGTATGGGACGAGCAAATGAGGCAATGTATATAAACTGGTTGAGAGAGTATCTACAGGAAACAAATGCTTTTAGCAAGGTGACTTATCGGAACTTTACTGCAAAAAGCAATTACCACATCCATTTTCTTATCCATTATTCAGCAATGCCAGTTAATGAGGCTGCTGTAACAGGTTTTTTGATGGGTTATACATTGACGGCAATCCCCATGTGGGTGAATATGTATCTGGATGTCTCCGCAATAGTTTACCTGAACCAAAAGCCCGTTTTTTCTTCGGCAACTGCGGAGGATGTCCGGTGCTATGTTTGGTTGCCTTTTTTACCTGTCGGATTGGTTTGGAATCAGTTCTGGGTATGGACTATTCAAGAGAAAAAAGTATGCCGGTACTTGGTAAATGAGGTAGTGAAGTATCAGACTTCGTTGACTCTTTAATTAAAATTGTGGAGACGGGCATTTCCTGTCTCCTTTAAGAGTTTTATTTTTCTCTTTCCTATTAATTGCGGCTGAAACGACAACCCGTTTTGTTGCCGATAGCATTTTTTTGTTTCATGGCGCTGTAATGTTTGATATGATACGCCCGTAAAAACTTCGGACACTACTGCCTGCTCCGGGAGAGATCCGCTGAATGCACGGATTTCCGGAAAACTCCGGTTCGGGATTTGAAAATCAAATGTTCCTATGATAGATTACCCGTCAAATGTATTTTCAGACGGGAAAGGCTTCAGAAAGATGAGAAAAGTCAACATCATTTTCAAAACACATCTCGACATCGGTTTCACCGATATGGCGGCGAATGTCGTTCACAAATATTTCAAGTGCTTCATCCGCGATGCAATCAAGACGGCGGAATATTTCCGCCACAGCGTCCGGACCGGCGATTTCCGCTACCGCTGGACGGTCGGCTCGTGGCTCGTTTCCGAGTATCTGCGCTCCGCGGATGAGGAGGCGAAAAAGCGTCTCGAAGAGGCGGTCAAACGCGGGGACATCGTCTGGCATGCGCTTCCGTTCACCATGCACAGCGAACTCGCAGATGATGCGCTTTACCGTTTCGGGCTTTCCATTTCCGCCCAGCTTGACAAAAAGTTCAAAAAACACACCATCGCGGCAAAGCTCACCGATGTCCCGGGACATACGCGCGGAATCATCGCTCCGCTGGCTGACGCCGGAATCAAAATGCTGCATATCGGCATCAACTCCGCCTCCGCCATGCCCGACGTTCCCCCGGTTTTCCGCTGGCGGGATGCGCGCGGAAATGAAATCCTGGTTGTCTATCAGAAGCAGTACGGCGCATCAATTATGGTCGGCAAAGAGGAATATGTCGTCTGCATGACAGGTGACAATCTGGGACCGCACACGCCGAAGCAGGTCAAGGAAATCCTTGCACGGTATCCTGATGCGGAGGTTCAGAGCGCAACGCTCGACGATCTCGCGAACGCGTTGCTCAAACGCAAAGAGAGCTATCCCGTTTTCACCAAGGAAATCGGCGATTCCTGGATTCACGGCGTCGGCACCGACCCGAAAAAGGTCGCCGATCTGCGCGAACTGCTCCGTCTGCGCAGAAACTGGGACAACACGCCTGAAATCGAGGAGTTTCAGCGCGGTCTTCTTCTTACCACCGAACACACGTGGGGACTGGACGAGAAGACTCATTTCATCGAGCCGGAACTCTGGGATCCGAAGGATTTCCACTGTGAATCCGCGCGCAAGTTTGCTTCCTCCTGGCGTGAACGCCGCAAATTCCTGAAGAACGCCGTGCTCACTCTTCCGAACGACAAGGCCGCGGAGGCCATCCGCGCGCTGAACCGTCTGCGTCCTGCGGAAGACCTTTACCTCAAACGCAACGTCACACACGATCTTGTGTTCGAGAACAAATTCTTCCGGATTGAGCTGAATCCCTCGAATGCGACTGCGGACACCATCTACATGAAGGCGAACCGTTTCCGTTTCAAAAATTCGGGTCTGTTCACCTGCGAAATGTTCGACCGCGATGACTACGAGCGTTTCCGCTGGCAGTATCTGCGTCTGCCGGAAGAGTGGTGGGCGATTCACGACTTCACCAAGCCCGACATGCCCGTCGATGCGGAAAAGAAGCGCTATGAAGGGTTTGAAACGAATGTTCATCTGACCGAGTGGGGACACGGCAAACGCATTACGCTCGTGACCAACGAACACCCGCTTTTCCGCCGCATCGAAATTGATTACATCCTGCCCGATGAAGAGGACTGGCTGGAGATCCGTCTGAAATGGTTCGGTAAAGTCGCGCACCGTCTGCCGCATGCGGCATGGTTCTCGCTTCTTCCGCAGAAGTCAAAATGTTCGTACCGTTTCCGGAAGCTGGATGAATGGATTGATCCGACTGACGTTGTGAGCCGCGGCGGACGCACGCTTCACGCGATTCAGGATATGGTGATCGACGAGCGCGTGCTTGTGGAAAACCTGGATTCTCCGCTGGTCGCTCCGGGCAGAATGTCTCTGCTGGATTTCACCAACAAGATTCCGGATATGAAGGGCGGAGTTCATTTCAATCTGTACAACAATATCTGGGGCACGAACTTCCCGATGTGGTTCGGCGACAATATGACGTACCGTTTCCGTATCCGCGCGTTCAATCAGTGGTGAGAACGCCTGCCGGATTCTGAAAAACTGCCGGAAGCCTGAAAACGGTTTTCCGGCAGTTTTTTCATTTTAAAGATCCTGAATGAACCGTCTGTCGAGAAGATACGGCGGGCGGACGTCGGAGAGCGAATGCAGAATGTTCGGCAGAAGGTTCGGAATGTGCCGCTCCATTTCGCGGAGCCGACGTTTGAAGTAGGCGCGGTCGCCGGATTCCTCAAGCTGCTGTTTGTAGATGCATTCGCCGCGCGGGGGAATCTCGAGCATCTTCGCAGCTTCGATGGTCAGTTTCTCTTCCACATAGGCGAAGGGGCGGATGATGCGGACTGCGGCGTCGTCGGAGGGAACGTTCGGTCCCATGGTGGTCAGCCCTCCTCCGCGGCAGAGGCTGATGAGAAACGAGACGGCAATGTCGTCGAGGTGCTGTCCGAGCGCGAGTTTGGTGCATCCGAGTTTTTTTGCGAGTGCGTAGAGGTTTCCGCGGCGCAGGCGAGAGCAGAGAATGCAGGGACGCGTGTTCGTGCCGGTCCGTTCGATGACGCTCTGGACGTTGAGTTTGACGATATGGTGGGGCACGCCGAGGGCGTCGCAGAACCCTTTTGTTCCTTCCGCATCGAATCCGGGGAATCCGGGGTCGAAGGTTACTGCGTTGAGGGAAAATTTGACGGGCGCGCGTTTCTGAAGGCGGGCGAGCACATGCAGAAGGAGCATGCTGTCCTTGCCGCCGGAGACTCCGATGAGGATGGAATCTCCGGCCTGAATCATGGAATAATCGCCGATGGCGGCGCCGGTAAGTTTGTAGATTTTGTTCAGAACATCCATAAAAACCTCTGTTTTTGGCGGAAAGATACACGTAAATGCAGAAAAATCAACGAAGAAAGGGTCCGGAATGAAAAAAAAATTTGCGTTTCTTGAAAATGAGCAGTATATTAAGCCATTATGAAAATATCAGTTATCAATGGACCGAACCTGAATCTTCTGGGACGCCGGAAGGTGGAAGTCTACGGAACCGTCACTCTGACGGAGATTGAGACGCGCCTTCGCAAAGTTGCGGAAGAGTTGGGTGTGGAGATGGACTTTTTCCAGAGCAACAGCGAGGGCGCGCTGGTCGATCATATCGGCGAGACGCTTTTCAACGGGACCGATGGAATAGT
Source organism: Lentisphaeria bacterium UBA4640 (assembly GCA_002405835.1). Lineage (GTDB taxonomy): Bacteria > Verrucomicrobiota > Lentisphaeria > Victivallales > UBA1829 > UBA1829. Next base: position 16,603 of record DHMO01000065.1, on the reverse strand, counting down.
GATCAACCCGGCGGCTTACACTCACACGAGCGTGGCCGTCCGCGATGCGCTGGAGGCGGTACGGCTTCCGGCGGTCGAAGTACATATCAGCAACATCCATACACGCGAAGAGTTCCGTCACAGATCGTTGACGGCGCCGGTGTGTGTGGGCCAGATCGTGGGCCTGGGAGCGGACGGCTATGAATGGGCGTTCCGCGCGCTGGTCCGTCGTCTTGAGTGCAGGAAAGAGAACCCGCGGTAAACCGGCGCGACGCCGCACGCGGAAAAGAGAGGCTTTTAAATGAAAATCGAAGAAATCAAAACCATCGTCAAGCTGATGTCCGAGAATGATCTGACGGAGTTCAAGATCGAAGCGGAAGACATGCACCTCTGCATCAAGCGCGGCGGACAGAATGCGAATCCGATTATCGCGCAGACCCTTTCCCCTGTCGTCGCCGCTGCGCCTGCTGCCGCTCCGGCCGCCGCACCCGCACCCGCCGCACCTGCCGCTGCTCCGGCTCCGGCCGCTCCCGCAGGAGAGACGATTGACTCCCCGATCGTCGGAACCTTCTACCGTTCCTCCGCTCCGGGCGTTGATGCTTTCGTCAAGATCGGTTCCAAAGTCGAATCCGATACCACGGTCTGCATCATCGAGGCCATGAAGGTCATGAACGAAATCAAAGCCGAAAAGTCCGGCGTCATCAAAGAAATTCTCGCGGAGAACGGACAGCCCGTTGAATACGGACAGCCGCTTTTTGTCATTGAATAATCGCGGCTCTGTGCCCCAGGAGTGTTTCCATGTTTAACAAGATCTTGATCGCCAACCGTGGCGAAATCGCCCTGCGGATTATCCGCGCGTGCAAAGAGATGGGCATCAAATCCGTCCTCGTCTACTCGAAGGCGGACGAAGACAGTCTGCCCGTCAAATTCGCCGACCAGGCGGTGTGCATCGGTCCCGCGCAGTCCAGCGACAGCTATCTGCTGATCGACCGTATCATCTCCGTCGCTGAGATCTGCGACGTCGACGCCATTCATCCCGGCTACGGGTTCCTTGCGGAAAACGTTCATTTTGCGGAAATCTGCAAAAGCTGCAATATCACCTTCATCGGCCCCACGCCCGAACAGATGCGCGCGATGGGCGACAAAGCCTGTGCCCGCGACACCATGCGCAAGGCCGGCGTTCCCATCACCCCCGGTTCCGGCGGCGTGATCGAAACCGAAGAAGAGGCGCTTGTCATCGCCCGCAAACTCGAATATCCGGTTATCATCAAGGCTTCGGCGGGCGGCGGCGGACGCGGCATGCGTATCGCCCACAACGACGCCAGCCTTATTCAGGGATTCCACTCCGCAAAAACCGAAGCGGAAAAGGCGTTCGGCAACGGCGACGTCTACATTGAGAAATTCATCGAAAACCCGAAGCACATTGAGGTTCAGATTCTTGCGGACACCTTCGGCAATGTCCTTCAGCTCGGCGAGCGCGACTGCAGCATGCAGCGCCGTCACCAGAAGCTGATTGAGGAGTCCCCGTCCCCGTCCATCTCCCCCGCGCTCCGCAAGAAGCTCGGCGAGGCGGCGATCAAGGCTGCGAAGGCTGTCAAATACGTCAGCGCCGGAACCATTGAATTCCTCCTCGGACCGAAGGAACAGTTCTATTTCATGGAAATGAACACGCGCGTTCAGGTCGAGCACCCGGTTTCCGAAATGGTCACGGGCGTGGATATCATCAAGGAACAGATCCGCATTGCCGCCGGACTCAAGCTCAGCTACACGCAGAAGCAGATTGTCCCGCGCGGTCATGCGATTGAGTGCCGCATCAATGCGGAAGACCCGTACCGCAACTTTGCGCCGTGTCCGGGCAAAATCAAATTCTATTCCGCTCCGGGCGGCTACGGCGTGCGCGTCGATTCCCATGCCTACTGCGGCTATACGATTCCGCCGTACTATGACAGCATGATTGCCAAGCTGATTGTTCACGGCGATGACCGCGCCGATGCCATTGCGAAATGCCGCCGCGCGCTCCAGGAGTACATCATCGAGGGTATCGCAACTACGATTCCGTTCGATCTGTTCATCACCGGAACGAAGGAATTCACCGAGGGCCGTTATGACACCGGCTTCATTGAACGGGTCATGAAAAACGGCAGTTTTGAAAAGACCAAAGAGAACAACTGATCCCCGAACAGGGATGGAGAAAAAACATGAATGAGATTTACAGCGCAACCAAGGGCTCGGTCCGGATTCACGAAAATGTGATCGCCACGATCGTGCGCAGGATGGCGTGTTCGGTCGAAGGAGTCTCCAAGATCTCCGGAAGCAGCTTTGTCGACAATATCGCCGAAATGGTCGGAAGCAAGAAAATTCACGACCGCTCAATCGTCGTGGAAATGGGTCCGTCCTCCGTCTCCGTGGAAGTCTCCGTCAATCTGTATTACGGGGTTTCGCTTCCCCAGGTCGCAGCCGCCGTGCAGACGGCGATTGCGGACGAGATTACGCGCCTGACCGGACTCAAAGTCGGACGCGTCAACATCGTGGTCCGCGAGATTGAAGACGCTGAGGAACCGCAGGAAGAGGAGGAATAATCATGGCAGTTGCAAAAAAGAAAACATCAAAGCCGGCGCACGAGAATTCCGTCGGCGCGGTGAAAGTTCATGAAAGCGTCATTGCCTCCATCGTCCGCAAGGCGGCGATGAATGTGGAAGGCGTGCTCCGCCTCGGAACCAGCAGCCTGGTTGACAACCTCGCGGAAATCGTCGGGAGCAAAAAGATTCAGGACCGTGCAATCACGGTTGAGATGAACGAGAATTCGGTCGCCGTGGAGGTCCGCGTGATTCTTCAGTACGGCGTTCTGATTCCGCAGGTCGCCAGCGAACTGAAAGACGCCGTTGCCGGTGAAATTTCCAAGCTCGCCGGAATGAAAGTCGATCATGTCAATGTCGTCATCATGGACCTGGAAGATTCTCCGGACGGGGAAGAGGACGGGGAGGAATAAGCCATGCGCAGCGCATATCAGGCGTTAAGAGAGTTTGCTGTCGGATTTTTTTCGTTCGATACGGGGAGCGAATTCCTTGCCGGGTTCATGTCCGGGCTGATGGTCTTCGCGCTCGCGCTTCTGATTGCGCTCATCCTTTACTGGCTCATTACGGCTTCGCGCCGCTCAAAAGGCGTTCTGCTTCAGGCGGAACGCGGAACGGTGTTCATTGCGGCCCGTTCCATTTCCGATCTGGTAAAATCGCTGGAAGCGGATTTTGCCGGACTCAAAATCGACAAAGTGTCTCTCCGTTCCCGCCGGAGCTCCACCTGGCTTGAAGTGCAGATGGAGTTCCAGCCTGCGGACGGCACGGCGCTTCCGCAGCTGCTGGATTCATTCCAGAAAAAAACTTTGGCGGAACTGGAAGCATCCTTCGGGATCAATTCCATATCGGAAGTGAAAATCCGGATAGGACGGGTACGACCCGTTCAGGGATCAGCAATCCGGTAATGAAAACTGCGTTTATAATTCCAACGTTGAATGCCGATCGCGCCGACTGTTGGAAGCGCATTTTGAGGGCCGTTGATACTCAAACACTTGTTCCGGATCTGAAGCTGGTCATCGACAGCTCGTCCGGAGATATGACCCGCATTCTCGCGCTTGATTCCGGCTGGAAGGTCCTGCGTATCCGCCGCGAGCGTTTCAATCACGGCGGAACCCGGAACCGGATTATCCGTCTGCTGAATCACCGCGGTTTCGACGTCGTTATTTTCCTTTCCCAGGACGTTGAACTCTGTTCTCCGGATTCTCTGAAAAATCTTCTCGCTTTCCTCTGCTCCCGCGACGTCGCCGGGTGTTACGGACGGCAGATTGCGGGCGATCCCCGTTCCTTCGAGGCGTGGCAGCGGAGAGCCTGTTATCCGGAGCAGTCGCGCATAAATTCACGGGAGAGTGAATTCCCGTTTTTCTTTTCCGATGCTTTTGCCGCGTGGAAGGTGAAAGAAGTGCTCCGATGCGGCAATTTCCCCGTCTGCAAATTCGGTGAGGATACGCTTCTGGCGTCGCAGGTTATCCATGCCGGCGGGCAAACGGGCTACTGCGCCGGGGCGGTTGTCCGTCACGAACACCCGGAAACAATGTTTTCTCTGTTTCGTCGCGGATTCGAGGTCGGCGAACTTCACGGAGCACATCCGGAACTGCGCGGACTCCATGTGCGGGAACGACTCCCTCTGCGTCTGATTTTCCCGTTTGCGGTCAAGGCTGCGGGATACGTCATGGGACGTCGGAAGGAGCTGCTGATTCCTGCTTTGATTTCTTGTGCGGTGCTTCTTCTCCTGCTTCCCGCACTTCTGTTTTCGGAGCTTCCGAAACTGGATGTCGCGTGCCGTTATGCTCCGATGGCGGAAGCGTTTGCGGCGGGAGACTGGGAGTTTGCGTTTCATCCGCGCGTGACTCCGCTCCTTCCTGTCTGTGCGGGAATTCTTGCGAAGCTGTTTCCCGTCAGCGGCTGGGCGGCATGCCGGATGGCGTCGGCTCTTTTCCTTGCGCTGAGCGTTTTCCCGGTTTTTTTTGCGGTCCGCCGGATTTACGGATTCGGCAATGCCGTGTTTGCTGCGGTTCTGATTCCGTTCTGTTCCTACCTCATGCGTCTCGGCTACTTCGGACTGCGCGAGACTGCGGCCGTGTTCGGTGCATCGCTTCTGCTTTATGCGGCCGCGCTTCTGCATGATTCCGGACGCCGCCCGGGCGGTTATCTTGCGTTTGCATCCGGGGCGGCTGTTCTGCTGCTGAGCCGGGGGGATGCTGCTCTGTTCGTGGCCGCGGCGTCAGTGGCTCTGCTGGTCTGGGATTTCATCCGGAACCGTCATCCGCTGCGGAGCCTGGCGGCGGGCGCTTTGGTCCTTCTGATTCTTCTTCCGCAGATGTGTTACAACCGGCGCATGATCGGCTGGCCGGTTCCGGAGTACCGCCATGCGATGGTGCTGCGCCGTCTGAGCAAAAAACTGCCGCTGCTGGACAAGCTCCGCAATCCGGAGTCGCAGCTTCCGCTTCCCCGGGAGGGCTCCGATGAGTGATTTTCTGCTTTCGCTCCTGAAGGGGCTTTATCCGCAGTTCTTCCTGTTCGCCGCGCTTGGAATCTTCCTGCGGATCCGTCGCCGCGAGTGGACGCGCTTTGATTCGCTTCTGCTTGGAATGTATCTTTTCTTTTTCCTTTCGCTGGCATTTCAGCCGTGGCTTTTCTACCGCCTTCTGGTGACGTCGCGCCGTTACCTGCTGGTCGCGCTTCCGCTTTGTCTGCCGTTCACCGCGCTCGGAGTGCGGGATGCGTGGCGTTTCCTCTGCCGGACGCCGCGCAGAAAAATCGCCGGCATCCTTCTGCTTGCCGTCTGCACGGTTTTTACGGTCTGGGATGTTTATTCTCCGCTGATCAAGGAATACACTTCGCGCAAGAAAAGCCATGAGCGGCAGACGGTCGTCGCCGCCGCCCGCATGATCCGTGCCGACTGGCGGAACCGCGCCTCCGCGAGAGTAACCGTGATGCGCTGTGATGAGTATCAGAGCGGAAAACATCCGCTGGTTGAGACGCATTTCGGACAGGTCGGCTATCTTTCCGGCGGACAGCTCTGTCATCCGTTCCTGAAGGAAGCGTCCCTTCTTCCGGATTACCGGGTCACGGTCGGCAGAATAAACGAGCCCGGCTGGACGGAGGTTGCGGAGGGGTGGGCGGCCGCGCGCCTTCCGGATGATATTTTCATTTACCGCAGGGAGGCGAAATGAGCGACTGGTTCAGCCGGTTTCTTGCATTGCTGTTTTTGCTTGCGGCGCTTTTCCCGATGCTGCTGATTGCGCTGCTGCTTTTCTGCACTTCCGGCCGGGTGTTTTACCGCGAGACGCGTCTTGGACTGCACCGGAAACCGTTTGAAATTCTGAAATTCCGTACGATGAATCCCGCGGTCCGGTTAAGCCCTGAGGAAAAGTCGGAGCTGCAGGCATCCGGCAAACTGCGGAAAGACCCGCGGGTGACCCGGGTCGGACGTCTCCTGCGGCGTTTCAGTCTGGATGAACTTCCGCAGCTCTGGAATGCCGTCTGCGGAGACATGGCGCTGGTTGGTCCGCGTCCCATCGTTGAGAGCGAGGAGCATTTTTACGGCGCCTGGTGCGGGACGCTCCATTCCGTCAAGCCTGGACTGACGGGACTTTGGCAGGTTTCGGGGCGCAGTCTGATGACCTACCGCCAGCGCGTGGCGCTGAACCTGTATTATATCCGCCACAAGTCCTGGACTTTTGATTTGTGGATTCTTTACCGGACCGTTTTCGCCGTGCTTGGCGGACGCGGCGCTTTTTGACAGCTGCAAAACAGAGGAGAGTTTTTTATGAGCTGCAATTTTTCCCGAATTCCCCGTCCCGGCTTCTATCCGTTCTGGTTCTGGAACGGCATGCAGAATGAACCGGAAATTTCCGCTCAGCTGAAGGAATTCGCGGATTCCGGCTGCCGCGGCGCTGTGCTCCATGCGCGGAAAGGAAATCAGATTCCGTATCTTTCCGACCGCTGGCTTGAACTGGTTGAATTCGCCTGCGAAGAGGCGTCGAAGCTGAACCTGAAAATCTGGATTTACGATGAAGAGGGCTACCCGAGCGGCAATGCCGGGATGCGCATTCAGAAGGAACATCCCGAACTGATTCAGAAATGTCTGCATTTCGCGTATTCCGCAACCGATCCGGCGTCTCCTGCCTATGCGGCGTTCTCGCTGCCGGATTACAGACTGCTGGATGAAACTGCAGTTCCAGTCGGAACGCCCGCGCTCCGCTTTACGATTGCGGAGGTTCCGCGTCATGTCGATACGCTCCGCCCGGAAACGGTGAAGCTCTTCATTGAACTGACTCACGAGGCTTACGCGAAACGTCTTTCCCGCTTTTTCGGGAATACGGTCGAGGCGGTTTATACGGATGACGAAAGTTTTCTTGTCTGGAATCAAAATGCGCCTGTCTGGTCGGAGGAGCTGGTCCGTGTGCTGGAAGAGAAAACGGGACGCTGTTTCCGTCTGCTTCTTCCCGCTCTGATTGCGGATTTGCCGGAGAGTGCGGAGATCCGCCGCCTCTACTACCTGACCGCGCAGGAGCTTTTCATCCGGAACTTCATCCGTCCGCAGTTCGACTGGTGCCGTGCGCACGATCTGATCTATCTCGGACATCTTTGCGGCGACGAGGGTCCGCGCGACCGTTCCATCAAGAACTTTGCGTTCCCGGAGCTTTATTACTGCAGCGAGGATGTCCCTTCGCTCGACGATTACCTGCTGGACATGAAAGATCTCGGATACTTGCGCCGTCCGTACACGGGGGATGCGTTCCGTCTGCTTCCCTGCGGACTGGAACGCTGCTATCCGCTCAATGCATACAAAACGGCGTCGTCGGCTGCGAACCGCTCGGGTGTGCGCCAGGTTTCTTCGGAGATCTGGACGTATCTTGGCTGGAACATGCCGCCGGAGTTTCTGGAACCGCAGACGCTGTTTGAAATCGGAATGTCGCAGACTCTGCTGACTCCGCACGCCTTCTATTTCACCCTCGACGGCGAAGCGGAACAGGATTGTCCGCCGAGCTACTTCATTCAGCAGCCCTTCTGGCCGATGCTGAAGAAAAAACTTCCCGTCTGGACGCGTCTTGCGGAGCGTTTCGCCGCAACGAAATCAAGCGCGGAAACTCTGGTGATTGTTCCTGCCGCGCTTCTGGAATATCAGAACGGCGACTCCCTGACGGGCAAACCGGACGCAGCTCTGAACGCAATGGATCTGGCGCTTCAGAATCTGATTTTGGAACTGATGCGCCGTCATGTTGAATTCGATGTGATGGATGAACCGCTTCTTGCAAACACCCGGCGGGACGGCACGCGTCTGATCGCGGGTGAAATGAGCTACACAGCCGTCATTTATCCCTCGGTTCTTCCGCTTCAGCCGGAATCCGCGATGCTGCTGCGGGGAATGGAGCTCCGGACGGAGAAGGAACTCGACGGCATCCATTCTCTCTGGCCGCTTGCGAATGCGGAGGAGCTGCTCACGGTGTTCCGCAAGGCGGACGACGGTTCGGATTTTGTTTATCTTCAGAATCTTTCCGGCAGAGAGCTTCCGTTGAGCGGAGCATTCCCCTTTGGCGTGCAGACGCTTTACGATCCGCTCCGCGAATGCGCTATTTTTACGGGTGATGCGTTTCCGGAAAACTTTGTCATGCCCGCCGGATGTGTTCTGCTTCTTCAGACGCACGAGGCGGAAAAGCAGATGCCGTTTGCGGATTCGGAGTTCTGCAAAGCTGTCTCGACTGCGCGTCCAGTCCGGATTACCTCTTATCCGGACGGCGTTTCGTCGCTGGGCGACATGGTTCCGCAGGGCTTTTCCGGAAAAGCCGGAATCTTCGAGTATTGTGCAGAGTTTGAGGGTAGGGAACGCCTTCTGACTCTCCGCATGACCGGCGGCGTTGCAGAGGTTTCAGTGAATGACGGCGAGCCGGAGGTCGTCTGGGGCGGCGGCACGCTCCCGCTCGTCGGAAAATGCACGGAGGGAACGAACCGTCTATTGATTCGTTTCGCGAACACCGCGGGCAATCTTTACGGCGACAAAAACGCTCCGTTCGGTCTTGATTCCGTAACGGTTGAATAAAAAATTCCCGTGCGGAAGATGAGAAAACTCCGTCCGCACGGGAATATGTCTCTTCCAAGGAAGACAGAACTCAAAAACAGTTCAGCTTCTTGAATTTTCCGTTATTTATTTTATGCGTATCAATTCATAGGCGAATACCGCTTCGGGATAACGGAAGTTGTCGAGTTCAAGGGTGATGGTTCCATCCGCCTGACGCGTCAGCGGGTGTTTTGCAAGACGTTTTCCCGCAGTGTCAAGCGCGTAGGCTTCCCATTCGCCGGAGAGCCTGAGCGTGAGACGCGCCGAACCCCGACGGGCGAGGAAGGGGGTTTTTCCCCATTTTTCCAAACGCCCGAATCGGTCATCGCCGAAACTCATGCCGGTCGCCTGTGTATTGGTCAGGTGCATCAGCGTCAGACGGCGGGCGGCTGCAATCCGTTCCGTGTCGACTGGGAGGAGAGCGAATACCGCAAAGTCATCGTTGTTTTCCACCAGGAAACTGCATCCGGCAAGTTTCCTGTCTTTTCCGGTGACGAGGACTTCGCCGCCTGGAGCGGAGACCCGGAGTGTCTGCCGGCTGCGGTTTAGTTCCAGCTGTCCGTCCGGAGAGGAAAAACGCCCGGCCGCGGCGTCGTAACAGTCTTTCGGAATATATCCGGCGGAAATCAGATCGGGAATAAGATGTTCTGTCGCGCGGAATATCTGAGTTTTTCCGCTTGTCCGTCCGGTTCCGATATCAATCAGAGCCGTGCAGGTTCCTTCCGCGGGCAGTCCGGTGACCAGGCCGATGCGGGCAAGCAGTCCTAGATCGCTGAATGAATACGGAGCGTCTGCCGAGGCTCCCTGTTTGAAAGGGTCCGTGACAAGCGCGGCGAATGCGTTTTGAGCCGGCTTGATTCCTCCGGCAAGGAAGATCCGCGCTCCGATGCGTTGCGAGAATGCTTTGACCGGATCGGTTGCGATGTCAAAGAATCCGCCGGTGCTCTCCGGATTGACCACCGATGTCAGACTGTGAGCATAGGCAAACGGAAAAATCGCATCCCAGTTCTGGAATGCCGCATATGCCGCCATCATCGCGGGACCCGCAGCGCGGTAGATGTTCGGATTGGCGTAATCGAATTCCGAAAGAGTGAATCCTTTCCCGAACAGCCGGGTCGGAAATGCCGCGCCCGGAACGCCGGGGCGTGCGCCAAGGGGATTGATCTGGCTCGGAAGCGCAGGAAGTCTCCAGCGTTTTTCCGCAAAACGCGGATGATCCCAGTAGGCGTGATTGTCCACAAAGTCATAGTGCCGGCGGTCGGCGGCGAGATGGAGGCGGTTCATGAAATTCTGATCGGTGAGCAGGGCATTGCAGCCGATTTTCCGGAGGGACTGCTTCATTTCATTGAAGCGTTTGACCGCAAGATGAGAGAGAAACTGTTCAAATGTTTTGTCCGGATTGTTTTTCCCCCACTCTTCAAATTTCCGGCGGTACAGTTTTGCTGTGCGCGGAGATATTTCCCAGCATTGCGCCGGATTCGCTTCGTTGACGAGTGACAGCGAAATCAGGGCGGGATCATCTTTCAGGGCAAGCCCTGTATACGGATTGACATGCCCCAGGAACCGTTCCGCCCAGCGTTCCCAGTCCGCATAAACACGGTCGTCGACATAGAAGAGCGCCTTGTACTCCTGCATGCTCCGAATGGCGCCTAGATCGCCGAATTCGGAGGCCGGAATGTCGCGGCGCGAAACATAAACATCGGTTGAATAGTAAATCCCGCGCTTTTTCAGACAAGCGATCAGATAGTCCAGTTTGTCCATTCGTCCGGGGAGCAGCCGGGAGGGTTCTCTGCAGGAATGGTCGAACACCTCGTTGTCATGATGATGAAAGCGGACGACATTGAATCCGAACGCGGCAAACCGTTCCGCGATGATTTCCGCAGTCTTTTTGTCGGGGAGCTGGGAATCTCCAACAAAATTCGGGCCATAGAACCTGACCGGCGTCTGCGGACGGTCGCGGAAGACGAACTGTCCATCCGGTCCGGCGATCACAGGTCCATATTTTCCGGCGGGCGCGTCAAGACGGGCGGAGAAATCCAGCGCACTGCCGGGCAGAACGTCCCGGCGGTATGTGAACGCTTTCCAATCTTTCCCCGCTTTGGCGACATAGGGAGGCCGGTCGATCGAACCGAGTTTCGGTCCGAATTCTCCGCTCTTGCCGTAACGGATCCGGAAATCCAGTTTTGCATTCCGGATTTTCTCCACTCCCTGATACGGCAGAAAACCGATCCGCATTCCATAGGTAGCCCCCTGCCATTTGCGTCCGTCCTGAATTCGGAGATAGAATTTGCCTTTCAGAAGAACTTCTCCGCTTTTGGTTGGGAAACGGAATTGCCGTACAATTCCGTCGAATATCGTTTCCGCTTTGTATTCTGCGGGGAACGTGTGCTGTTTGCCGTCGACTTCAAACCTGGTTCCGGCATATTGCAAAATCGAAAGCGGAGAGGAAAGGCAGAAGTATCGTGTCAGCGTTCCGTGTTCAAGATTTACGGTTCCCTGAAGATCGGAGCCGTTTTTTAAGGACAAGGCAAGATTCCCTCTGCCGCCATTGGGGAGTTCCAGACGGTAGCGGAGCTCTTGCGTCTCTGCAGAATGTTTTGCCGGAGATTGGGCGGCATGGAAGATCATCGGATTTGCCGCCGGAGTCAGTGTTTTCCATTCTTTGCTGTACGTTGTCACTGTTCCGCGCCAGCCGTCCAGTTCAAGAATCCCGTTGTCCAGCAGTTTTGCGTCTTTCCCTGTCAGCAGGGGGGAGCTGCAGAGCAGAACTGTGAAGATCAGAGACAATCGAAGTATTGTCATTCTTCATCCCCGTAGTAGAACTGGACATTGGGGGCGATCCGCTGCCGGAACGTATGCTGTATTGTCGCGGCGGCGTGAAGGTCGGGAAACAGAACATTGACGCGTCCCGAATGAACTGCCCAGTAGCGTGAAGCTGTTGTGCTGGAGTAGACTACGGGATCTCCGCCATATCCGGCTTCTTTGGCGGAGGACGGAATTTTATCTTTTCGTCTGGTGCACGCCAGCATGATTAAATCGTTCGGAGCTTTCCCCGGACGCAGAAATTTGTTGTCCCCGATTGCCGTATACCAGCGGTTCGTGTTTCCTCCGAGGTACATGCCGTTCGCATTGACACCGTAAATATATTCATAATAGGTCCAGTTGGCGTTGGTTTTGATTTTTTGTTCGGAACATTTGAACGTATTGTTTGATTTCATGGGAATGTAGCCCGTTCCTGCAAGATACTGAGCCCAGTTGGGGTACGTCATGACTTTGGCGGGGTTCCCCTCGTGATGAAACCATTGTCCGCCGTGCCAATATGTAACGAAACTGCCGTTCTGATCGTTTGTATACATCCCGATGGTGATTCCGACTTGCTTCTGGTTGGTGATGCAGCTGATGGCGCGAGCGGCGATTCTTGCCTTGTACAGAGCCGGGAGAAGCAGCGCTGCAAGTATTGCAATAATTGCAATTACTACGAGGAGTTCTATTAGGGTGAATCTGCAGGATTTGAGTTCCTGTTTGTGAAATGGAATACGGAAAATGTTTTTGCCGACTGTCTCTGTTTTCATTGTATTGCCCGTCTTTCGTTTTTATTTGGTTTTAAGCCCGTGAGAAATCCTGAAACAGGAAATGCCTGTTTCAAGTTTATGCTTGTTTTGCGGATAAAGCAGACCGTTCACGTGATCGTGAAACCGACCGGAATCCTTCTTGCCGCAGTACAGATATGCTTCTTCCGCATTCATGTCTGTGCTCTCCTTCAGTTGCTTTTATTGTTGAATGCTTCAGACTCTGGAACTTTGCATAATATCCATTATGTTAAACTGGATACGTACAAAAAAACGGGAAAAAGGAGGTGTTTTTGAGTACGGGGGAATTTTTTGAGCACAGGGAATTTAACATAATGGATATTATGTGAAACCGGAAACTTACGTTATTTTGGTTCTTTCATTTTTTTACTCTAGCACATCAACGTAATTTTTCAAGGGACAAATAGAAAAATTTATGAAAACGTGGAGAAGCTCTGCGGTGTGCCTTAAAGACCGCATGCTGCATTTAGAGATTCCCTTATAAGCAGAGAACCATGCCTTCCGTATTCAGGAGAAAGCCAAGTGTCAGGTAAAACGGACGTCCCGCTTCGGTTGAGTCGAGTGAAATTTCTGTTGCGCCGCGCTCTTTTGCCTTCGCAATGAGAAATTCAATCATCCGTTTCGCAATTCCCTTTCTCCGGAATTCCGGAACGGTGTAGACGTTCATCAGATGCGCCCGTTTCCCTGTCGGATGTCTGAAGGTCGGCATGACGCGGATGAAACTCAGCGATGCGCAACCGACGGTCCGGGAACCCCGTTTTGCAAGAACGGTGATCTGCTCTCCGTTCAGGAAATAGTTGCGGCTCTCAGAAATGAGAAGCGGATCAAACTCATCCTTATCCGTCATGCCGTTGACTTCCCGGAGCATTTCAAGACGGCTTCGCATGAGTTCTTCAAGCGGAGCGTTTGTTGTACAGGTTATGGATTGCATGATTACCTCTTTCCATATAAAGTAGCCGCCGGATTTTCTTTTTGCAAGTCTTTTTCTGTTTTTTCTTGCCATTCCCGGTTTCCGGAGTATATTTCTGAAAAATAAAGGAATTTTTATGCTTCGGTACATTTTACGGCGTTGTGCGTATTCGGTTCTGATCATGCTCGGCGTTCTGATTCTGACTTTTACTCTTTTCCGTGTTGCGGCGGGCGATCCCGCGGCGACGGTTCTCGGAAAGAACCCTTCCGCCGAGGAACTGGAAGCCATGCGCAATCAGCTGGGTTCCAACAAACCGCTTTTTTTCGGCGGATGGAAGACGACAGAGGCTTATCCCTCCGCCGATTTCTCCGGCGGACGCTCCGTTCCGCATGGTGTGACCATTGTCGGCTCAGCTGAGCTCTCGGCGGACGGTCTGCGTCTTGCGTCCGGCGCGGAACTGCGGTTTCATCGTGCATTCGAACTCGCCGGAGTGAAAGCGGAGCTCTCGCCGGAAACGCTTCCGCTCGTTTCCGCTTTTGACGGCGCGGATTATCTCCTGAAGAATGAATCGGGGAAAACGCTTGTTCTGCGTTCCGTCCGCTTCCTCGCTCCGGCGAAAAGCTGGTTCGACAGCCAGCTGACCGATTCTGTTCGCGAGCTCGTATCGTTCCGTTCGACATTCCCGTATGTCAGTTTCTTCAATTTCGGCGACACTCTTCTGACCCGCACGCCGATCCGCGAAGTCCTCTGGGACGGCATGTGGACTTCTCTTTTTCTGATGCTCCCGATTTTTTTCGGCGAACTTCTGACCGGCATAGCCCTTGCAATGCTCTCCGCTGTTTTTCGCAATTCCTGGCTGGACCGCTTTATCATGGTCCTTTCGGTCGCCGGAATGAGCATCAGCTATCTTGCCCTGATCATTTTCAGTCAATGGCTGCTCGGCTATTACTGGAATCTCTTCCCTGTCTGGGGCTGGGATGACTGGCGCAACCTTGCGCTTCCGGTAATTGTGGGAATCATCAGCGGCACGGGCAGCGGTGTCCGTTTCTACCGGACGGTGTTCCTGAATGAAATCGGCAAACCGTACCTGCGCACAGCGATTGCAAAAGGTGATTCTCCGTTCCGTGTCTATTTCCGGCATCTTCTGAAAAATGCCGCGATTCCGATCATCACGCGCGCATCGACGGTCCTTCCGTTCCTGTTTACGGGCAGTCTGCTTCTGGAGAGCTTTTTCGGTATTCCCGGACTCGGCTTCCGCGGGGTCGATGCTCTGAACAGTTCGGACTTGCAGACTTTGAAAGCGCTGGTGATCCTCGGCGCATTTCTGTTTGTTTTCATCAACCTTCTGACCGATTTGGCATATGCCTGGGTCGATCCGCGAGTGCGTCCGCGCTAAAAACTGCTGTTTTTTATTGTTTTCGGTTGAAAAAACGTTTTAAAGCGTTACATTAGTAGAATCTTTTTATGCCAAAAAACAAAAAAACGCAACAAGAGAAAGTTTGGTTCCAAATGGAAAAACGAGAAACTTGGGGCAGTAACTTCGGGTTCATCATGGCGACCATCGGTTCCGCGATCGGTCTCGGAAATGTCTGGAAGTTCCCCTACATCACCGGAATGAATGGCGGCGGCGCATTCGTGCTTGTCTACCTGTTCTGCATCCTCCTCCTCGGCGTGCCTGTCATGATCTGCGAAATGACGATCGGCCGCAAAACCCGCCGCAATGCCTTCGGCGCTTACAATGCGCTCCAGCATCGCCGCTCGGTAATCTGCAACGTCATCGCCACCGGCCTCGCACTTGGCGGAATCTGCATGCTCTGCACCGGAAACTTCGGATTCGGCGCTGTTTCGCTGCTTGCGGCTGCGCTGCTGTTCCGTTATCAGTTCGGAGCATTCGGTCTGCTTGCAATTTTCGGCGCTCTGGTGATCCTCTCCTACTATGCCGTCGTCGGCGGCTGGGTGCTTGATTACACCTACCGTTCCTTTGCCGGAGACCTGAACTACAGCGATGTCAATTCCGCCTCCGATGCCTTCGGTCTTTTCACTGAAACTCCGTGGCGTGTGCTGATTGGCTTCCTGGTATTTATGATCCTTTGCGGAGCGATGCTCTTCGGCGGTGTCCAGAAGGGTATTGAGAAGTGGTCGAAGATCCTGATGCCGCTTCTTTTCTTCCTCCTGCTTGCCGTGATCGTGCGAAGCGTGACGCTTCCCGGCGCATGGAAGGGCGTTGAATTCTTCCTCAAGCCGGATTTCTCGAAACTGACCACAACCGGTGTTCTTGAAGCTCTCGGACACTGCTTCTACTCTTTGAGCTTGGGTATGGGCATCACGGTTACCTACGGAAGTTACATGCGGAAAGATCAGAACATTTTCAGTTCTTCGATTCTTGTTATGGCTCTCGACACCATGGCTGCAGTTATGGCCGGACTCGCGATTTTCCCCGCGGTGTTCGCGATGGGCTTCGACCCCGGCGCCGGACCGAGCCTGATCTTCAAGATTCTGCCTGCAACCTTCAATCACTTCCCCGGCGGCTGGGGCTGGCTTTGGGCTGGATTCTTCTTCCTGATGCTTTCAATTGCTTCGATCACCAGCGGCGTGGCTCTGCTCCAGAACGGTATTTCGTTCTTCATGGATGAACTGAAATGGAGCCACCGCAAATCAATCGTCATCTGCCTGGGCGGTGTGACGCTGTTTGGCGTGCTTTCTGCAATCAGTATTTCGCACTGGCGGCACATCCCGTTTGTCCGCGATGCTGTTGCGTTCGTTTTCGGAGAAAAGAACGTCCCCGGCAGCTTCTTTGACATGATGGACTACCTGACGTCGAACTGGATGCTTCCGATCGGCGGTATTGCGATCTGTCTGTTTATCGGCTGGGTCTGGGGGGCGCGCAAAGCCGCCCGCGAACTGCGCCTTGGCTCGGAGAAGAGCTGTCCGGATATGAATCTGATTACGCTCCTTTCCGGCTTCCGCGGCGATTCCCTGTACCGGCAGACTCGCGATCATGGATTGACGATCATGTCGTTCTGGGCAATCCTGATTCGTTTCTTTGCCCCGATTGTGATTTTCATCATCTTCCTTCGCGCCGTCGGCGTGAATGTCGGTTTCTGATTTAAGAAACTTTAGTTTTGTGCTCCGGAATGTTTCCCCTCATTCCGGAGCTTTTTGTTTTTTGCGGGGCAGGGGGGATTCTGTTTTCATTTGCCGCCCAGGGCGGAACTCCTGCACGATGTATGAAGGACTGTACGCTCTTTTTCTGAATTTTTATTGTTTCTTTATTTGCATTTTTGCTGATTGCTGCTATATTACACACCATTCGCTCCGGATACGGGACGAGGTGCTGAAAATCAGGTTCAATAAAAAATGAAAAATCTTCAAACAAAGATTTGACAAAAACGAATTTGATGCTATATTAAACCTCGCGCCGCAAAACGGCGATGATCATTAAGCTCGAGATTGAAACAGGTGAATTCGGAAACGCAAAATTCCGAATGAA
>DHMO01000013.1:6625-6793 GCA_002405835.1 Lentisphaeria bacterium UBA4640 | reverse complement strand
TGTAATATATATTAAATGTTATTGAAATTCTATGGCGGCTTTTGTCGCGGTTGTCTTGGCGGCAATCCGGGGAAGCGGTAGAATAACTTGAAACTCCAGCAGAAATAAAACAAGGAAATTGCATTTATGGAAGGAACATCGTCTGTAGAAGTGAAGAAAAAGAAAAAA
>DHMO01000013.1:0-6569 GCA_002405835.1 Lentisphaeria bacterium UBA4640 | reverse complement strand
AGAAGTGAAGAAAAAGAAAAAAATGGTCGCGTGGTATGTTTGCGGCGGAATACTGGTACTTTGTATTGTCGCTTTCTTTGTGTACCAGAAAGGTGTGGAAATACTCCTGCGCAGGCAGATGGAAAATCTCTGGGCAAACAATTTTTCCATGGAATCTATTTCATTTGATCCATGGACAAGCACGGTTGAACTGAAAAAGATGGTCTGGAAGAATCCGCATCAGTATTCGAAAGGGAAAAAGGCGATTACGGTGGATGAGGTTTCCGCAAACCTCAATGCCTGGGCTTTGTTCCGTCATGTGATCCATTTTGAAGAGGTGAAAGTCCGGAATGTTGCATTGAACTTTGAATTCCGGAAAGATCCGACCCGCCTTACAGATCTTTTAAGCATGATTCATGATGGACCGGGCATTAACGTCTGGGATGCCATCGTGCCGGAAAAGGAAGAGGAGGAAGAGGAAGATGCTGAACAGAATGTGAAAGAAAAAGCGGAATCTGCTTCGGCCAAAGCATCCGGTGTCTGGTATTACCGGATAGATCATCTGGAAATTACCGGAACACGAGTCAGTCTG
This sequence comes from Lentisphaeria bacterium UBA4640, assembly GCA_002405835.1. Taxonomy (GTDB): domain Bacteria; phylum Verrucomicrobiota; class Lentisphaeria; order Victivallales; family UBA1829; genus UBA1829. The sequence goes on along the minus strand of DHMO01000013.1, from coordinate 5,998 downwards.
CTGAGGCTACAGAAACTGGATCTGTTGATCAAGGGCGCTGTTGCGACAATTACTGCGAAGGTTGTTCCTGAACAATGGGCTTCGAAGCTGGGTGGAATTGTCGGCAAAATGCTGGAGAACCACATCAGCAAGTCTGTCACAGAGCGCCTGCAGAAAGGATGGACGTTGCCGGATTACAAAATAGATAATTTAGGGCAGAATGACCGCAGCACGCTCGGACAGATCAGCCAGGAAGTTGCAAAACGGCATTTGAATGAAACCAAGCAGTTTTTCCAGAAGAAAAAAGATGAGTACATTGCCAAGCTGAAAGGCTGGATTGGCCCGAAAGTTGAAAAACTGATTCAGAAGTGGGAGAAGCTCACCGGCAAGAAGAAACAGAAAAAAGATACTGCGAATGTCGAGAAAGAGCTGGAAACGATGGAGCACGTTGAGTAACGCCGGAAACAGGCTTCTGATATTTTCAGATCCGGGATTTCCTGAAAAAGATTTCCCGGATTCTTTTTCCATACGCTTGCTTTTCCGGGTTCCGGCAATATTTTACGAAAACATAAAAAAGGTCGTATCCGAATTTTTGCGCACATTTGTTTCTGGTGGATTGTTGTTACTCCGTTAATTTACACCGTATGTATCTGAGTCTTGCTCCGACCAGCATCATGGCGATAGACATCCGGAAATGCTCCGATTACACGGGGGCTGCGGCGAATCTCTTCATGATCCGTTCCAAAGCATTGTTCGTTTGCAGATGTCCAATGCTCTTAAGGGAAGTCCATATAAGACAAAGTTTCTTTGACGGTCGATAGACTGTTTCCTTTCCTTTGATTTTGAATCGGAATAACAAGCAATCACGAGAACAGCCTTTTTCAAGTCTCTGTTCCCTCAAATGTGCGCAAATTTTTTGGACGTTATCAAACTTTACAAAACAGTGTAAATTAACGAAGGAGCAATAATCCGTCAGAAACAATGAGTTGAAATGGATAGAATTGGTCCAGCGATTTCGTCAGCGGCATTCAGGAAAATTCCACCAGGCATCCCTGCCCCACGCCAAGAAAAGTCAACATCTTTTATGTTTGCTCCCAAAATAGCTTTTTTTCGTTCAGGATGGAAGATTTTCTGATAATCTCGAAGAAATTCTGCTCGAGTAAAATAGAGTTTCCCCGAGAGCTCTGCTGGAAAGTCGATCATTTTTGCGATTGTTTTTCGATCATCTCTGCGGAGACACTCTTGAAATTCCGCAAGAAATGCGGGAAAATTTTTCTTTTCAAAAATATGTTTGTCATACTTATCTGCATAGAGCCAACGAGTATCAAGAGTCATCTCTTCTCCCGCAGCATCAGCAGCTCGAGAACCGGTAACTCGGCTGGCGCAAAGCCATGCACTTGCATGTGAGGAATCCTTGCGCAAAAAATCCAATTTGAGAAATCCCGTTCCCGCCGGAGTCCAGTTTTTCAGTTCAAGATCCTTGCCCAGATATAGGAAATTATGTTCACTGGATCTATTTTGCACTCCCGATAATGCGAAATAATGAAACTCTCCGCGTTCCCTGACACGAAAAACAATAATGGTCATAGGGGCGTTTCCGGATCCGTAATCTCCATTCGGATCATCCGCGTGAACCAAAGCGGTGAGTTCCATGCGATTCAGAGGAATCACAAACTCATAACTCTGGATATGGAACCCCGGAAAACTTCCTTGCGGGGCTACCCGGAAAGATGGAAGTTCTCTGTCGCTTTTTCCGGCAAAAAAAATGCAATGAGTGCTGTTAACAGACAACCGGCACAAAAAGCAGATAGAGTCCGAATCATTTCAATACCTTTTCATTCGCCGCGCTTCCGTGCAGGTCTTTTTCAAGATCTTTGGCGAATCTTTCCACATCCGCTTCCGCGAAAACACCGCTGCGGTAGGCAATGACCGCATTCAGATGATTGTTGAACATATTGAAGAACACTCCGAATCCCGTCTGCGGGGAAACGGAGGGCAGATGATACAGATTCGTCAGGCGGCGGCCCGCAAACTTTTCTCCTGAAAGCGTTCCGGCGGAAAGGAATGCAAAAACAAATGACTCTTTTATCCGCGTTCGGCTCAGTTTTGAAAACAGCGATGGCGGAAGAATGCGCGAAAGACGCGATGCGGAACGGTACGCCTGGGTAATCTTTTCGCCCGTCCCCTCAAAAAGCTGGCTGCGGACAAGATCCGCCGCCTCGCGAGTATTCATCAGAACCGAGCGTTTCAGGGAAATGGAAATCATGCTCCAGAGATTGAAGAAAATCGCCTCTTCCGGAATTCCAGCTTCCCCGCGCATGTCCAGAATCATGGGAACCCGGATAAAACCGTCGGCGTTCTGCGGAAACAGATTGCTGTAATGCACAGCGGAAAGAGTCAGAAGATACGGAGCGATCATGAACGGTCCCGCAACCGAATCGGAGTGTCTGCGCAAAGCGTCCGTTTCCGCCTCGGTCAGCGAAATGAGACGGTGAGCGATTCCGGCGGTTTCCCCTGCGCTTTTCCCGATGGTGTCTCCCTCTTCCCGCAGCTGTTTCATGCGGGCACCGATTTGGAGACGCGCGGAAAGACGCTCTTCCAGGGATTCGCGGAGCTGGAAGGTGCGGGGCGGCATATCAAGCCGCTCATTCCCGCCCGGACGGAAAGATTCCAGAAGCTGTTCCGCTCCGCGGGCGTCGAAAAGCGTATGACTGAATTTGAAAAGCAGCGCCGATCCGGTCTTGTGCCGGACCACATGCACAGCCAATCCGCAATGCGGAGGAAGCGGCATATTGCAGAAATGTTCCAGCGCGGCGGAATAATCGGAAGTGAACAGCAGCTGTTCCGAGGTAACCGGAACGGTGTGTGCGGAGCCCGGACGCCACCACGGACGCAGGAACAGATCTCTGCGGACAGAGCCGTTGAGAAGGGGAAACAGCTTTTCCAGTTTGCTCTGCACAAGAGCGGATGCAACGTCAGCCGGAAATTCCTGTTCGGTTTCCAGCACAATGATAAAGTGATTGCCTTGTCCGGGAGTAAGCCGCGACTGCCAGTTCAGCTGATACGCCGCCCAGTCCATCCCGTCCAGATAAATCCGTTTGCTGTTCATATTATTCCGTTTCTGTTCCATTTCAGAAAAAACAATTCCATAATATAGGATGAATTTGCGTGAAATCAAGGCGGAAGCGGAGAGAATTTTAAAATTCGCACTTGATAATTCCGTATTCCGGTATATAATTTCAGAAAAACATTCAAGGAGTTACGGTTATGAAACTTGCGGTCATCGGCGGAAGCGGACTTTACGGAATCGATCATTTCAATGTGCGGAACAGCGGATATGCGGAAACTCCGTTCGGAAGAACGCAGTCGCAACTGCTGGAGGGCGAACTGAACGGACACGAAGTCGTGTTCCTGGCACGTCACGGCGAGCATCACCAGATTGCGCCGCATGAACTGAATCACCGGGCGAACATCTATGCGCTGAAACAGCTCGGAGTCACACACATCCTGAGCATGTCGGCTGTCGGAAGCCTGCGCGAAGATTACGCTCCGCGCGACGTCGTGATTGTCGATCAGTATTTTGACCGCACGACCAAACACACGCCGAATTCCTTCTTCGACGAGGGGATCGTTGCCCACATCAGCTTTGCAAAACCGGTCTGTCCGGAGCTTTCCGCGCTCGCCTGCCGCGCTGCGGAAGATGCAATTCTGCGTCAGGAAACCGCGCATCATCCGAAGGTGCACATGGGCGGAACCTATGTCAACATCGACGGTCCCGCATTCTCGACGATGGCGGAATCCCGCATCTACCGTCAGTGGGGACTGGACGTCATCGGCATGACGAATCTGCCTGAAGCGAAACTCGCCCGTGAAGCCGGGATCTGCTACTCCACGGTCGCGATGGTCACCGATTACGATTGCTGGCACGATGAATTCGAATCAGTCTCCGTGGAGCTTGTGATTGAGAACCTGAATGCGAATATCCGCCTTGCCAAAGAGATTGTCACGCTTGTTGCGGAAGGGTTCTCCTCGCTCAAGCACGAATGCGCCTGTTCTCATGCGCTGGATTATGCGATCATTACGCACAAAGAGGGGATTCCGGAACCGAAACTGCATCAGCTGACTCCGATTATCGGCAAACGCCTCGGCTGATTTCGTTATGAAAAACCGCATCTTTCTGATCTGTGCCGTACTGCTTCCCGCGCTTCTGCTGGGAGGTCTGCGTGCGGCTTTTACGCCCGCCGGAACTGAGACGTCGGAAGACGCTTTCTGGCATGTTGCTGCCGGGCGCCGTTCTTTCGGGGAGATGCTCTCGAAAAAATTCCCGCTGACTCTCTCCGTCTGGCGGGATCACTATGCGGATAAAGAACTGCTGTTTCATGTTCTGCTGAAAGCGTACAGTGGAGTCAAGAGTCTGTTTCATTCTCCGCTGGAGCCGCCGTTTACAGGGGCGTCGTTCGTGTTCATGCTGTTGTTTTTTGCAATGTTTACTGCAGCGGCGCATTCGCTCGGCATAGCCCCGCCGAAAAACCTGCTGGCATCGCTGGTCTGCGCGCTTCTGATTCCGAATTTCACCTATCGTCTGATGATGCTGCGCCCGCACGTTTTCTCAATGGCTCTGATGATGGGGGCAGTTGCGCTGCTTGCACGCGGACCTGCACGGAAAAGTACACGGATCGGAATGTTTGCGCTCGGTTTTCTTTACGCCTGGAGCTATTCGAGTCCGCACTTGGTGTGCGTGACAGCGTTTCTGTTCGGAGTCGGCTGGTTCATACGTGAACGCTGGAAGGCGTTCTGTCCGTTCCTCTGTTCCGCAGCCGGAGTGTTCTGCGGACTTCTGATTCATCCGCAGAGTCCGAACACCTTTTATGTCTGGAAGGTTCAGGCGCTGGATGCGTTGTTTGCGCCGATTGCCGGACGCGTAATAGACCTGCCGTTTGCACAGGAGCTTCTTCCGCCGCGATTTTTCTGGATTCTGATGGCACTGCCCGCTGTGTTTGCGGCATACTTCTGTTTAATGGCGCTGATCCGGATGCTGGAGACCCGCAGTTTGCGGGAGATTCCTCCGAATCTGCTTGCTCTTCTGCTCAGTTCGCTGTTCTGGACGGCGGCCATGTGCACGGTTTCGGTTCGTCCGGTGGAATATGCGGTGCCGATGCTCAGTCTCGCCGGATTTGTCCTGATGGATTACGTTCAGCAGCAAGAGCTTTTCCGCTGGAATCCGCGTGTTGCATGGATTCTGCCATTGCTTCTGATTATCTTCGGTGGAGCTTATACACTCTCCAATTGTGTGGAGAATTTGCGTTTCTGGTGCAACCCCGCACCAACGGAATTGACGAAAGCACTGCGGAATGTCGCTCCTTCCGGAACCCGGGTGGTGAACATTATCTGGAGTGATTTCCCGTATCTTTCGTTTGCCGCACCGGAATATGAATACACCTGGGCTTTGGATCCGATGTTTGCCTATGCCGCCGATCCGGAACGCACAGCGGAGCTCGGGCAGTTCGGGCGGAATGGAAAGCGTCAGCCTCCGGAACGTCTTGGCGCTCTGCTGGATGCCGATTATGCGGTTGTCCTTTTTGAAAAGAATCCCTGCGGCCAGTTTTTGGAGCGCACCTGCGGCTGGCGTCCGGTTTACAAGGGCGCGGACGGCTGGCTGTTTCGACTTCGCTGATATAAAATACTATAAAAAGAGCTGGAATGTCGCATTGTACACCAGTTTTTTCCGCAGAATAAGTTCTTTAAAGGGTAGTGTCCGAAAACGAGGTATTTTAAGTTCAACTTCTCCTGATGTTGTCAAAAACTTCCGTTTATATGTTCCTGCCCGAGTATCCTGTCGATCCGGATTTCGCTGATAGCGACCGGCGTTGCAAATTGCATCCGCTTCTTCGTTCAAAAGAGTATTCAGGGTATCTTCAACGGACTTTCTGACCAACCCGTCCAGATGCTCCATAACCTCTTTTTCATTGACTTTGATGGCTCCAGAGATTGACTTTTCGTTTTTCTGCGCTACATTTTC
>DHMO01000014.1 GCA_002405835.1 Lentisphaeria bacterium UBA4640 | reverse complement strand
TTATTTAGCAGACACTATTTACTGTCATGGTTTATCAATATGTTTACGGGTGGCGTTGCAGATTGCCGCCGCAACCACTTTCCCATTGACTTTTCATTTTCCTGCGCTACATAGCCTGTTTCCTTTCGGTTGATTGGGGCGGAATAATAATCAATTATGTAACCAGTTTTTTTTTCAAGCCTCTAGCCTATCAAATGTGCGCAATTTCTTGGACGTTACCAAAATCTTTTTCCGTGCGCTCCGCATTACTTTGCGTGAGAGGCGAGGATGCTGTCGATCGCCTGCTTGCTTTCAACTTCAAGAATCGGGGTGAGAATCAGGTCGAGATTGCCTTCCATGAGCGACGGAAGGTCGTAGGCGGATACACCGTAGCGGTGGTCGGTGATGCGGTTCTGGGGAAAATTGTAGGTGCGGATGCGCTCGCTGCGGTCGCCTGTGCCGACCTGCATCCGTTTCGATGCGGCATGGCGCGCGGCCTCTTCACGACGCTGAATCTCAAGCAGTTTCGCTTTCAGAATGCGGAACGCAATCTCACGGTTGCGGATCTGCGAACGTTCCTGCTGGCTCGCGACGACAAGCCCGCTCGGCTTATGAACAATGCGCACCGCAGAATCCGTCCGGTTGACGTTCTGTCCGCCCGGTCCCGAGGAGCGGAAGGTGGAAATTTCCAGATCCTCATGCCGGATTTCTATGTCGTCCGTTTCATCCGCTTCGGGAAGAACCGAAATGGTGATGGTCGAGGTGTGGATGCGTCCGCCTGACTCGGTCGCCGGGACACGCTGGACACGGTGGACGCCGCTTTCGAACTTCATCAGAGAAAAAACATCGGTTCCCGAAAGAGAGAATGTTGCCTCTTTGATGCCGCCGAGATCGCTGTCGGACTGGTCGAGCACTTCGGCGCGCCAGCCTTTCTTTTCGGCGAATTTGAGGTACATCCGGAACATTTCCGCCGCGAACAGAGCGGCCTCTTCGCCGCCTGCCGCCGGACGGATTTCGACGATGGTGTCGCGGGCGTCCGCGGAGTCGCGCGGGATGAGGGCAATTGTGAGCTGCTGTTCGATTTCCTGCGATTTGCGTTCGAGCTCCGCAAGGTCGGACTGCAGAAGTGCGAGGAAGTCGGGATCTGTTTCGTGCTCGAGCAGTTCGCGGTTTTCGCGGATCTGGTCAAGCGTCCGGGTCCAGAGGTCAAAAGCGCTGAAGATTCCGGCGAGACACTGCCGTTCCCGGGAGAGGGCTTTGCATTCCGCCGGTCTCGAGTAGATTTCCGGCGCGGCGAGCTTCTCTTCCAGTTCTGCAAAGCGCTCCTTCATGGAGTCGATGTGAACGGCAATGTCCTGCGGCTGCATAATCTGAACACGAAAAACCCGTCCATGCCGGAAGGAAGAAACATTCCGGTCTCAGACGGGTTTCTGTAAAAAGGGCGATTACGCCTTTTTGCCGTAGCGCTTGTTGAACTTGTCAACACGTCCGGCGATGTCAACCAGCTTCTGCTTGCCGGTGAAGAACGGGTGGCAATCGGCGCAGATGCCGACGCGCTGTTCTTTTCTCGTGGAGTTGATTTCCCAGACTTTTCCGCAAGCGCAGATGACTTTTGCGGGTCCGTAGTTCGGATGGATTCCTTCTTTCATTTTCGCAAACCTTGTTCTTATGGGTTATCTGTAATACAGTTCTGTTTCCAAACGACAGCACAATGCGGTCGTGAAAACCAGAATATAGCACGTTTTTCCGGAATTTCAAGTTTTCTCCGAAGATTTCGCGGATTTCCTGTATTCTCTTGGCGCCGCGCCGTATCTTTTGCGGAATGCAGTCGAGAAGTAGTATGGCGACGAGTACCCGCTCCGCCAGCTGATCTCTTTCAGCGGCAGGTCGGTTGCGGTCAGCATTGAACGCGCAAACTCCAGGCGCAGTCCGATCAGGTATTCCAGCGGATGCCGCTGAAAGTGCCGCCGGAAGAGCCGGACAAGTGTCGACTGGCTGACTCCCGCATTTTTTGCAATTTCCTCAAGCCGGACGGCGTTCTGAAAGGTGCTGTTCATGAAGTCGAGTGCACGGAGCAGCGACTCCGGATATGCGCGGCGCTCCGCATGAAACGCTTCGGATAAACGAAACAGCAGATCGTAGACTCCGCCTGCGACGAGCGGTTCGGTTCCGCGCTCCTTCCGGTCGAGCAGATTCAGAAGTGCGCGGATTCTTGATTCAAATTCCGCCGGATTCTCCGGTTTCAAATGACGCATTCCGGTCAGTTTCAGCGATTCCACAAGCGGGTCGAGCAGATTCCCCGTGATGCAGAGAACGAGTTTGCGGTAGTAACGCTGTTCATCGGTGCGGAGTTTCGTTTCGGCGTTGTGATGGACCAGATAGAGTTCCCCCGCGCCGACTCTGCGGGCGACGCCGTCATCCTCATAAACGACGGTTCCGGCGAGTACCATTTCAACGGCGAGATCGGGGTTGTGGTTATGTTGGAAAAAGCAGGCGCCGTTGCGTTCGACGGTCAACCCGTTCCGCAGGTAAAGGCTCTGGGCGGCAAATGCGGAACTCGGCCAGATGTGACACTGAATTTTCGCCGTCTGGTAATAGCCCGTGCTCCGCAGGTCTCCGTGTTCGTTGCGCAGAAGATCCGACATTTTAAATCCTCTTGATTGAAATTTAAATCTTTTTCCGTTTTTCCCCTCTTCACTTTTTATTAAAAATAGCGTATAATATGGAAAAAGCAAATAGAAAAGGAACGATTATGATGAAAACACCGATGCTGGCGTACCGTCTGCCGTACGGAAAATTTCTGCGCCGGGAATGGGAAACTCTGGAGTTTATGCATGAGGCGGGAATCAACCTGGTCTGCATTTCCCCGATGAATACGGTGAACTCGGTCGGGGATCCCTATTCCGATTATCCGCTGATCTGGAAATGGGACGAGGTTTACGATTTCGGCGTTCTGGACTGTCAGATCGAGGAGGTGCTCGCGCATCATCCCGCCGCACGGTTCCTGGTGACTGTGGACTTGAATACGCCGCTCTGGCTTGCGCGGCGTTTGTCTCTGGATTCGTTCTACCGTCTGACCGACTGCATTCTTCATCCGCAGTGGAAGCCGCTGACGGAAGCGTATCTGACCGCGTTTCTGGAGCACTGCGAACGGAAATGGGGGGATCGGATTGACGGCTACATCATCGCATGCGGCCGGACTCTTGAATGGATTGAGTGCCGCAACTTCGAACCATCGGTCCGCAAGAATATTGCGTTCCGGTCGTGGTGCCGGGAACGGAATCTGCCGCAGTATCCGGTTCCGCTGATCGACGGAGCGGAAAAACGTCTGCATGAATCCGTTTACGATCCCGCAAAGGAGGCGGAGTTTCCTGCGTGGCTCCGTTTTCTCAATGAACTGACGGCGGATCTGGTCATTTCGTTCATCTCGACGGCGCGGAAGCATATCCGGCCGAGCGTGAAAATCGGAATATTCTACGCGCATATCCGCAACATTGGGATCGGCGGACAGCTTGACTGCGAACGCGTGCTGGATACCGCTCCGCCCGATTTCGTGATCGGCGCGGCATGCAACCGTCCGGCGGATATTGGATGTGATTCCGGATATATCGGTGTAACGGAAATGCTCCGCCGCAGGAATATCGGTTTCATGTTTGAGTGCGACCGCATCACGAGCGAAGCCAACCTGAAAATGTCCGAATTCGTCACGCTTTCCGGCGGAATCTGGGAGGGGTGGAAGACGGAGGCGGATGACATTGCCGGATTGAAGCGCGAGCTCGGGATGGCGCTGGTCAATCGTCTCTCCTTCTGGTTTTTCAACATCTGGGGCGGAATGTACCGGAGCGCCGGAACCCGCGCGCTCATACGCCGCACTGCGGAAGTGTGGGAAAAATATGCGCACCTTTCGACCGGTTCCGCCGCTCAGATCCTGCTCGTGATCGATCCGGAAAGCAACTATTTCCTGCACAGCTGGAAGGAGATCGACCGCTACACCTCGCTGGAGAACCGTATTTCTGCCGCCGGGCTTCCGGTCGATACGGCAACCGTGAGCGACCTGGAAACGATGGAGCTTTCGCAATATAGAATAGTCATCTTCCAGAACCTCGCTGTCATGAACTCCCGCAAGGATGCTTTGCTGAAAACAAAAATCTGCAAAGACTGCCGGACCGTCGTTTTCCTGAACACGCCGGGAGTTGTGCGGGATGGCGTTTATGCGGAGGCCGGCATGGAGCTTCTGACAGGTTCCGTTTCTCCGGATGCGGTTGCCGTGCGGAAGCTGACGGAATGGACGTTTGTTCATGCCAGAAATGCGGATTTGCTGACGGAAGAGCGGATTCTGGAGCTGGCAAAAGCTGCGGGAGTGTTCTTCTGTTCCGAAGACGCCGCGTTCCACTGGTCAAGGGAGCTGCTCGCCGTTCACAGCAAGTCCGGCGGTGAACTGCGGGTGCGTCTCCCGTTTCGGGCAAAACGGGTCGTTGAAATATTCGACGACCGGGTTGCCGCCGTTGAAACCGACCGCTTCACGGACCGGTTCAGTTCTCCCGGCACAAACATTTACTATCTGGAACACTGAAAAACAAAAAAATGAAAGGCAGGCAACACATGAATCCTTATCCGTCCAGAAGAAACTTTTTCTGCTCCAGGCGTAAAAACAGCGGATTTACGCTTGTGGAACTCCTCGTGACAATTGCAGTGATCGCCATCCTCGCCGGGATGCTTCTTCCGGCTTTGAACAAGGCAAGGGAGAAGGGAATGGCGATTCAGTGCGTCAACAATCAGAAACAGTGCGGAACGGAGGTGATGATGTACGCCGGGGAAAACGGCGATTTCTTCTCCACGCGCCAGTTCGCCAAAGGGTTCGGAACCTGGGCGGAGGAACTGCGGACCTTTCCCTTCGGTCCGGGAAACCGCGGCGGGAACGATCAGGGATACAAGATGCTCCCAGGTTCGTTCTTCTGTCCGAAAATAAAAGAGAACGACCCCGAGTGGCCCGCCTCCTACACCTATGGCGTTTACGATGATTTCGGTGGAACCTATGAAAAATATTTCGGGTCCCCGTATGTCTATGAATATACCGACAAGGCGTTTTCCGGATTCGATTTGAAACGGCTCAAAAACGGCTCGTCCTATTTTCTGCTGACTGATTCCATCACCGTCGCAAGTTCCAACGCGGCTGCGGTCGGCAGACAGGCCGCCCGGCTCGGATGGGGAAGCGCAAACAAATTCGGAATTCACCTGCGGCACATGGGGCAGACCAACATGCTGTTCGGCGACGGGCATGTCCAGGCTGTCTCGTTCCCCGCTCTGCAGACCGGCTATCACCACGATCTGCGAAGCGCTTCGAAGGCTCCTCTTGAAATCTACCGCAGAGAAGACTACAAAGTCTCTTATTGAAAGTTTAAAGATACATAGAAAGGAACAGAAATCATGAAAATCACAGCACTTCTCACTCTGATCGGCGGACTTGCCCTCTGCGCACAGGCGGACTCCTCTTTCCGGCTTGACATGAACGGTGACGCGGGAATGACCGTTTCCGCAGAGAGCGCGGGAATCAGGCTCAAACCGCAGGGATGGAAAAAAGCCGATCTGCGCAAAGGCTGTCTTTACGGCGAAACGAAACTTCCTGCTGACCGGAACACCACTCTGAAAGTCCTTTTCCGGACGGACCGGAAGGGAACCGTCATTTTTGAATTCGCCGGAAGCTGGAGCGACGATCAGGAAAAACGCTCAAAAACCGCTCTTTTCGAGGTTCAGGTGAACGGCAAATCCGTTCCGGAAGGCGGTTTTACCCGCGTTAAGACCGATGCGAAGAAGGGGATTAAACTGCCGCAGGGCTTCGTTTGCCGCGGCGCCCCGGTGTATGCGCCTGCGGATGGAGACGGAAAAAGTGCTTCGGTGCTGGTTGATCACGACAACCGTCTGATTCTCTATTTCAAGGCGGAAGCGGAGACCGATTACGTCATGACAATTTTATGCAGAGGAACGGCGGAATGAAGATACCTGCATTTTTCCTGTTTGCCGCAGGAGTTGTTCTCTGCGCGCAGGATGCCGTGTTCCGTCTGGATTTGAACGGCGCGCCGGGAATGGTTCTTGAGACGTCGGAATCCAGTCTGCTCTTCAAACCTCAGATGTGGAAAAAGCCGGGACTGCGGAAGAGTTCTCTTTACGGTGAGACCATTATTCCGGAAAAAGACACCGCTGCACTCCGCTTCACCCTTGCCGCTTCGGGCGGCGGTGTTGTGAACCTTGAATTTGCCGGGGCATGGAACGACGATGCCGGAAAACGCCGTTTCCTGCGTCTCGCGGAAGTGCGTGTCAATGATGCCATGATTCCGGAGGGCGGATTCATCAATGCAAAGAATATGCGGGACGGCAAGCGGATTCCATCCGGTTTTCAGTTCCGCGGGAACCCGGAATACCTTCCGGCGGGCGGAGCGGAGGGGGAACCGGCGGTTCGCATCAACCATGACAACCGTCTGATTCTTCCGCTTGCCGTGAAGGCGGGGGAAAAATACCGGCTGAGGATCCGTCTTTCTGCGGAGCCGCTTCCCCCCGATCCGCGGACAATCCGGAAACTGCTGCCGTTCTCGGAAACCTGGAAGGTGCGGCTTCCGGGAAAGAACGGCACGGCGGAGAACCGCGAAGTCCGGAAAAAGGCGGATCTTTCGCCGGATGGCTGTACGATCTGGCTGAACGGCCTTGTTTCGGAGTTCGCTCCGCGCAGCGCGGCTCTTCTCGTGAATGAATTCGAGCACGATCGTGAAGAAGCGTTTTATGCCGGATTTGCCGCCGACTGGTGGATGGAGGTTCAGCTGAACGGTGCGACGCTTCTTTCCACTCTTGCAAAAGGAAACGGAAAGCCGTTCGATTTGGAACGGCACAAAGTTCTCCTTCCGGTGAAGAAGGGTAAAAATGTGCTGAAAGTGAAGGTGCTGAGCGGTTCCGGAGGATGGTTCTTCCGTTTCGGATCTCCGCGTCCCCATGTTCCGGCGAAAGTCTTCCGCGAAAACGCGGAATGGCGGGCTGTGGATATGGAGTCGCTCGAAGTGAAGCCCGGAACGGCTCTCGACCTCTCCGCGCGGATTGACGCTCCGGCTGGCAAATTCGGGCGTCCGGTGATTGGGAAGGGCGGTGTTCTCGTGTTCGAAAAAGCTCCGGAGAAGACCGCCCGTTATCAGGGATTCTCCAGCGGTCTGCCGCAGGAGCTCTGGTCCGGCTGTTCCAAAGAGCAGTTCCGGAAAAATGCGGTCCGGATCGCCGCCGCAATTCGCCGTCAGGGATATAATCTCTTCCGGGATCATGGAATTGACGACTGGATCATGCGCGGGTCGCAGACTCCTGCGGAATTCGATGCTGAGATGCTCGACCGCTGGGACTTTCTCTTCGCCGAAATGAAAAAACAGGGGATCAACTGGCAGCATGTCGTTTTCTCCTTCGGGCTTTACGAGGGAGACGGCGAGCGGAACCGGGCTTTCCGCAGCCGCGATATGCACAAGCTGATGATGACGATCGGGCGCGATCTGGAACGTCGGCGCTTCAAACTCGGCGCGGAAAAGTTCCTGAACCACGTCAACCCGTATACCGGGCTTGCGTGGAAGGATGACCCTGCGTTGATTCTGGTGGAATTCTACAATGAATCGTACAGCGGATTCGGCAGAATCGCCGAACTCGAAAAGTGGTTTCCGAAAGAGTATGAATATTTTCACCGGAAGTGGTCGGAGTGGCTCCGGAAGCGCTTTTCCGGCAGACCGGATGCGGAGCGTCCGCCGGAACTGCGCGGAGCCGGACTGCAGAATCTGCCACGTTTTAAAACGTATGATGTCTCGCCTGAACTCATCGTGGAAACCGTCCGTTTCCGGATTGAGTGTGCGGAAGAGATGAATCGCTGGTGTTCCAAAGTGATCCGCGACGCAGGATTCAACGGACTCGTTACGCAGAACGGCTATCACCCCGTCTTCAATGCAGCAACCCTTTGGGATACGGTTCCGTTTGCCGACTGCCATGTCTATTACAAGCATCCGAGCAATTGGGCGCGTCCGGGGTCTCAGGTCGGACAGGCGAGCGCCGCCGGAGAGTGCGCAAGTTATTTCCGCGGACTCAATGCGCAGCGTCTTTACGGGCGTCCGTTCGGAGTCGGTGAATTCAATCACTGTTTCTGGAACCCTTATCAGCACGAGATGCCGCTGGTGTTTACCGCATACGCCGCCTTGCAGGGCTACAGCACGCTTGCGATTCATGAGATGGCGGTCATGCTCGACGGCTTCTGGAAGCGTCCGCGTCTCGGTCCGTTCCAGGTCGCTCCGAATCCGGTTCTGCGTGCCGGCGAATTTCTCGGAAATGCGTTTTTCCTGCGTGGAGATGTTACTCCGTCGCCGCACAGAATTATGCTGACTGTTCCGGATTCCTATCTGCTTTCCAAAGATGGGGGAGAGGCTGTTTCAGCGGAGCAGAGCAAACTGACGCTTCTTGCGGGATTCGGAACGGCGTTTCCGGACCGCCCGCTGCCGGAGGGGCTTCCGGAACTTCCCGAACCGGATTATCTGCTTCCGGTTTCCGGTTCTTCGAAAACGTACCTGCACGGATGGTTTTCGAGCGTTTCCGCTTCCGCCGACGATACGTTCCCGTTGAAGGATTGTGTGGAACAGCTTCGGAGAAAAGGTATTTTGAACGCGGAGAACAGAACCGATGTTTCACGCGGAATCTTCCAGTCGGATACGGGAGAGATCACCCTTGATGCACCGGCCCGCCGGATTCAGGTCGATACTCCCCGGTCGCAGGCCGTCGTGCTTCCCGCCGGAAGCCGGGCGGAACTCTCCGCGTTCTGTGTGGAAAAAACAACAGCGGATGTTCTCGCCGCCGCGACTTCGGTTGACGGACGTCCTCTGAACTCTTCCGGACGGATCGTTCTGATTTTGGCGACAACCGTCGTCAATCGTGACATGCAGGTTGACGGGCAAGACCCCTCGAAGCTGGTTTCTCTTTCGCGCGGTCCCGCCCTGATGCGGACGGGTTCCTATGACCTGAAGCTGAAGAATCCGAAGCGGTTGGTCTGCTATTCTCTCCGTGCGGACGGCGTCCGGCTGGAGCGGATCCCTGTCGTGCGGGAAGGGGAAAACATAAAGATCGCGGTCGACACGGCCGCTTTGCAGAAGGGGCCGGCTGTTTTCTTTGAGCTGACGGAATCCCGCTGAGTTTCCGCGAGGCGGCGGTTCCGCTTCACTCCGCCGCCTTCGTTCCGGCAAAGAGGGGAAGAAGCTCCGCGCATGCATCGTAAACGGCGCGGAGGAAAAGCCCGGCTGCTGCAACCGCGAGGAGGTGCCAGCTGCCCGGAAGAAACAGCGCAAGAAAGACCATTACAAACAGAAACTCTTCGCGTTTCTTCCGCAGAAAAATCACCGCCAGCGCAATGGAGATCAGCACGGAAAGAACCGTCAGAACATTGGCGGTCAGGAATCCGTTCGCGTATTGCTGAAGATCCCACTGAAGCAGACGCGGAAACTGGTAGTTCGACGGAGCCGCAGTCACCAGCGGAAGAAGAACCGCCGTCATCGCTGCAATGCGTTCCTTCCAGGAGGCGCTGTCAAAGCATTCGGTGCAGAAGATGCATGCGGGAAGAACCATGACGATGCTCAGCAGAAAGCGCGTGACATTGTTTCCGATCTGCGGGTAGCCTGCGAAGAAAAAGAACAGCGGCAGAATCCACAAGCCGAACACCGTGCGCATCCGCCGCTCCCGCATCAGACAGAGTCCCGCAAGACCGAGCGTGAAGTACGCGTAAAGCGTCGAAAGGATGAAGCGGAGCCCGTGCGGGACCACCTTCCACATGAACCCTTTGTAGACCTCTGCATCATGCAGACAGTACGGGAACCGGAGGAAGTCTCCGAACTGAACCCGGTTGATGATCAGCTGAAGAGCAACCACCGCGAACCAGCATGCCGCGCCCGTGCCGAGAAAGCGGACGGCGAACTTCCAGTCGTGCAGCTGCTCCCGGCAGTTGCGGATCAGCAGAAACGCAAGAAGCGGAGCGAAGAAAATGTTGTTCAGCCGCACCACGCATGCATAGCCGAACAGAACCGAGAGCCCGGTCAGAGTCTTCCAGCCGTTTTTGGCATAAAGGAGGAGCGCAATGCAGCCGAACACCGTCAGCGTTGAAAGTGTGTCGCTAAGCGCATTGCAATGCAGGATTGTGTACTTTGTGTAGAGATTGTAGGAAAAATCCAGCGTCGGGAATGTGAAGAAGGATTTGTAGATGTTGTGTGCCCAGTCCGCCATGTCCGGCATCCACTGGTCCTGGTATTGATAGAACACGCTCATAAGCTGATAGAGCACAACTCCGCCGAACGCCTTCGCCTCGCTTCGCGTCAGCTTGCGCAGGATGAAATAGAGCAGGATGAGACAGAGCGGTCCCAGCAGGTATGTGTTGAAGAGCGTGTACGGGACTTCGATGTCGTAGAATTCTTTCGCTCCGGTCAGCCAGATGAAGGGAACGTAGAGCAGGGGGAGCCCGATGGTGTAGCTCCATTGCCGGGCGTTGAAAACTCCGTGCGCAATATCGTGTGCCGCGGCGAAATAGTGGATTTCATCAAACGGGTGCGAGTAGAGCGCCGGCACGCATCCGGTGATGTAGAGCATGATTCCCCACTGGAACAGCAGAATTGCGATTGCGGGATACCAGAGGTTGCGTTTCACAAAAAAAACTCTGGCGCAGAGCGCCGCCGCGAGCACCAGAACGGCTCCGAAGACCATTCGTCCCACATCGCGGATCGGGAAGTAGCGCAGAAACTGTCCGTCGCGCAGTTCGGTCCCGAGCTCGTCCAGCGTCCACGCCGTCGTCTGCGGATTGACACGCACTTCTTTCATCCTGAGGCGGTAGGCAAGGGCGTTTTTTTCGTAGTGCTTCACAACGCTCTTCCCCGTCGGCTCAAGATAAACTCCGGGTTCCGGAACGATGCTGTCCGGGCGCGGGGAAAGTTCCGATGTGCGGAACAGCGGAGCGCCCGGCTGAAGAAAAATCTCTTCGCCGAATGCGCAGGAAAACATCAGAAAAAACAGAAAAATGAATCGCATGTCAGACTCCCTGGAAAATTTTCATTACAATAAAGGCATTTCGGGCGTTTTGCAAGTTGAAATTCCGGAAAAACGGATAATATTATATAGAAAGGAAAACTGATAATGGAACTTTTTGATACACATCTTCATCTCTCTCCGGAACGGGACAATCATGAAATGATCCGCAAGGCGCAGGAACTCGGCGTCCGTTTTCAGCTTGTCTGCGCAAGCTCCCTTGCCGACGCTCTTGCAATCCGCGATTTTGTACAGGTTCATCCCGACGTTTTTTTTGCCGCCGGGGTTCATCCGCATGAGGCGGAGGGATATGTGAACGATCCCGCCGCGTTCGACCGTCTCGCCGCCGATCCGCGCTTCCGCGCTGTCGGAGAGATCGGAATCGACACGTTCTACTCCATCTCCCCGCTCGAAAAACAGACTGCTGTTCTGAATGACATGCTGGAATTCGCCCTGCGCTGCAAGGCTCCCGCAATCATCCACTGCCGCGCGGCGGAGGGAAGCGATGATGCGTATCAGGTCTGTTTCGATGCGCTTTCCGCATTTGCGGCGCGCGGCGGACGCTTCGTCGTTCACTGTTTCGCCGGAACTGCGGAGTGGATGTGCAGGTTTGCGGCGCTCGGTGCGTATTTCGGAGTCGGCGGGATGCTGACCTTCAAGCGTTCGGACAATATCCGCGAAGTTGTGATGCAGATGCCGGAGGACCGGATTCTGCTGGAGACCGATTCCCCATATCTCGCTCCGGTTCCCTTCCGCGGACGTCTCAACACGCCCGAATATCTGCCGCTCGTCGCGCATAAGCTCGCCGAGCTGAAAGGCGTTCCGGCGGAACAGATTGCGGAGCGGACAACCCGCAACGCATTCGCTCTCTTCGGTGAGCCGGAAAGGAGATAAACTATGGATGACTGGATCGATATTCAGAAGGACGACGCCCATGTCGCCCGCGAGCGCGCCAAAGCCCGCGAGCTTCGCAAATCCGGCTGGTGGCGTGAACAGCTTGCACGCGGAATCTGTCATTACTGCGGACAGAAATTCCCCCCGGAGGAGCTGACGATGGACCACATTGTCCCCGTCGTCCGCGGCGGAAAAAGCGTCCGCGGCAATGTTGTCCCGTGCTGCAAGGAGTGCAACAATGAAAAGAAATATCTTACGCCCGCAGAAATGATCATGAAAAAACTGGGACTTTGACCTATGGGAACGACTGTTGAAATCCGCGGAATCTCGAAATCGTATGTCAGGAACACGCGCGTTCTGAATCCGGTCGATCTGACCGTTCAGTCTGGCGAACTCTTTTTTCTGCTCGGTTCTTCCGGCTGCGGAAAATCAACGCTTCTCCGCATCATTGCCGGTCTTCTGAAGCCGGATGAAGGTTCGGTTCTGTTTGACGGAACCGATGTCACGGATTTTCCCCCCGAAAAACGGCGCGCCGCGATGGTTTTTCAGAACTACGCGCTCTGGCCGCACATGAGCGTTTTCGAGAATGTCGCGTTCGGACTTCAGATTCAGGGGGAAAAGAAAGCCGCGATTCGCGAAAAGGTCGGCGAAATGCTCGAACTGGTGCGTCTCGCCGATTGCGCGGACCGCCGGATTCAGTCGCTTTCGGGCGGACAGCAGCAGCGGGTTGCGCTTGCGCGCGCTCTGGCGGTGAATCCCTCGGTTCTTCTGCTCGATGAACCTCTCTCGAATCTCGACGCCCGGCTTCGCGATTCCATGCGTCTGGAGATCCGCCGCATCTGCAAGGAGCGCGGAGTGACGGCGCTTTATGTGACGCATGACCGCCGCGAGGCGTTGAGCATGGCGGACCGCATTGCGGTTCTTGACAAAGGCAATGTCGTTCAGCTGGGCACACCCCGGCAGCTCTACCGGCGTCCGGTGAACGAGTTCATCGCGGGCTTTCTCGGCGACGCCAATTTTATCCGCGGCAAAGTTGTTTCGTTTGAGAACGGCGTCGCGGAGGTCGCCTGTTCCTGCGGAATTCTTCATGCTTCGGCATTCGGCAAGCTGGCTCCGGGAACGGAGGTGACGCTGATGATGCGTCCGGAGCATATCCGTTTCGAAAAGACTTCCGCGGAGATGGAAGAGCTCCGCTGTGTTCTGAAGGGCGGCAGCTATCTCGGCGACCGCACGGAGTGGCAGTTCTTTTCCGTGAATGACGCGGTTACCGTGTTTGAAGTGGATCCTCCGCATCGAGAGCCGGGCTCGGAGTGGACGCTGTATGTTGATCCCTCGAAAGTGGTTGTGCTGAACGACTGAATCGTTTGCGGGAGTCCGCCGGAAGCCGTTTTTTGCGGTTTGCCGGCGGAAAAATATTTTTATTTTTTTATTTTTTGTTTGCCGCTTGCAATTTTTGCGATTTATTGTATATTATAAAATTCGTGTGCAATCCGTCCCCCCGGTGTGTCGCGACACCGGTTGGCATTCCAAGCTTTGAACACGGAGAAGAGGCGCCAAGCCCGTGAGGGGCGCGGCGGTACTATTCACCCAAACACTTTTTTGAAGGTTGTATCTGTTATGAAAGTCAGAGCGTCCATCAAACGCAGGTGTGAATCCTGTCAGATAATCAAACGTAAAGGCGTTGTGAGAGTCGTATGCTCCCGCAACCCCCGCCATAAACAGAAGCAAGGTTGAAACGGAGCGCGACAAGAATGCCTAGAATTATCGGAGTCGACATCCCGGCCAACAAGCGCATCGAATACGCCATCCAGTACATCTATGGAATCGGACCGGCGCTTGCAACGGAAATTCTCGCCAAAGCAAAAATCAATCCCGGACTCAAGGCCAGTCAGCTGACCGATGAGAACATTTCCGCTATTACCACCCTTCTTCAGAACGACTATGTGGTGGAAGGCGATCTCAGACGTATGCTCGCCCAGGACATCAGACGTCTCCAGGCGATCAACTGCTACCGCGGTCTCCGTCACCGCAAGAGCCTGCCGTGCAGAGGTCAGCGTACCCGCACGAACGCCCGTACGAGAAAGGGCAAGAAGCAGACCGTCGGAGCTATCCGCGATAAAACGCAGAGACGTGTAGCCGCGTCCACGGCGGACGCCAAAGCTGCCGCCGCCCCGGCAGGAAAGAAATAATTCTTTCGGATCTGAGATAAAACTTGAGAAAGGTTTCCAGGAAAAATGTCTGAAAACAAAGAAAAAGTAACGGCTCCGGCGGCGGAAGCGGCTCCTCAGGCTGAGGCTGCCGCAGCTCCCGCAGCTGCTGATAAGCGCAAAAAAGGCGGACGCTATGTTCCGTCCGGTATCGCCTTCGTTCAGGCGACGTTCAACAACACGAAAGTGACTTTCACCGACCTCCACGGCAACGTTCTCTGCTGGTCCACTGGCGGAAAGAACGGCTTCAAGGGTTCCCGCAAGAGCACGGCTTACGCTGCTCAGGTTGTCGCGGCCGACGCTGCGAAAAAGGCGGAAGCTCTCGGCATGAAGGAAGTTGAAGTCCGGATCAAGGGCCCCGGCGCGGGCAGAGAGTCCGCAGTCCGCGGAATCGCCTCGACCGGCATGGAAGTCAACGCCATAAAGGACATCACGCCCGTTCCGCACAACGGATGCAGACCGCCGAAAAGACGTCGTGTCTGATCCGGCGAATCCGCAATCGTTCCGCAATGGTTCTGTCCCGGTTCCGGGACAGAGCGTGGTAGAATCAATTTATGGAGGTTTAAACAATGGCTGCCGCAAGCGTATTTCCCATGCCGCAGACGCTGGTCATGGATGAAAGCACAGCAACGAATAAGTATGCGAAGTTTACAGCACAACCGTTTCAGAGCGGGTTCGGGCATACGATCGGCAATTCTCTCCGCAGAGTTCTGCTCTCTTCTCTCGAAGGCGCAGCAATTTCCGCGGTCCGGATTGACGGCGTTTCCCATGAATTCGCAACGATTCCCTGTGTTGTTGAAGATGTCACCGAGATTGTTTTGAATCTCAAAAGAGTCAAGCTGAATCTTCACGGAGAGGCTCCCAAACTTCTTGAAATCAAGAAAAACAAGGCCGGCGAAGTCACCGCTGCCGATATCGTCTGCGACGGTACCGTTGAGGTCCTCAATCCCGAGCAGGTCATCTGCACCCTTGACAAGGATGTTCCGTTCCGTGCGGAAATCGAAGTCTCCAAGGGCCGCGGATGGGTTCCGGCGGAAAAGAACAAACGCCCCGACCACCCGCAGGGAACAATCGTGATCGACAGTCTGTTCAGCCCCGTCACCCATGTCCGCTACCAGGTCGGCGCCGCCCGTGTCGGCGAAGAAACCGAAATGGACAGCCTGGTCATGGAGATCTACACTGACGGACGAATCTCCGCCAAAGACGCCATCGAAAAGGCCGCCAAGATCCTGAAGGATCATCTCAGACCCTTCATGGGCTCCCAGGCCAGCGATGACGACACGCTGTCGACCATCAGTGACGAGGACCAGAAGCTCTTCAAGATTCTCTCGCAGAATGTTGAAGTTCTCGACCTCTCCGTCCGCGCTATGAACTGCCTGAACAACGCGAACATCAAGACTCTCGGCGAACTCTGCATCAGAACCGAGAACCGGATGCTCAAATTCCGTAACTTCGGCAAGAAGTCCCTTGACGAAATCAAGGAGAAACTGCACGGCATGAACCTCTCTCTGGGCATGACCTTCAGCGAGGAACTCGTCAATGCAATTCAGGCGGAAGCGGATCGCGTGAACAACGCGAACGGCAACAACGCCAACAACGGCAATGCCGAAGGCGGCGAAGGCGCCGAGGGCGAAGGCGAAGAAGCCGATGCCCAGAACGAAAACAATAATTCCACTCCCAAAAAAGAAGAAGAGGAGGCCTGATAAATCATGCGTCACCTTAAACATACCGCCAAGCTGGGTCGCAACTGCGGTCACAGAAAAGCGCTGCTGGTGAACCTTGCCTGCTCCATCATCGAGCACGAACAGGTTCAGACCACCATCCCGAGAGCGAAGGAAGTCCGCCGCCTCGTCGATCGTCTCATCTCGTTTGCCAAAAAAGGCACCGATCACCACCGCAGACTCACGGTCGCCAAGCTCAAAGTCAACACGCCTTCCGACAAGGCTCAGACCAAGAAGCTCGTCGTCGAAAAGCTGTTCTCCGATCTCGCCAAGCGCTTTGAGAAGAGAAACGGCGGCTACACCCGCATCATCCGTACCGGTTACCGTATCGGCGACGGCGCAGAAGCCTGCCTGATCCAGCTCGTCGAAGCTGATGCTCCGGCCGCGACCGAAGAGAAGAAGGAAGAAGCCGCGAAGTAATTCGCCCCTTCTCTTTCCGATCCGATTTCTGAAGCCCCGATTCGTTCGGGGCTTTTTCATACCCGCTAAAAACATAAAAGACAAGATTCTTTTCTTAAAGAATGCTCTGGATTACAAAATAAAAATCTTCTTTTCCGGAATAGTTTGCATTTTCTATTTGAATGTTGACCGTTTCAGTGATAGATTACCGGAAATTATAAAAACGCAAACAACTCAAACAAGGAGTTTTCAATGAGCAAGATTCGCGCAGAACACATTTTTACTTCGGAATCGGTTTCCGAAGGACATCCCGACAAAGTTTCCGATCAGATCTCCGACGCGATCCTCGACGCCTGCCTGGCTCAGGATCCCGAGAGCCGCGTGGCTTGTGAAACTCTCTGCACAACCGACCTCGTTGTCGTTTCCGGTGAAATCACCACCAAGGCGAAAGTCAACTGGGAAGCCGTCGTCCGCGGCGTCGTCGCCGACATCGGCTACACCTCCGCCGACATCGGTTTCTCCGCAGAGTCCTGCAAAGTCTTCATCTGCATCCACTCCCAGTCCGGCGACATCTCCCAGGGCGTGACCGAGGGCGAAGGTCTCTTCAAGGAACAGGGCGCGGGCGACCAGGGCATGATGTTCGGTTATGCCAGCAATGAAACCAAAGAACTTATGCCGGCAACGATCCTCTACTCTCACAGAATCGTCGAGGAACTCGCACGTCTCCGCAAGTCCGATCCCGAAAAGTACGGCTATCTCCGCCCCGATTCCAAGAGTCAGGTTTCCATGCTCTACAAGGACGGAAAGCCGGTCAAGGTCACAACGGTCGTTGTTTCGCACCAGCACTCCGACGACATGGATATCAACGTCTTCACTCAGGTCGTCAAGGACGTCGTCAAGAAGGTGATTCCCGCAGAGTTCCTCAACGATGACATTCAGTACTATGTGAACCCGACCGGACGCTTCGTTATCGGCGGACCGAACGGCGACACCGGTGTGACCGGACGCAAAATCATTGTCGACACCTACGGTGGCGTCGGTTCCCACGGCGGCGGCGCTTTCTCCGGAAAAGACCCCTCCAAGGTTGACCGTTCCGCTGCTTACATGTGCCGCTATATTGCCAAGAACATCGTTGCCGCCGGACTCGCCGACAAGTGCGAAATCCAGGTCGCCTATGCAATCGGCGTGGCGAAACCGCTTTCGATTAACGTCGACACCTACGGAACCGGAAAGATCTGCAACGACGCCGATCTCGAAAAGGTCGTGGAGAAGGTCTTCGATCTCCGCCCGGCTGCGATCCTTGCGAAGCTCGATCTGAAGCATCCGGCAAAGAACGGCTGGGCATACCGCCAGACCGCCGCTTACGGACACTTCGGCCGCGCCGGATTCCCCTGGGAGAAGACCGATATGGTCGACGCTCTCAAGGCCGCTGCAGCCGCATACCTGAAATAAGCGGTCCGGACCAATGACATCCGGAAAGAAAAAAGTACTGGGCTTCGGCTCCGCTCTCCTTGACGTTCTCGCCAACGTCGAGGATGATTATCTGAAGACCGTCGGCGGCGAAAAGGGCGGCATGGTGATGATCGACGCGAAAACTGCCGATCATCTCAGCGCCACGCTTCCCTCCACGCGCAAAGTGGTCGGCGGTTCGGCCGCAAACACGATCGCCGGACTTCAGAAGCTCGGCATGAAAACCGCATTCCTCGGCAAAGTCGGGAATGATGCGGAGGGGGATTACTATCGCGCGGAATTCGAACGCATGGGCGGTGACGTCTCCCGTTTCAAAACCGCGGCGGACGTCCGCACCGGACGCTGCATCAGTCTCATCACGCCCGATTCCGAACGCACCATGCGCACCGATCTCGGTGCCGCGGCGACCTTCAAGGTTACGGAAATCACGGCGGAGGACTTCCGCGGAATCAACCATGTTCATGTGGAAGGCTACATGCTCTTCAACATGGACGTTTTCCTGCATGTTCTGAAGCTGGCAAAAGACCACGGCGCAACGGTCAGTCTCGACCTTGCATCGTTTGAAGTTGTCCGCATCTTCCGCGACAAACTCGACGACATTCTCCGCCGTTATGTGGATGTCGTATTCGCAAACGAGGACGAGGCTCGCGAATTTCTCGGCGTCAAGGATGAAATTGTCCCGGCGCAGGCGGCGGATGCTCTGCTGGAATTCTGCGGAACCGCCGCAGTCAAGCTCGGCAAACGCGGAGCGTACCTCAAGAGCGCGAAAGAAACGGCAATCGTCAGTTCGGAACTTGTAACTGCGATTGACACCACCGGTGCGGGCGACCTCTGGCAGGCCGGTTTCCTTTATGCGTGGCTCAACGGCTATTCGCTTGAAACCGCCGGCAAAATGGGTTCAATCCTCGGCGCGGAAGTCGTCCAGGTCATCGGCGCGGCAATCCCGCCGTTCCGCTGGGAACCCATTCGCGCACGCTTCCAGAAGCTCATTTATCAGGATTCAAAATAAGGACAGTCTAAATGGCAACGAAAACTGCTGCAAAAAAGACCGCGGCGAAGAAAACCGCCGTAAAGAAGACAGCTCCGGTGAAAGCCGCCGCTAAGAAAGCCCCTGCGAAAAAGGCGGCTCCGTTTACCGATTACAAAGTCCGCGACATCGGTCTTGCCGAAGCCGGACGCAAGGAACTCGACATCGCCGAACATGAAATGCCCGGTCTGATGGCCGTCCGCGCAAAATACGGAAAGAAAAAACCGCTCAAGGGCGTCAAGATCATGGGAAGTCTCCACATGACAATCCAGACTGCCGTCCTGATCGAAACCCTCGTTGAACTCGGTGCCGACGTCCGCTGGGCCTCCTGCAATATTTTCTCGACGCAGGACCAGGCCGCCGCCGCCATTGCAAAACGCGGAATTCCCGTGTTTGCATGGAAGGGCGAGTCCCTCGAAGAGTACTGGGACTGCACTCTCCGCGCCATGACCTGGCCCGATGGTTCCGGCCCCGATCAGATTGTTGACGACGGCGGTGATGCGACCCTTCTCATCCACCAGGGCGTCAAGGCGGAAAAGGATCCGAAGTTCCTCGACCGCAAGCCCTCCTGCGAAGAGGAAGGCGTCATCATCAACCTGCTCAAAAAGACCCTCAAAGAGGATCCGAAACGCTGGAGCAAGGTTGCTAAGAACATCCGCGGCGTCTCCGAAGAGACCACTACAGGCGTGCACCGTCTGATTCAGATGGAAGAACGCGGTGAACTGCTCTTCCCCGCAATCAACGTCAACGACTCCGTGACAAAATCCAAGTTCGACAACATCTACGGCTGCCGCCACTCCCTGACCGACGGCATCAAGCGCGCGCTTGACGTGATGCTCTCCGGCAAGCAGGCTGTCGTCTGCGGTTACGGCGACGTCGGCAAGGGCTGTGCTGAAGCGCTCGCCAACGAACGCGCCCGCGTCATTGTGACCGAAATCGACCCGATCTGCGCTCTTCAGGCGTGTATGGCCGGCTACACGGTCGCCACGGTTGAGGATGCTCTCCCGACCGCCGACCTCTATGTCACCACCACCGGCAACTGCCACATCATCACGGCAGAGCACATGTCGAAGATGAAAGATCAGGCGATCGTCTGCAACATCGGTCACTTCGACAATGAAATCGAAGTTGCCAAGCTCAAAGCCTGGCCCGGCATCAAGATTACCGAAATCAAGGGACACGAGTGCCCGGTTCATATGTTCACCTATCCCGACGGTCACAGCATCTATCTGCTCGCCGAAGGACGCCTTGTGAACCTCGGCTGTGCGACGGGGCATCCGAGCTTTGTGATGAGCTGCTCGTTCGCGAACCAGTCTCTTGCTCAGATCGCGCTTGCGACCAAGAAGCATGAGGTCAAGGTCCACCGCCTCCCGAAGGAACTCGACGAGGAAGTCGCCGCGCTCCATCTGGAGAAGCTCAACGCCAAGCTGACGAAGCTGACGAAGGAGCAGGCGGAATACATCGGCGTCAAGGTCAACGGACCGTACAAGCCGGATTACTACCGCTATTGATCTGCGGAATCACAGACGGGACGCCGGTTTGCGCCGCGTCCCGCTTTTCATTTTAAAGGCTTTTCATGTTTGATTTTTTCTTCAGCGGATTTTCCGCATTCGAACTTTCGATGCTGATTGTTTCAGCGATTCTGATCGGGCTGAACAAGACGGGGATTCCGGGGCTTGGACTGGTTCCGGTTCTGCTGCTGACGATGGTCTTCCCGACGCGTCTTTCGACGGGGCTTCAGCTGCTGATGCTCTGCATGGCTGATGTTGCGGCGGTTGCCTGGTACCGGCGCAGTGCGAACAGGAAACTGATCCTGCGTCTGGTGCCGTCCGCCGCGGTCGGGCTCGGACTGGGAGCGGTTCTTGTTTCGGTTCTGAACGATTATGCCATGGCGAAAGCGATCGGCGCGATCGTGGTTCTGCTCTGCTGCATCAGCATTGTGCGCGATTATGTGCTGAAAGACAAAACGGTTCCGGCGCATTGGGCGGTTGGGACGGGAGCGGGTCTTCTTGCCGGTTTTACAACGATGATAGCGAATGCCGCCGGTCCGGTTGCCGCTCTCTATTTCCTTGCCTTGAAACTTGACAAGAAGGAGTATGTGGGAACCGGTGCGTGGTTTTTCCTGATTATGAACTGGACGAAGCTGCCGTGTTTCATTCTCCAGGAGCGGATCACGTATCAGTCGTTCAAAGCGGATCTTGCGATGATTCCGTTCATTCTTCTTGGAGCGGCAGTGGGTATTATGTGCCTGAAATACATTTCTCAGGCGTGGTTCAACAAAATAGTTCTCATTTTCTCCATTCTTGCCGGTCTGAAGCTGCTGATCTGGTAAAATTCAACTCCCTTTTTTAAAATTTGCAAAACGGAAAAGGGGATGTATAGTAATCCCGGCCATCGTGTTTCAACAAAGGAGGAAAACTATGGAACTCAAATATCTGAATCCCCTGATGAAAAGAGGAAGCGATTTTCTGCAGTGCAAGTATCCCATTCTCTGCGGTGCGATGACATGGGTGTCGGAACCCAATCTTGTCGCGGCGGTCTGCAACTCCGGATGCTTTGGATGTCTTGCCGGCGGAAACGCTCCCACGGAAATCCTGCGCCAGCAGATCGAACAGGTTCGTTCACTGACAAAAAATCCGTTTGCGGTCAATCTCATCACCATCGCGCCCGCATATCTCGATCATCTTGCAATGCTCAAAGAGGTGAAGGTTCCCTACATCATCTTCGCCGGAAGTTTCCCGAAGGAAAAAGAGGTTCTCGCCGCGAAAGAAACCGGCGCAAAAGTTCTCTGCTTCGCATCGACTGTTTCCATTGCGGAGCGCATGATTAAATTTGGTGCGGACGCCATTATTCTCGAAGGCAGCGAGGCAGGCGGACACATCGGACACGTCTCCTCGGTTGTCCTGATGCAGCAGGTGCTCTTCCGCTTCGCGGATCAGGTGCCGATGTTCTGCGCGGGCGGAATCGCAACCGGAAAGATGATTGCGCACACCTTGCTCATGGGCGCGGCGGGTGCACAGCTCGGAACCCGTTTCGTCATGACCGAAGAGTGCAAAGTCCATCCGAAGTTCAAAGAGGTCTTCAGCCGCGCGAATGCGCGTGACGCCGTCTCCACGCCGCAGTTCGACTCCCGTCTGCCCGTCGTCGCTGTCCGCGCGCTCCGCAACAAGGGAACCGATGAATTCGGCAAACTCCAGCTTGCGCTGCTCAAAAAGCTGGAGGCGGGCGAGATTCACCGTCAGGAAGCACAGGAGCAGGTCGAAAAATTCTGGATCGGCGCGCTCCGCAGAGCCGCGATCGAAGGCGATACCGACAACGGTTCGCTCATGGCCGGTCAGTCCGTCGGACTGGTGGACAAGGTTGTTCCCATCCGCGATCTTGTCACCGAGCTGCTGACCGATGCGGAAAAGGAACTCGAACAGGTCCGTTCCAAGCTCTGCTGAAAAAACTCCGAATCCGAAAAACTCCTCTGCTGTTTCCGCAGCCGGGGAGTTTTTTTTGCATATTCCCGACATAAAAACGTTACAAGGCCGCATTGTCCGGTTTAAAATTATCATGTTTTCTCAAATAATTATCAGTTTTTCTCATTTCTGCTCTTGACAATTCCGGAAAGAGGGGTTACGTTACAGACGAAACAGGAGGATTTTTATGCATCAGGACCAGAAAAGAATCGATTTTGTCGGACTCGGATTCTGCAGCAACGACGATATTTGTCTGCTTCCGGAAATCCCGATTGACCATAAAGTGCAGATTATCGAGCACATCATTCAGGGCGGCGGCCCGGGCGGAACGGCAACTGTCGCGGCGGCAAAACTCGGACTCTCCGCGGCGTTCATCAGCGCGGTTGGCGACGATGCCGCAGGCGACCGCATGATTGCAGATTTTGAGGCGGACGGCGTCAGCACCGCCGGAATCGTGCGCCGCAAAGACAGCATGTCGCCGCTCGCATACTGCTGGATTGATGCGCCGACCGGCAAGCGCAGCGTTGCATGGACGCGCGGCACGCTCAAAGAACTGCTTCCCTCCGAAGTCGATATGAATCTTGTCCGTTCCGCAAAGATTCTTCATCTCGACGGGCACAACACGGAGGCCGCGATCGCCGCGGCGGCGGAAGCGAAAAAAACCGGAGTGATTGTCAATTTCGACGCCGGAACCATTCGCCCCGGTGTGGAAAAAATCATTGAAAACACCGATATCTTCTTTACATCGGAATATTTCGCCCGCGCGTGGACCAAAGAGGATGATCTGGAGAAAGCGCTCGTCAAGCTGCTTGATGAAGGCGCAAAGGTGACCGGAATCACCGTCGGTGAAAAAGGCTCAATGGCGTGGATCGACGGAAAAATCGTCCGCTGTCCTTCGTTCAATGTCGGGCGCATTGTCGATACCACCGGAGCGGGTGACACATTCCACAGCGCGTTCGCGGTCCGCTATCTCGAATGCGGCGACATTTATGAATCCATGCGCTTCGGTTCCGCCGTCGCCGGACTCAAATGCCGCAAACTCGGCGGACGCGCAGGGCTTCCCGACCGCAAAACTGTTGATGAATTTCTGAAAAACAACTGATATTCACAGGAGGAACAGCAATGGCAAAGACATTCAAGATCGGTTATCTTCCGCTGACGAAGGCAAACTGGACGAACGAAACTCTTGAAGCCGCGCGCAAAAACGCGAAGGAATATCTTCAGAGTCTGCCCGGAGTCGAAGTGATCGGCGGCGACCGCATGATCGATTTCGAGGACAAGGCGATTCAGGAACTCGATTTCTTCGAAAAGGAGCGTCCGGATCTGATCGTCGCCCACTTCATGACATTCTCGCTCGGCGTGATCGTCCCGATGTTCGCGCAGCGTCTCAAAGTTCCCGTCGTGCTCTGGTCGATGAAGGAGCCGGATCCGAAGGGCGGACGCCTTCAGAACAACTCTTTCTGCGCCGCGAACATGAATTCCCATTTCATGTACCGGATGCATGTTCCGTATTTCCATATTCACGCTGAAGTCGGTTCCGCGGAAGCGAACGCCGGACTCGAAAAGGCGATCCGGGTGACCCGCACGGTCAGCATGCTCAACCGCATGAGAATCGGTGTGATCGGCGGCCGCGTTCCGGGATTCTTCACCTCCAGCTGCGACGAGATGCTTCTCCGCACGAAAGTCGGCCCGGAAGTCAAATTCATCACCGAGCATGAGGTGATCGAAGCCGCACGCAATCTCAAGCCGGAAGAGCTCGACGCCGCAATGAAGACCATTCTTTCCGACGCCAAAGTCCATCCGACTGACGGACCGAGCGAAGAACAGCTCAAAAAATCCGCCGCGCTCTTCGCGGCCGTCGGCAAGATGAAAGACAAATTCCTCGTCGACACCTTTGCGATGCGCTGCTGGCCGGAGTTCATTTCAAACGATCTTTACGGCATTGCCGTCTGTTCCACAATCGGTCATCTGACGAACCACGGGTTCCTCACTGCGTGTGAAGGCGACGCTTACGGCGCCGTCATGATGCGCATGGAACAGGAGCTTACCGGCGAACTGCCGTTCTTCTGCGACATGATTGTCATGGAGGGTGACTACGGCGTCGCGTGGCACTGCGGTGCGGCTCCCTGCAAGCTCTGCAAACCCGGTTACCAGCCTCAGCTCTGCCACAGCGCGACGGTGGAAGGCGGCGGTGTGAAGGGCGTCACCGATGAATTCCCGCTCAAACCCGGACGCGTCACTCTGGCTCGTCTCGGTGAAAAGCGCGACGGCGACGGTTTCCGCATGCTGATTGCGACCGGCGAAGCGCTCGACACGGACCTCTTTGTCCGCGGCAACCCCGTCAAAATCAAATTCGATGCGGGCTGCGACAAGCTCCGCGATGTTGTCATCAGCCAGGGCTGGGAGCACCACTACGCGCTCTCCTACGGCGACATTGTTCCGGAACTTCTCGACATCTGCCGTATTCTCGATATCGAACCTGTGGTCGTTCAGTAAGAAAGGAGCTCGAATATGAGCAGCGACAACCTTCTGATTCATCTTTCCCCGAAACAGGGATTCAACAAAATTTTCGATGTGGGCGAATACAATATGGAGCTCACCTCGTTCGGTCTGATCCAGCTCGCGGACGGAACCTCTTACAAGGCTTCCACCGGCGATTTCGAAGTCGCGCTTGTCCTCCTCGGCGGCAAGTGCTCCGTCAAGGGCAGGGACTTCCATTTTACGGAAGTTGGAAAACGCAGAAACGTATTCGACGGCAAGCCGCACACGGTCTACCTCCCGCGCCATACCGATTATGAAATCACCGCGCTCGGCGATGTCGATATCGCATACAACGCCTCTCCGGCAACCCGCGACACCGCGCGTCCGACCGTCATCACTCCGGAAGAGTGCAGAACCCTTTCGCTCGGCCGCGACAACTTCTCCCGCGCCGCCACGATCATGCTTGATGAGAAATTCGATTCCGAACACTTCTACATCGGCGAAGGCATGATTCCCAGCGGCAACTGGTCCGGCTATCCTCCGCACCGCCATGACTTCGACAATCTGCCCGATGAGATCGACATGGAGGAGACTTATTTCTACCGCTTCGATCCCCCGCAGGGCTTCGGCATCCAGAAAGTCTATCAGCCCGACGGTTCCATCGACGAGACCTACACGGTCAAAAACAACGACACCGTTGCGATTGCCGAAGGCTATCATCCGCTCTGCGGCGCTCCCGGCTACCAGATGTATTACCTCTGGACCATGACAGGCAAAGTCAACCGCGGTCTCATCTCTTACAAGGATCCGCAGCACAGCTGGGTAAAGTGATATGAACGGCGACGACACCATACTTCTCGGCATAGACTTCGGTTCCGGCGGCTGCAAGGTCTCCGCGATCGACTGCACGGGGCTTATGCTCGGCGATGCGTCTGTGGAATACACCACGCATTACGAGCATCCCGGCTGGTCGGAGCAGGACCCCGCCGACTGGTATGCCGCCATGTGTCTGGCGCTCCGGAAGCTCGAGGCGAAGGGCGTGAAACTCAGCAGTGTCCGCGCTCTTTCGTTTGACGGTTCCACGCACAACGCCGTTCTTCTGGACGGCGCGATGAAGCCGCTGCGCCGCACGATCATGTGGACCGACCAGCGGAGCGTCGCCGAATGCGCTCTGCTGAAAGAACACCACGCGGACTGGATTTTCAAAACCGCATATCAGATGCCGACTCCGACCTGGACTCTGCCGCAGATGATGTGGCTCAAAAACAATGAGCCCGATGTTCTGAAGCAGACAAAACACATTCTGTTCGTCAAGGATTATGTGCGCTTCCAGGTCACCGGTGTTGCCGCGACCGATCACATCGAGGCGCAGGGAACGCTGTTTTACGACATGGCGAACCGCCGCTGGTCTCCGGAACTCGCGGAGCTCGCCGGACTGGATCCCGCGGTTCTTCCGGAGCTTGTCAACCCGACCGACGTTCTCGGCTCCGTCTCCGCGAAGGCGTCCGCCGATACGGGAATTCCGGAGGGAACGCCTGTTGTCTGCGGAACTTCCGATTCCGCCGTCGAGGATTACGGCGCGGGCGCGATTGAGCCGGGCGACTGCATCGTCAAGCTCGCAACCGCCGGAAACGTCAACGTCATGACGTCCTCCGCGCATCCTTACCCGACGACTCTGACCTATTCGCATGTGATCCCCGGCATGTGGTACACGGTTTCCGCGACCAATGCCGCCGCACTCTGCCAGCGCTGGTTCCGCGATCTCTTCTGCGATGCGGAAAAAGCCGCCGCGCAGAAACTCGGAATCAATGCCTTCGATCTGCTCGACCGCGAAGCGAACCGTTCGCCGCTCGGCGCAAACGGGGTGTTCTTCCATCCCTATCTTCAGGGCGAACGCTCTCCGTACTGGGATGCAAATCTGCGCGCCAGTTTCACCGGACTCGCCATTTCGTCGACGAAGGGCGATGTGATCCGCGCCCTTCTGGAAGGCGTGGCGTTTTCTCTGCTCGACTGCTACGGTCTGATTGAGCAGATGCGGCTGCCCGTCAAACGGATTTTTCTGATCGGCGGCGGCGCCAGGAGCCGTCTCTGGAGCGAGATTGTCTGCGACGTCTTCAACCTTCCGGTGCAGGTTCCGATTCCGGGCGACGCTTCGTTCGGCAGTGCGCTTCTTGCCGGAACCGGCGTCGGGCTTTTCGCGAACAGCGCGGACGCCGTCCGCAAATGCCTGAGAATCGACCGGGAGATTCATCCCGATCCGGAACGCGCCGCGCAGTATGCCGCGCTCTTCCGCAAATACAAAGCGGTGCACGATGCCCTTGCGCCGATTTACAGCATGAAATAACCCTTCAAGGAGGATAAAATGTTAGTCTCTAAAGACAGCTACATGTACGAAATGATTCGCACGGAACTTACGGACATTCTCGGCGACGAGAACGTCTGCACCCGTGACGCCGACAAGTTCGGTCACTCGATCGACTACTACTGGATTCCGGAAATGTGGCATGACCGCGGCATGGAAACCCCGAAGCCGGACTTCATCGTCCATCCCGGCAGCGCCGAGGAGGTTTCCCGGGTCGTAAAACTTGCGAACCATTATCATATCCCGGTCGTCCCCTGGGGCGGCGGATCGGGCTCCCAGGGCGGCGCGCTTCCCGTCTACGGCGGAATCATCGTCGACATGAAGCGCATGAACAAATTCATCGGCATTGACAAGGAAGCGCTTACAGTGACCTGTCAGACAGGCATGATTGCGCGTCATCTGGAATGGCAGTGCAACAAGGAAGGCTATTCCACCATGCACCTTCCGGCCTCCATTGCATGCGCGACGATCGGCGGTTTCCTCGCGCACCGCGGAACCGGCGTTCTCTCCACGAAGTACGGCAAGATCGAAGATATGGTCATGTCTCTGGAAGTCGTCACTCCGACCGGTGAAATCATCCGCACGCTTCCGGTTCCGCGCCACGCCTCCGGACCGGATCTCACGATGCTTTTCCTCGGCAGCGAAGGCACGCTCGGCATCATTACCGAAGTGACCCTGAAGGTTCATCCGCAGCCGGAAGCCCGCGAATTCCGCGCCTACATCTTCAAGGATTTCCACACAGCAATGAGCGCCGGAGCCGAACTTATGCGCAGCCGTCTCCAGCCCTGCGCCGTCCGTCTCTACGATGAAGAGGAAACAATTCACCACGTCCGCAAAGTCTTTGGCATGGAACTCGACAAGGGCGCGTATCTTGTCTTCGGTTTCGACGGCCGCAAGGACATCGTCGACTGTCAGATGCGTTATGCCCGCGAAATCATGGAGAAGAAATACAAAGGCAAAGACCTCGGCAGCAAAGGCGGTGACCTCTGGTGGCAGAACAAGTACAAATTCTTCTATCCTCCGTTCATGTTCCACATGCCGCAGGCGTTCGGAACCCTGGACACGGTTGCGACTTTCTCGAACATTGAGAACGTCTATCACGCCATGAAAAAAGTGGTCAACGAGAACTTCCCGCAGGCGCGTTTCATCGGCCACTTCTCGCACTGGTATGAGTGGGGCTGCATGCTCTATGCCCGCTTCATCTTCGAGGAGAAGGACGTTCCGAAGGATCCGCGTGAAGCCGCCGCGCTCTACAACAAAGTC
The DNA here is from genome assembly GCA_002405835.1 of Lentisphaeria bacterium UBA4640. Classification (GTDB taxonomy): domain Bacteria; phylum Verrucomicrobiota; class Lentisphaeria; order Victivallales; family UBA1829; genus UBA1829. The sequence goes on along the minus strand of DHMO01000014.1, from coordinate 2,210 downwards.
TGGGACCTCGCCATCCGCGCGGCGATTGCGAACGGCGGCGTCATCAACGAACACCACGGCGTCGGACTCAAGCTCGGCCGCCTGATGAAGGAGCTTTACGGACCTGCGATGCCCGTGCTGGAAGGCATCAAGAAACAGCTCGACCCGAACAACATTATGAACCCCGGCAAATTAGGTTTCAAAGGAGTCTGATCATGAATATCGACAACTATACCGACGCAATTATGAACTGCCGTTTCTGCTTCATGTGCCGTCACCTTTCGGCAATCGGAAACGTGCGGTTCACCGAAGCCGACACCCCCCGCGTCCGCGCCGCAATGACCTACGGCGTCACCATGCATCCGGAACAGCTCGCAAATCAGGATTATATTGACACGCTCTACCATTCCGATCTCAGCGCCTGCTGCCGCTTCCACTGCGTCAGCCATTTCGATGAGAACGGACTCAATCTTGCCGCCCGCGCCGATATCGTGGAGGCCGGATTTGCCCCCGAATACGTCAAAACAATCGCCGCCGAGCTCAAAAAGAACGAAAAATGGAGCGGTAAAGGCGAGGGCGATGTCCTCTACTTCATTGACAACTACACAGCCGAAGCGAAAACCGTCGTCAAGGCGTTCGATGCCGTCATGAAGAAAGCCGGCGTGAAGTACCAGACCGTCACCGGCGGCTGCATCGGCAAAGCTCTGAACATCCTCGGCTTCCGCAAGGAGGCAAAGGAGGCAATGCAGAAGTTCGCCCAGGTCATCAAGGCGAGCAAAGCGAAGACCGTTGTCGTTTCCAACCCCGCCGCTTACGATGCGCTGGTTCATGACTTCAAGGACGCCGGAATCAAGCTCTCCGCGAAGGTCATGCACACTTCCGAGTTCATCAAATCGCTCAAACTCAAATTTTCGAAAAAGGCCGGCAAAGCCTATTATCTCGAAAGCGACTATCTGAAGAACTACAACGACGATATGCAGGCTCCGCGCGAACTTCTCGCCGCGCTGAAAACCGATCTGATTCCGTTCGGTACCAACAACGAGGAATCCTACACCTGCGGGGAGGGCGCGGTCGTCCTCCCGAAGATTGATGAATCGCTTGTCGCGAAACTCGCGAAATACATCGAGGCGCGCGCCGATGACCCGAAGAAGGATGTCATCGTTGTCGCTTCTCCGTATACGAAGATTTTCCTGACGAAATACACGGCTCTCAACGTCAAGACTCTGGAAGAGCTTGCCGCTGCCTGCCTCTGATAAGGAGACCGGACTATGGCTCTTGTAACAATGAAGGAGATTCTCCTCCCGGCGCGCAAAGAAAAGCGCGCCGTGGGGGCGTTCAACATCGCGAACTACGAAACCGCCCGGGCAATTATCCAGGCTGCGGAAGCGGAAAAATCCCCGGTCATCATCCAGCTTTACATGCGCCTTTTCGATTCGACGAAGGCGTTTGATTTGGCCGGATCGCTGATCCGCATGGCGCACCGCTGCAATCAGCCGGTCGCGCTGCATCTGGACCACGGCGACAATGTCGGCCAGGTGAAGGATGCGCTCGCCTGGGGCTACACTTCGGTAATGTACGACGGTTCCCGTCTTCCGTTTGAAGAAAACGTGCGTATCACGCATTTCTGCGTGGAATATGCCAAAGCGTTCGGCGCTTCGGTCGAGGGCGAAATCGGTCATGTCGCACAGGGCGATGAAACCGCTCTGACCGATGTGAAGGAAGCGTATGAGTTCGCGAAGCAGACGGGCGTTGATGCGCTTGCCGTTTCGATTGGAACCGCACACGGCTACTACAAAGCGACGCCGAAGCTCGACATTCAGCGTTGTCAGGAGATTGCGGATTCGCTTCCTGAAACTCCGCTTGTTCTTCATGGCGGTTCGGGTACCCCGCTGGAGGATGTCCGCAAGTCGATCCAGGCCGGTATTGCGAAGATCAACATTGCAACGGAGTTTATGGATACCTACCTGAAGTCCACGCGCAGAATGCTTGACGAACTGAATGGCAAGTTCCTTCCGATCGACAAGTTTTATGATCCGATCGTGGATGACTGTGCTGCGCATGCCGCGCGTCTGATTCGTTTTTTTGCGGGGAAATGACCGCATCCGTCGTCGCACCGCACGGTGCGGCGGCATTTCCTTTTACTGCGCACCCGGTTCTCTATTCTTCCGGCCGCCTCTTCCTTTTCTGGAATTTTTTCCTGTTTTTTGTTTTTTCTGTTTGCATTTTTGCTG
>DHMO01000004.1 GCA_002405835.1 Lentisphaeria bacterium UBA4640 | reverse complement strand
CAGAAAAAACGTTACGTAGCCCAAAGCAAAATTGCAAGTTTTTCGATGGTACGGTAAAATTTACGTATAATTTTTCAAATGTCGCGCTGTCGTTTCGTCTCTTGCCTGAAGTCTCCTTTTTTGTTTGACTTTAGACATTTACTATAACTTCAACACCGACATTTGTCAAGTATTTTTCCGTAAAAATCCGCCGGATTTGCAAGTCCTTGCAATGAGCATTGGATGATTCCGTAAAAGCATTTGTCATGCCAATCCGCCTCTCATTCAAAAAAGCGGACCGAAACTCCATTAACGATCAAATTTTAATCATCTCCTGTATTTTTTGAGCAAAGTGACGCGCGTAAATCCCCGGCTGCTCCCGGCGGAAGTCAAGACGGTCCTCTTCCTCCACCCGGTCCCATTCCGTAAACTCCGCCTCGTCCTCAGGATGATGAAGAAGATGATAAACCCGATACCCGAACGGACGCTCCGTCCGCGCTTCCATGCGCCGCGACAGGTGCGGCTGGCGCCGGAGCACAATATCCCAATGATACGGCTTCAGAAGGTCAAGACGGATACGGTCAGAAAACTGCGGCTGACAGCGCAGAAGATCTCTCACCGCGCAGCCCTCCTCCCAGACGGTAAAATCGCACTGCGGCGCAAACTCCGGACGGTGCGAAAGCAGTTTCGACCAGCAGAAATCAAGTTTCAGCTCATTCCAGTAATTCAAGTCAAAGTGCACCGCAAGTTCCGGACGGCGGCAAAGAATCTCCGCAACATCCATCTCATATAACACATTCCCGTCCGGACGCTTCGGAAGACGGGTGATGAACTCCGGGCGGCGGATCAGAAGACGGCGCCATTTCCGCCGCGTCATCGTGCGCCAGTCAAAACGGTCCGCAAGCGACGGATCCTTCAGAAGATGTTCAAACGCGACAAAACGCAGCGAACGGCGGACCGTCCCGACCGAACAGCCGAGTCTTTCCGCGGCAAACTCCAGACTGCCGCCGTATTCGCGGACGACACGGAGAATCCGCGTGCGTTTCAATTCATATACATTATCCTCGCACCGCAGCGCGGCGGCGCTTCGCAATTCACGGTTTTTCGTTATGCTGAACATGGTATGCCTCACTCACAGCGTTCACTGTTTTCCAGACAGCGCAGCTCGTTGTCGCCGTCGTGCAGATAACGGCGGTACCAGTGCGCAATCATCAGCCAGTCCCCTTTCGATACCGCGAAACGTTCCGCATAGCCGAGAAGACTCTCCAGAGTCCGGAGCTCATCCGGCATCAGCGCGTTCCATTCGGGCAGCAGCGACGAACCGAACAGCGCCGTGCTCTGCATCTTCCGCGCCCGGCGGATGAAATTGCTCCGGATTTCTTTCCGGTACCGGCGGATACGCAGACGCGCTGCGGCGATCAGTTTTTCGATGCACGCGACCTGACGATGCGTCAGAAACTCCAGCTTTCCCTCAATCATGCGGATCCGCATGACTCGCACGTAGCGTTTGCGGTACCGCCGGTTGAACTTCTCTATCGCCGTTGACAGTTCCAGCAGAAACGGAAACAGATCATCCGAAGCAGAAATCTTCCAGAGCGGCGAATCCTTCACCAGACCGTAAAGGACCGGCGCGGTTTCATAAAGCTGTTGTTGAAGTTCCTTTTTCATTTTCCGGTTTTCACTTCTATTTTTACCGGTCTGGTGCGGAGAATCTTCCCTCCGGACCGCGCGTATTGCACGCTTGCGCTCACCGGATTGTGCAGAACGCCGTTCCGGAGTTCGTAAAAATTCCAACGAGCCTCATCTCCGTCCAGCGGGAGACAGGCAAGAAGTCCGCGGCAATCCGGACGGCTGACAAACGAAAGTTCACCCGAAACGCGTCCGGCACACCTCCAGCCTTCCTCAGTATGCGCCATGACGCTCCAGCGGTCATCCCCGGAACCGGCAGCAACCAGCATTTCATCCTGACCGTCGCCATCAAGATCAAAATTCATGACCTTCGTGTGTTTGTCCGGCTCGGATTCGTTTGCGCACGCGGCGGGAAGCTCCTCAAAACGCACCTTGCGGCTCTCCACTGAAACCGTCGGTTCCGTTCCGAGAATGGCTGAAACGAGCAGCGTAATAGAAGGATTCATAGATTTCTCCTGTTTTGTTTCTGCCGGAAAGAACAGCAGATCGCGTGCCAACCGCCTTCACGCTCAAACGGAACCGGACGGAAGAAAGAAACTGTCATTTTCTGAACAAAACTTTTCATTTTCTGAACAGCAAAGCGCCGGCGAATGAAAAAATTCAGGAAAGATGAGACTTGGCACGCAATCTGCTAAAGATTTTTGCAAAATCAGCAGACAGCGAAAGGAACAAACGATGAAACTGGTTGGTCTGGACTTTGAAACAGCGAATCCGAACAGCGGAAGCATTTGCGCGGTCGGAGCAGCACTTCTGGAAGACGGGAAACTCACAAAAACATGCGAGTGGCTTGTGCGTCCGCACGCATCCGTGGATTGGATGCTGCCGAAATTTACCGAAATCCACGGAATCGAATATCTGGAACTGCGCGAATCACCGGAATTTCCGGAAATCTGGGATTCGCTGAAAGGAGTTCTGCTCTCGGGTGAATGCGTCATTGCACACAACGCGCAATTCGATCTGCGGCATCTGAAATGCGTGCTCAAACTCTACAGTCTCCCGGCGATCACCTTTCCCTATGCATGCAGTCTTGAAATCAGCCGGGAACATCTGCCGGAACTGCCTTCGCACACGCTCGATTCGGTGGCGGCGTATTTCGGATTCACCTTCAAACATCATGATGCGCTCGACGATGCAATCGCCTGCGCGAGAATTGTCACGAACACCGGACTGCAAAAAAAATTCATCCGGAAATTTGAATTTTCACCGGATGCGGAGTAGATTATTTTATGAACATCAACCTGTCAAATTTTGGAGAACAGAATATGGACACACTGATTCTTACCGGCTGGGGATGGATTGATTACGCCGCGGCGGCCGCCCTTGCACTCCGTGCCTGCAGAACTGCAGACATCCGCGGGATGAGCACACGGCGTCTTCCGGAATATCTGAATTCGAATTCAGCAAAGAACTATAAGGAGATCTATATTCTCGGAATCGGTCTGACAGGGAACACCGGCGACCTGCTTTCCGCACTGAAACAGCTGGAGAAAAAGAAGGTTCATGTCAAGTGGATCAGCGCGCTTGAACTTCCGGACGACATCGGCCCTGAAATACGTTCAAAAATTGAGTGCTGCATCAACGAGGACGGGTTGCTCGAAGCGGTCGCCTCCTGTTTCGGGCTTCCGGGCGGCGATATCCGTGAACGTCTGCTTCCGAAAGAACCGACGGAGGATTCCAAACAGTACAAACTTCTGATCGAAGCGGCGATGTTTTACTACCGCAACTATCAGGACGACAACGCCTACGGGGATGCAATCCGGCACATTGCGAACGCCGATCCGGTCAGCCGCTGGAGTCCGGGCGAGAAACAGATGGTCGCCCACTACAAACGCTTCGGCTCGCGGGAGCTCGTCGGAAAAAGCGAAGCGATCCGGAAGCTGCTCGAAAACATCAACCGGGTTGCCGGACACGACCATGCGCGGGTTCACATTTTCGGAGAAAGCGGAACCGGCAAGGAGACCGTCGCGCTTCAGATTCACAACAAATCACCGCGCAGCAAAGAGCCGTTTCTGGCGTTCAACTGCGCAAGCGTCACGCCGAATCTGCTTGAAAGCCGCTTTTTCGGCTACGAAAAGGGTGCATTCACCGGGGCGGCCGAGCGAAAGGACGGGCTCTTCAAGCAGGCGAACGGCGGAACGCTTTTTCTGGATGAAATCGGCGAACTGCCGCTGGAAGCGCAGGGAATTCTCCTCCGCGTTCTTGAGGGCGGACGGTTCACGCCGATGGGAGGAAAGGACGAAATCGAGGTTGACGTCCGTCTGGTCACGGCGACCAACCGCGACCTTGCCGCGATGGTGCGCGACGGCAAATTCCGCGAGGATCTCTACTACCGTCTGAATGTCATTCAACTCCGGGTTCCGCCGCTCCGCGAGCACAAGGAGGATATTGCGCAGATTGCGGACGGCTACTGGATCAAGCAGCATCGGCGTCACCTTGCCCCGGAACAGATTGAAGCCCTGAAGCTGTACGATTATCCGGGCAACGTCCGCGAGCTCTTCAACATTCTGGAGCGTGCAAGCGTGCTTGAAATCACCGATTTCAGCAAATTGATTGCCGAGCACCGCGAAATGTCCAGCAGTCTGGTTCCGCATTACGAGCCGGAGATTCCGGATGATTTTGAGTCTGCCGCGCGTCTTCACGTCAAACGGGTCTACGCGAAATACGACGGCAATCTCACCAAGACCTCCGCCGCCCTCGGACTCGCGCGCAACACAGTGAAAAAATATCTGGAGGAATAAAGATGGAAACAATAATGAATGAAAACAACCAACAACAGAAAGAGGTTGAAATGGAAAAAGAACAAATCGAAAGCATGCTGGAAGAGGTCTACGAACTCATTCAGAAACATGGAGGATTAAAACAGAGAGAGCCATTCAATGTCTTCGAACTCTGCGGAGTATGGAGTACAGAGATGCGCCACTCTGCAATTCTCAGAGAATTACTTGATCCGCAAGGGATGCACGGATTCAAGACAAAATTTCTGGAAGCCTTTTTTAACCAAATCGGCTTGGAACTCAACCCGAATGGCTGCAGAGCAAAAACAGAAGTGGCATATTCCAACGGACGAATGGATATTGTCATTTCCAGCAGAGATTTGGCTCTCGTCATCGAAAACAAAATCTACGCGAGCGACCAGGAAAAACAGCTTGAACGATATTCGGACTGGCTCAACGACCAAAAAAAGCACAATAAAGGACTGAATACAGTTCTTCTGTACCTGACTCTCGACGGGCATGAAGCAAATGATGCAGAACACGTTGATTATCAACGAATTTCATACAGAAATGATATTCTTACATGGCTCGATACCTGCATAGGAATTGCAAACAAAAAACCACTTGTTAAATCGGCTTTGGAACAATACAAAGAACTCATCAAAAAACTGACAGGAAAGGATATGGATCCGAAAATGGAAAAGGACATCGCCGACGTTGTTAAAGGAAGCAAAGAAAACTATCTCGCAGCCGCTCTTACTGCAAAAGCTTTTGATAGTATCCATCAAGGGATCATACAAGGAATTGCGGTAGCATGCAGCCCCGAAGGGATGAAGTGCGATGTAAGCCACTGCACAAGTGCAAGATTTGCATCTTTTGCCTATACGTTTAACTCGGAGAAACAATATAAACTTTTGTTTGAATTTCAACAGGGCAATTATCATGCACTCTACTATGGCCTGCATGATTTGACAAACAGTGATAAAGGACATCACCCATACAACAACGCGCAAATAACAATCAATCGTCCAAACGGATTTGATGGTCCCAATGAACATGGTTGGATTGCAGGAGCTTATGCAAATACAGATTTCCAAAACTGGGACGCGGAATCTCTTCTCCAGCACTGGGACAATGACTTTGCAGATATCAAGGAAAAAATCAAAGAATACATTACAACTCTTATGGAGATCATCAAAAACAATCCAGCTCTTGATGATGAAAAATACAAATAACCTCTCCCCCTGCAAGCTCCACGCTTGCAGGGGAAATATCAGACTCACTTTCCTTCCCGGCGGGCGGAGAATCTGACGGTGACCGGAACGCCGGCGGTGCAATCGAACTGACGGGTCCAGCGGTCGTTGTGGGCGGCAAGAACATAGTTTTTGCCGTCAGCGGCGGAACCGCCGACAACCACACGGGCGTCGCGCATCTTCCACCAGCCGGAGGGGGTGCCGTCGGGACGAAGCTGCTCAAAACTGCCGTTCGGAATGCCGGAAGTCACTCGAATGTTGTCACACGCAACAAACGTTTTCGCATCTGAACTCATCAGCTGAATCGTCGCTTTTCCGCTCGACTTCGGAGTGAATGAGAAGCTGTATTCCCGCCAGGCGTCCGAAACTTTCGCCTGGGCGCAGAGGCGCTGATCCTTTTTCGCGCCGAGCCAGCCGGCCTGACCAAGCGTCACATTCTCCGACACCTCGCCCGGAGCGAAGGACAAGTTATCGCCGCCGGCAATGTCGATGCGGAAATCCGCGGCGGAAAGCGCGGCTGTGAACGCAAGGGCTGTGAATGCAAGAAGTTTTTTCATTTTTTATCTCCGTAAAGGGTTAAAGTTGCAGAATCCGCAAAAAGCGCGCCCGTCGTTGCGGGACCGAAGCCGAACTCCGGAACCAGGTAATCCGCATCCGCAGGAATTTTGAATTCGAGCTGATAAAGCGTCCAGTCCGAACTGCCCGTCATGTCCGCTTTGAGTTTGTCGTATCCGTATTCAGAGCGTCCGCGCGGAAAACCGACGGCGAAGCGGACGCCGTTCCGACCGCGTCCGGATTTGAGCGTCTGCACATTCTCATAACGGGCGAGAATCTGGAAGACTCCGTGTGAAAATCTGCCGGGCTCGATTTTGAAACGCTGTCCGGCAACCGCAGGTCTGACGTCCGGCTTGCGGACCTCCACTTTCATTCCGTTCCCCGTCCGTCCGAACTCCGGAGCACTCCGGAAGGAAACGCCGCTGCGGATCTCGTAACACCATGCCGCGGGATCGCCGAAAGAGGCTTGCGCAAAGTCGCCGTTCGGGAGCTGCGCGTCCGGAAGACGGAAGAGGTGATAGTGCAGACGGTAACGGTATGAATTCCCCGGGTTCGTCCCCAGCGACTCCTTTGTTTTTTCGCCCGGACGGTTGATCTCAATATCGAATCCATACACCGCCGCAGGCGGCAGTTCATTCAGCGGAATGAGAATCTCCATGCGGTAACCGTCCGCCGTTTTTTCAACTTTGCGCGACGCCTTTGTCGCGGGATTGCGAACCGCAAGAACCGTCATGCCGGCGCCTTTCGAGGGAAGCGCGGCGAATGCGTACTGATACGGTTTCACCGCATCGCGGTCAAGCTCGCGGAACGGTGCGGGATCAAGAAAGATTTCGACCGAAGAACCGCCCCAGAGCGAATCGCCCTCCGCAGGTTTCATCGACGGATCGGCAACGATCAGCTCAACTTTCAGCAAGCCGTTCCCGGCGGAAAGATGCGCCGTTGTTCCGCGCGACAGCTTCACCGCTGCGGGAAGCGTGTACGCCGGAGTTCTTGCAGCCATTTTCACATTTTCCGGAACAGTTTTGATTCCGGGAAGACGGATTACCGCATATTCCGGATCGTTCTCGAACGCAAAACGGACCGGGAGGTCGCCGACTTCAGCATCGACGATTCCGGCGGAACCCGTGCGGTTGTCTGCTTCCATGTACAGCTCGTCGTTGAAAAAGCGTCCGAAAAGTTCGACGGGGTTCGCGACCTTGAAGGCGGATTTGCTCAGCATCCGTTCCACTTCGGCGGGGGAGCCGGTCAGATAGCGCGGTTCAAATCCGAGCGGAACCGTTCCGGCGGCGAGCGGATTCCCGTAAAGGTCGAGGAGCTGAGCAGAGCCTGCGCCGGGCGTCCAGAGACTCCCCGAAGGTCGCATGTCATACAGGAAGCCGAGCGCTTTTGTGCCGGATTTGTCCGTGAACATTCCGGCGCGGACGAGTGAACCGAGGTCGATTTTCCGGAAATTCACCATGTCGGTCAGCAGGAACGAAAGCGAATTCATCGCGGCCGCAAGCTGAGTCATGCCGCGCAGATTGACCATCCGGTCCGGAGTCTGAAAGAACGAATCGACGGCGGGCGAAGGCGAGGCCTTCACGCCATTGTAAATGCCGTCGAGAAAATGACGCAGCAAATCATTGGAATCGTAGCGGATGAAATCGCGTCCGTGGTTGATCTGCCTGCGCCGGGCGGTCTGAATGTAATAAAGTTCCGTACACCACATCGGTTTCGGTTTTGCGAGCGTGTTCTGAATGTTCCGGATGCACTGCGCATAGAGTCCGCGCACGCCGTGAATGTAATCAAGTCCGCAGGCATAGGGATGAAACGCCACGCCGTCAAGCGAATCAACATAGTTACGGTCGACCGCATTGAGCTGGTCGCACCATTTGACGACGTTCATCCCGAAATCACCCGTCACGCCGTTGCCGATCAGAAGGTTTTCCGGATTTTTCCGTTTCAGATAATCGTATGTAAACTTCTGATAATCAATATAATTCTTCGCCGGGACGCCGAACACGCCGGGTTCGTTGGTCATCTCCCAGCAGCGGACCTGTCCTCCCCAGGTTTTATAGACGAAATCAAGATATTTCGCGTAGTAATCCATCGGGGGGAGAATCGAACCGGCGTTTTTGCGTTCGGACTGATGATAATACCGGAAGAGGTGTTCCGGCCACTGCGAACCGCGGATGTTCCCCGCAAGATACTTGTCCATCGTCGCCTGTCCGCCATGAATGACGAGTCCGCCCATGAGCACAAAAAGCGGTTCGATGTCATACTTTTTCAGCAGATCCATCTGAAGTCCCATGAGGGAGGAAGTGAACTTTCCCGCTTCGGGTTCGATGAGACGCCAGCGCGCCCAGACGCGCATCATGTTTGCTCCGGAAGCCTTCATCAGCCGGAACTCGCGTTCAAAAGAATTTGTTCTGATGCTGTAGTTTTCTATTCCCTCTTTTCCGGCGCGTCCGATCGGGAAACCGCCCTCGTCGTTCACACCCAGCCCCCAGCCGAACGAACCGGACGGATGTTTCACGGAGGGATGCATGACCTGGACCGATGTATCAATTCCACGCAGTTTCTTTCCCGCAATCGAGAGTTCTGTCGCAAAGGAACCGAACTCGCGCAGAGCAAAAGATTTTTCCCCTGTATAGGTTCCGTCTTTTCCGCGCTTGAGCGTTACCGACTCAATTGCAGCTGGAGTACCGTTGTATTCCCGTTTGAGGGCGAGTTTTGCTTCCACCGTTTCACGGGCGTCGTTCAAGCGGGCCCGGACAGTGTACACAACATGATCTCCGCGCGAATAAAGCTGGTCGTCGCGATCCGGAATGACGGCGTACTCCTCCGGAACGGGGACAGGTTCGGAATCGACATATTCAAAGCGGAAATTGTCAAGACAGAGCGCATTGAGCGTGGTTCCGCTCGGAACGTAGGGTGCAAGAACCCAGATGTTGTAGTAATTGGTATACGCCTTGACTTTGAAGCGTCTCGAAAAGTGCTGCCATTCGGTCCCGGGACGGAAAGAGAAGGATTTCAGCATGGGATAATAGCGGTCGCGATCCTGATCGGGAAACGCGCGGAAGTCGATGGAGTAGGCGCGGAGCGGCTGGAGCCTTCCGTTCTCGTCGGGCAGGACTTTGGCGTCGAAAGAGATTTCCACTTCGCCGTCACGGGTCAGCATGAAGTCGGCAAGCTCAAGCTGCCAGTGCGAAACACCGGAATAACCGGGAATCATCAGCCCCTGCCCGTCCTTTCCCTCTCCGACGGTAACGGCGGTATAGATTTTATCGGGTGCAGTCTGGACATTTTTGAGCGCGGCGCGGTTAACGTCGAGGAAGTATCCGGGCGCCCCCTTCCCGGGAATCCCGAGCTCCATTCCGGCGTTGCGGTTGAGGAGTTCCCCCGCGGAGAGCAGGAGCGAAGCGGAGAAAAATGCAGTGCAGAGAAGATGTTTCATGACAGGCTCCCAGTTCAGTCTTTGTTCGTTGCGAAATATTTCTGCCAGATTTGAGAACCGCGCGAATTGTTGTTGAAGGCGTTCAGATCGGAAACGACATCGACCATTGCGGCGTGTCCGTCATAAAATTGTGCGGTTGCGAGTCTGCCGTGAACGGGTTCAACCGCATCGGCATTGCCCTCGCCGTTGTAGAGATAACGGTAATCGGAGATATAGCCGTTTCCGGAATCGTTTCTGGACGCCTGATTCTCAATGACCGGGATTTTGCCTGAAGGCTTGCGCACTTTTTCCGGACGCATTGCGCCCTCGGGAAGGGTTTCCGCGCTCGTCGCGGCAAGGAATCCGGTCCATCCGGAACCGGTCGTGCCGAGAAAGACATACGCGTTCATCAGGGAATCGGAGGTATCGGAAGCCCGCTGGTTCATGCGGTTCGGACAGCGGATTTTCAGAACGCCGGCATTGTTTTTCATGGTTTCGAGATAGCGGGTTCCGGTGATGCCGTCTTCATTTCTTCCGGTCAGCTTGCCCCAGATATCTATTTTTGCATTTTTATCCTGCGGCCAGGGATAGTAGCTGTGATCCTGCGTGTACTGCGTCAGAGCAAGACTGATCTGCTTCTGATTGTTGAGACAGGTTATCGTCTGCGCCTTAACTTTTGCACTGTTCAGGGCGGGCAGCAGCATCCCGGCGAGGATCGCAATAACCGCAATCGTTACGAGAAGTTCCACGAGCGTAAATCTGCGGGATCCGCGCGTTTCAAAGTTTGAGATGTTTCCGCCGGTTGAATGAGTTTTCATAACATGTCCGCCTTTCGTTTGTTCTGTTGCGCTTAAGAGCTGTTCCAAGACTTGATTTTTCACTTTCATGCGTTATATTGTTTTATGTAATTATACTCGCTTTCACAAAAAATCCTATGGAGAAGAGAATCCAAGATATGCCAAAAAGAAACATTTGTGAAAAAATCATGCCGGAGAAAATCGAAGTTCAGAGCAGCATGTTCCGGGTCACGCGGTGCCGGTGGCACGAGGCGATTCACCCCTGGGTGCGCGTGCATCCGAATCCGCCGGACTGGAGACTTTATTACAACTCTGCGCCAGGAAGCTACTTCAAATCGGGTGCGGTTCCGCCGACTCCGTTTGAACCGGACCGTTTCTACATCTTTCCGAAGGAATATTCGTTCTCCACGTGGTCGGACCGTCCGTTTCCGCACTTTTACATTCATTTTCATATTTACGACAAGCTGCCGAGTCCGAAGCGGCATTTTGAGCTTCCCGCCGATCCGGAAACGGTGAAACTGATTCGGGAGTGCCTCGCGACGGGACACGGCTGGGAGAATGTCCAGCGGCGCACCATGCTCGCATACACCATTATCGGAATCCAGATGAGCCGTCTGCCGGCCGAACTTTTCACGCTCCATGAGATGCCCGATCCGCGCATTGAAAGCATCTGCGAGTTCATCGAAAACAATCTGCGGCACAAATATTCCAACACCGAACTTGCCGAGCGCACCGGACTTGCGAAAAACAGCTTCATCCGCCTGTTCCGCGAAAAGACGGGAGAATCACCGCAGCAGTTCCGCACGCGCAAATGCATCGAATACGCCTGCGGCGAACTCCATTATTCCATGCACAGCATTGACGAAATCGCGGAAGCGACCGGATTTTCCGACCGGTTCCATTTTTCCAAAGCATTCGGGAAAATCATGCAGATGCCTCCGGGAATCTACCGCAGAGTCTCGCGCGCTCAAATGAAGTAAAAAATGAAAACAACGGAGCCGAATCAATGAAAACAGCCTTGCCGGGAACCGGGATTTTCTGGTACTGGAACACGACGCCGTCGGAAAACGGCATACGGAAGCAGCTGAAATCCATCGCGGATGCGGGCTTCTCCTGCGTCTACCTGCACCCCATGCCGGATGCCTTCCGCAGATGCAATTTTTTTCAGGGCATGGAATGCGCATATCTCGGGAAGCGCTATTTCGAACTTGCGCATGTCATGCTCGACGAGTGCAGAAAACTCGGACTTTTCATGATGCTTTACGATGAGGGCGGCTGGCCGAGCGGCGGTGTGCTGGATCAGCTCATCAGACAGCATCCCGAATGCCGCGCGCGCTTTCTGGTCCGTACGGAGAACGGTCTGGAAGAGAGCATTCAGGATTTTCCCGATCTGTTCGACCGCGCGACAACGGAGCTCTTCCTTCAGATGACGCACGAACACTACAAAAAAGAGTTCGGCTCCGAATTCGGGAAAACCATCCGCGGAATCTTCACCGATGAACCGTTCTTCCGCTGCAGTCCGGGCGGAAAAGGCGTGCGGATTATCCGCGGAATGCGCGAACTCATCCGGAAAGAATACAACTGTGATTTCGAGCGCGACATTCTCCCGCATCTATGGGAAGGAACCGGCGGAAAACCGGAAGCGGCGGAGGCGCGGCGCAAATACATGCGCGTCTGCACCGAACTTTTCGCGCGGAACTACTCCGGTGTTATCGCGGCGTGGTGCAAACGGAACGGGCTCGAATTCGAAGGTCATTTCAATCACGAGGAGGCGCTTTTCCTCACAGGCGACCACGGCGAAATTCTGTCCTATCTCGCGCCGCTGAACGTTCCCGGAATAGATGCGATCTGGCGGCAGATTTTTCCGGGGCTCGACTGTCATTATCCCCGCCTTGCCGCCTCCGCGGCAATCCGCGCGCGACGCAAAGAGGCGCTCTGCGAATGCTTCAATGTCTACGGTTACGGTCTGACAACCTCGCAAATGAACTGGATTGTCAACACGCTTCTGATTCAGGGAATCAACCGGATTCTGCCGATGCCGTATCTTTACAGCGACCGCGGCAAGCGTAAAATCTGCTGTTCCACCGACTTTTCCCCGCGCATTCCGCAATGGCGCGCCATGAGCGAACTCAACCGGGCATGGAAACTCGCCGCGCAGTTCGATACCGGAGCGGAGGAACCGCCGGTTCTGGTGCTCGCGCGCACAGAAAATCCATGTCCGGATTATCCGCCCCCCGAATTCAATTTCCAGGCGGAAACCCGCATGAACGAACTGCTGAACGAACTCGACCGGCATGCAGTTCCGTGGCGTTTTGCGGACCTCGGCGATCTCGAAACAATGCACACGCCGGAAGCGCTTGTTCATTTTGGCGACCCCGGTCCGCGCGAAACAGACGGAATCGAAAGAATGAAGCGGAACGGCTGCGCGGTGTTCCGCGGCTGGAATGACAAACTCAAAAAATTTGCTTCGCTCGATCTGCTCGGCGGCGAAACGCCCTGCCGCGTCCTTCCCTGCAAACGGCGCGAAGGGAAAGCATGGATGATCTTCAATCCGCTGGACAAAGCGGTTTCATTCCGCTTCCGTTCCGGACTGGAATGGCGCGAAATTGCCGTTGATCCGGTTCTTCCGGAACTCTGCCCGATCCGCAAACAGGACGGGATTGTTTCGCTCGAACTTCCCGCCGGAGCACTGCGGATTATCATGCCGGGACGCGGGAATCCGCAGGATACAGAATTTCTCCGAACCGGATGGGAACCGCAGTGGCGCGTCAAAGCAATCGAACGGATGCACATGTCTGCGACGGGACCGACCTGTTTCAAACGGGAAAACATCCGGACCGGACTTCCGGCGGACGGGCTTTGGCATGAGCCGGACTTTTCGGGAATTCTCACTCTGGAGACAGAACTGGAATGCAAAAAGGCAGAGAGCGGGTATCTCTGCTTCGATAAACTTCTGCACGCGGGCGAACTGAGCGTAAACGGAAAACTTTCAGGGCTCCGCGCGTTTGCTCCGTGGGCGTTCCCCGTTGCGCTGAAGGCGGGAACAAACCATCTGCGGCTGAAAATCTTTTCCGGTGCGGGAAACGAATGGCGCCGGTGCTTCCGCGAAGAGCTGGAGCCGCGCGGCTGGTTCAATGTCTACGCTCCCCGCATTCAGGAATTTTCCGTGGACGATGCGGAGACCGGGGTCGGCTCCGCATCGCTGCTGCTCAGGGTCAGTCCGCAATCTTCCGGAGCACAATTTTCCGGCTGATGGGCTGAATATCAACATTCAGCTCTTCGGAAATGATGCGCAGAGCTGTCCTGCAGTCGGCTTCGCGGGCTTTCAGCTTGTAATATTCCGCAAAAAGATTCGTGTAATACCCGAACCACGGCTTCGTGCGGACCTCATCAAGATAACGCTCCATCCAAGCCTGAACGGCGGCGGAATCCTTCGGGTCGACTTTGGCGCAGAACATCATGAACTCCACCTTCGCGATGTTGCGCAGAACGCCCTCCACCTGGCGGTAACGCTGATTGAGTTCATCAATTTTCTCCGACTTCGGCGAACGGAGACGCAGATCAATCCCGGCGGCGAGATCGGCGGCGGAAACCTCCGTCAGACGGGCGCCGTCGACTTCCACCGACCAGCGGCCGGCGCCAAGTCCGCGGACAACCAGCGGCATGGCGTCGAGCGAGCGGGTAAACGGCACCAGACGGTTGACCTGTCCCAGTTCCGCAAACGGCGGATACGGCATGGCAAACGGAACAAGCTGGAACTCCACACCGTCTTCTGTCTGCCGGACATCGGAAACCGCGCAGTTGTCCGTTGAAGCGGCAAGTCCGAGCGAAGCATAGAAGACATTTCCGGGGACCTGCTGGGCGGTCAGAATCAGATACGCCATCACCGCCTGTCCGACAACCGTCGAGTGAACGCGGTCGGGTCCGGCCAGCGAGGCCGTCGGGTCGCTCTTCTGCATTTCGCGGTTGATTGCGAGCATCGGATTCAGCAAGTCGACTGTTTCGCAGCCGTAACGTTCTGCGAGACGCTCATTGAATTCCGCGCAATGCTGAAGCGCACCTAGAACGCCGCGCAGATTCTCCTCCTCCATCTTCGCGCTTTCCTCGTATGGAGTGGGAGAAAGAAGAACGATTTCCTTCACGTCAGCCTCCCGCAGGCGGCGCACGATTTTCTCCATGGATTCTTCATAGCGGGCGAGCGCGCTGCGGCGGCGCTCCAGAATCTCCTCCGTAATCTCGACATCCCCGTAGGCGTAACGGTCGACGTCGTTCATGCCGAAGAAGACGAACACCTTGTCCGGCTTGTTGTTGAGCAGGTCGAAATCCATGCGGAGCAGTGAATCCGAAGCGCTTCCCCCGGCGTTTCCGCAGTTGAACGTTTTCAGGTCGATTCCCGGGAAACGGGTGAAATAATAATCGCGGATGAAACGGATATAATTTTCCGCATGGGTGAGGCTGTCGCCGAAAAATGCGACGCGGTCTCCGGATTTGAACGGCTGCATCATGATGATTTCCTTTTCCCTCTCAAAAAAGATTGTCCCATACTGTAATCTGCATTTGCCGCAAAGTCAAATTTTCAAGGCAAATAAGACAAAAGAAATGAACTTTTCTTCATAAACGCTGTCATCCATAATTAAGTAAAAGGAAACAAAGCAACTCAAAGGGAGGAATTTATCATGAGCCAGGAAGATTTACAGAAACTTCAGAGAGATATTGTGGAAGCCTCGGCGTTCATCCGTCCGCTGAAAACGGAAATGAGCCGCATCGTCGCCGGTCAGAGCGAACTGATCGACCGGCTGATCGCCGCCATGCTCGCAGACGGACATGTTCTGCTGGAAGGTCTCCCGGGACTCGCCAAGACTCTCGCAGTCAAAACCCTTGCGCAGAGTCTGGACGGCAAGTTTGCGCGAATTCAGTTCACGCCCGACCTGCTGCCGGCCGACGTCGTCGGGACGAACATCTACAATCCGCAGGAGCACACCTTCACGGTCAAGCAGGGTCCCGTTTTCGCAAACATCGTTCTCGCGGACGAGATCAACCGCGCGCCCGCAAAGGTACAGAGCGCCCTGCTCGAATGCATGCAGGAAAAGCAGGCGACCGTTGCCGGGACCACGCTCAAAATGCCCGAACCGTTCCTCGTTCTCGCAACACAGAACCCGATCGAACAGGAGGGAACCTATCCTCTGCCGGAAGCACAGATCGACCGTTTCATCTTCAAACTGAAAATCGACTACCCGAACCGCGAAGAGGAACGCCTCATCGCCGAGCGGATGGGGCATCCCGAATGCATGCCGCACGCCATGCCCGTCGCAAAACTCGAAGATATCGCGAACGCCCGCAAGTGGGTCGACAAAATCTACATGGATGAGAAAATTCTCGACTACATCCTCGATATTGTCTGGGCGACCCGCCCGAACCGCCGCTCCGAACTCTCGCAGCGTCAGTCTGGAGCAAAGCTCGACGACATCGCGCCGATGGTCGAAGTCGGAGCTTCGCCCCGCGCAACAATCGCGCTCGTCGTTGCAGCCAAAGCCATGGCGTTCATGGAAGGACGCGCCTACGTGGTTCCGCAGGACGTCAAGAGCATTGCGCACGACGTGCTCCGTCACAGAATCATACTCTCGTACGAAGCGGAAGCTGAAAACCGGACACAGGATGACATCATCACCGGTATTCTCAACGAGCTCAAGACGCCTTGATCCGGTTCCCCGGATCGGAAAGGAGACGGAATATGCTGCCGAGAGATCTCATAGCAAAAGTCCGTAAAATTGAAATCCGCACGCGGAAGCTCGTCGAGGACCTGACCGGCGGCGCGTACCACAGCGTCTTCAAGGGACGCGGCATCGAATTCAGCGAAGTGCGCGAGTACACGCCCGAAGACGATGTGCGCGACATTGACTGGAACGTCACCGCCCGCATGGGCGTCCCCTACATCAAGAAGTACGCGGAGGAACGCGAACTGACCGTCATTCTCGCCATCGACGCCTCCGCCTCGCTGTTCTTCGGATCGGGCGATGAAACCAAACGTGAAAAGGTCGCCGAAACCGCCGCGCTGCTGGCTTTCAGCGCCATCCGCAACCACGACAAAGTCGGACTGCTGGTCTTCACCGACCGCACCGAACTCTGGCTGCCGCCGCGCTCCGGACGCGCACATGTGCTGCGTCTGATCCGCGAACTGCTCGCCTTCGAACCGGAATCGCGGAAAACCCGCATCGGAAACGCCATGGATTCCCTCATCCGGAATCTCAAGAAACGCGCTGTCGTCTTCCTCTTCAGTGATTTCATCGACAACTCGTCCTATGAGCGGTCCATGAAGATTCTGAACCGGAAACACGACCTTGTCGCCGTCCGCGTACTCGACCGTGAAGAGCTCGCACTTCCCCCGATGCCCATGCTCGAACTCGAAGACGCCGAAAGCGGGGAAACGCTCTTCTTCGACGCCTCGTCCGCCGCGGAACGCAGCCGTTATGCGCAGAATGCAAACGCGGAGCTCGCCGCGGAAGAGGAGACCTTCAACCGCGCCAAAGTCGACCTCGTCGACGTGCGATGCGATGAAGATATTCTCAAGCCGCTGATGGCGTTCTTCCGCCGCAGAAAGCTGAGGAGGGGATAACAAAATGAAAAACAGACAGACATTTTTACAGAGAGTTGCGCGGGGAGTGCTGATCCTTCTGCTGCTTCTCGTGCTCTGCGCCGCCGGAACCGGAATCGCCGCCGCGGTCAAATACCGTCAGTGCGCCGCCTCCGCCGACCGCGCAGAAATAGCGAAATCCGCGGAACTGACCGCCGGCCGCGATGTACCTATCGGCTCGGCTGTCGGCGTTTCCGCAGAAATCCGCGCACCGTGGGGACGCACCCTGACGGAACTCGCCGTTCAGCCGGGCAAAAACTCCCAGCTTATCGGCACACCTTCATTTGAGCGCATCAAAACCGGCTGGGGATTCGTCATATGGAAACTGAACGCAGTCGTTCTTGCATACCGTCCGGGCGAAATTCCGGCCGGCTCCATCACCGCGCAAATCGAGGGCGGAGCTGAGAAAAAGCAGGAACTCAATCTTGTGCTTCCCGCCTTTACGGCGAAAGCGCTTGAGGTTGCGGCAGGCGACACACCCGGAATCGCGGGACGCATTGAGCATCCCGTTCCGCCGGAAAGAGTTTCGATGAAATGGACGCTCGGCGCAATTGCGCTGGTGCTGATCTTCGCGGCGCTCTGGTACATGCTGTACCGCCGGCATACCCGCCGGCACGCCATTCCGCCGTGGACCGCCGCGCTCTCTTCGATTGCGCGGATCCGCGACGATCTGCACAGCGGGTCCTCCAATGCGGCCAATGCGATTACACGTCTCACCGACGTTGTCCGCGGCTATCTTGAAGTCCGCTTTCATCTGCGGGCGGAACACCAGACGACGCGTGAATTTCTGGATGAGATTCATGCAGGCGGACCGCTGGAGCAGACTCAGCGGGAGTTTCTCAAAGAGTTTCTCGCTTCCGCCGACATGGTGAAGTTCGCAAAAGCTCCGGCCGACGTCATGGCGTTCGATGAAGCCGCCGCACGTGCGGAAACGCTCGTCCGGGAAACGACCGCAACGGAAAAAGAGGAAAAGGAGAAGACAAAATGACAGCATTCATGTATCCCTGGCTTCTTCTGCTTGCGGTTCCGGTTCTGCTTGCGGCGCTGTTCGCATGGAAACGGAAACAGCCCTCCGTGCGTGTTCCGTCTCTGAACGCGGCGAAAGCGGCTTCCGGAACTCCGCGCAGATTCAACTGGAAACGCGCGGTTCCGTTTCTCTGCTGTACAGCGGCAATGCTCCTGCTCGTCATTGCGCTGGCGCGTCCGCGCGAAGGACTGGAACAGATCCGCCGCCGCGCGGAGGGAATCGACATCATCATCGCACTCGACCTCTCCGGCAGCATGTCGGCAGTCGATGTGCCGAAAGACATGACCACCATGTCGCAGGTCCGTTCCGCACTCGACAAAGGGACGCTGAAGAACCGCATTCAGACCGCGAAGGCGGAGATTGCGAAATTCATTCAGGAACGTCCGAACGACCGCATCGGATTGATTGCGTTCGCCCCCCTGCCCTACATGGCGTGTCCGCCGACCCTCGACCACGCGTGGCTGATTGCGAATCTCGACAATCTTGACGCCGGCATGATCGGCGACAAGACAAACATTGCGGGTCCGATCGCCTCCGCCGTTCAGCGGCTGAAGGATTCGGACGCCCGGCGCAAAATCATCGTGCTGTTCACCGACGGATCGAACAATGTCGAAGCCAAACTGACCCCGCTCCAGGCGGCGAAGATGGCAGCGACATTCGACATCACCGTCTACACGGTCGGCATCGGCTCGCAGGTTTCCGTCGCTCCGGTCGAAACGTTTGCCGGACGCAGCTATCAGCAGATTCAGAGCGATTTCGATGAAAAACTGCTTCAGCAGATCGCCGCCGACTCGGGCGGACGCTACTACAAAGCGGAGGATTCCGACAGCATGGCCGCCGTAATGAAGGAGATTGATTCGCTGGAAAAGACCTCGTTTGAACAGCAGGCTCTCGTCAACTGGCGGGAATTGGCGCCGTCGTTCATTGCTGCGTCGCTGATTCTGCTTCTGCTTGCGTTCCTGCTGGAAAGCACCGTATTCAAACGCATTCCCTGAGTTCTGTCCGGACCGCTCCCGCAAAGGAGCGGTCCGCGATTTTATATTCAATCTTCATTGCTTTTTTTTAATCTTTTCGTCACCAGTTTTTAATCTGCCCGCCATATTCCCGCCATATCGCAATGCTAGACTAAGCATTGCAACAACGAAAGGAACAGCAGATTATGAAAAGAAAACTGGAATCAACGATAAAAGCAGCCGTCTGGTGCACCGCCGCACTTTCCCTCGCCGGAGCAATCTGGCTGATGTTCACCAGAAACCCGGAAGCCGTAGTGTTCGACGGAGCGGGATTTGGAATTCAGCTCTTCGGATCCGCCATGGTTATTCTGATGCTCGCATATTTTCTGATCCAAAGCCTCCTCGCATGGAGCTACCGCGAAGCACCCGAACTGAGCGATGAAGAACTGCCGAAATGCACCGTCATTGTCCCCGCTTACAATGAAGGGGAATATGTCCTCACAGCCCTGCGGAGCGTTGCCGCGTGCGACTATCCGGCGGGAAAGCTGGAAATCATCGCCGTGAACGACGGCTCGCAGGACGACACCTGGGAGTGGATGCGCAAAGCCGCGGAAGAATTCCCCGGGCTCATCGTCGCAAAAAATTTCAAACGCAACCGCGGCAAGCGCCACGCGCTCTATGAAGGAATCCGGATTGCTCACGGCGATATCGTCGTCACCATCGACAGCGACTCCGAAGTGACTCGTGATTCTCTGCGCAAGATTGCCGCACCGTTCGCCAAGCCGTCGGTCGGCGCCGTTGCAGGCAGCATCCGCGTAAGCAATCTTGATGAGGGAATCATTCCCCGGATGCTCGATGTCGCATTCGTTTTCGGGTTCGAATTCATCCGCTGCGCGCAAAGCAAAATCGGCTCGGTTCTCTGCACCCCCGGCGCGCTGAGCGCATACCGCGTCTCCGCGATCCGCCCGCTGCTGGACGAATGGGACAATCAGACCTTCCTCGGCGAACCTTCGGGAATCGGAGAAGACCGCGCAATCACCAGTCTGCTCCTCCGCGAACGCTGGCGCGTGGAGTTTCAGTGCGACGCCATCGCATGGACAAAGATGCCGACGCAGTACGGACCGCTCTGCAAGATGCTTCTCCGCTGGACCCGCAGCGACATCCGCGAGAATCTGATCATGTTCGGAGTTCTTCTGCGCCGTTTTGAGCCTTTCAACCTTGAACTGCTCGGACTTCAGCTCAACCTGATCGTGATGAGCCTGTCGATTCTGCTCCCGCTGTTTTCGATTCCGTTCAGCATCATCGGACTGGTTCTGGATCCTCTGCCGTTCCTGGTCTGGACCGTGTTCGGAACAATGATCTGGTCGTTTGTCCCCGCAGCGATCTACGCCTCGCGCGCCAGTCTCCGCGAATCCGTGTGGTCGTTCGTCTACAGCATTTACAACCTGGTCGCCCTGAGCTGGGTCTGTGTCTACTCCCTGCTGACGGTCCGCAACTCCAAGTGGATGACACGCGGCGTCTCCGTCCTCGCCGCAAATACAGTGAAAAGCTGAGAAAACAACTCTTTTCATCGGGAAAAGCTCCGGAGCCTCTGCCCCGGAGCTTTTTTTGTGCGAACCCGTCCGGGAAACAGGAAAATCTGCTGAATTTTTTCTTTTATTTTTCTCTGCGGAGTTATGCAAACAGATGTGCGGCAGAGGCTTTTTCCCCGCTTGCCAACAGAAAAATCCGTGCTATTTTAATTCGCAGGGGGGAATTCCAAAACGGAATTCCGAAAACAAAAGGAGTTCTGAAAATGAACAAGCTCACAACACTCGCAATCATCGGAATCGTCTCACTCGGAACAGCCTGCATGGCCATGGCGGCGGATGCGGCGGACAAGGCAAACGCTCCTGCGGCAAATCAGCAGGACGGCGAAGCGATCGTTGTCATCGAATCGGTCGCCTACACCGACGGCTGTGCAAATGATCCCGCATCGCCCTGCGTCAAGGACGGCAAATGCGTCTGTGCGGACAAGTCGCAGTGCAAGGACTGTATGAAACACATGAAGAAATGCGACTCCGCAACTCAGGCCAAATGCCAGAAGAAACTCAAAGACGGCACAATGCCGTGTCCTTCCGGCAAGACCTGCCCGAAAGATCCGTCCAACAGCCCGAAATAAATTTCCGGCAAACTCAAAAAAATGGCTCCCCGAAAGAGGAGCCGTTTTTTGTATACTTCCCGGAGAAGATTACCAGAATCTCCACCAGCTGCGCTTTCTCGGCGGTTCCGGCTTCGGCGGCGCGGGAGGCTGGGGGCGCATATCAGGATGACCTGGCTGACCGGGACGGACATC
>DHMO01000010.1 GCA_002405835.1 Lentisphaeria bacterium UBA4640 | reverse complement strand
CGGGTGCACATCGACTGCGAACAAAATGACGCAGAGCGCATCGGGGAAGAATCTGAATCTGGACGGCTACGTCATGCTCGGCAAAGTCGAGACGGCGAACGCCGAAACGGGGACTCCGACGGGAGAGATGATCATGGGGCGCGTGACCTACAAGAGCCGTCGCGTGGGCATTCCGGCGGATCAGAAGGTTCCGACGACGGGCTATTTCAAGTCGACGGAGACGGAATCGCTTTTCGGAACGCGGGACAAGATCATTGAGTTTGACTTCACCGCGGGCAGCGACGCCGAAGCGGAGAAAGCACTTGCGCGTCTGGAAGCTCTCCGCAGGGAAGCCGCTGCGGGGAAGAATTAAGATAATCGGCAGTTTGATGTGCAAGACATTCTGTTTGCCTGTCGTGCTCCAAAAAGTTTACGGTCCCCGAAAGGGTTCATACAGGATGTGAGTGAAAAATGGGGGAATGACGGATTGTTTTCAGAGCTCAAAAATGCGTGAATTTGGTGCCAAAGGAGGGACTCGAACCCTCATGCTGTCGCCAGCGCCAGATTTTGAGACTGGAAAGTTGTATTCAAAAAAATAGATTTTATCCGGTTTTTATCCTGTTTATGCTTGAAATTTTCGTTTCGAATGCTATTATTATGTTCAATAAAGAATAACATGAAACACAAGGTTTTATTATGGCAAAGAAGGTTAGTGGAAGAATTTATTCTTCTGGAAAGAAAGGTATTTATTATCTCCGTTATCAGCTGGAGGGCAGGGATAAACGTCTTCGGCTGCTTGATATATCCGGGAAGCCGATAACCTCGAAAGTTGACGCTCAAGCTGCCGCGAATCGCATCCTGGCTCGGATTAATGAAACAAATAAGGCTGAACAGCTCCGAATTCTCAAGAACGATATTCAAGATGCCGAGGAAGCTGCCGAACTTGCAGAACTTGATATGCGAAATGCTGCAGCTTCCATAGATAAGGGCTGGACTCTTTTTATGACTTGTCCCAGCCGCCTGAAAAGCTGTAAACGCTATTCGGCCGGAGAGATTCCGAAAGATTCAACCGTTGATGTGTATCACGGTTATTTTACCAGGTTTGCCAGTTGGATGAAAGAACACTATCCGGAGATTTATCAGCTTTCTGGAGTTACTCCGGAAATCGCGGAGACTTTTAAGACGGAACTTCAGAAAAACCTTGCCCCCGGAACTGTGAACAAATATAGAACTTTCCTCATCGCTTTCTTCGACGCTCTGAACAATGACGGAAAAATCTTTATTCGCCGGAACCCGTTTGCAACACTGGAACGGATGGATGAAGAAACAAACAGCCGCAGGGAACTTTCTGTTGCAGAACTTCAAAAAATTATTGAATCTGCTGATGGCGATCTGAAATTGCTGTTGCAGGTCGGAACATTTACGGGCTTGCGTCTCGGCGACTGCTGCACTCTGCTGTGGGGGGAAATCGACTTGACAAGGGGAATCATCCGCCGGAAACCTCGGAAAACTTCCCGGAAAACGGGTGCCGTTGTTACCTTAGGCATTCCCTCTCAGCTGTTCCAGGCTTTGAATGCTGTTCCGAAATCTGAACAGACAGGCTATCTGCTTCCTCGTTTTGCTGAGCTCTACCTTGCCCCGCACGGAACAGGGAAGGTTACCAGAATTATTCAGCAGCATTTCAAGATGTGCGGGATAGAATTGTATGCACCGGGAACTGGAGCAAAATTTCATTATGAAGGGAAAAAAAAGGTTTATGATGAAAGCAGACGTGCCGTTTTGCAAGTCGGTTTTCACTCGCTTCGCCATACATGGATCAGTCTTCATGCCATGCACGGGACGCCGCAGGCTGTCATTCAGCAAGCCGCCGGGCACGCGAATCCTGCAATGACTGAACACTATACTCATGTGTCAGATGACGCCGCTCGGGTTGCCGCTCATGCTTTGGAAATTCCGCAGTTAGGTTGTGAAACCCTAACCACCTCTGCTCTTGAACGGGAAAAACTTTGTCAGATCGCCGCGACATGGGACATCGGAAAGGTTCGCTTGCTGTTGAATTTCGCGGAACAGCTGAAGCCTTAAATGACTTTTTGAAATCCTGGGTTGATTAAACTTTGGGATGAATTGGAATTGTTATTTTGCCTTCGGAGCATTGAGTAATTTTTCTCCAAGATAATAGAGCCCGTGCAGGGCAATTAATGTAATCTGAAAGAAGAAAAATAAATAGACAATGGAGCTGATGATTATGAATATTTTATTGAATTTCGGGCAAAGTGAAGCTAAAAATGCTAAAATGAACGATTGCGCAGCTAAAAATGAAAATTGCATGCAAAGAAAGCGTCGGCGGGAAATGGAATAGCGTTGTGCCTTTGTGTCAATGTCGCTGCGAAATACGGCAGTTACGTTTCCGGGCATGGCTTCATCCATTCCCTTTCTGTCAAAGACCGCAACCGCGGAAAGGGCTGTGATGAAAAAGCCGGATAGAAAGCCTAATACGTCCTTGCTTTGAAAAATATGTTCGCGGATTACTTCAGGATAAAAAAAATAGACCGCGCTAGTGGCTATTGTCACAAGCGCAGGTAATCCCCAATTTAACCAGAAGAGTGTTTTGCTTGATTCTCGGATCGTGTAGTAACGCCAAGGGGCAAGCAATTTATAGAATAGGTTTTTCATACGGCCTCCTTAATGCGTTTAACAGTTCTTTTACGACATCTTCGTCAATGGACTGATACCCTGTGGATAGCTCTTTATTGAATTTCAATGTTGCTGTCTGAATTAATCTGCGGGTCTTCAGTGTGAAGTGTTCCGGATCAATCGATACTGTTCGTGGTTTGCCGTTTTTATCCTTCAGTTTAACTTCCAGCGTTTGAAATTTTTTCTTAAACAGAACTCTACAAAGTTCCTGTAGTCCTTTTTTCGGTTCTCGGAAAAAAGAGCTTCCTTCTCCAGGATTGCTTAAATATAGCTCTTCTTTTTCCGTTTTCCAGCCCGTTGGGGCATCAAAATCCAGATTTTCTTCTTTTATAATGCGTAAAGAACAGAGCGATTCTGGTTTACGGAGCAGTTCAAAAAACTCTTTATTCAGCTCAACTTCAAAGGAGATCTGTGGTCTGACAGCATATTTTTTAGGCTGCCCATGCTCATACAAGCCTGTCGGATCATCAATTAAAAATTTTTCTTTATAAAATTTTTGAATATGTTGATTCAACGATGAAAAAAGCTTTTTTATAATCCCTGTTGACACTCCTGGAACTTCTTCTAATGCAGCTTCAAAGATTTTGTTGTCTAGTGACTGATTGAAGTCAATAATCAGGTGGGCGGTGTAGTTGAAGCCTTCATTCGGTCCTTTTTTATTTACCCGAATCTTTAAGTTTTGTCGGTCTTTATATGCGGCATTTGCTCCTTCCGGATCAATGAAGTCAAACAGTATAACTGCATAGTCATCCATGACTTGAATTTCTGTAATGTAGTAATTGTTATTTGCCTTTATTTGAGACTCTGAGAGTAAATTAGAACTCTTATTTGCTGCATCCCGTTTATAACACTCTTCTCCTAGAGCCAAATATTCTTGTAAAGACACAGGAAAAGATCCTGAAGGAAGTTCCTTGTCGACGCGGTTTTTCGAATGGTAAAGAAAGTTTTGGAAATACAATTTCCCTAGTAAAGCTGTTCTTTCTTTGGAATTTAACCCCTTAAACATTTTTCCCTCTTTCTGGTTGTTATTTCCCCTGTTCAAAAACTTTCAGCAAATTGTCTTCGATGCAGATTTTTAAATGACCGAACTGTTTGCGGAGTTCCAATGCCGCTTCGATCTTTCGACCAAACCCGGAGAATCTCCAGGCGAGTGCACCTTTTGATCCGACAAAAAGATAATCAGTCTGGCGACTTACAACTTTTCCGGTAAATGCTCCTTGTGCGGCTAAAAGATCGTTGACTTCTGTTCGGCTCATATCTTTGAATGTGCCGGTAACAACGCATCTTTTGCCCCGTACCTCGTCAATGCTGTGGAGTTCATCCATTGTGAAGCCTAAAACATTTCGTTCCGCTTTTATATCATTTAGAATTGCAAGCATCTCTTGGCGCCAGGCTTTGGAAGGCTCTCCGGAATCCAGCAATTTCATAAATTGTTCATCAACTCGCGAAATCGGCCAAACTTGACTGAAATGAACATTTCTCGTTAGCCATTCGAGCAGCATTTTTATTTCTGTGTTTGAAAGAATATTGTCATACCCAGTTGCAAAAGCAATTCCCTGAAGCTCCTGAATTGCTTTTTCATAGACGTTGTTTGTGTTGTGTATAATGCCTTCTGTAACATAAGGATCGCATACCCCGCTGTCAGAGAGAAGTTTCCAGATACTTTTGATTTTTGCTTCAATCATTACTTTATCCTCCGTTACCGGGCGATCCCGCACAAAGAGCTTTTTTTTACGATAGACGGGTCCAATCCAATACGTTGGCATAAGAGTCGTGCAAAAAGTTCATTTTGAGAAAAATCGCCGAAAGGTGAAACTGTGATGGATTTGATAACCTCGTTTGGATCCAGAGTCATCAATAATGTCCGAGGTTTCCCTCCTATAATTTCAAGTTTTTCGCAATTTGTTTTTACTGAAGCAACACGATATTCCCTTTCATCTTTAAATGCAGGATGCTTCACAAAGCAGGAAAAAAGAGCTC
This sequence comes from Lentisphaeria bacterium UBA4640, assembly GCA_002405835.1. Taxonomy (GTDB): domain Bacteria; phylum Verrucomicrobiota; class Lentisphaeria; order Victivallales; family UBA1829; genus UBA1829. The sequence continues at coordinate 16,731 of DHMO01000010.1, read as the reverse complement.
GATAATACGTAACGCACGCGCTTTTATAACTTGAATAAGAGGGGTGAAGTGCGTCCATTTTCTCTTTTATTTTTTCTGCATAAGCTGCTATTTCTTTATCTGTATAACAAACACTATTTACACCCCTAAAGCCAAAATCCTGGAAAAGTCCAGGTCTTTCCCTTTTTATTTCCTGATCTTTTTTCTCCTGGGCCTGCCATCCCATTTCAATTTTCTTTTCTTTGAATTGAATCGAGAAACCGCCACGAGGAGTATATGCTCTCCAGAGGTTTAAATCGTCAGCTACAGTTGAAAAAGAGGCAATATATAAAGCAAACTCAAGGTTTTGAGCATGCAGAAGACAATCTTTATATTCTGTTTTTTCAAAATAGGCATCGAATTTTTTCAGAGCGTAGAGTTTCTCAGTTCTATCGTTGAGAAATTGATAATGCGTTCCATATATAGGCATTTCTTTTTTCAAGAACTCTGGAAGGACATTTACTGAGGTGTAATGACTGTGAATTTCAGGTGTTTCGTACTTATCCATGATTAAACTCCGGGGTTATTGATTTGAGTATTGCGGGAAGATAATTTTTAGGACGGCGAGCATCTTTTCGGCTTCTTCGGAGGTCAGGCATTCGGCGATGGCTTGAATGGCTTCAATCGGATCGGAAGCAGTGGCAGTGCCGCGCAGGGATATTTTCAATTTCGGGAAGAGACTTAAAAACGCGGAGAGTTTTAAATTCTCAATGGCAGTGTTGCCATTGTAAAGATCGCCGATGTGGGTTTGGCTGACACCGAGACGGTCAGCGACACGAGCTTGTCCGTCATTGCCGACTTGATATTTCAGTTCGGCGTAAACGGACGCGAAGAAATCTGTTTTATTAATGGATTGCGTGAAATCAAATTCTTGCGGAACGGAAGTAATCTCGTCGTCGGAATAATCTGAAATATCGCAGATTTTGCACTTCAGGGCGGCGGCGATGGCTTTTATATTGATACGTTTCGGATTGCGCACGCCGTTCAACCAGTTGGAAAGAGCGCCTTGTGACACTCCGGCGGCAGTTGCGAGTGATTGAACTGTGAGGTGCCTGTCTTCAAGAAGCTGTTTTACACGCTCTCCGCGAAATTTCTTTTCCATAGCTTGCATAACATCTCCGCGTTTTCTGGAGAAAGATAACATACAATGTATTTCATTTCAAGCACAAAGCCTAAAATATTTCATTTATTTTATTTCTTTTACTTGAAATACATTGAAATATGGCGTATATTACGGCAAACAGCAAAAGGAGGAACTAATGAAGAAAGCACCGAAGATGGCGTATTCATTTCGAATTACGCACGAGTTGAGAGACCGGCTGAATGCTTATGCGGCGTCGAAGGACATTGCGGCTGGGTGGGTTATCCGAAACCTGCTGAATAAGTATTTACCGAAAAATATTTCAAATAATGACAAGGCTGTAAAAGATTAAAGCAAAGAAAGGGAAAGGAAGATGGAAGAAAAGGAAAAACTAAAAAAGGTTTTGCAGGATATTATCGCCATGACGGAGCGCATCTGCGCCGATGACGACAATATCAGCAAATGGACGCTCGATGGTATAGACTGCATTAGGCGCATGGCAAAAACGCGCTTGAGGCACATCGAATGACGAACGCGGAACGGATCAACGAGGAGCTGTTGGAGTGGCTCGATGGTCTGAGCTTCGCGTGCATGGACTACGTCTTTGAGCTCTGTAAAGGTTACGAGACTTGCCGCGAATGCTGGAAAGACTGGCTTCGTTCATCCGCGAACAACACACAGGAGAATCATCATGCAAATTAAATCAGTTCCCCCTGCAATTCTGACCGCTGCAACCTCCATGCTTCAGGCATATGTCCCCGATCTGACTCCGAAAAGCCTTGTCGCCGCTTTGAAAAATTACGGAGCGGATAACAGTGCTTCCCGTCCGGCAATGCGGCAGGAGATTGAAAAACCTTATACTCGCGCAGAAGTCTGCGAGCTGCTCGGGCTCTCCTTCCCGACTTTGAACCGCTACATCAAAAGCGGACGCCTCCGGAAAATCTGCATGACACAGCGCGCTGTCCGGATTGATCCCGCAAGTGTCCGCGAATTTCTGCAGGAGTATGAACAGTGAAAAACAACAGAGTCAGTTTGCGGCTGCTTGCTGCCGCCTTTATCTTCGGTGCTGCTGTCGGCTGCATTGCCAGTCTGTGGCAGCAGATCGCCCAGAAAAGCCAGCGCGGGGCGCTGGAGTTGAAGGTTGAAAGTTCAAAGTTCAAGGAAGGGAGATAAAAATGGAGACGAATGAAATTTCGTGGCAGGGGCTCTGCCTGAGCTGCGAATACTGGACCGGAGTCCGTTGCAGCGTGAACCGCCGCCGTCGTGAGGCGGTCGAGCGATGCGGACGGACAATGGTCAAGCATTACAGAGTGAATCCGGTGTATGAGACGCCGGAAGAGAAAAAATAAACACAAAGAGAAAGAAGAATCAGAATGCCCGAAAGAATGTTACGCGATTGGACCGACTCGGTATCTGTCAACGCATTGAGCGTAAATGCCGAAGTGCTGTTTACTCGCCTGATAATGAAAGCGGACGATTTCGGACGCTTTCACGGGAATCCCCGTCTGTTGAAATCTTTGCTCTTCCCCCTCAGGGACGGTTTGCGGGACGCCGATATTTCCCATTGGCTCGACGAGTGCGAGGCAGTCGGTATACTCCGTGTCTACACCGATAAGGTGAGTGGCAAGCCCTTCATTGAGATCCGGAATTTTGGGCAACGGTTACGGACCAGGAAAGCAAAATATCCTGATGAAAACGGCAGCTTCGACCCGCAACCTGCTGACAAATGTCCGCAACCTGCTGACAAATGTCCGCAACCTGCTGACAAATGTCGGCTAGAAGTAGAAGTAGAAGAAGAAGTAGAAGATATAGATAACTCTACACCGCGCGCGGGCGCGCGAGTTTCTCCATATCCTCAAAACAATCCGGAAGGACGGAAAGAGGTTGAAGCGGCTGCACATGCCATAGGCTACAACATCACTCCGGAGACTGCGGAACAGTTCATCGCTCATTACGAGGCTCTCGGATGGCTGTTCAGAAGTCAGCCGATCCGGAACTGGAAATCTCTTCTTGTCGCCTGGCGCAATACGGAACGGAACGCGGTGAAGCCGAAAAAACAGAAAAACGTCTCGAAAGGAGAAGCGAATGCTCTCGACAAATACGACATTTGATGACCCTCCGGTCCATATCGAATTTGACTGGACATGCAAAGTCTGCGGAAAGCCGTTTCACTCCGCGCTGGATTTGCCTGCGATCATTGCGGATGTGGTTCCGAAACCGACAATCTGCAATTTCTGCGGAGAAACCTTGAAGCGGAAAGCCGAAATAGAGCAAAGAGAGGCCTCCTGGAGAGCGAAAAGCCTTGAATGCGGTGTTCCGGACGCATTTCTCTCTTACGACAAAGCACGGGGCAATACAGCGCTTTTTTCGAGGATGAAGGAAAACTGGAACGCATCCATGTTTATTTCCGGAGCGTTCGACGCAGGGAAAAGCCGTGCGCTTGCCTACTGCGTCACCCGCTGGATCGCTGCAGACCGCGGTCTCAGAATCCGGTTTTGCGGATGGGCGGATTTGTGTGAACAATACGCAGCACTCACATCGAAAAGTCTGCTTGAGGCAAACCAGTTCAAGAAGGAGCTTCTGCAGAACGATATCCTTGCGGTTGACGATTTCGGAAAACGCCGTCCGACTCCGGTCATGGAGGATTTCACCTACGAACTTGTGAACGGCGTCTATGAGTCCGGACGACGGCTCTGGATGACCTCCAACAAATCGCTCGCCGAGGCTTTGAAGGTGTATTCGAATCAGGATATCGCGGAAGCCGTAATATCCCGCTTCGATCGTATGATCCGGGATGGCTCGATGATCCGGATTACTGTATGAACGAGAAAGGATTGACCATGTTTGACCACAACGACATCATTTATATTTCCGGGCCCATGTCCGGAATTCCAGACGCCAACCGCGCGGCATTCAACGCCGCGGAAAAGTATCTCGCCGCCGAGTTCGGATGCAAAGTCCTGAACCCCGCACGCCACGAAGACGGGCTCAATTACGCGCAGTACATGGAGCTCGCCATGCTCGATGTTTCATGCTGCACAAAAGTCGTCACGCTTCCGGGCGTGCAGAACTCCATGGGCGCCTGCTTCGAGATTTTTGTCGCGGGACTGAAACTGCACAAGCCTGTCTATTCCCTGTTCGAGGTGCAGCACCGCCATGAACTCGCTCCGGAGTGGTGCCGCCCGGAAATACATAAAGAACCGGATTTTTTCGCTTTCTGATTTGAATAGTCCCAAAACGGGACTATATTATAGAAAGGAATGAGGGATCATGAAACTTGAAAATAAAAACCGTCTTGACGATTTCATGCAGAAACATGCCGACAGCGTAAAGCCGTTGACATGCTGGATAAAACTCGTCCAGTTGGCGCAATGGAAGAAGCCGCAGGATATTCGCAATGCCATCAGAAGTGCGGATTTCCTGTCCGGGAACCGCGTGATTTTCAATATCGGCGGAAACAAATACCGCCTGGTTGTTGTTGCCGTATATGCGGCCGGACGCATATATGTGCGGTGGATCGGGACCCACGCGGAATACAGCAAACTGAAACTTTGAGGTGCAGACATGGAAATCAAAACCATAAAAAACGATGACGAAATGCGTCAGATGAGCGCTCGGATTGACGCTTTCCTTGATGCTCATGCAGATGAACTTGATGACCTTTCTCCGGAAGATGCGGAGGAATTGGAACTGATGAGCATGGTGCTCAGCGCCTATGAAGACAAACGCTATCACTTCCCGAATCCTGATCCTGTTGATTTCATCAAGTTCATGATGGAACAGAAACAGCTGAAAGTAAAAGATCTTGTCCCCTGCTTCGGGACGGCAAGCCGAGCCTATGAAGTGCTGAACCGGAAACGCAATCTGACATTGGCCATGATAAAAAAACTGCGCGTCGCTCTTGGCTGTTCCGCAGACGCTTTGATTGCGTAGAGTTATCCGCTGTCAAAGCCCGGCAGGCTTGAACCTTGAACCTTGAACCTTCAACCTTTACGGCGTGAGTTCGCGGAAGTAGGGCTGAAACAGCGCGCGGCGCATGTTGGCGGGCATCTGGGCAAGCTGTTCCTGCAGACTGTTCATCTGCTCGCTTTCCGGCGGCGTGATCGTGGCGACATGGTAAATCCGCATGACGTCGCGCGCGCCGCAGTCTTTCCCGAGGCAGTTGATGTAGACCTCCGTGACTTTGTCGTTGACGTGCACGGTGTGCGTGATGATCGCTTTGCTCTGGCAATGGGGGCATCTGATTCGCATGACTCTCTCCTGTTTCTTGAAATATACAATATATTGAAGAAAATTCAATATATTAAACAATATGTAGAGGCAAAAATAATGAATATTGAGAAGAAAATTCCTCATGAAGTCGTTGAAATGGTCGTTGACGGCGATTCCCCGATCCGCGCATGGAGAAAATATCTGCACATGACTCAGGCGGAGGCGGCGGAGAAAATGCAGATTTCGCAGTCGGCGTTCGCCCAGATGGAAAAAGTCCGGAAGAGTCAGAAGACGACGCTCCGGAATGTGGCGAAAGCGTTCGGACTCGCCTTCGAACAGCTCGATCTGCTTTGATCAGATGATGACCACGGTGTCGTCTTCTTCGGCGACGATCAGGTCTTCAAACTGCAGCGCGTGCATGATCGCCCAGGCCGCGTCCGCGTGCCCGGTGAGATCCGAGCGGTCTGCGACGTAGGTGATGTTGGCGTTCTGCGTGGTGGTCCTCCGGATCATCAGAAAGCCCGCGGCAATGTCGGAGTAGCTGCAATCCCACTCAATGCGTCCGGCCTGGATGACCTGCTGCGCCTTGAGCACAAGTTTTGCCTTGACGTCAAGCGTGTAATTGATGCGCTGCGCCGCAGGGAAGAACCGCTGCACCTGCTCGAACACGCCCGACCCAGGACCCGTGCAGTCGATGCCGATCTGCTCGACGCTGTATTTCCCGCAAAGATCGCGGATCGTCCCCGCCTGATACTCCCAGGCGGCATTCTTGAGCGTGATTTTCTCAAGTACCCGGAACTTCCCGCGCACGCTCTGCGGCGGGGCGACAACGGCGATGCACGCTCCGTCCCGGCTGCGCGACGGGTCGTATCCGATCCAGACCGGCCCGGCGTAGGGATGCTCGCTCTCCGGTCTGAAAAAATTCCAGTCGGAGGTGTCGACAAGGCATTTCTGCAGATCGGCAAAACGGAAACAGCTTTGCGCATCATCGACGAAATAGCAGTCGAAAAGCTGTCTGTATTCGTCTTCGGAATATTCCAGTTTGAGTTGTTCACGGTTGAAGAGATTGCATCCTTCGCGCTCTGCGTCATCGAGGGTGATCAGTCTGCGCCATTGTCCGTCCGCGCACCGTGTGCCGCCCTTGCGGAGCTGGGCCCGGTCGGGGAAGATAACCTCAGGTCTGTTCGCACGTTTGTTGCGCTCGTTGTATTCGTCTCCGCTCCAGAACGGATACGCCTGATGACTCTTTGCACTTGGCGTGGAGAAATAGGTGCGCGTCCATCGCTTCTGCGAGGCCATGGCCGATGCGACTTTTTTGAGCGTGTCGAACTTCGGTATCCAGAAATACTCGTCAATGTAGACGTCGCCGTGATAGCTCTGCGCTGTGCTGGAGTTGGTCGAGAGAAAATAGAGTGTGGCAATTCCCTGCGGTGTGGCAAGTTCCATCTTGTCTTTGCCGAGCAGCTCTGAATCAAACCATTCGCGCGCAAAACCTTTGATGTATTCGCGGAACACATCCGCCTGCGCCCTGGACGCGGAAAGGAAGATTTTGTTTTTCCCCGTGAGCAGCGCATCCGCAAACGCTTCGCGCGCAAAATAGAATGTGAGCCCGATCTGGCGGCTTTTGAGAATGTTCCTGTTGCGTTCGTGCCGATGTTCCCAGAGGTCGAGCTGATAGCCGAACAGCCCTTTCTTGAATTTTTCCATGAGCTCGGTTTCGTCGATGCCGGAAAAATCGTTTTTCGCTTTTTTCTTTTTCCCGCGCTTCTCGCCGCCCGTCTCATCGTCGGCAGCGGATGCCGTGCTTTTCATGCGCAGACGCGTCATGGTCTCAATGTGCGCAAGAATGCGGTCGAGCTCCTTGAGCTGACTGTCGCTCTTCTGCTCGATCTGCATGAGACGTGTGAGCCGTGCGTAGACGACCGCCTGCGGGTCCTCGCTTTTCAGACAGCTCCAGTCTTCCTGTGCCGCCCAGTTGTAGAGGGTCCGCTTCTCGATCGCGAGCGTCCCGGCGATTTCCGCGACAGGAGTTCCCTGCCAGTACATCGCCCGCGCCTGTTTTTTCTGTTCATCGGTGTAGCTCATGCAGGTACCTTGCATTCTGACTGCCGCGGCGTCAAGCCGCTTCCCTTGTGCTTTCTTGTGATTTCGCCGAAATCACAAAAAAACACATGATTCCGCGGTTGACAGTCCGCGGGTCTTGAAAAAATGGAATTCCCGTGTATAGTATCTCCATAACTTAAACCGGAAGGGGGTGGCTCATGCCGGAAAAATTGAAAATGCTGTTTGCCGGATTGATAGAACCGTTTAATCCGGTCAGTTCTGTCATTGCCGAATTGCGGTCGCAGAGAGCCCGGCAATTGAACAGACAACGTTTAATGCTGCACAGCTTACGGGCCAAAGCGGATATACTTGAGCTTCTTTCTGTCGTGCCGCCAACAGTCAGAGTGCAGAATCATCTAATTGCGGCGTTCAACAGGTGTTACCATGACCTCCCGGAAGCTGAACAGGAAAAAATCATCGAACAAATTGCACGCAATGTCGCAGCCGATGCAAGGAAATCCCTGCGGAGCGGGGAAAATGGACACTCCATCGGATATTCCGCTGCCACCTGAGTTTTGGGAAACAATCCCTCCCGAGGCTCGGAACCTTCTGCAAAAAAAAATAAATGAAATGCTGACGGATCTGCCTCAGGAAAAGCACAGCCGGTTGGTTGCATTCGGCTTCCAGGCAAAAACTTCCTCCGTTTTTTCTGCCTGTCCGGAGAAAATGCAGGAAGCTATTGTTCGGTCTCTTGATTCTGAAACCGCTTCCTCTAAAGAGATGCATTCCGCAATCATCCGGAAAACGGATGCCGAAACAACCGTGTTGCTGGACTCTCAAAAACAGAATCACGAATTGCAGAATTTTCAGATATGGACCGCTGCCGGTTCCATGCTTGCTGTCGGTCTTTTACTTTTCTGCATGCTCGGTCTCTCGGTGTATTTTTTCTCAATCGGCAAAGACGGCATCGGTTATTTTTGGGGTTCATTCCCCGCCGGAGGTATTCTCATGACGATTGTTTCTAAAATTATTGCTCCGATGTTTCAGAAAAACAATCGAATGAAAAAATAAGATTCCGCGGTTGACAGTCCGCGGGTCTTGAAAAAATGGAATTCCCGTGTATAGTATCTCCATAACTTAAACCGGAAGGGGGTGGCTCATGCCGGAAATCATTAAAAATTTTTTGTGGGGAATCGGCTCGGTATTTGTAGAAATGCCCGGAAATGCCCCAGCGTACAGTTTAGGCGGAGGCTTTGCTCAGGATCGCAAAGCTCTTAAACGCGATGTCTCAGTCGTTTGCCGGGATGTTGTGAAAAGTGCAAAGGAGTTTCGCCATGGCAAAAGATCATCGTGCCGTCATTCAAAAACAGGGAAATAGTTTCGTCGCAGCATTCCATGAAGAAGAATCTGATGCTCCCCATTTGCCTGTTCAGGATTTTCAGGAATTAAAGAATATTTATCCCGACGCAATTCCGTGGATCCTTTCACAGATGGAGAAAGAAGCCGATTTTAGGCGGAAAGAAATTCGCCGGTGCAATTTCATGATCTTTTTCGAGCGTTGCATCGGGCAGCTTTTCGGATGTATCATAGGGCTTGCCGGTGTTTTGGGCGGCGGGTATGCTGCAATTCATGGAGCTCAATGGACGGGCGGGATCATTGCGACTGCAGCGATTGGCACTCTGGCAGTTGCATTCCTCGGCAAATTCAAAAAGGGAAAACATATAGAATCGGAATCTGAAAAATAACTGTTCAGCATTTCAAATCCCGGACGAGTGTCCGGGATTTTTTTTGCCTTGCGCGCAGGAAACACATGATTAAAAATGTACATGAAAATGTACTTGATTTTTTCTTTTTTTGTGTTATTGTAAAAGCAGCCAAACAAAAGGAAAGAATAATGAGAACTCTCAACTGTACAACAATGCGGCGGGAACTGGCGAAAACGATTGATGAGGTCTGCCTCAACAGCGAGCCGGTAATCGTCACAAAGGGAAGCAAACGTTCCGTCGTTGTGGTTTCTCTGGAAGATTATTCGTCCCTGATTGAGACGGATTATCTTTTGAGGAATCCGAACAATGCGGCCTGGCTGCGCAACTCCGTCGCGGCGGTCAATGCCGGAAAAGTAACGAATATCGCGGTGGAAGAAAGCGATAAAAACGGTGCCTTACACAATTTCCTTTTCGGAGCAGGCAAAAGCGGACATTGAGTTTTGGCGTGCAAATTCGCAGAAGACTCTTGCCAAAATTGAAAAGCTGATTCTTGACACAATGGAACATCCGGCAACCGGTCTTGGCAAACCGGAACGGTTGCGCCACCAGTTGTCCGGATGCTGGTCAAGACGAATCAATCTGACGGATCGGATGGTATATTCCGTTGATGAGGAAAACAATGTATTGACAATCTACCAGCTTCGATACCACTATTGAATACCGGGTTGACAGACCGCGGGTCTTGAAAAAACGGAATTCCCGTGTATAGTATCTCCATAACTTAAACCGGAAGGGGGTGGCTCATGCCGGAAAAATTGAAAAAAATATTGCTTCATTCGGAAGCCTTCTTTTTAGGTTTTTTGATGGCCTTTGATTTTTCGGGGCTGATCGGTTTGCGGATGCTGCACAGCTCCGCTGCAAAAAATTCCGAAAGGAAATCCGATCGGGAAAATCTGGCGTCGGACTGGAACAAAATCAGTCAGGATTTTTATTCCGTACTGGAGTCTGTAAATGAAAAATGATTCCACTGCAACTCAAACTCTTTCCTCCGGGAAAGAGCCGAGTTCTGTCCAACACCACATTCGAACGCAGAGCATTTACTCCGGACCGTTGCCGAGTGCGGATGAAATGCGGAAGTATGCAGATATTTTTCCTGATTTGCCTCAAAAAATATTTGAAATGGCAAAGGCGGAACAAGCTCATCGTTTTGCAATGGAATCGGCAACCAGCAATCGGGCGGATGAGGAGTTGAAAATAAATTCCAGGTGTGTGGTCATTGGAATGGCAACTGCTGTATTTATCGTTCTCATTATTATGACTGCCGCAGTTTTGTGCGCAAAATTTGGTCACCCGGTTGCTTCTGGTTTTATTGGAACAGGTGGAGTCGTTTTGATCGTTTCAACCATTATCACCGGTGCAAAGATACGAAGCCGATAATATAGCAGCAAAATCTTCGCAATTTCTCTTTCAATCCCGGACGAAGCTCCGGGATTTTTTTGCCTTGCGCGCAGAAACCTTGTGATTTCTTGTGATTTTGCGCATATCACAAAAAATCACAAGGACCGGAGGTTTCGTCTCTCCAAATCAGACTTATAATATCTGAAAAGGAGAGATTATGAACCCTGTATTGACTGACTGGCTGACCATCGCGACCGCGGGCCCGACCGTGGACGGACGCTCCATCAAGGAGGAGTGGCTCCGTGATGCGGCGGAAACTTACGACCGCAACGAATATGTCGCGTTTCTCAACGTGGAACACTGGACCGGAAACCTCGGCTCCGTCTGGGACGTGCGGCTCGGAAAAGACAAAAAGGAGCGCACCGTCCTTCAGGCGCGGATCCGTCCGAACAAATACTACCTGCAGCAGAACGCCGAAGACCACCGGCTCTGTTTTTCCGTTGAACTCGTTCACAACTTCTGCGGTTCCGGCAGAACCTATCTGACCGGACTCGCCACCACCGACTTCCCCGCGAGCGTCGGAACCACCGAGGCGCGGTTCTCCCGCCAAGACGTCTTCCGCGGCGCGCCCGAAACCATCGAAAACATCCCGCTGATGCAGGAAAATCCCTCCGTCGCGGAAACCGTCAAAAACGCACTCAAAGATTTTTTCACCAAAAACAAGGAGTCAGAGATGACAAAAGAGGAATTCTCCGAAGCCCTGAAGCCGCTGACCGAAGCAGTCGCCGCGCTCAAGGAAACCGTCACAGCCATGAACACAAAACCGGAAGCGCAGGAGGTCCGGAAAACGGATGTCTCCGCAGATTTTTCCGCAAAGCTCGAAGCCATCGCAGCCGGACTTGAAAAGCTCTCCGCGCAGATGGAAGAAGCGCTCACACCCGTTCCCGCCCGCGGCGCCCAGCCCGGAACCGGCGACACCTCCGATGAACCCCTGATTTGAGGAGACTCACCATGAATTTTTATTCCAGAGACCGTTTTCAGAAAATGTGCGCACGCCTCGCCCAGACCTACGGCGTCGCTTCCACCGAAACCATGTTCGACGTCCAGATCCCCCAGGCGGTCGGTCTGATCAACGCCGTTCAGCAGTCTGTCGGCTTCCTTTCCCGCGTCTCCGTCATTCCGGTGACGGACATGAAGGGACGCATCGTCACGCTCAACGCACCCGGCATGATTGCGAGCCGGACCGACACCTCCTCCGGAAGCAAGGAACGCATCCCCGCGGTCATCGGCGACAAAACCGAGCGCACCTACGAGGTCGTTCAGACCAACTACGACTGCGCGCTCAAGTACTCCGACATCGACGCCTGGCGCCGTTTCTCCGATTACGAACAGCGCATCCTGAACATGATCTACCGCCGCATGGGACTTGATCAGCTCATGATCGGCTGGTACGGCGAATCCGCCGCAAAGGATACGAACGCCGCGACGAATCCGCTCGGCCAGGACGTCAACACCGGCTGGTTTCACGATCTCAAAACCAACAAGCCCGAAAATTTCATCAAGGCGGCTTCCGGCTCCAAACTCAAACTCGGCAAGGGCGGCGACTGGAACAACCTCGATCAGCTCGTTTTCGAACTGCTCTCCCTCATCCCGGAGGAACACCGCACCGGAAACGAAGTCGCCCTCGTCGGCCGCAAAATCGTTGCGTGGGAATCCGGAAAAATTTACGAGATGTACGGACAGCGGCCGTCGGAGAAAACGCTGTTCTCCGTGCTCACGAAAACCTACGGCGGCATCCCGGCGACAACGCCCGCATGTTTCCCGGATACAGGCGTGATGGTGGTCGATCCCTCGAACCTCCAGCATTACATCCAGGACAGTTCCCTGCGCCGCCAGATGCTCGACAATCCGCGCAAGGATCAGATCGAGCACTTCCAGTCGCAGAACGAATGTTTCCGCATCGGCGACCTCGACGCCTGCGCCGCGGTCAACCACGCGGACATCGAATTTGTTTCCGAGAGCACAGCCGCGGATGAACCGACTGAAAATCCGACCGATCCGGATCCCGATCAGGAACAGAACGGTTGATCATGAGAGCGTGGGATTATCACAGCCGGGTCGTCCGGGAACGTCAGGCGCGCGAGGCCGTTGAATCCGCGCGCGCCGAAACCGCATCCGCGACGGCCGCGGACGCCGATCAGTTCGCGCTGATGCTGACCGCACTCGATGCGGACTGCAGACAGCTTTCCGCGCTTCCGCAGGGCTCCGCACGGACCGAACGCAAGCGCGGGCTGATCAGGACGTGGCTTCCGGTCGTCGAGACCTATCTCAAGAGCGGAGCCAAGTACAAAAACGTGATTCTCACGCAGACCATGATCTGGCTGTTCGACGTCGGCGAAATCGACGGAGCCATGCGTCTTGCGCGTGTCGCCGTTGCGCAGAATCAGCCGATGCCCGCGCGGTTCAAGCGCGACATCCGCACCGGAGTCGCGGATCTGCTGCTCGACTGGGTCAACACCCGGAACGGTCAGCCGATCGAACCCTATTTCAGCGAGATTTTCGAGGCGGTCATCCCTCCGGACGACGCGCCCGGGTGGGCGATTCACGAGGAAATCAAACTGAAGTACATCCGGGTTGCGATCCGGGAAGCGGAACGGAACAATCCCGTCCGCGCCCTGGAGCTCTGCAAACTCGCGGAGCGCATCGCGCCCGGTCGCGCCAAGGTCAAAACCAAACGCGCGGAACTGGAGAAAAAGCTGAAAGCTCAACGTTGAATTTTGACCGTTGAACTTTGAACCTTTTGCCACCCCCGCGGGCGGGGAAAACGGCATCCGCGCGGACTCCTGTCCGCCATCGGAGCAAGGACCGTTTTCTCCCCCGCACTTTTAAAACGGAAGGCTCAGGCGTCTTGCTTTGAACCTTGAACCTTGAACTTTGAACCCGCGCAGAGCGCGAAGGAGTTTTTATGTCCGGATGGCTGGACAACACAAGGACAATCCCGGATGAGATGATCCGCCGCGGAACGTTTTATCCGCCGGTCGGCAGCAGAAAATTTTTCGAGCTGTACCGCCCGCCGTCCGAGCTCCCGCCGGAAACGGTTCTGGCGCATCTGCGTCAGGCCGTGATCGCTGTCGGACGTCAGCTTGACGACTGGCGCGCGAATCAGACTGCCGCGACGCTTGCTGATGTTCCGTGCGAAACGGTTGACAATGTTTCCGAACTCGTCATCCTCTGGGAGCGTGCGGTTTACTGCGAGGCGAAAGCGGAAATCCTCCGCGAGACTCTCACGGCCGACCGCCGCGCCGCAGCGGAGAACGCCGCGAAAACCGGAAGCGAGACCGAGGAGAAATACCGCGAGTTCGCCGCCGACGCGATTGCCCAGATCCGCGGGGAAGCCCGCATTTACGTAGGAGACATCTAAATGATTCGTTCCCGGTTCCGCGAGTTCGCGGATCACCTCAAATCAAAAGCGATGGAGCTTGGAGTCGCGCCCGAAAATCACAACGCCGAAACAGCGTCGATGACTCTTGCGCAGGGCGGACATAACCTCACCTCCGAGGGATGGCATCTCGCCGATCTGCGCTACCGGGGCGTGCTGCTCATCGAGCGTGTGCGGCAGACCGATGCGATCGTGCTGCTCATGCACGCCCGGGCGTGGCTCGATGACAACGATGACACGCGCGACAAGTACAAACTTGCCGATCCGGAGGTCGATCTGATCTCCCTCGACGCCTCCGGGCTGGTCGATCTGGTCATCACCTGCGATTTCGTCGACCCCGTTTACATCACGCCTGTCGAAGGCGGCCGGATCCGCTGGGACGGCGAAGACTTCGAACCGGTCGAATACGACCTCTGGGTTGCCGAACGCGGCGAAGTCCGGGGAGCGTGGACCGATGTCTGACGTCATTCAAACATTCGTCCCAGAAAACCTCCGCGAAATCGCGGACGGTCTCGCTCTGCTGCGTCTGCCTCCGAATCTGCGCCGTCGTCTGCTCGCCCGCATGGGCCGCATGACGATCGCGCAGGCGCGGAAGAACGTCCGCGAACAGAAGACCGTTGACGGCTCGGCGATGGAACCGCGCAAGCGGGAACCGCCGAAAACGCGCAAGGTTTATCACAAGGACGGACGTATCACATCAAAGAAAACGCACGCGGAGATGCTCCATGACATCGTCAGAAGCAAATGGCTCGGCGTTAAGGCGGATGAAGACCGGGCGACCGTTTTCTTCTTCCGCAACGCAGGGTATGTCGGCTACAAACACCAGACCGGCGCAAGCGAGGCGTTCGAACGCATCAAAGCGGAAAACGCGTTTCCGGTCGAGTCGCGCGATCCGCATTTCCGCGAATTCTGGCAGCCGTGTACGGAAGCACAGGCCGTTGCGTTGAGTTCAAACGGTTTTCCGCAGAGCGCGGAATGGTGCAAAGAACACCTGAAACAGGGCGACGCTTTCCGGATTCTCTCGAAGACAAAAGGCTCGTGGGAAATCACGGTCCCCGCGCGTCCGTTCCTCGGCGTTTCGGACGAACGCAAACGGCTCTGGGGAAAAGAGCTGCTCGCGGGAATTTACGGCAAGTTCAAAGCAAAAAATCATGCAAACCTTTTAACCTAAGGAGAAAACGTATGGGCATCGGAAGTGTTACCATCGTAAAAGTGGACGGCAGCCAGGGCGACTTCAAGACGGCCGAACGGCTGTACCTCTATCTCGGCGGAATCGGTGATCCGGATCTCGCCGGAACCATCATCCCGATCGGGGGCGCAACGGACCTTGACAAGGCGCTCGGGCCGGGCGAATCGGAACTCAAAACGCAGATCACCGCCGCACGTCAGAATGCGCGTTCGGAAAACTTCGTCTGCTACGCGCTCGGCATCCCCGAGGGCGGCGACTGGAAAGAGCTGCTTTACGCCGCGCTCGACAAGCCCTCCGACCTCAACATCGAAGCGGTTGTGCTCTGCACGCCGTTCGAGAACAAGACCGACGTTCAGGCTGCATATGCCGCTGCGGCCGAAGTGCTCGCGCGGTTCGCAAAGTTCATCACCGTCATCGGCTGCTGCACCGGAGTCGACAAGTCAACGGAGACCTGGGGAACCTACACCACGCGCATTTCCGCGCTCAACGACGGCGTCGCCGCGGAGCGTGTGATGATCGTTCCGCTCCTGCACGGCAACGACCTCGGCTGTGTCTGCGGACGCCTCTGCGATCCCGCGGTCAGCATCGCGGATTCCCCGATGCGCGTCGCAACCGGCGCCCTGATCGGACTCGGCGGCGATCCCGTTGACAAAAACGGCGATCCGCTCATCATGGCGACGATTCAGACGCTCGCGGAAAAGCGGTTCTGCGTTCCGCAGTGGTACCCCGGTTACGACGGGATCTACTGGGCGGACATGACCACGCTCGCGGCCGAAGGATCGGACTACCAGGTTTACGAGAATCTGCGCGTGGTCGATTACTGCGCCCGCCGCGTCCGCATCCTTGCGATCGCCCGGATTGCGAACCGGATGCTGAACAACACACCATCCAGCATCGAGGCGAACAAGACGTATTTCAGCCGTCCGCTCCGCGAGGCCTCGCGCACGATTACGCTCGGAAGCATTGAGCTTCCCGCGATGATCCGCCCGCCCGAAGCGAACGACGTCACGATCACCTGGACCAGCCGGACGGAAGTCAGCATCGGCCTGACCGTCCGTCCGTACAACTGCCCGAAGAAAATCACCGTTTACATCGGACTTGACCTGTCCGGAGAATGAACACCGCGCGACAGCGCGGAAGTTGAAAGTTGAAGGTTCAAAGTTGAAGCATTTTGCTTTGAACCTTGAACGTTGAACCTTGAACACCGCGCGAAGCGCGGGAAGGAGACGCTATGAGCAACAAACGATTCAACGGACTGTCCTTCGATTTCAATCTCGGAGATTTCCGGATCAATGCGAAGAAGTTCAGTCTTGACATTACCGACAACAGCACTTTCGCGAAGCGCGACGGGCGGCCGAACGGGTTTCTCGTCGGCGACGTCGAAGCGACAGGAACCATCACGCTTGACCGCGACGGACTCGGCAAATTCACCGAAGCCGCACGCGCCGCGGGATCCTTCCAGGATCTCGAGCCGTTCGACATCACCGCGTATGCGAAGGCGGGCGACGATTACATCGTCATCAAGGCCTACGGCTGCCGCGTGAAGCTGAACAAGCTCCTCGATGTCGACACTTCCAGCACCGACGAAACGGAATTCGAACTTCCGTTCGACGTCACCGCTCCGGAATTCGTCGAAATCGACGGC